>CANOEC010000005.1 GCA_947564735.1 uncultured Lachnospiraceae bacterium | reverse complement strand
AGACATTTTGCAATCGAAGGCAGGCAATAAGAATATTTTACCTTTCAAGACTGTTTGCAGGTATTGTTTCTTGAACTTTGTTTCAATGTGTTATACAATGTACAATGCGTTTGATAAAAGGATGATTATGGAGGACAATACGATGGATGTGAAAGAAAAAATTAACAAGATTGTAGAGGAAGTTACCAAGAATCCAAATATGAAAGAGCAGTTTGAAAAAGAGCCTGTAAAGGTAATAGAAAAAGTAATTGGCGTAGACCTTCCGGATGATGTCGTGATGAAAATCATTGATGGAGTAAAGGCAAAGGTGACCATGGACGGCGTGGCAAAAGCGGCTGATGCTTTAAAGGGGATGTTCAAGTAAGCGTGAAAGTTAGAAGATTTCCCCGATAGAGATAAGAGCTGGTTTCGGGACGGTTGTAAGCCTATAGAGCTGGTTGATATGAGAGAAGTCATGGCTGAGAAGTTATGGCTTTTCCTGTTTTGGGTGTTGAGTTAGGAGGATATAGTTATGGAAAAGAATAATGATTTTTTGGGAACGGAACCGGTCGGGAAGCTTCTGCTGGAACTTTCCATTCCTGCGATTGCGGCACAGATTATCAATCTGCTTTATAATATGGTGGACAGAATTTATATTGGGCATATGCCGGGGACGGTGCACTGGCGCTTACGGGCGTAGGCGTGTGTATGCCCGTCATTATGATTGTGTCGGCTTTTGCCGCGCTGGTCAGCAGCGGGAGTGCGCCGAGGGCTTCCATGGCAATGGGAAAAGGAGATAACGGCGAAGCGGAAAAGATACTGGGCAACAGTTTTTTCCTGCAGGTCATAATGTCTGCTGTCCTGACAGCAGTTCTGTTGCTTTTTAATCGTCCGCTGCTACTTGCTTTTGGCGCAAGTACAAATACGATAGGATACGCCGCCGCATATATGGGAATCTATGCGGTGGGGACAATTTTTGTACAGCTTACGCTTGGGATGAATGCATTTATCACAGCACAGGGTTTTGCCAAGACGGGTATGATGAGCGTGCTGATTTCTCTCATTTATATCCTCCCGCATTTTGTGGAGAACCAGACGATGGGCGTCTATCTGGCGGAACCGGTGGCGGATGTTATCGCGGTGACGTTTACGGCAGTGTTATTTTATTCTCAATTTAGAAAAGAGTTGAAGAAGATAGGATGAGTTGGCTTTTTTGCTCTTTGTACATAAGAATAATTAGACATATTAGTAATCCCAACTGCGCCAGCAATCCGCTCAATGGAATAATCGGATATCCTTATACTTCGGAAGTGGAGTGAGCACCCTTGAAACTTTCAGTCATCGTAAGAGTTTGGGATGTTCTAAGGTTAATTAATAAACAATAAATTTTAGGAGGAACTTAGCTATGAATCAGAAAGAGAGAATGCTTGCAGGTTTGCCATACAAAGCGTGGCTGGACGGACTTGAGGAAGAAAGACTGGAATGTAAGAAAAAAATATACGATTTTAATCTGCTGCACCCCGATGAGCGGAACAAGGTTCCCGAAATGTTAAAAAGCCTGCTGGGCAAAACGGGTGAGAATGTCTTTATTGAAGCTCCGTTTCATTGTGATTATGGGTGGAATATAGAAGTGGGCGAGAATTTTTTTGCCAATTATAATTTTACCGTTCTTGATGTGGGAAAAGTGACAATTGGAAAAAATGCGCAGATAGCCCCCAATGTGTCTATTTATACGGCGGGACATCCGGTTCATCCGGACAGCCGGAACAGTGGATATGAATATGGTATTCCCGTTACAATTGGGGATAATGTATGGCTTGGAGGTAATACGGTTATTATGCCCGGAGTTACAATCGGAGATAATGTTGTGATTGGCGGGGGAAGCGTTGTGACAAAGGATATTCCGGATTGGAGTATTGCGGTTGGCAATCCGTGCAGGGTTATACGCAAAATTACAGAAGAAGATAGAAAATATTATTATAAACAACAGGAGTTTGATGTAGAGGATTATAAATAGAAAAACTGTCATTCGTTTAAAATGCAGCATCTTGGCATAAAATAGGAACAGATAACCGACGCAAATATCACAGACTGAGAAAGGAGCTTAATATAATAATGAGAAAAACAAAAATTGTATGTACGCTTGGTCCGTCAACAGACAATGAGGAAGTATTGAAACAGATGATGATAGAGGGAATGAATGTTGCGCGGTGCAATTTTTCCCACGGAACCTATGAGGACCATAAGAAAAGAATGGATATGGTGAAAAAGCTCCGCAAGGAGGTGGGCAGACCGGTTGCTATTTTATTAGATACAAAGGGACCGGAGGTGCGTGTGAAAAACTTCAAAGAAGGCAAAGTGACTCTGGAGGAAGGGCAGTTGTTTACGCTGACTTCAGAGGAAGTGGAAGGAACCAAGGACATTGTGAGCGTGACGTACAATCGTCTCTATGAGGATTTGGAAGAGGGAATGCGCGTATTGATTGACGATGGTCTGATAGAGATGAAGGTGGAAAAGGTAGATAAGAGCAATATCGTCTGTCGTGTCATCAACGGTGGTATCGTGTCCAATCATAAAGGTGTCAATGTGCCCGATGTGGATTTGTCCATGCCTTATATCAGTGATAAAGACAGGGAGGACATTTTGTTTGGAATCGAGCAGGACGTTGATTTTATCGCGGCTTCTTTTGTCCAGAAGAAAGAAGATATCATACAGCTTCGTAAGCTGCTTCATAAAAATGGCGGCGAAAATATCCGTATTATTTCTAAGATAGAAAATGCGCAGGGCGTTGCGAATATTGACGATATCATAGAGGTATCCGACGGTATCATGGTCGCGCGGGGCGATATGGGCGTAGAAATTCCCTACGAGGAAGTGCCGGTCATTCAGAAGAAAATCATCAAGAAGGTTTATCGCACCGGCAAGCAGGTCATTACGGCGACGCAGATGTTAGAGTCCATGATTAAGAACCCGCGACCTACGAGGGCGGAGACAACAGATATTGCCAATGCGGTTTATGACGGCACGAGTGCGATTATGTTGTCCGGCGAGACGGCGGCGGGCGCTTATCCGGTAGAGGCGGTAAGGACGATGGTTCGTATTGCGGAGCGCACGGAACAGGATGTGGACTACCGGAAACGTTTCTTCCAGAATGAGCGAAGCACACAGCCAGATATCACGGATGCAATCTGTCATGCCACATGCACGACGGCGCTTGACCTGAACGCCAAGGCGATTGTGACAGTCACCAAGTCGGGCAGGTCGGCGAGAATGATTTCCAGATACCGTCCTATGAGTGATATTATCAGTTGTGCAACCACAGAGAAAGTATGCAGGCAGTTGTCGCTGACTTGGGGTGTGACGCCGCTTTTGATTAAGGAAGAAAAAGAAGTGTTCAATCTTTTTGACAGAGCGATTCAAGCGGCTGAGAAGATGAAGCTGTTAGAGAAGGGCGATTTGACGGTCATCACTTCGGGCGTGCCGATGGGTGTTTCAGGCACCACCAATATGATGAAGGTGCAGATTGTTTAGAGGCATAAGCTTACAATCGGAATGGTCACAAGGCTTAAGATAGTGGTCAGAATAATTCCCTGCGCGATGGTGTCAGTCTCAACATGAAGCTGCTTGGAGAGCATGAGCGGCATGTTACCGGCGGGAACAGCGAGCATAAGCGCCATTGTATTTAGAACCAGAGGATTCTGTATGAAAGGGCGCAGTAACAGAACGCAGCCGATTGGGACCAGAATCTGTCTTAGCAGTGTAAATCCATAGAGCTTCGGATGGGAAAATATATCTTTGGGAGTCATTTGTGCGACGGAGGCTCCTAACACGAGCATGGATAACAGCGTGGTTGCCTGTCCCATATAGTTGAGCGTGGACGGGACGATGGATGGAACTTGAAAATCGCACAGATAAAAAATAATTGTTGCGGCAGCGGAGATGGTTCCGGCATTCACGAGCTTTTTCCAAAGGGGAGAAGCGGCTGTGGCGTCGGAATTTGCGCGCTGCGTTGCGGATTCGGTTGCTGCAGACTGAGCTGCAAGCTGTTTTGCTTCTGCCTTTTGCAGCAGAGATAATCCAAAGGTGTAAATCAATATATTAAAAATCAAGTTATAAATGGATACAAAAATCAAAGATTCGGCGCCCAGCACGGCGGAAGCCAGCGGGATGCCGATAAATCCGACGTTGCCGAAGATGGTCAGCATCTGGTAGGAATAATGATACATGTTCGGGACCCGCAGAATGCGGGGTATCAAGAAGCTGACCACAATCAGTATGGCGTAGACAAATAGAAAGAATAAAAGCGCCATTCCAAGCTCCGGGACGGATACCTTGGGACCCTCCTGAAAGGCAGAACAGATAAGGAGCGCCGGATTTGTCACGTTGACGATAATGCCGGAAAGCTGCTTGGATGTCATTTCTGACAACATTTTCTTCTTATATAGTAGTAGTCCGACGCCGATTAATACAAAAATCATGACCATCTGTTGTAATACGACTGTAATACTCATAGTAAATTCGACCTGCCTTCTTCACACTAACCGCCATGATTCCGCTCTGCGGAATCTCAAATCTCATAATAAATCTGGTTATTGTTCTATCTGGGTAATATTATCTGCATTTCTGCATCTTAATCTGGGCATACCATTTTCATGCCGACAGTGGATATTGTACCACTTTTTTTCCGAAATTAAAGTATTTTATAAAGAATTTCCTATTCTTTATAAAATTCATAAAGATCAAAGCCGGTGGAGCCAAAACCATAAGAACCCCAGTTTATGACGGTAGAACTTAACGTATCTGCCAATGCAGGTTCCATGTATTCATTGTCATCTAAGAACCAGACGGAGCCATTACTTTCGGAGATGATTGCATCTAATTTACTGAGAGCGTTTTTTTCTATTCCCGTGTATTCTATGTTGGGAAAATAGTATTCTACACAGTGGGCAAGATAGCCGTACCCGTCATTTACATAGATAATCTGGTCATCGGGAGAACTTTTTTCTGTGATAAATTGAACTGTTTTCGTAGTAATTCGATTGGCTTGTGTACGAAATATGGATTGATAACGTATACTGCCGACAAGGATACAGAAAAAACACAGTAGTATTACAATATATTTATGCAGAAAGCGAGTCATATAGCTGATTCCTAGAATACAGAGGCACATTGCCATGATTAGATAGCGGCTGACCAAAATAGGGCGGATATGTGAAGCATACCATATGGAAAAAAGCATAATTCCGCATAGGGCGCTGCAGCACATCAATGTCCAATAGCTTTCAACATCTTTTTCCTTGATAAAACGGATGAATGCCAATATTATTAAAAGTACGATTGTACCAAGATATATGTGTTCCGAATGCGGAATAGCACTGTAAAACAACTCCCGTAGAGGAGCCAATCTGGAAGTCGGGGTGTCTATCCAATAGCCGGCATTGACGGCAAACAGTTGGTTTAAGGCAATCGGAAACCAAGGAAGATAGCCGACAATTGTGCAAAACGCACAGATTAGCCAAGAGATGATACCTTTTTTATTTTTCGTACAAATAAAGTACAGAATGATTCCTGCGTATAAAAAACACATAACCAACAAAGCGTAGTAATGGGTATAGGCGGCTGCCAGACTTGAAAGTGTAAACCAGAACCAATGCTTTTTACAAGTCTTTTTTAAAATGTAATAAGATAAAATTCCGCTTGCAATAGTAAAGGCACTGGCAAGCATATACATGCGGATTTCAGTTGCTTTCTGTACCATAAACGGATTCAGATAAAGAAAACAAGCATAAAAGAGAGCTGATTTTTTGCCAAAATGATGTAATAAAAAAAGAGTGCCTGACCACAGTAGGGTTATTGTCATAATGGCGGATAATATCCTTGCGTAGAACATATTTTCATTCGTAAGATTGATAATCGGTTTTAAAAGCAGATAATATAATGGTGGATGAACATCGGAGACTAATGTATGCATTAAGTCTTTATAATTTAGACGGCACCATTGCATACTAAAGTATTCGTCATAGTTGATAGTGTCTTGAAAGCATAGAGAAAATATCATGATAGAAAACAGAATTAAAATTAAAAATATGAAGTGAGAATCATTTTGCTCTTGGCGGCTCTTGGCTAAAAATCTTTCGGGGGAGGGTATTATTCTCATATAAAAATGCTCCTTATTATTGATTAAGATTATAGAAGTACCTAAAGAAAATTTTATTTTATTGTAGATTAGAGATGCTTGTAAGTCAACAATGAAAAGTATTTGCCAAAGTATTCCAAAGTATATTGCTGGCATAGCGATAATGTCATATACTATTGTGTAGAAAGGCGGACAGTCTTACGGAGGAAATAGACGAAGCAGCGGCAACGCTGAAACTAGAAAAACGTGTTCAGAAGAAGGAGAATAGGCATGAATATCAGCTACAATGAAGGGAACAGAGTTTTTAAATTGGATACGGAGCATACAAGCTACTGCATCGGTATCGTGGACGAGGACAATTTTATCGGACACATTTATTATGGAAGGAAACTGACAGAGGATAATCTGGTATATCTGATGCGCACGGCGGAGGCGCCGTTTGTACCGTCGCAGAATAACAGGGATAGGACTTCTTTCTTAGATACGTTTCCGATGGAGTATACGGGGAACGGATTGGGTGATTACAGGGAAGGCACGCTGGAAGTGCGGACGATGGGCGGACACAGTGGCGTATCGCTGTCTTATGTTTCCCACAGAATCTATGATGGCAAGGAAGCGCTTGAGGGGCTTCCGGCGACTTTTGGAGGAGACAAGGAGTGCATGACGCTGGAACTGACCTGTGAGGACAAATTTTTGGGATTGCAGGTGCTGTTGTCTTACAGTATTTTTGCAGACAGCGATGCGATAGCAAGAAGTGTTAAGATTGTGAATCGTGCTGACGAAGCGATTTATCTGACTAAGGTATTGTCAGCATGTATGGATATGGATAACGATGATTATGAGATGATTACGCTGCACGGTTCTTGGGCGAGGGAGCGTGCGATTCAGACGCGTCCGGTCATGAAAGGCAAACAGAGCGTGTCTTCAATCAGGGGAGAATCAAGCCATCAGGAACATCCGTTTATGGCGTGGAAAAAGAATACGACTACGGAGGAAAGCGGTGACATCTATGCGATGAACTTTGTGTATTCCGGCAACTTCATGGCGCAGATTGAGGAAAATCAATTCGGCGGTATGCGTGCCATGATGGGAATTAATCCTTATCATTTCTGCTGGAAACTGGAGCCGGGCGAAAGCTTTCAGGCACCGGAGGTTATCTGCGTTTATTCGGCGGACGGCATCGGCGGCATGACCAGATGCTTCCATGATTTATACCGTAAGCATCTGATACGCGGAGAATACAAGGATAAGAAACGCCCGATTCTGATTAATAACTGGGAGGCGACTTATTTTGACTTCAATACGGAGAAGCTGCTTGGGATTGCGAAGCAGGCTTCGGAGCTTGGAATTGAAATGCTTGTCATGGATGACGGATGGTTCGGACGTAGGAACGATGACAATTCCAGTCTGGGAGACTGGCAGGTTAACGAGAGCAAGCTGAGTGGAGGCTTGAAACATCTGGTAGACGAGGTCAACAAACTGGGTATGAAATTCGGTATCTGGTTCGAGCCGGAGATGATTTCACCGGACTCCGATTTATACCGCGCACATCCGGACTGGGCAATCGCTATTCCCGGCAGGACAGGAAGCCTTGCGCGGAACCAGTATGTACTTGATTTGACAAGAAAAGAAGTTAGGGATTATGTATATGAGATGGTAGCGTCGGTTCTTAGAAGCGCCAACATTGAGTATGTAAAATGGGATATGAACAGACAGCTCAGCGATTTGGGCAGCTACGGGCTTCCGGCGGACAGACAGGGAGAAATATATCATAGACAGGTGCTGGCGGTTTATGAGTTACAGGACAGAATGACGAAGGAGTTTCCGCATCTGCTGCTTGAGAACTGTTCGGGCGGTGGCGCCAGATTTGATGCGGGTATGTTATATTACAGTCCCCAGATATGGTGTTCTGATGACGCCGATGCGGTGGAACGTCTGTCGATTCAGGCAGGTACGGCGATGATTTATCCGTTGTCTACGATGGGCGCACATGTATCCGACTGTCCGAATCATACGGTTGGAAGGGTAACGCCTTTTGAGACGAGAGGCTATGTTGCGCTTGCAGGCACATTCGGATATGAGCTGGATGTGACCAAGATTCCAGAGGCAGACCGCAACATGATTCCACAGCAGGTTGCCATGTATCACAAATATAACGATTTGGTGCGTGAGGGTGATTACTACCGTATCGCGCATTATGCGGATAATCATTTCTATGACTGCTATGAAGTGGTTGCGAAGGACAAGAGCGAAGCGTTGGTCACATACATTCAGGTATTAAACAGACCGAACTTCCACAGCAGGCGCATCCATATTCCGGGACTTGACCCGGAGAAAACGTATGTGATTGCCAATGCGCAGGAGTGGCCGGAAATCAAACAGACGGAATATAAGGGTGACACTTTGCACTATGCAGGGCTCAACATTCCGCCGCTCTGGGGTGATTTCAAGGGCAGGCTGCTGCACCTTACGGCAAAATAAATAAGTAGAAGTCTGGAAAAGAAAGGCAAGGTTGGAGAAAATGATTGTACAGAAGTATAAAGATATGCTGCAGGGCAAGTCGGTAATCCGCCAGTTATCGGAGTTTGCCACACAGAGGGGAAATGAAATCGGCTATGAAAATGTGTTTGACTATAGTCTGGGGAATCCTTCCGTTCCGGCACCGCAGCAGTTTACCGATACGATGATCGATATGCTGCAAAACCGTAATCCTATGGAACTTCATGGTTATAGCCAGAGCCTTGGCATTCCGGCGGTGCGGGATAAGGTGGCGGAGTCCCTGAACAGGAGATTTGGAATGCACTATACTGGCAATCATATTTTTATGACAACAGGTGCGGCGGGAGCAATCGCACATGCGGTTCGCTGTGTGAGTGAGCCGGGCGATGAAATTCTTACGTTTGCACCATATTTTCCGGAGTACGGACCTTATATCAACTTGACGGGAGCAGTATTAAAAGTTGTACCTGCGGACACAAAGAGTTTTCAGATTAATTTTGATGCGTTTGAGGAAATGCTGACCGAAAAGGTGGCGGCTGTCTTAATCAATACGCCCAATAATCCTTCCGGTATGGTATATTCAGCGGAGACATTACGGAAGCTCGCCGGAATCATGACGGATAAGGCGGCACAATACGGGCATGATATATTCCTGATTTCGGATGAACCGTACAGGGAGATTGTATTTGCGGGCGTGGATTCGCCTTACCCGTCCAAATTTTATGCCAATACGTTATCCTGCTACTCCTTCTCGAAATCCTTATCGCTGCCGGGAGAGCGTATCGGATATGTGGCGGTGAATCCGGAGTGTACAGATGCAGAGTATATCAGCGCGATGTGCAGCCAGATATCGAGAGGAACGGGTCACAACTGCCCGCCTTCCATCATTCAGCTTGCCGTGGCGCAGGTGCTTGACTTGACCTCCGATTTGTCGGTCTACGAGACGAATATGAACATATTATATAAGGAACTCATTGATTTGGGATTTGAGTGTGTGAAACCGGGCGGCACATTCTATATTTTCCCGAAGGCGCTGGAGGAAGATGCCGTTGCTTTTTCTGAGAAGGCAAAGAAGTATGACTTGATTGTAGTGCCGAGCGATACGTTCGGCGTTAAAGGTTATATACGACTTGCATACTGCATTGATACAGAGAAGGTGGAGCGCTCCTTAGAAGCGTTTAGAAAATTTGTAAAAAACGAGTATTAATGTTTAAATCCGGTTCTATATAATAGTATGCGTATATATATTGAAAAACAGGGGAATCAAAAGAAAGGTTAAGAAAGACATATGATTAGCGTGATAGAAATCTTAAAAGCCGTCTTGTTTGGAATTGTAGAGGGAATTACGGAATGGCTTCCGGTCAGCAGTACGGGGCATATGATTCTGCTCAATGAATTTGTGACGCTGGACGTTTCGCCGGAATTTTGGGAGATGTTTCTGGTGGTGATACAGCTTGGCGCAATATTGGCGGTAGTACTGTTGTTCTGGAATAAAATTTTTCCGTTCAGATTTAAGGAAAAGCCGGTGATACAGAAGGATATTTTTGTGCTCTGGTTTAAAATTCTGGCAGCGTGCGTGCCGGCAGCAGTCATTGGGCTTGCCTTTGATGATGTATTTGACGCTTTGTTTTATAATCCGTGGTGTGTGGCAATTGCGTTGATTGTTTTTGGTATTGCTTTTATCGTAGTGGAGAACAGGAATCAAAACGTTTCGCCAAAGATTACGGAGCTTGGACAGATTACCTATCAGACTGCATTTATGATTGGGGTGTTCCAGCTCTTGGCGGCAGTATTCCCCGGCACATCCCGTTCAGGGGCAACGATTGTGGGAGCGCTGTTAATCGGGGTATCCAGAACGGTTGCAGCGGAATTTACCTTTTTCTTGGCGATTCCGGTGATGTTCGGCGCCAGCCTTCTGAAGATTTTGAAGTTCGGATTTCATTTTACGAGCGCGGAAGCAGTCATTCTTCTGGTAGGAATGATAGTGGCGTTTATCGTGTCCGTGCTGGTGATACGTTTCCTGATGGGATATATCAAAAAGCATGATTTCAAGGTGTTCGGATGGTATCGAATCATTCTTGGAGTGGTAGTGCTGTTATACTTTATGCTTGTATGATAGGAAATTCTGCCAAAAAGTGGAAGAACCGAAGGTTCTTCCCAAGATAATCTGCGAAGCAGATTTTCTTGTATGATAGGAAATTCTGCCAAAAAGTGGAAGAACCGAAGGTTCTTCCCAAGATAATCTGCGAAGCAGATTTTCTTGTATGATAGAATCTGAAGACGGCGTGAAATAGGCGTTATTATGGCGTTTTTTATGTCATTTCGTATAAAATACGAAAGGAATAAGCAACTATTTGTTACAGATTGTTGATTGACAGTACATCGGTATTGCGTTAATATACCCATATAGTCTGAAACTATGGGGCTAGTGTACTGACGTTATTCTGTTCAGTTCGTCCAGAGAGGAACGGGTCAGCACAATTGGGATTATGAAAAAGTATCAAATTATTACATGTTAATTCCGGCAAAACGGATATGTGGAAGGAGAAGACTCATGGCAGAAACAAAGAAAACAACAATTGCGAAACCGACAGCCAAGGCAGTAGCAGCTAAAGCCGCAGATACAAAGACAGAAGAAGCAAAGACAGCATCGGTAGCACCTGTAGCAGAAGCAGAATCTAAGAAGACCGTCAAGAAGACAACGGCAAAGAAAGCGCCGGCTAAGAAAGAGGCGGCAGCCAAGAAGACAACAGCGAAGAAAGAAACGGTTAAGAAAGAGCCTGCAGCTAAGAAAGAAGCAGTTAAGGAGACGGTACATTTGCAGTTCGCAGGCAAGGATCACACCACAGAGGAGCTTGTGAAGATGGCGAAGGATGTATGGAAATTTGACCTGAATCAGAAGGCTGGCGATTTCAAGAGTGTTGAGTTATATGTGAAACCGGAAGAGAACGTAGTGTACTATGTGATTAACGGCGATGTAACAGGCAGCTTCGGTATTTAAGACAGAAGCCGGATACCGCCGGAACGTGATGCAGTAATATTTGCATTACATATTGGTTATGATAATAACAATAGAAAAGTCGATTTGAGTCATCCTCAAATCGGCTTTTTAATATTTTTTTTATAATTTTTTTGCAGGGAAATGTTGACAATGAAAATCTTAAGTGATAACTTACTACTAGAAGATGTTAGCACTCTATTTAGTTGAGTGCTAATAATGGGAGAAATGGTATGCAGTTAGATGAAAGAAAATATAAAATATTGCAAGCCATCATTCGCAACTATCTGGAGACAGGAGAACCGGTAGGAAGCAGGACCATTTCCAAGTATACGGATTTGAACTTAAGTTCAGCGACCATCCGCAATGAAATGGCGGATTTGGAAGAACTTGGTTACATCTTACAACCGCACACTTCCGCAGGACGCATTCCGTCCGACAAGGGCTATCGTCTGTATGTTGACAAGATGATGGAGGAGAAGGAACGGGAAGTAGAGGAGATGAAAGAAAACCTTCTGGAGAAGGAAGGTAAAATGGATCATCTCTTAAAACAGGCGGCGAAAATGCTTGCGGCAAATACAGAGTATGCAGCAATGGTTTCCGCGCCGCAGTATCACCACAATAAATTGAAATTTATCCAGTTATCCCGCGTGGATGCGAACCAGATACTTGCAGTCATCGTTGTGGAAGGGAATGTTATCAAGAACACGATGCTGACGGTAGAGGAGGAACTCAGTGACGAGACGCTTTTGAAGTTAAACATTCTGCTGAACACGCATTTAAATGGATTGTCATTGGAGGAGATTAATTTAGGATTGATTTCGGCGATGAAGCAGCAGGCGGGTATCCACAGCGTGATAGTGGCGGATGTGATTGACGCGGTTGCAGAGGCAATCAGGGCGGACGAGGATCTTGAGATATATACGAGCGGTACGAAGAATTTTTTCAAGTATCCGGAGCTGGCGGATCACGAGCGGGCAAGCGAGCTGATAACGACCTTTGAGGAGAAGCAGTTGCTGAGTGAGCTTGTGCAGGATAATCTGGCGGACGAGAACAATACCGGCATACAGGTTTATATCGGCAATGAGACGCCGGTACAGGGAATGCGGGATTGCAGTATTGTGACGGCAACTTATGAACTGGATGAAGGGATGAAGGGAACCATAGGAATTATCGGACCTAAGAGAATGGATTATGAAAAAGTTGTCAAGAATCTGAAATTGTTGAAGAATCAGTTAGATGATTTATATAAGAAATAACCATGAAACAGACAGATGCTGTCACAGCGGATGTGGAAGACCGGCAGACAGCGATTTATCATGACAGAAAGGAATGAGAGGCGTGGCAGAGGAAAAAGATACGTTACAACAAGAAAATCCGGGCGAAGACATGCAGGAGAATACCGCGCAGGCGGAGGAAGAGATGACAACTGCAGAGAGCGGAAACACTGAGGATATGGCGCAGGATAAGGACGAAGCAGAACCGTCTGAGAAAACGAAAGAAGAAACAAAGGAAGAGAAGAAAGAGAAAAAAAGAAAAGAAAAAACGGATAAAAAGCAGGAAGCTTTGAAAGAGAAGATAGAGGAGCTGGAAGACAGGGTAAAACGTCAGATGGCAGAGTTTGAGAATTTCCGTAAGCGGACAGACAAAGAGAAGACGGCGATGTTTGAGACGGGTGCCAAGAGCGTTATTGAGAAAATCCTGCCGGTGGTAGACAACTTCGAGAGAGGGCTGGCAGCCGTGCCGGAGAATGAAAAGGGCGGCGCGTTCGCACAGGGCATGGAGATGATATACAAGCAGCTGATGACGGAGTTCGAGAACATGGAAGTGAAACCGATTCCGGCAGTGGGTGAAGAGTTTAACCCGGATTTCCACAACGCGGTGATGCAGGTAGAGAGCGAAGAGTTTGACGCCGGAATCATTGCGCAGGAGCTGCAAAAGGGCTATACCTACCGCGACAGTGTGGTAAGGCACAGTATGGTTGCGGTGGTAAAAGAATAGAGTGAAAAGTTTCTGAAACAACACAGGTAACAAATGTAATATTTAATGATATATATTTTTATAGGAGGAAGAAATTATGAGTAAAATTATCGGAATTGACTTAGGAACAACAAATAGCTGCGTGGCAGTTATGGAAGGCGGTAAGCCTACCGTTATCGCCAATACAGAAGGCGCAAGAACAACACCGTCGGTCGTTGCTTTTACCAAGACAGGTGAGAGACTTGTAGGAGAACCTGCGAAGCGTCAGGCAGTCACCAATGCTGACAAGACAATCGCATCCATCAAGAGAGATATGGGTACGGACAGAGGCCGTACAATCGACGACAAGAAATATTCTCCCCAGCAGATTTCCGCTATGATTCTGCAGAAATTGAAAGGCGATGCGGAAAGCTATTTAGGTGAGAAGGTCAATGAGGCGGTTATCACAGTTCCGGCATATTTTAATGATGCGCAAAGACAGGCAACAAAAGATGCAGGTAAGATTGCCGGTCTTGATGTAAAACGTATCATCAACGAGCCTACGGCGGCAGCCCTTGCGTATGGTCTTGACAATGAAAAAGAGCAGAAAATCATGGTATATGACCTTGGCGGCGGTACATTTGATGTATCCATTATCGAGATTGGCGACGGCGTTATCGAAGTGCTTTCCACAAACGGCGATACGCATCTTGGCGGTGATGATTTTGACCAGAAGGTTATCGACTGGATGTTAGCTGAGTTCAAGGCACAGGAAGGCGTGGACTTGTCCGGTGATAAGATGGCGCTCCAGAGACTGAAAGAGGCGGCTGAGAAGGCGAAGAAGGAGCTTTCTTCCGCAACGACAACCAATATTAATCTTCCGTTCATTACTGCGACAGCAGAGGGACCGAAGCATTTTGACATGAACCTTACAAGAGCAAAATTTGACGAGCTGACACATGACTTGGTAGAAAAAACGGCGATTCCGGTACAGAATGCCATGAAGGATGCCGGCTTGACGAACGCCGATCTTGGGCAGGTATTGCTGGTAGGCGGTTCTACACGTATTCCGGCAGTGCAGGATAAAGTAAAACAGTTGACAGGCAAAGAACCCAGCAAATCTCTGAATCCCGACGAGTGCGTAGCGCTTGGCGCATCCATTCAGGGCGGAAAGCTTGCAGGTGATGCAGGCGCCGGTGAAATCTTATTGCTGGATGTTACACCGTTGTCCTTATCTATCGAGACAATGGGCGGCGTTGCAACCAGACTGATTGAGAGAAATACAACCATCCCGACCAAGAAGAGTCAGGTATTCTCTACGGCGGCAGACAACCAGACGGCAGTAGATATCAACGTTGTACAGGGTGAAAGACAGTTTGCGAAAGACAATAAGTCGCTTGGACAGTTCAGACTGGATGGTATCCCGCCGGCAATGCGCGGTGTTCCGCAGATTGAGGTTACCTTTGATATCGATGCCAACGGTATCGTTAATGTGTCTGCGAAAGACCTTGGAACAGGTAAAGAGCAGCATATCACGATTACAGCAGGTTCCAATATGTCTGATGATGAAATCGACAGAGCGGTAAAAGAGGCTGCTGAGTATGAGGCACAGGATAAGAAGAGAAAAGAAGCGATTGATACGAGAAACGAAGCAGATTCCTTCGTATTCCAGACTGAGAAAGCACTCACGGAAGTTGGCGATAAGATTGACGCTTCCGAGAAAGCAAACGTGGAGGCTGATTTACAGGCAGTTAAGGATATCTTGGAGAAAACCAAAGATCAGGAGATGTCAGACAGCCAGCTTGACGAATTAAAGGCGGCAAAAGAAAAGCTGACCAATTCCGCACAGGCACTGTTTACGAAGATGTATGAGAATATGCAGCAGGCGCAGGGTGGTCCTGATATGAGCAACATGGGCGGCGCGGCAGATGCGGGCGCACAATCCGATGCGGCTGATGACGTAGTAGATGGAGATTACAGAGAAGTCTAAGAACTAAGAGGAAGGGATAGGCTTGGAGGATTATAAGTATGGCAGAACAGAAACGAGATTATTATGAGGTGCTTGGTATAGAGAAGAATGCCGATGACGCCGCTATCAAAAAAGCATACAGAGTTCTTGCTAAGAAGTACCATCCCGATATGAATCCCGGTGATGCGGAGGCGGAGAAGAAATTTAAAGAGGCTTCCGAGGCTTATGCAATCTTAAGTGACCCCGAAAAGAGACGGCAGTATGACCAATATGGTCATGCTGCTTTCGATGGTGCGGGCGGCGCCGGCGGTTTTGGTGGTTTTGATTTTAGCAGCGCTGATTTTACCGACATTTTCGGAGACATTTTTGGAGATATTTTCGGCGGCAGCCGCCGTGGCGGAAGAAGCAACGGCCCGATGAAGGGCGCCAATATCCGTACCAGCGTGCGTATTACCTTTGAGGAGGCTGTATTTGGCGTAGAAAAAGAGATTGACCTGACATTAAAAGATGAATGTACTGCATGCCACGGGACGGGCGCGAAAGCCGGCACCAGTCCGGAAACGTGCAGCAAGTGCGGCGGTAAGGGTCAGGTGGTCTTTACACAGCAATCCTTCTTTGGAACAGTCAGAAATGTGCAGACGTGTCCGGATTGTCACGGAACCGGCAAAGTGATTAAAGATAAATGTCCGGATTGTAGAGGCACAGGATATATAGCAAATAAGAAGAAAATACAGGTATCTATCCCGGCGGGAATCGACAGTGGGCAGTGTGTGCGGATTCGTGACAAGGGAGAACCCGGTACAAACGGCGGACCACGGGGTGATTTGCTGGTGGAAGTAATTGTGGGAAGACACCCTATTTTCCAGAGACAGGATGAGAACATTTATTCTACGGTTCCGATGTCGTTTGCCGTGGCGGCGCTTGGCGGTGAAATTGTGATTGATACGGTGGATGGCAAGGTAATTTATGATGTCAAGGCGGGAACCCAGACGGATACGAAAGTGCGTCTGAAAGGTAAAGGCGTTCCTTCCCTGCGCAACAAAAATATCAGAGGCGACCATTATGTGACGCTTGTGGTGCAGGTGCCGGATAAATTGTCGCATGAGGCGAAGGAGCTTTTGAAGAAGTTCGACGAGCATACAGGCGATACGCTCAATGCATCGAAGAATGTTTCTGGAGGCAACGCGGAAGAGTCTGGCGGCAAAGGCAAAAAGAAATTTAGAAAATAAAAGAAAAATGCGGATATAAGATACATGGCACACTTCTTTGACTGAAAAGAGGCGTGCCTTTGTTTTCCATTTTTCCGGCACATTCTGACAGCTTTTGAATTTCGAGTATACAGCATTCTTGTTTTCGGGTATAATAAAGTTGGAAATTAGGTTTTCCATGATGCGATATTTGAATAAAGTAACCGAAAAGCACGATGTGGGGAAAAGAGGTAAGAATGTTGCATAAAACAATGAAGTTATTACTGGTAACGTCTCTGTGTGCAGCGCTTGGTCTTGCCGGATGCGGGAAAAAGGAAGAAACGATACCGGAACTGCCGGAACGACTGGAGGTGCTTCCGGAGGTGGAAGAAGAACCGGAAGAAACAGCGCAGCAGCCGGAGGAGCCGACGGTTTCCGAGCTTGTAATCGAAGAGCGGACAGTCGTGGACGGCGAGATACAAAGTTATCTGACAGGAGAGTGGACAAACGAGGAAATAGCGACCAGAAGACCGATTGCGGTCATGATTCCGAACAACAGACCTGCGATGCCACAGTATGGTCTGTCCAAGGCAGCTATTATTTATGAGGCGCCCGTTGAAGGGCGTATTACAAGGCTTATGGCGGTGTTTGAAGATTTTGATGATTTGGAGAGAATCGGACCGGTACGAAGCAGCCGCGATTATTACGTGTATGTGGCAATGGGATATGAAGCAATTTACTGCAACTGGGGCTTGGCGGTACCGTATGTGGAAGAACTGATTAACCGTCCGAATTACTATAATGTGAGTGCGGCGGTAGTTGGTATCCATAATCCGGCGGACGAGGCGTTTGGCAGGGTCAGCAGACCGGGGTATGCCAAAGAGTTTACAGGATATCTTATGATAGACGGTCTGTTTAAGGCGGTGGAGCGTCTTGGATATGATTGGAATTATGATGAGAATTATGTGCCGCCGTTTTTGTTTGCGGCGGATGATGTGACAGCAGATTATCCGGATAACAATAAGGCATATATTATCTATCCGGGCGGTAAGACAGGGAACAATTCCGGCGGATATGGAGCATATAATCCGTATTTTGAGTACCATGAGGATGACCATCTGTACTATCGTTATCAGGATGGCGGGAAACAGATAGATGAATATAATAACGAGCAGTTAAAGGTCAGTAACGTAGTGTTCCAGTATTGCCACGGTGAGGTGCGGGACGCTCATGACTATCTCGCCTTCGGGGTTCACGGTGAAGGAGATGCACTTGTATTCACGAACGGCAAGGTGATTCAGGGCAAATGGAAGCGTGACGGCGGAGATTTTACGCCTGCGAAGTATTATGACGGGGAAGGAAATGAGATTGTCTTTAATCAAGGCAAAACGTGGATATGCAATATCTGGCAGGAATATGGCGAGTGCGTACAGTACGGCGAGGATGATGACAGTCTGGTTAAGCCGGACATACCATCCGTATCTTCTTCGGATTAAAGAAGCGCGGTGTGGCTGGAAGGATTTAGGAAGGGCGGACAGAAGAGCGGAAGGACATCGGAATGATACCGGAAGGGAATCAGCTGCCGTCAGAGGAATGAAATAATGAAATGGATGAAATTTAAGATTCAGACAATTACAGATGCAGAAGATATGATAATCAGCACCCTCTATGACATTGGTCTGGAGGGTGCGCAGATTGAAGACAAGGTTCCGCTCACTGCCCTTGAGAAAGAGCAGATGTTTGTGGATATTTTACCGGACGGACCGGAGGATGACGGTATCGCTTATCTCAGTTTCTTTGTGGAAGAAAAGGAGGACGGCAGCCTTGAAGTGAACGGTATGCGCACGGATAAAGACGCCGTTGTGGCGCAGATACGCCGGGAACTCGATGAACTGCGGCCTTTCATGGATATTGGCGAGGGTAGCATTGCGGTGACGGAGACGGAGGATATCGACTGGATTAACAATTGGAAGCAGTATTTTCACCAGTTTTACATAGACGATTTATTGGTGATTCCCTCGTGGGAAGAGGTAAAAGAAGAGGATAAGGATAAGAAAATACTGCATATCGATCCCGGCACCGCTTTCGGCACCGGCATGCATGAGACGACCCAGTTGTGCATCCGGCAGATTAAGAAATATCTCACGCCGCAGACAGAACTTCTTGACGTGGGAACGGGAAGTGGCATTCTGGCAATTCTTGCGCTGATGTATGGGGCAAAACATGCGGTGGGAACCGATCTGGATCCTTGTGCGGTGGATGCCGTAGCGGAGAACATGAAAGCGAATCATATCGGGGAGCAGTCCTTTCAAATGATGATAGGCAATATCATTACGGACAAAGATGTGCAGGATCGTGTAGGATATGAGTGCTATGATATCGTGGTGGCGAACATACTCGCTGATGTGCTGGTGCCGCTTACACCTGTCATCGTCGGTCAGCTGAAGACGGGCGGCGTCTATATTACGTCCGGTATCATTGATACGAAGGAATCGGAAGTGCGAAACGCCGTGGAGGCGGCAGGCTTGGAAATCCTCGAAGTGACGTATCAGGGTGAGTGGGTGTCTGTGACGGCGCGGAAGAATGCATGACTGTTAGGTGCCGATATAAGAACGGAAATGATTCGGTAAGGGATAGAAGATAGTATGGTTGAGATAATAAGTCGAAACAAAGCGGGCAGATGGAGTCATCTTGCCGGCGTGCTCGCACTTGTGTGGATGTGCGTTATTTTCTCTTTTTCCGCGCAGACAAAAGAGGAATCCAGTGTAGTCAGTGAGGGGTTCAGTTATCGTATCGTCAATACGACGGGGCTGTTTTTTCATCTGCATCTGGATGAAGAACAGGTGCGTGCGATTGCACAGGCAATCGAGGGCGTGGTCAGAAAAGGCGCGCATATGACAGAGTTTGCGATTCTGGCGGTTCTTTTCTATGCGTGGATGAGCAGATGGAAGATTACGCGCCTGCGGAGGGGTGGTTTTGCGGCAGCTATGACGATATTTTATGCGTGTACGGATGAGTTTCATCAACTGTTTGTGCCGGGGCGTTCGGGAAGAATCACCGACGTGCTGATAGACAGTGCGGGCGCGGTAATTGGCATGGCGCTCTTTTTGCTGGCGGAGAACATTTTCAGTGCGATTTGCAGGCGCAGGCGGGCGAAGAAGGCGGCGCAGTGACGGCAGGTGAAGAAAGCTGCGCAGGCGCAGGCGAGCGAAGCGGGCGGCACAGTGTCCGGCAGACGGGCAGAATCAACAGACTGTAAAGAAAGAAAAAGGTGCGCAGATATGTATCGTTTTTTTGTAGAACCGTCGCAGATACAGGATAAGCGGATTGTGATAACGGGAAGTGATTATAATCATATTAGGAATGTGCTCCGCATGAAAATCGGTGAAGAGCTTGCGGTCAGTAACGGAAGCGACGGCAGGGAATACCGATGCGGCATAGAGGCGTATACGGACGGAGAGGTCATCTGCACGCTCCGTTTTATCAAGGAGGATGGGGTGGAGCTGCCTTCCAGAATTTATCTTTTTCAAGGGCTGCCGAAGGCGGACAAGATGGAGCTTGTTATTCAGAAAGCGATTGAGCTGGGGGCATATGAGGTGATTCCGGTGGCGGCAAAGAGATGCGTTGTCAGGCTGGATGAGAAAAAGGCGGCGGCAAAGGTAAGCAGATGGCAGGGCATTGCGGAAGCGGCGGCAAAGCAGAGCAAGCGTGGAGTGATTCCTACAGTGCACGATGTCATGAGTATGCAGGAAGCGATTGCGTATGCGCGTGATATGGAAACGAAATTGATTCCGTATGAGCTGGCGGAAGATATGCAGCATACGAAGAATGTGATAGAGTCTGTCAGACCGGGCGGGCGTATTGCTGTTTTTATCGGACCGGAAGGCGGGTTTGAGGAGAGCGAAGTTGAGGCGGCAATCGGAGCGGGGATAGAGCCGGTTACGCTGGGCAGACGTATCCTTAGAACCGAGACGGCAGGTCTGGCGGTGTTGTCGTGGCTGATGTATCAATTAGAATCTTAACAACATATTATAAGGTATGAAGCCAAAGTCTGTTTTATGCATAAAGAAATATTTTATAACCATCAATAGAAAAAGTGCTCGAACAGAAACTTCCGCGAACGATAAGTCAAGAGAAAGGAATGACAATAATGGAAGTGTATTTAGACAATTCTGCTACAACGCGGTGCTTTGACGAAGTCGCACGGCTGATGCATCAGATTATGTGCGAGGATTACGGGAATCCTTCCAGTATGCACCACAAGGGCGTAGAAGCGGAACGGTACTTAAGATATGCGAAGGAAACGCTTGCGAAGCTGCTGAAAGTAAATGAAAAAGAAATCCTTTTTACTTCCGGCGGTACGGAGTCTGACAATATTGCACTGATTGGCACGGCGATGGCGAATCATAGAAGGGGCAGACATCTGATCACGACAAGGATTGAACATCCGGCAGTTTTACAGCCGATGGCATATTTGGAGAATCAGGGATTTATGGTGACTTATCTGCCGGTTGACCATGAAGGAAAAATTTCACTGACGGATTTGGAGCGGGCAATCAGACCGGATACCATCTTGGTATCCATTATGCATACAAATAATGAAATCGGAACGATTGAACCGATTGCGGAGGCAGGGGCGCTGATTAAGCGTATGAATCCGCAGACGCTTTTTCATGTGGATGCCGTGCAGGGATTCGGTAAATTCCGTATTTATCCGGCGAAGATGCAGGTGGATATGTTGTCCGTCAGTGCGCACAAGATTCACGGACCAAAGGGAGTCGGTTTCCTCTATATCAGGGAGAACGCCAAAGTAAACCCGATTATCTACGGGGGTGGTCAGCAGAAAGGAATGCGTTCCGGGACGGAGAATGTTCCCGGCATTGCAGGACTTGCCAAGGCGGCGGAGTTAATCTATGAGCATCTGGATGAAGATATGGACAGAATGTACGGTCTCAGAGAGATGTTAATCCGGGGCGCAGGCAGGATAGACGGCGTCAAGGTGAACGGGTGTCCGGGCAGAGAAGGCGCAGCGCATATCGTGAGTCTGTCGGTGCGGGGAATCAGGAGTGAAGTGCTGCTGCATGCTTTGGAGGAAAAAGAAATCTACGTGTCCGCCGGCAGTGCATGTGCGTCCAACAAACCGCAGACGTCGGCGACGCTTAAGGCAATCGGCGTGGAGAAGGCTCTGCTGGATTCCACAATCCGGTTCAGCATTTCCATCTTTACAACTGAGGAGGAAATCCGCTATACTATACAGGCATTGGAGGAAATAATTCCGATGCTGCGGCGATATGTGCGACACTAACGGAGGAAAACTATGTTTACGGCTTTTTTGATAAAATATGCTGAAATCGGTGTGAAGGGTAAAAACCGTTATTTATTTGAAAATGCGCTGGTGCAGCAGATTAAATATGCGTTGAAGAAGTGTGAGGGAGAGTTTGTCGTGCGCAAGACCGACGGACGAATCTATGTAGACGCAGTGTCTGAATTTGATTATGATGAGACAGTGTCGGGTCTTGCGAAGGTATTCGGAATTTCCGGTATCTGTCCGATGATTTACGTGGAAGACGAGGGATTTGAGAAGTTGGGACAGGCGATTGTTTCGTATGTTGGAAAAGTGTATCCCGATAAGAAAAAGACATTTAAGGTGGCGGCGAGACGTGCCAGAAAAAATTATCCGCTCAATTCCATGGAAATGAACATGGAGTTAGGAGGCATGATTCTTGACGCCTATCCGGAAATGCGCGTAGACGTACACAAGCCGGATATCATGTTGAACGTGGAAGTGCGCGATAAAATATATATTTATTCTGAGATGATTCCGGGACCGGGAGGAATGCCTGTGGGTACGGGCGGAAAGGCAATGCTGCTCTTGTCCGGAGGCATTGATTCACCGGTTGCCGGCTGGATGATTGCTAAAAGAGGCGTGAAGATAGATGCGGTCTATTTCCATGCACCTCCATACACAAGTGAACGTGCGAAACAGAAGGTAGTGGATTTGGCAAAGAAGGTGGCAGCTTACACAGGACCGATTTACCTTCATGTCATAAATTTTACGGATATACAGTTGTACATCTATGACAAATGCCCGCACGATGAACTGACAATCATCATGCGCCGCTATATGATGCGTATCGCCGAACATATTGCAAAGGAGACGGAATGTCTGGGACTGATTACCGGGGAGAGTATCGGGCAGGTGGCTTCGCAGACGATGCACAGCCTGATGGCGACCAATGAAGTGTGTGAACTGCCGGTTTACAGACCGCTGATTGGATTTGACAAGATGGAAATTGTGGAGATATCCGAAAAGATTGATACGTACGAGACTTCCATCCAGCCGTATGAGGACTGCTGTACGATTTTTGTTGCAAAGCATCCGGTGACGAAACCGAATCTGAATATTATCAGAAAACATGAGAAGCATCTGGATGAAAAGATTGAAGAACTGGTGCAGACGGCGCTGGATACGGACGAAGTGATAATTGTAAGGTAAAAAAACAGGAGAATGCCGCGTGAGCATTCTCCTTTCTCCTCTACATGAGATACGGTTTTAAAGCTGTGAGAACTTCATCAGTGCCGTCTTCTGTGTGAATGTTCAAGTCAATCGGCTTGGATAAATCTAAACTGAAGATTCCCATAATGGATTTTGCATCGATAACATATCTGCCAGATACTAAATCGAAGTCATAATCAAACTTTGTAATATCATTTACAAAAGATTTAACCTTATCAATAGAATTTAAAGAAATCTGTACTGTTTTCATCTGAATATTACCTCCTTTGGATTTTTCGTGCTTTCTGCTATAATACTAAATGTTGAAGGCTTAAAAGTCAATGATAAAACAGTACAAAAAAAGCGGGGTTTACCATGAAAAGTGTAGCACTACATAATCTGGGCTGTAAAGTGAACGGATATGAGATAGAAGTTATGCAACAAATGTTGCGTGAAAAGGGCTATACAATTGTACCATTTGATAAAGCAGCCGATGTTTATATTATCAATACGTGTACAGTGACGAACATCGCCGACAGAAAGAGCAGGCAGATGATTCACCGTGCGAAGAAGAATAATCCCGATGCGGTTGTGGTGGCTGTGGGTTGTTATGTGCAGACCGGGATTGATGCCGGCAAAAAAGATGCGGCGATTGATATTGCAATCGGAAATAACTGTAAGAAGGATATTGTTTCAATTCTGGACGAGTATTTCGCACAGCTCGAAAACAGGGGAGAATCCGACGGGACGACAAAGCCTGCGGTAAGCAGAATCATTGATATTAATCACACCGATGAGTATGAAGAGATGCGGCTGGAAAAAACCGCAGAACACACGCGTGCATATATCAAAATCCAAGACGGCTGCAATCAGTTTTGCTCTTATTGTATTATTCCGTATGCCAGAGGAAGGGTCAGAAGCCGTGGTGAGAAAGAAATATTAGACGAAGTGAGAGGGATTGTGCTTGCCGGCTATCGGGAAATCGTCCTGACCGGAATCCATATCAGTTCTTACGGAATTGACAGGGGGGAGCCGGAGCTTCTGCGTCTGCTTTCCAAGCTTCAGGACATAGACAGGCTTCAGCGTATCCGGCTGGGGTCTCTGGAACCACGTATTGTCACGGAAGAGTTTGCTAAGCAGCTAAGCGCCATGCAGAAAGTCTGTCCGCATTTTCATTTATCGCTGCAAAGCGGCTGCGACTCTGTTTTAAAAAGAATGAATAGACGCTACAATGCGGGGGAATACTTTCGGACAACAGAGTTACTTCGGCAATATTACGACAATCCGGCTCTTACGACAGATGTGATTGTGGGGTTTCCCGGGGAGACGGAAGAAGAGTTTCGGATGACGGAACAGTTTGTGCGCAGGGTGAATTTCTACGAGATGCATATTTTCAAATATTCCAGAAGGCAGGGAACCGTTGCTGCGGCGATGGACAACCAGCTTACGGAGGCGGAGAAAGGACGTCGCAGTGCGCTGCTTGCGGCAGCCGGAAGAGAAATGTCCCGTGTCTATCGAACAAGCTTCATTGGTCAGGAAACAGAAGTCCTTTTTGAAGAAAGGAAAGAGTGGGACGGCGCGGACTATTGGATAGGGCATACGCCGCAGTATGTTAAGGCGGCAAAGAAAGCTGACGGGGCAGAGGATTTAGGCAACCGTATTATCAGAGGAACCGTTACCGGTTTTCTGGATGAGGATGTGGTGCTTTTAAAATGATTGAATTTTGTGTGATGATAGAGTATTATGGTAATAATAGGGGTAATATCAAAACAGACAATGGATAAGGGCGTGAAACGATGCAGCGGGATTTAGAAAACACACAATTTTTTACGGTTGAAACAGAAGCGGAGACGGGAGTGAAGCTTGTTCTCTCTACGGTGTATGAAGCACTGACGGAGAAAGGATATAATCCGGTAAACCAGATTGTCGGATATATTATGTCCGGCGATCCCACCTATATTACGAGCCACAAGAATGCACGCAGTCTGATCATGAAGGTGGAGCGTGATGAACTGGTGGAAGAGATGCTTGTGGAATACATTAAGAAATCTCTGAATAAATAACGGCGGGATACGACATGAGGATTATGGGGTTGGATTTCGGTTCCAAGACGGTTGGCGTTGCAATCAGCGACCCGCTGCTCATTACGGCACAGGGAATTGAGATTATCAGAAGAAAAGACGAGAATAAACTGCGGCAGACATTGGCGCGTATCGAGGAACTGATTGTAGAGTATGAGGTATCGGAGATTGTGCTTGGTCTGCCGAAGAATATGAACGATACGATAGGAGACAGGGCGGAGCTGTCTTTGGAGTTTCAGGACAAACTGGAGAGAAGAACGGGACTGCCGGTGGTGATGTGGGACGAGAGGCTTACGACCGTGGCGGCGGATAAGGTGATGATGGAAGCCGGCGTGCGCAGGGAACATCGCAAGGAGTACGTGGACAAGATAGCGGCGGTTTTTATTTTGCAGGGATATCTGGATTATCGTGCAAACCATTCACATACTGCAGATGAAAATTTGCATGATAATACTGATAAGGAGAAAGAGTAAGTGGAAAAGATTATTTTTACGCCGGAGGGAGGAGAACCCGTCCGGTTCTATGTTTTGGAGCAGACCCGATTGGGTGGGATAGACTATATTCTGGTAACCGACTCGGAGGAGGAAGACGGGGAAGCCCTTATTTTGCGGGATACGTCTACGCCGGAGGAGACAGAAGCAGTATATGAGATTGTAACGGATGATGAGGAATTGAATGCAGTGGCAGCTGTATTTGAAAATATGTTAGACGACGTGAAATTATTATAATGAAGACAGATTATGGGAGGAATTTATTTGAAAAGAATTGAACAAAGCATACCAGCCCAAAAGCTGAAGGTAATCCCTTTAGGCGGCTTAGAGCAGATTGGGCTTAATATTACTGCCTTTGAATATGAGGACAGTATTGTTGTGGTGGATTGCGGACTTGCTTTTCCGGAAGATGAAATGTTAGGAATTGATTTGGTCATTCCCGATATCACGTATCTGAAAGAGAATGCCGATAAGGTGAAGGGGTTCATTATCACGCACGGTCATGAAGACCACATCGGCGCATTGCCGTATATTTTAAAGGAATTGAACGTTCCGGTTTATGCAACACGGCTTACAATGGGAATTATCGAAAACAAGCTTGGCGAGCATGAGCTGCTTGCAGACACAAGGCGTAAGGTAGTCAGATTTGGACAGTCTATTAATTTGGGCAAATTCCGGATTGAATTTATTAAGACCAATCACAGTATCGTAGACGCGGCGGCGCTTGCCATCTATTCACCGGCGGGAGTGATTGTACACACAGGAGATTTTAAGGTTGATTATACGCCGGTATTTGGTGACGCCATCGATTTGCAGAGATTTGCAGAGATTGGCAGAAAGGGCGTGCTTGCGTTGATGTGTGATTCCACCAACGCAGAGCGGCTCGGTTTTACGCCTTCTGAAAAGACGGTGGGGAAGACCTTTGACAGTCTTTTTGCAGAGCATAAGGATACGAGGATTATTATTGCCACATTTGCTTCCAATGTGGACCGCGTACAGCAGATTATTAATTCGGCGTACAAATTTGGCAGAAAGGTTGTGGTGGAAGGCAGAAGTATGGTCAACATTATTGAGACGGCTTCTGCATTGGGATGTCTGCACATTCCGGACAATACATTGATAGATATCGAGCAGCTTAAGAATTATCCCAATGACAAGACTGTGATTATCACAACCGGCAGTCAGGGTGAAAGCATGGCGGCGTTAAGCCGTATGGCAGGTGACAATCATAAGAAGATATCAATTCTTCCCGGAGATACGGTTATTTTCTCGTCGCATCCGATACCGGGTAACGAGAAGGCGGTTACCAATGTCATCAATGAATTGCAGATGAAGGGCGCCGACGTTATTTTTCAAGATGTACATGTATCGGGACATGCCTGTCAGGAAGAAATAAAGCTGATATACAGTCTGGTAAAGCCGCAATATGCAATCCCCATACACGGGGAGTATAAGCATAGAAAAGCGCAGGCGAAGATAGCGGAAGAACTCGGCATACCGAAGGAACATATTTTTATGATACAGTCCGGAGATGTGCTGGAGATGGATGAGGATAATGCGCAGATTACGGGTAAGGTTCCGGTAGGCGCGATTCTGGTAGATGGACTTGGCGTAGGGGATGTAGGGAATGTGGTTCTGCGCGACAGACAGCATCTGGCGGAGGATGGCATCATGATCGTAGTGCTTGCGCTTGATTCTTACAGCGATCAGTTAGTATCCGGTCCCGATATTGTATCAAGGGGATTCGTCTATGTAAAGGAATCGGATGAGCTGTTGGAGGAAGCGAGATTTCTGGTAAATGATGCTGTGCAGGGATGTTTGGGAAGAGGAAAGACCGATTGGGGGAAACTGAAATCAACCATTAAAGATATCCTGAGCGATTTTGTATGGAGAAAGACGAAGAGACGTCCGATGATTCTGCCAATTATCATGGAGGTTTAGAAGCAGACAGACAAGAGAATCTTATCTATCGTATACTTAAGGAGGAACGGCGACATGTCAGACAGCGAAATCATTGATGCCACCAAAAAGTTTGCGGCTATCATTCAGGAGTCCGATACTTATAAAGAGTATTTGCTTCAGAGAGAAAAAATAAAGACACAGCCGGAGTTGTACGACAAGGTCAATGAGTACAGACAGAAAAATTTTGACTTACAGAATGAGTCGGATAGCGAGGATTTATTTGACCGTATGGAAGCGTTTGAAGAGGAGTACGCAAAATTTCGTGAGAATCCCCTTGTAAACGATTTCCTGCGGGCGGAGCTTGCGTTTTGCAGGATGATGCAGGAGGTTAATGTTCTTCTTGCGGCACAAATCGACTTTGAGTGACAGTCAGAACGGGGATAACTATGAGTATAAAAGAGATAATAGGCTCAACAGTGCAGATTATCGTGAAAGTAGTATTGTTTGCGATTATCATCATGTATATTTTCAGGGCGGCTGTTGCAGTGTATGATTACGGATACCGGGTGTTTACGGAGGAAGCCATCTCAACGGGAGAGGGACGGATTATAAGCGTTTCCATAGAGGGCGGTCAGTCGGCGCTTGATGTGGGAAAGATGTTGGAGGAGAAAGGACTGATTCGTGACGGGAGACTGTTTATGATTCAGGAGTTATTGTCAGAGAATCACGGTAATATCCAGCCGGGCGTGTACGATTTGAATACTTCCATGACAGCGCAGGAAATGCTGGATGTGATTGCGGCAGAGCCGGAGACAGATGAAGAGGCGGAAGAGTAGATTTGAGTGAAAGGACGGTAGAGAGATGTTATCGGATGAACGGATGAATGCATTTATTGATTCTCTTGATACCGGCAATACACCGTTCTTGAACGAAATAGAGAGTGAAGCGATGAAAACCAATGTGCCGGTTGTACGCACGCAGGTTCAGAGTCTTATCAAATTCCTGCTTGCGGTGCAGAAACCTGCTTCTATTCTTGAAGTGGGGTGTGCCATTGGTTTTTCTGCGCTCCTGATGAGCGAATATGCGCCTGCGGGCTGTCATATAACCACAATCGAGAAATACGAGAAAAGGATACCGATAGCGAGAGAGAATTTCAGACGTGCCGGCAGGGAAGATGCGATTACGCTTCTGGAGGGAGACGCAGCGGAGCTTCTGAAGGGGCTGGACGGTCCGTTTGACTTTATTTTCATGGATGCGGCAAAAGGACAGTATATTCATTTTCTGCCGGATGTGCTGCGCCTGCTTCCTAAAGGCGGGATGCTTCTTTCAGATAATGTGCTGCAGGACGGTGATATTGTGGAATCAAGGTTTGCGGTAACCCGGAGAAACCGTACGATACACAGCAGGATGCGGGAATATTTATATGAGCTGAAGCATCATTCGGATTTGGAGACGGTAGTTCTGCCGGTAGGCGATGGTGTGACCATCAGTGTCCGGAAGACATAAAGTTATGCTGAGATTATAAAGGACGTAATCTAAGTGCAGTTAAGCTGTGTCTGAAAGAATTATTTCGATTCTTTCCGGACTTTTAAAGAGGTATATGTAATGAAGAAACCAGAGTTATTGATTCCGGCAAGCAGTCTGGAGGTATTAAAAACAGCGGTGATATTCGGTGCGGATGCCGTTTATATTGGCGGAGAAGCCTTTGGACTGCGCGCTAAGGCGAAGAATTTTTCACCGGATGAGATGGGGGAGGGAATCGGATTTGCCCACGGACATGGCGTGCGCGTGCATGTGACGGCGAATATTCTGGCGCATAATTATGATTTAGAGGGAGCGGAGGCTTATTTTCACGAGCTAAAGGAATTGAAGCCCGACGCGTTGATTATAGCAGATCCCGGCATGTTTACCATGGCGAGGAAAATCTGTCCGGAGATTGACATTCATATTTCCACGCAGGCAAACAATACCAATTATATGACGTACCGTTTCTGGCATGAGCAGGGGGCGAAACGTGTTGTTTCCGCACGGGAATTGTCTTTGCAGGAGATTAGACAGATTAGGGAACATATTCCGGATGAGTTGGAGATTGAGAGCTTCATTCACGGAGCGATGTGCATCTCTTATTCCGGGCGGTGTCTGTTGAGCAGCTATTTTACCGGACGGGACGCCAATCATGGCGCCTGTACCCATCCGTGCCGTTGGAAATATGCTGTGGTTGAGGAAACCCGTCCGGGAGAATATCTTCCCGTCTATGAGAATGAGAGAGGCACTTATATTTTTAATTCCAAGGATTTGTGCATGATAGAGCATATTCCGGAGATGATTGAGGCGGGAATCGACAGCTTTAAAATAGAGGGAAGAATGAAGACTGCGCTCTATGTGGCGACAGTGGCGCGTACATACCGTAAAGCGATTGATGATTATATGGAATCGGAGGATAAATACCGTGCCAATATGGACTGGTATTTGTCAGAAATTGCCAAGTGCACTTACCGCCAGTTCACGACGGGGTTTTATTTTGGAAAGCCGGATGAGAATACGCAAATTTATGATAACAATACTTACGTGAACGAGTATGTCTACCTCGGCATTGTGGGTGAGATTGTGCAGACGGCAGGGCGAAGCTGCGCGCGTATCGAACAGCGCAACAAATTCTGCGTTGGCGATTCCATCGAGATTATGAAGCCGGATGGAAACAATGTGCCGGTTGATGTGCTTGCCATGTACAATGAGCAGGGTGAAGCCGTGGAATCCTGTCCCCATTCCAAGCAGGTAATAGACGTATGTCTGTCAGCAACTCCTCAGGTGTATGATATTCTGCGGGTGAAAAAGTGAATTTTTTTAAATTCCCTCTTGCATTTTCATAAAAAGTAGGGTATCTTAGAAAAAGAGTCAAAGACTTACATAGAGGTATCTTGAACAACGATGTTCCAAAAGGTTTATTTTTGGAACATTTTTTTATGCGCAGGGACGCAGAAGGCAGTCGGGGTGCATATGTGGAATGGAGGAGATGAAAAAATGAGTGAAGTATTTAACGTGGAAGAAATTTTTGCAAAGAACCTGTTTACACTCACCAAGATGAGGCAGCGGCTGACAAAGAGCGCTTACAAAGAAGTGGTAAGGGTTATGAACGAGGGCGGCGAGCTTTCGATGGACGTGGCGAATGTTGTCGCCAAGGCGATGAAGGATTGGGCGGTGGAAAATGGCGCGACCCATTATACACACTGGTTTCAGCCGCTTACGGGCATTACCGCTGAGAAACATGACGCGTTTGTGACCCATCCTGACGAGACAGGCAATATGTTGACGGAATTTTCCGGAAAGGAGCTTATTAAGGGCGAACCGGATGCATCTTCTTTTCCTTCTGGCGGTCTGCGTGCGACGTTTGAGGCGAGAGGGTATACGGCGTGGGATATTACGTCTCCGGCATTTTTAAAGGAATCGGGCTGTGGCAAAATCCTCTGCATTCCTACGGCATTCTGCTCCTACACGGGTGAGGCGCTGGATAAGAAAACGCCGCTTCTGCGTTCCATGGAGGCGTTGAGTGAGCAGGCACTGCGTATTGTGCGTCTGTTCGGCAATACGGAAGCGACGAAGGTGACTGCATCCGTTGGACCGGAACAGGAATATTTCTTGGTAGACAAAGATTTATATATGCAGAGAACGGACTTGATGTTTGCGGGACGTACGCTGTTTGGTGCGCCGGCTCCCAAAGGACAGGAGATGGAGGATCATTACTTCGGTGTTATCAGAGAGCGTGTCGGCGAGTACATGAAAGACTTGAATGAAGAATTATGGAAATTGGGCGTTACCGCTAAGACACAGCACAACGAAGTGGCTCCTGCACAGCATGAGCTGGCGCCCATTTATGAGACGGCGAATATAGCGGTAGACCACAACCAGTTAGTAATGGAGACGATGAAGAGAGTGGCAATTCGTCACGGCATGAGATGTCTGCTGCATGAGAAACCCTATGCAGGAGTGAATGGTTCCGGTAAACATGACAACTGGTCCATCACCACTGACAACGGGGTAAATCTTCTCGATCCCGGCGATACGCCGAATGAGAACGTTCAGTTCCTGCTGGTGCTTGCCTGCATTATGAAGGCGGTGGATACACATGCAGATCTTCTGCGCCAATCCGCATCAGATGTGGGTAATGACCACAGACTCGGGGCAAACGAGGCGCCTCCGGCAATTATTTCCATTTTCCTTGGGGAACAGTTGGAAGATGTAGTGAATCAGTTGATTGAGACGGGTGAAGCAACTAGCGTGAAAGAGGGAGGCAAGCTTCTTACAGGCGTTAAGACACTTCCCGATTTCCAGAAAGATGCGACGGACAGAAACAGGACTTCGCCCTTTGCATTTACGGGTAATAAATTTGAATTTCGTATGGTAGGTTCTGCGGACTCGATTGCAAGTCCGAATACGACGCTCAATGCCATTGTGGCGGAGGCGTTCTGCGAGGCGGCGGACAGACTTGAGAAGGCTGAGAATCTTGAGCTTGCCATTCATGATCTGATCAAAGAATATATGACGGCGCACCGCAGAATTGTCTTTAATGGAAATGGTTATGCCGAGGAATGGGTGGAGGAAGCTGAGAGAAGAGGGCTGCCGAACATTAAATCTATGATTGAGGCGGCAAATACGCTTACGACGGATAAGGCAGTAAAATTGTTTGAGAAGTTCCACATTTTCACCAAGGTTGAGCTGGAATCCCGGGAAGAGATTATCTACGAGACGTATGCAAAGACGATTAATATTGAAGCGCTTGCGATGATTGATATGGCGGGTAAACAGATTATTCCTGCGGTTATCAAGTATTCCAAGTCTCTTGCGGATACTGTGAATGCAGTGAAGGCGGCGGGTGCGGATGCTTCGACGCAGACGGAGCTTCTGCAGGAAGTAAGCGGGCATCTGGCAGCGATGCAGGCAGCGCTTAAAAAACTTGAGAAAGTAGAAAAAGAAGCGTCGGCGATGGAAGATGTCAAGGAGCAGGCTTTCTTCTATAAAGATTGTGTCAAGGTGGTCATGGAAGAGCTTCGCGCTCCGGCGGATAAACTCGAAATGATTGTGGATAAAGAAATGTGGCCGATACCTACATATGGCGAGCTGATGTTTGAAATTTAACTAAAAAAGCATGGTTATTTGTTTGGGATAAGCAGAGTGAATAGCTGCTTATCCCAAAATTAAAAAAATTTTAAAAAAATTAATAAAAAGGCTTGCAAAAAGACATACTATCCTTTATAATTGCTAATTGTTGATGGGCTATCGCCAAACGGTAAGGCAACGGACTCTGACTCCGTCATTTCAAGGTTCGAATCCTTGTAGCCCAGCTAGTGAGACTCAGTTGAGAAATCAGCTGAGTCTTTTTTGAAAAGTGACGGCTTGAAAGATATTCGTATGATGTTTATGCCATTACGGATTTCGGACGGTCTGATGGAGGACTGATATGTATACATTTGACAGCAGGGTAAGATACAGTGAGGTGGGCGTAGACGGCAGACTGACAATCGAGTCGCTATTGGATTATTTTCAGGACTGTTCGACCTTTCATTCGGAGGACATCGGGCTGGGGGTAGAATATCTTAACGAATTGCATCAGGTATGGATGCTTTCGGCATGGCAGATTTGCGTCAACAGATATCCGAGTCTGTGCGAGGAGATTGTAATCGGTACGGCGCCTTATGAGTTCAGAGGCTTTATCGGATGCCGTAACTTTGAGATGAAAACAAAAGAGGGCGAAGTGCTGGCTTATGCCAATTCAATATGGAGTCTGATGGATATCCGGAAGATGGTTCCGGCGAAGCCGAGCCGGAAGATGCTGGAAGGATATGTGCTGGAAGAGAAATACCCGATGGAATATGCACCTCGCAAGATTGCCATACCACAGACGGGGGAGGCGCTGGAAGCTTTCAGCGTGAAACAGCATCATCTGGATACGAATAATCATGTGAATAACGGACAATATGTGCGCATGGCGATGGACTGTATCCCGAAGGAATTTTGTATTAAGCAGCTTCGCGTGGAATATAAGAGTCAGGCGGTGCTTAACGATGTTGTCTGCCCGCTAGTGGCAGCACGCGCAGACGGCGGGATGTACACGGTATCGTTGAATAATGAAGAGGGTAAGCCGTACAGTATTGTAGAAATGACCGGAGGTAGTTTATGATTCAATTGGGAGTAGTGCAGACGTTAAAGATTGTGAAGAAGGTGGACTTTGGCGTATATCTGGGGGATGGTGAAAATAAAGAAGAGAGGGTTCTTCTGCCAAAGAAACAGGTGCCGGAAGGAGCGCAGACGGGTGACGAGATGGAAGTGTTTGTCTATCGGGATTCCAAGGACCGTATGATTGCAACGGTACATATCCCCAGACTGACGCTGCACAAAGTGGCGAGGCTGCGGGTTGCGCAGGTTGCAAAAGTCGGCGCTTTTTTGGACTGGGGACTGGAAAAGGATCTTCTGCTTCCGTATAAGGAGCAGACGAGAAAAGTGTCGCAAGGGGAAGAGTGTCTCGTGGCGCTTTACATAGATAAGAGTGATAGATTGTGTGCGACGATGAATGTATATCCTTATCTTTTGACAGAAAGCCCCTATGGAAAAGAGGACAGGGTGAACGGAACGGTCTACGAAATCAGCAATAATTTTGGTGCCTTTGTGGCGGTGGATGATAAGTATTCCGGTCTGATTCCGAAGAAAGAACTTTACGGGAATGTCAGGATAGGCGACGTGATACAGGCGCGCGTGACAGGGATCAGAGAGGATGGAAAGCTGGATCTGAGTATCCGGGAGAAGGCGTATCTACAGATTGAAATTGATGCAAAGAAGGTAATGGATGTTATATGGAGTTTCGACGGTGCCCTTCCTTTTACCGACAAGGCGTCGCCGGAAGTCATCAGAAGAGAGATGCAGATGAGTAAAAATGAATTTAAACGTGCCGTGGGGCATCTGTTGAAAGAAGGTAAGATTCAGATTACAGAGACTGCAATCCGTGCGAAGCAGTAATATGGCGGTAAAAATGAAGAACGCTCAATCCCGGTGCCGGGGTTGAGCGTTTCATCTCGATTGCATTCCATCAATCATGATTGTTTGTCCGCTGTTAAATGGAAATGTCGATGTTCGCACCGATATGCGGATTGACGGATAATTCCATTGCAGCGGCATCCATCATTCCTACAATCTGGTCGCCTGTGGAGGAAACCTGATCGAGAGATTTACTCAACATCGCTACACCGTAAGCACTCTGTGTATTTGTCATGGACATTGCCATGGACAGTTCTGCAATATTCATAAGAAGCCTCCTCTTAGCTATTGTTTCTCACCGCACCGTATCAAGGCGGTTGTGGTATCTGAACCTAAACTTATAAACAGTATAGCACATTTGGCGTTATTTGGCGAGTTTTTTATATAGGAATTGTTATGAAACTGTTATGAATTTGTTATAAAAAAAGCTTTATAAAGATGCAGATTCTTATTTGTATAAAATGTCTAAAAGATGAAAATGGTAAAAAGTCTCATTTACATTAAAAAATACACAAAAAAATCATGATTGGAGGTAGATTTTTTTGTGGATATAGATTAAAATGAAAACTAGATGTTGTATTTTGATGAATTTGGCGGTTTGTTGATTTGTATAAATTGCTAAAAGAATGATAAGGAGCGGGGGCTATGATTTCAAATCAGATATTACAAAATACGATTGAAGGGTTGAAAGCCATTGCAAGAGTGGAATTGTGTGTTGTGGATATTGACGGTAAGGCAGTTGCAATGACTGCGGATGAGATGGAAAACTGCGGGAAGCCGGCGGCAGAGTTTGCAAAGTCTCCTGCAGATTCACAGGAAATACAAGGATACCAGTACTTTAAAATTTTTGATGAACAGCAGCTTGAATATATTCTGATTGCCGGAGGAGTCGGTGAGGATGTTTATATGGTCGGCAAGATGGTTGCCTTTCAGATTCAGAATCTGCTGGTGGCATATAAGGAGCGGTTTGATAAAGATAATTTTATCAAGAATCTGCTTTTGGACAATCTGCTTTTGGTGGATATTTACAGCCGCGCCAAGAAGTTACATATTCAGACGGATGTCAAGCGCGTGGCGCTGATTATCGAGACGGGCAACGCCAAGGACAGTAATATCTTGGAGATGATGCGTACATATTTTGGCAGTAACAGCAAAGATTTTATCACAGCCGTAGACGAGAACAACGTGATTGTAGTCAAGGATTTGTCGGAATCGGACAGTGCGAAGGAGATTGACAAAGCGGCTGACAGTATCGTGGCTTTTCTGGAAAAAGAGAACATGAAGGAAGTCAGAATCGCGTATGGCACGGTCGTCAATGAAATCAAGGATGTAAGCCGTTCCTATAAAGAAGCGAAAATGGCGCTGGATGTGGGCAAGATTTTCTTTGGGGAGAGAGATGTCATCGCGTACAGCGAGCTTGGCATCGGACGTCTGATTTATCAGCTTCCGATCCCTCTGTGCAAGATGTTTATCAAAGAAATTTTTGACGGAAAGAGTCCGGATGACTTTGATGAGGAGACTTTGATTACGATTAACAAGTTTTTTGAAAATTCCCTAAATGTGTCGGAGACTTCCAGACAACTGTTTATCCATAGAAATACGCTGGTGTATCGTCTGGATAAATTGCAGAAGAGTACAGGACTCGATCTTCGCGTGTTTGAGGATGCGATTACTTTTAAAATTGCGCTCATGGTTGTAAAGTATATGAAATACATGGAAAGTTTTGAATACTAAGAAGATATATAGGAGTGAAAAACGTGGCGGCAAAGAAAAGAAAAAGAAGTACGGTGTCAGAGAAAGAAATCATTAATCTGACGAATGTTTGTAAGGCATATTCTACCGGCGCCCCGGCGCTTAAGGATGTCAACCTGCGCATTAACAGGGGAGAATTTGTCTTTATTGTAGGAGACAGCGGTTCTGGTAAATCCACGCTTATCAAGCTTTTGCTGAGAGAGCTGACGATTACAAGCGGATCCATTAATGTGATGGGATATGATTTGTCGAGAATCAGGCATCGCAAGATTCCGAAGTTCAGAAGAAATCTGGGAGTTGTTTTTCAGGATTTCAGGCTTCTGAAAGACCGAAATGTATACGAGAATGTTGCTTTTGCGCAGAGAATCATCCAGAAGTCCAATAAAGAGATTAAAAAGAATGTTCCAAGTATTCTGGCAATTGTCGGGCTTGCCGGCAAGTATAAGGCGAAGCCGAAGCAGTTATCCGGCGGTGAACAGCAAAGAGTGGCGCTTGCCAGAGCGTTAGTCAATAAGCCGACGGTTCTCTTGGCGGACGAGCCGACCGGAAATCTTGACCCGAAAAATTCGTGGGAGATTATGAAGCTGTTAGAGCAGATAAATGAGAACGGCACTACCGTCATCGTCGTAACGCATAACAGAGAGATTGTCAATGCCATGCAGAAGAGAGTTGTTACGCTTAAGAAGGGCGTTATTGTAAGCGATGAGGAAAAGGGAGGATATATAGATGAGGATTAACAGCTTTTTCTATACGCTTAGGCAGGGTGTACGCAACCTTTTCAGAAATAAATGGTTTACGCTTGCATCAATAGCGACAATCAGCTCCTGTCTGTTTTTGTTCGGATTGTTTTATGCGATTGTCACCAATTTTCAGAATATTGTGAAAAGTGCGCAGGAGGGTGTCGCGGTTTCCGTTCTGTTTGAGGAGGGGACTTCAGAGGCAAGAATGCAGGAGATAGGGGAGATGATTCTGCGGCGTACCGAGGTGTCCGAGGTGCAGTTTGTTTCCGCCGACCAAGCATGGGAAGAGTTTAAGGAAGATTATCTGGGAGACTACGCGGATGGTTTTACGGAAAACCCGCTCGCCAATTCCGCACATTATGATATCTATCTGAGTGACGTGTCCATGCAGTCTGCGCTGGTGACCTATCTGGAATCGTTAGAGAATATCAGGCAAGTGAACCGCTCCGAGCTGGTGGCGACGACGCTGACTGGTGTGAATGCATTAGTTGCATATGTTTCTGTCGGTATTATAGGCATTTTGTTTGCAGTATCCGTTTTCCTCATCAGCAATACGGTCATGATTGGGATTTCCGTTCGTAAGGAGGAAATCAATATTATGAAATACATTGGCGCCACAGATTTCTTTGTACGGTCGCCCTTTGTAATAGAAGGTATGATGATTGGGTTAGTCGGCGCAGCGATTCCGCTTGGGATTATATATGGAGTATATAATATGGTGATCGATTATGTGACGACAAGATTTGCGGTGCTTGCCACACTGCTGCGGTTCCTGACAGTGGAGGAGGTATTTAACGTACTGACGCCGGTTTCACTCGGAATAGGTGTAGGCATTGGTTTCTTAGGCAGCATTGTCACCGTTAGAAAGCACTTGAGAGTATAGGTTGAAAAATAACCTTGATTAGTAAAGGATATGTATGAAACATTGGAAGAAAGCGGTATGTCTGCTGCTCAGTGCAGCATTGATTTTCACATATTCGGAGCCGGCACAGGCGGTTACAAACGAGAGCATCCGGGAAAAGGAAGCGGAGATTGAGGCGGCTAAGAAAGAAGTCTCCAGTCTGAAGTCGAGTCTTACGGATGTAGAAGCGCTCAAGAAGGAACTGGAGCAGTCTAAGAGTGACCTTACGACGTATGTGACGGAGCTGGACCATAAATTGAGCGGCATACAGGAGAAGATACAGCAATATAATACACTAATTACGGAAAAGGAAGAACAGATTGAGGAGACTACTACAGAGCTGAATGAGGCGATCAGACGTCAGGAAGAACAGTATGAGGCGATGAAAAAGCGGATTCAGTTTATGTACGAAAGAGGGGATACCTTTTATCTGGAATTGCTTTTTTCATCGACGAGTTTTTCAGATATGATTAACAAAGCGGACTATATTGAAGCGTTGTCGGAATATGACCAGAGAAAACTGGAAGAATATGTAGAGACGAAAGAGATGGTACAGCTTTGCAAGGAAAAACTTGAGGCGGAAAAAGAGGTGCTCGACGAAGCGAAGTTAGCCGTGGAGGCTGAGGAAGCGAATATCAGTGAACTGATTGGACAGAAAGAAGCGCAGATTGTTTCAGTATCCAGCGATATTTCCAATAAAGAGGCGGCAATCAAAGAGTATGAGGACATGATTGCACAGGAGAATGCAGAGATTGCGGCGTTAGAGAAGGCGGTTGCGGAAGAAAAGGCAAGACTCGAAGCAGAGAATGCGCAGGCGAGAACCTATAACGGCGGTATGTTTGCAATGCCCTGTCCGGGGTTTAAGAGAATTTCGGACGAATATGGGAATCGTATACATCCGATACTGGGAACGCAGCAGTTCCATAACGGCGTGGATTTGGCGGCGCCCAGCGGAACACCTATTTATGCTGCTTACGACGGGGATGTGGTTGCGGCAACCTACAGCGGTTCTATGGGCAATTATATCATGATAGACCATGGAAGCGGATTGTATACAATCTATATGCATTGTTCGGCACTGTATGTCTCTAAGGGACAGAGTGTTACAAAAGGGCAGAACATTGCGGCGGTAGGCAGTACGGGACGTTCTACCGGTCCGCATCTTCATTTCAGTGTGCGTCTGAACGGAAGTTATGTGAGTCCGTGGAATTATATAAGTTAGGAATGGATGGAGTGGGTCATTTTGAATCAAAACGGAGAAAATAACTATTACAATAATGATTTCGGGCAGGACAACATGAGGCAGGGCATGAATCAGTCCTATTATCAGCCGCCAGTGCAGCCGCCCCAGAGATATCCGGCGCCTTCACCGGGCGGACAGAACAATAAGGGCGGCGGCGTGTTTTTGCTGGGTCTTTTGGTCGGCGTCATTCTTATGACGCTGGTGGGAAGCTGCACTTATGTGGGGGTAAGACTGTATCATCTGTATGACGACCGGAAGGCAAAGACAGCCAGTGCAGACGGAAGCGCCAAGGAGGGTGTACTGGACGACGATACGCTGGAGAAGCTGGAAGCGCTGGAAGAAGTCATTGAAAAATATTACTACAAGGATGAAGATATTGATACCGAAGCGATGACGGAAGGCATGTATGCCGGACTGGTGGATTCGCTGGGAGACCCGTATTCCGTTTATTATACAGCGGAAGAGTGGGCGGATTTGATGGAGGAAACGGAAGGAATCTATTACGGAATCGGTGCATACCTGCAGCTTGATATTACGACAGGGTTTGCCAAGATAAACGGTGTGATTGCCGATACGCCGGCGGAGGAAGCAGGGCTTAGAGAGAACGACATCATTTATATGGTGGACGGTGAAACCATTCAAGGGATGGAACTGACGGAAGTAGTATCCAGAGTAAAGGGCGAGGAAGGTACGACCGTTCATCTGACAATCTACCGTGAGGGAGAAGACGACTATTTAGAGTTTGATGTGGAACGGCGTAAGATAGAGTCGCCTACGGTGAACTATGAGATGTATGATAACGGAGTCGGTTACATTCAGATAACGGAATTTGACGACGTGACGACGGAACAGTTTACGGAAGCGCTGGCAGTCATTAAAGGTTCCAAGGCAAAAGGATTAATCTTGGATTTGCGCAGCAACCCGGGCGGAAGTCTTCCGGTCGTGGTAGATATCGCCAGAGCGATTCTGCCCAAAGGACTGATTGTATATACGGAAGATAAGTACGGGGAGAGAGAAGAGTATACCTGCGATGGCAAAAATGAGCTGGAGATTCCGTTGGTGGTGCTGATTAACGGCAATTCCGCCAGCGCGTCGGAGATTCTTGCCGGAGCGATCAAGGACTATGAAAAGGGTACGCTGATTGGCACAACGACGTTTGGTAAGGGGATTGTACAGAGAATATTGCCGCTTACGGACGGAACAGCCCTGAAGCTGACCATCAGTTCTTACTACACTCCGAATGGAAGTAATATCCACGGAATTGGAATTGAGCCGGATATCGAGTGTGAGTTTGACGGAGAGTCCTACTATGAAGAAGGTGTAGATAATCAGTTAGAGCGTGCAAAACAGGAAATTATCAAGATGATTGGGCAGTAAGAATATACGGCATTGGGCGTTTGTTTCTTGTATAGGAAATTTCGACAAAAAACATAATGCCGAAGGCATTTTGTTCTATAATAGGAAATTTCGATAAACGCGGAAGAACCGAAGGTTCTTCCCAAGATAATCTGCGAAGCAGATTTTCTTGTAAGGATAGGGGAAGAGAAGGGAATTTGCATATGAATATCGTATTGTTATCAGGTGGTTCGGGTAAGCGGCTGTGGCCCCTTTCCAATGACAGCCGTTCAAAACAGTTTATCAAGATATTTAAGACCGAAGACGGCAGCTATGAATCTATGGTCCAGCGGGTATATCGTCAGATACGCACGGTGGATAGTGGCGCTGAGGTGACGATCGCAACGTCTAAGTCACAAGTGTCGGCAATCCATAACCAATTGGGAGAAGGTGTCGGCATCAGTGTGGAGCCGTGCCGCAGGGACACCTTTCCGGCGATTGCCTTGGCGGCGGCATATCTGCATGATGTGAGAGGAGTTGCAGCGCAGGAAGCGATTGTTGTCTGTCCCGTAGACCCTTATGTGGAGGAAGACTATTTTGAGGCGCTGCGCACACTGGGGCAGCGTGCGGCTGTAAGCGAAGCTAATCTGGTGCTCATGGGGATTGAGCCGACGTATCCGAGTGCAAAGTATGGATATATCATTCCGGAGGACAAAGAGAATATCAGCAGGGTCTCTGTGTTTAAGGAGAAGCCTACAGAAGAGAAGGCGCGTGAATATATTGAAAAAGGTGCGCTCTGGAACGGCGGCGTGTTCGCCTTTCGTCTGGGATATGTATTGCAGCGTGCCCATGAATTGATTGAGTTTGCCGGGTATCAGGATTTGTTTGATAAGTATGAGACTTTGACGAAAATCAGTTTTGATTATGCGGTGGTAGAGCATGAAGAGCATATTGAAGTAATGCGTTTTGGCGGCGTGTGGAAGGATATGGGAACATGGAATACGCTGACGGAAGCAATGGAGAGCGACAGCATCGGCAAGGCAATCTTAAATGACTGTTGTGAAAATGTACATGTGGTGAATGAACTCAACGTTCCGGTTTTGTGCATGGGACTTCAGGATGTGGTAGTGTCCGCCAGTCCGGAAGGCATTCTTGTTTCCGACAAGGCGCAGTCCAGCTATATTAAGCCGTATGTGGACGAGATAGACCAGCAGATTATGTTTGCAGAGAAATCATGGGGCAACTTCCGCGTCATTGATATTGAAGAGGGAAGCATGACCATTAAGGTGACGCTGAACCCCGGACATGGTATGAATTATCACAGTCATCAGCACAGGGACGAGGTGTGGACGGTGATTGACGGACAGGGGAGAACGGTTGTAGACGGTGTGGAACGTCAGGTGTCTGCCGGGGATGTGATACAGATGCCTGCGGGAGCGGCGCATACGATATTCGCGGATACGAAGCTGCAGGTGATAGAAGTGCAGATTGGGACGGATATTAGTGTGCATGATAAGAAGAAGGTGGACAGCGCATACGACTCAACCATCAGATGAACCGGAATACAATACTCTCTTCCTGCGTTATTGTGACGATTTCCCATATATACTAAGATGAAGACAAGGCAGCGATTTATTGATGCAATAACATTTTCATCAGAGAAGGAGAAGAAGTATGGGAATTGATAATCTGAAAACCGGGGAAGTAATCTGCAAGAGACGTAAGGAGCTGGGACTGACGCAGAATCAGCTTGCCAAGTCCCTTAATATTTCGTTTCAGGCAGTTTCAAAATGGGAAAATAACACGGCATATCCGGATATAGAGATGCTTCCGAAATTAGCGGCGGCGCTTCATACAACAGTTGATGCGCTGCTTGGTTACAGTAGCGTGGTGACGGATTATGATAAGCGGTACAATACCGAGGAATATTATTGGGGGCTTATGCCGAACCGCATCTGTTATGATATTATGAAGATTATGCCGCCAATCAAACCCTACCGTGTGTTGGATATTGGCTGCGGCGAGGGAAAGGATGCCGTTTTCTTTGCTAAGTGCGGTTACGCGGTGACTGCGTTCGATATATCCGAGCAGGGAATTGAAAAAGCCAAAAAGCTTGCGGAACATAATAAAGTTGACGTGGGATTTTTTAAGGCGGATATTTTTGATTGGCGTCCAGATGCAGAGTACGATATTATATTCAGCAGCGGCGTTTTTCATTTCCTTCCTGATACCGGACGCAAAGAATTTTGCGACAGCCTAAAAACACATACAGCGGATGATGGCATCAATGCCCTGAATGTATTTGTTCAGAAACCTTTTATTACCCGAGCACCGGATACTACGAGAGATGAAGAGAAGAGACATCCTTGGCTTTCGGGTGAATTGTTTGCATATTATCATGACTGGCAGTTCCATACCTGCCGGGAAGAGATTTTCGATTGTAACAGCGGCGGTAAACCGCATAAGCATTGTATGGATACGCTGATTGCACAGAAGGTAAAATAGGATAGGTATTAATTTGTATGGAAACATATAGTCTGGTATGCGGGAGTTAATCTCCCGCATGTTTGTCATTGTGTAGATTGACTGCTATTGTAATGGCTGTAGCAATCAGAAAGATGATAACATATCCGGATATGCCCGGAAGCGCGTCGGCAATGACGGTATTGAATAATGCAAATCGCAAAATAATAAATAGCGCAAAAGCAATGAGATAAATCGCCGTGCAGCTCAAAATACGGTATCGCCGGCGCTGCTCTTTTTTGTTTTCAGATATCAGTGTCTGCTGCTGTTGTTCTAACATTTCCGTGCGGATGGTCAACTCATCCACATCGCTTTCTTTAAGCAGGTAGTCGGTAGTAACATTGAAAATCCTGCTCATTGTAATCAGCCTTTCTACTTCGGGGACTGCTTCGCCCGATTCCCATTTCGAGACGGACTGCCGGGAGACGCCCAGCTTTTCGGCAAGCTGTTCTTGGGACAATCCCTGTGCTTTTCTCATTTCATAAATTTTGTTTGATAAATTCATTGTTTTTCCTCCATTCTGAAACATTTTACGTTCTTTTTGTTACTTTGAAAAGTAAATTTACTTTAGGTAAAGTATAACAACCAAGGCAGTTGCACACTAGCAATCTCGCTGTCTATTTTATCAACTGTGGGTTGCATTTTGAAGCAGGGTGCAATACTATGAAATTGTTTCTAGCTGATAGTGTTTCTTTAAGGGCTATAGGAGGAGCTATATAACAATGAAAACAGTTACAATATGCGGAAGCATGAAATTTCGGAAAGAAATGCAAAGGATTGCTTTTTTGTTGGAAATAAAGCATAAGATGAATGTTTTGCAATGTGTATATAATGTAGACAGTTTGGATGTTACTCTGGAGGAGCAGGCATTTCTTGAAAATGCACATTATAGAAAAATTGAACTCTCGGATGCAGTTTATGTTGTGGATATACAAGGATATATTGGGGAGCAGGTTTCAAAGGAGATTGCGTTTGCAGAAAGCAAAGGGAAAGAAGTGATTTATTACTCCGGACAAGAACAAATGTTCTAAAAACTCTGTACAAACTTGAACCAATATGCTATAATCAAAACTGCTTTTACATTGACGGAAATCTACGGGTAGTCATTGTTCAGCGATATCTTTTATTAAAAAAAGAGATTATAAAAAAATGAAAGGGCACGAAAGCTTATACTACAAGATTTAGCTCCTATGATTGAAAAAAAGAGAAGAATAATAGCAAAAAAAGAATCTGAGAAAAGGGGATAATAGATTATATTGGAGGTGATTTCTCTCCCATGGAGAAACAAGGACATTCGCAATCCGCTTCACAGTCTGCTTATCAAGATACTGTAGAGAACAGCATTTTTAAACTGCACAGTGAATACCAGCCCACCGGCGACCAGCCGCAGGCGATCGAAGCCCTTGTGAAAGGCTTCAAAGAGGGTAACCAGTTCCAGACTTTACTTGGCGTAACCGGTTCCGGCAAGACCTTTACCATGGCAAATATCATACAGGCGCTCAATAAGCCCACTTTGGTCATTGCGCACAACAAGACCCTCGCCGGGCAGCTTTACGGCGAGTTCAAGGAATTTTTTCCTGAAAACGCGGTAGAATATTTCGTGTCCTACTATGATTATTACCAGCCGGAGGCTTACGTGCCTTCCACGGACACGTATATCGCCAAGGATTCTTCCATCAATGACGAGATTGACAAACTGAGGCTGTCAGCGACGGCATCCTTGACGGAACGCAGGGATGTGGTGGTTGTGGCGAGTGTGTCCTGTATTTACGGGCTGGGAAGTCCCGAAGAATATGCGGGCATGAGTATGTCGCTCAGACCCGGTATGCAGCGTGACAGGGATGATGTGATACGTGGATTGATAGAGATGCAGTATGACCGCAATGATATGGATTTGGAGCGGTGCTGTTTTCGTGTACGCGGCGATGTGGTAGAGGTTTATCCGGCGCAGGGCGGAGAGTATTTGATACGGATTGAGTTTTTTGGGGATGAGATAGACCGTATCGCGCAGACAGACCCGTTGACGGGGCAGGTGCACGCGACATTGGAGCATGTGATGATTTATCCGGCGTCCCATTATGTTGTCCCGCAGGAGAAAATCAATATTGCCTGCCGTGAGATTGAGAAAGAGTTAGAGGAACGGGTAAAATATTTTAAAGGAGAGGACAAGCTGCTTGAGGCGCAGCGTATCTCGGAGCGGACGAATTTTGATGTCGAGATGATGCGGGAGACGGGATTTTGTTCCGGCATAGAGAATTACTCCCGGCATTTGAACGGTATGCGGGAGGGAGAGCCGCCATTTACTCTGTTGGATTATTTTAACGACGATTTTCTGATTATTATAGATGAGTCTCATATGACGATTCCGCAGATACGCGGGATGTTTGCGGGAGACAGGTCGCGTAAGAACACGCTGGTGGATTACGGATTCAGACTGCCGTCCGCGTTGGACAACCGACCGCTTAATTTTGGAGAGTTCGAGCAGCATATCGACCAGATGCTTTTTGTGTCGGCAACACCCTCTGATTATGAGGCGGAGCATGAATTGTTCCGCACCGAACAGATTATCAGACCGACTGGTCTGCTCGACCCGGAGGTGGAAGTGCGTCCGGTGGAGGGACAGATTGATGATTTGATTTCGGAAGTGAATAAGGAAGTGGCGAAGCATCATAAAGTACTGGTTACGACGCTCACCAAAAGGATGGCGGAAGACCTGACAGACTATATGAAAGAAGTGGACGTGCGCGTGAAGTATCTGCATTCCGATATTGACACGTTGGAGCGTGCCGAGATTATACGTGATATGCGTCTGGACGTTTTTGATGTGCTGGTAGGCATCAATCTGTTAAGGGAAGGACTGGATATACCGGAGATATCACTGGTGGCGATTCTGGATGCGGACAAGGAAGGCTTTCTGCGTTCGGAGACATCGCTGATTCAGACGATTGGACGTGCGGCGCGTAATGCAGAGGGACACGTTATCATGTATGCGGATAATATGACGGATTCCATGCGCGCAGCCATCACGGAGACGAACAGAAGACGTGAGATACAGCAGCATTATAATGAAGAGCACGGAATAACGCCGCAGACGATACAGAAGGCGGTAAGAGACCTTATCAGCATTTCCAAGACGATTGAGAAAGAGAAGATGCGTTTTGAGAAAGACCCTGAATCTATGAGCAGACAGGAATTGGAGAAGTTGATTAAAGAAGTGGAGAAACAGATGAAGAAAGCGGCGGCGGATTTGAATTTCGAGGCGGCGGCGGAACTGCGCGACCGCATGACGGATTTGAAGGGAAAGCTGCGGGATTTTGATAAATAACACAAAAGAATTTATCTGATTTGCAAATATTGTGCCTGCGAATTTCATTTGCAGGTTGAGAAAGGGTTATGGTTATTCATATGTCAGACACGATTAAGATGCGTCCGCGGGAATATATAAAGATTCGCGGAGCGAACGAGCATAATTTAAAGAATTTAAACGTGGATATTCCCAGAAATGAATTTGTCGTTCTTACGGGATTATCCGGTTCCGGTAAGTCTTCGCTTGCTTTTGATACAATTTATGCCGAGGGACAGAGAAGATATATGGAATCGCTGTCTTCTTATGCGCGACAGTTCCTCGGACAGATGGAGAAGCCCAATGTGGAGAAGATAGAGGGGTTGTCTCCTGCGATTTCCATTGACCAGAAGTCGACGAACCGGAATCCTCGTTCGACGGTCGGTACGGTGACAGAGATATATGATTATTTCAGATTATTGTATGCCAGAATCGGGATTCCGCATTGTCCGAAATGCGGCAGGGAGATTAAGCGGCAGACGGTAGACCAGATTGTAGACCAGATATTAGGTATGCCGGAAGGGACAAAGATACAGCTCCTTGCGCCGGTGGTGCGGGGCAGGAAGGGCGAGCATGCCAAAGTATTTGAGCGCGCGAAGAAAAGCGGTTATGTGCGCGTGCGCGTGGATGGCAATCTGTACGATTTATCCGAAGAGATTCCTATGGAAAAAAATATCAAGCACAACATAGAAATCATCGTAGACCGTCTCGTTGTCAAAGAGGGAATTGAGAGGCGCCTGACGGATTCTATTGAGAATGTGTTTGCACTGGCGGAAGGACTGATGATTCTGGACGTGATAGGCGGTGAGTCCATTAATTTCAGCCAGAATTTTGCCTGCCCGGACTGTGGAATCAGCATTGGGGAGATTGAACCGAGAAGCTTTTCCTTCAACAATCCGTTCGGCGCCTGTCCGGAATGTTTCGGGTTAGGTTATAGGATGGAGTTTGATATTGATTTGATGATTCCGGACAAGAGCCTCAGTCTGCGAGAAGGTGCAATCTGTTCGATGGGCTGGCAGTCCAGCGGTTCGGAGGGGAGCTTTACGAACGCGGTTTTGCAGGCGCTGGCAAAGGAATATAAGTTTAGCATGGACACACCTTACGAGCAGCTTTCACAGAAAGCGCAGGACGTTATCTGTTACGGCACCGACGGTAGAAAAGTGGAAGTGTACTACGAAGGGCAGCGGGGCAAAGGCGTCTATCCGATTGCGTTTGAAGGCTTAATCAAAAATATGGAGCGGAAATACCGCGAGACGGGCTCCGATATCATCAAGCAGGAATATGAAAGTTATATGCGCATTACGCCGTGTAAAGAATGTAAAGGTATGCGCCTGAAGAAAGAATCTCTTGCGGTGACAGTCTGCGACAAGAATATCTATGAGATTACTTCCATGTCGATTCATAAGCTGCACTCGTTTATCGGAGAAATGGAGCTGACGAAACAGCAGGAATTAATCGGTAAGAGGATATTGAAGGAAATCCGTGCAAGGGTCGGCTTTCTGATGGAAGTCGGACTGGAATATTTGTCTCTGTCCCGTGCCACGGGAAGCCTGTCCGGCGGCGAGGCACAGCGTATCAGACTGGCAACGCAGATTGGTTCCGGATTGGTGGGCGTGTGCTATATTCTGGATGAACCGAGCATCGGGCTGCATCAGAGGGATAATGATAAACTGATTGCGGCGCTCAAGAATCTGAAAGATTTGGGGAATACGCTGATTGTGGTAGAGCATGATGAAGATACGATGTTGGCGGCTGACCATGTGGTGGATATCGGACCGGGGGCGGGTTCCCACGGCGGAGAGGTAGTCGCACAGGGCACGGCGCAGGAAATCATGCAGGTGGAGGGATCCATTACAGGACAGTATTTGAGCGGCAGACTGCAGATTCCGGTGCCTTCGGAGAGAAGAAAGCCTACGGGTTATCTGACGGTCAGAGGAGCACAGGAGAATAATCTGAAAAAAATAGACGTCAAGATTCCGCTTGGCATTTTGACTTGTGTGACGGGTGTGTCCGGCTCTGGTAAGAGTTCGCTGGTCAATGAGATTCTTTATAAGCATTTAGCAAGAGATTTGAACAGGGCGCGCTGCATTCCCGGTAAGCACACGAAGATTGAGGGAATCGAACAGCTGGATAAAGTGATTGATATCGACCAGTCGCCTATCGGCAGGACACCGCGTTCCAATCCGGCAACCTATACGGGTGTGTTTGACCAGATTAGAGATTTATTTGCCTCGACACAGGATGCAAAAGCACGAGGCTATAAAAAAGGAAGGTTCAGTTTTAATGTTAAGGGCGGACGCTGTGAGGCGTGCGGCGGAGACGGTATCATTAAGATAGAAATGCATTTCCTCCCGGACGTTTATGTACCCTGCGAGGTGTGCGGCGGAAAGCGATACAATAGAGAAACGCTGGAAGTAAAATATAAGGGTAAAAGTATTTTTGACGTGCTGGATATGACAGTCGAGGAGGCAGTACCGTTCTTTGAAAATCTTCCCTCTATCCGCCGCAAGATAGAGACCTTGTATGACGTAGGATTGTCCTATGTAAAACTGGGTCAGCCATCCACGACGTTGTCCGGCGGAGAAGCACAGCGTATCAAGCTGGCGACGGAGCTGAGTAAGCGCAGCACGGGCAAGACGATTTATATTCTGGATGAGCCGACAACCGGACTGCACTTTGCGGATGTGCACAAGTTAGTAGACATTCTGCACAAGCTGGCGGAAGGCGGAAACACGGTGGTAGTCATTGAGCATAATCTGGATGTGATTAAGACTGCGGACTATATTATCGATATGGGACCGGAGGGAGGTGACGGTGGCGGAACTGTCATTGCGCAGGGCACACCGGAACAGATTGCCAAGCATCCGGATTCCTATACGGGTATTTATGTGAAAAAGATGCTTGACAAGTATGCGCGGAATCAGCATAAAGAATAGAACGGATTTTTTTTCTGTAAGTGTTTCGGCTGCCGGCGACGGTAAATGCCGTGAAACATCTGGAAATTGTTATGAAATCATCTGTAGACGGCTGGATGTCAATTGTTTTCCTGACGATATATGATATATAGCAAAAGGTTGCATAAATTCTCTGATTCACAATTTATGCAGCCAAGAAATTGCAACATTTTGGAATAGGGTAACTATCGAATAGACGGGAGAACAGGCTTATGAATATTAGCATGCAGAAACTGAACAGCGTTATCTTAAATGGAATGTTTACCGGTGGGAATGGACTGAAGAGTACGCAACAGAAAATGCAGCGACAGGAGGAGCGGGACAGCAAGATTGCCTTTTTCGAGAAACAGAAGGATAATCTGAGGAACATGAAATGCGAAACTGTGGAAGAAATTGCCAAGAAGCTTGAGATGTTCCATTCTTACGAGGATCAGATTGTTGCGGCAAAATCTGCTTATAATAGCGAACAGATGATGCATATCATGGATGAATCAAGGGAGCGCGGGGAGAAGATAGCAAAGGCAATAGAGAAATCAGAACCGAAGACAGCCGAAGAGAGACTGGAAGATATGGCGGAAGAAGCGCTGGGAATCGAGAAAGGCGTGTTGGACGAAATGATGGACGAAGTGCTGGACGAAGCCGCCGAAATGCAGGAGGAGCTGCAGGACGAAATCGCCAAAATACAGCAGGAACTGCCGGGCGAGACCGCTGGGAAAAATGCGGAGGGCGTCGAAGGGGCACAGCCGACAGATGTTCCGATAATGAAATCCATAGAGGAGCAGGTAGAAGAAAAACAAATAGAAAAACAAGTGCAAGAACAGGTTGAGGAGAAATTATACACACCAATAGACTTGCGAATCTGAGAATAGGGAATTTCGCCAAAGAACAAGATAATCTGCGAAGCAGATTTTCTTGTTTTCTTGCAGATAGGGGTTAAGAAAAGAGAGAGTCCGACCGATAAAGAAAACGTAAGGCACGGATGCCAAAAACAGGACGGAAGGAACCGTTCTGCTTTTGGTGTTTTTTTATATAACAAGGAAATTTTTAAAAAATATAATAAAAACCTTTGAAAAACCATTTCTTTAGGTTATAATATATCCAGCATATTGCGCTTTTTTATTCTGTAGGAAACTGCGATATCATATCGATGTTTAGTTTGACAGCAACTGGAAATTATTATAGAGAGACCAAGGGAAAGGGGATCGAAGGGAATGCAATACACGGATATCGGAATTGATTTGGGTACAGCCAGCATATTGGTCTACATCAGAGGGAAGGGAGTTGTGCTGAAGGAGCCCTCAGTTGTAGCTTTTGATAGAGATACAAATAAGATTAAGGCGATTGGTGAGGATGCGAGATTGATGCTCGGAAGAACGCCGGGTAATATCGTTGCAGTCAGACCGCTTCGTCAAGGCGTTATCTCTGATTATCAGGTTACCGAGAAAATGATGAAATATTTTATTCAGAAAGCGCTCGGTAAAAAGACATTTCGTAAGCCCCGCATCGCGGTATGCGTACCCAGCGGCGTTACGGAAGTAGAGAAGAAGGCGGTTGAGGATGCAACCTATCAGGCAGGCGCCAGAGAGGTATCTATTATCGAGGAGCCTATTGCGGCGGCAATCGGTGCAGGAATTGATATTTCCAAGCCGTGTGGCAACATGATTGTTGATATCGGCGGTGGTACTTCCGACATTGCGGTTATTTCGCTGGGTGGTACGGTTGTCAGCGCTTCCATTAAGATTGCCGGAGATGATTTTGACGAGGCAATTGTGCGTTATATGCGTAAGAAACACAATCTGCTGATTGGTGAAAGAACAGCGGAGGACTTGAAGATAAAAATCGGATCGGCTTTCAAAAGACCGGAAGTGGACTATATGGACGTCAGAGGACGTAATCTGGTCACGGGACTTCCGCGTACTGTCAAGGTATCGTCGGAGGAGACGGAAGAAGCGCTCCATGAGACGACCGTACAGATTGTGGAGACGATTCACAGTGTTTTGGAGAAAACCCCTCCGGAGCTGGCGGCGGATATTGCAGACAGAGGCATCGTGCTGACCGGCGGCGGAAGTCTGCTGCGGGGATTGGAAGATTTGATTGCGGCAAAGACCGGAATCAATACGATGACTGCGGAAGACCCGATGACGGCGGTGGCTGTCGGCACTGGTAAGTATGTAGAATTTTTAGCGGGATACCGCGAAGATTAGCAGACGGGAAGGCGGAATACTTATGCTTAAGGGATTGTACACGGCGTACACGGGAATGATTAACGAACAGCATAGAATGGACGTTATGACGAATAATCTGGCGAATGCGGACACCAACGGCTTCAAGAAGGAAGGGGCGACAAGTCAGGCATTTGACAGTGTGCTGGCTTACAAAATCAAGGATTTGTCTGAAGCTGGCAACATTCCGAGGTTAATCAGCACACCGAAGGGCGTCGATGAATATGAATTAAACAATGAGGCGAATGAGGATTACCTGCAGAACAGAGTCACGAGAGTCGGCATGAACCTCGGTGTAAAGACAGGTGAGAATTATGTGGACTATTCGGAAGGCCCCATGAAAGTGACAAATAACCCGCTGGATCTTGCGATTGCCGGGAACGGTTTCTTTGCGGTCGAGTATACAAATAAGGCAGGCGAGACGTTTACCATGTATACGCGGGACGGCAATTTCACGATGGATCGTCAGGGGAATCTGATGACGCAGGATGGGGACTTTGTACTGGATGAAAACGGACGGCATATCCGATTGAACACTGCGCTGCCCGTGAGTATTGACCGCGATGGCAATATTACGCAGGAAGGCGAGCAGGTTGCAACCGTCGGTTTGACGGATTTTGAAGATTACGATTATCTGGAGCGCTACGGTGAGAATTTCTTCCGGACGATTGATGGTGCGACGGAGATAGAAACGGAAGCGGATATCCGTGCCGGTGTGCTGGAGATGGCAAATATGTCCATTGTGACAGAGATGGTTAATATGATTGCCATCCAGAGGCAGTATGACAGCAATCAGAAGGTGATTACCACATACGATGAATCGCTTGACATCGCAGTAAATCAGTTAGGTAAATTATAGGAGGCGTAAATTATGGTTAGGAGTTTGTGGTCGGCAGCGACCGGTATGAATGCACAGCAGGCAAATGTAGATACGATTGCTAATAATCTGGCGAACGTTAACTCGGCGGGATACAAGGCGCAGGTGGCACAGTTTAAGTCGCTCTTGTACCAGAATCTGCAGTCGGTGACTACAACGGCGAACGGTAATCCGAAGCCTACCAGTTCACAGGTTGGATTAGGTGTCCGGATTTCCTCTATTAATTCCATCTTTACACAGGGAAGTCTGCTGGATTCCCAGAGTGATACGGCATTTGCGATTGAGGGAGACGGTTTCTTCGCTATCCGTGGGGAAGACGGTAATACATACTATACGCGAAATGGTGACTTTACATGGGCATTAACAGGCAATAACAGAATTACGCTGACCAATGCTGACGGTCTTCCGGTACTTATGACGACAGGAAGAGAAGTGAATCTGGACCGCAGCTATATTGCGAACAGACTGTCAATCAGTGAAGACGGAGAAATCTGTTATCCGGATGAGAATAACAATCCGCAGCCGATTGGTATGAAACTTGCATTGTTCCAGTTCAATAACCCCGGCGGTCTTAACAGAATAGGCGATACGTTGTTTGCAGTGACAGACGCCAGCGGCAGAGCGATTAATGAAGAGACCAATGCTGATGTTCGTAAGAGCAGAATTGTGCAGGGGTATCTGGAAGGATCCAACGTACAGGTTGCGAATGAGATGGTGAATCTGATTGTGGCACAGCGTGCCTATGAGATGAACTCTAAGGCAATCACGACTTCGGATTCTATGATGGAAGTGGCTAATAATTTGAAACGGTAAAAGCATGAGAAGTACTCCTAACTGCTCGCAGTAAAGACTTCGCGGAGAAGTACTACGACTTGCAGGCAAGTCTTTCCCATGCGGGAGAATGTCGAAAAGCCGGCATTCTCTGCATCGATTGGATAGAAGAATAAGCATAATAAGAAGGTAAAGCGGTATGGACTTAACAGGATTAGGGAACTATACGGATTATATGACAGACGCCAACAGAATTTCCATGGAAAATCTGCAGAAGAATTTGGAGAATGCTGCCGAGACAAAGAAGACTGATGATGATGCGCTTTTTGACGCATGCAAACAGTTTGAAGCATATCTCTGGGAACAGGTTTACAAGGAAATGGAGAAGACGGCAAAGGTGTTCAGCGACGATACGGAAGAGGAAGGATATGCCTCTCATATGGTGGACTGCTTCAAAGATACGGTTATCCAGAAATTATCCGAGCAGACTGCTTCCGAGAAATCTAACTCACTGGCACAGTTGTTGTATGAACAGGCGAAACGCAACTATAACATGGAATAAACCGAATATGGTATTCAGATGAAAGGGCTGCTTGCGAAGCAGCCTTTTTGTGCTAATTGGAAATTCTGTCAAAGTTTTGCAGGCTTCAATATAATTGATTAGGAAAGCACGGTATTTTTATGGACACTGTCAAAGGATTTATCGAGCATATTATATACAGGAATGCAGACAACGGATACACGGTACTCAATCTGCTTTGTGGCGAGGATGAGATTACATGCGTCGGCTTTTTTAAGACGTCGGATCAAGGGGAAACAATAGAGGCAGAAGGAGCGTATACCACACATCCGGTATATGGTGAGCAGTTCAAGATAGAACGCTACAAAATTGTACCGCCAGACGATGCTGCCAGTATAGAAAGATATCTCGGTTCAGGGGCGATTAAAGGAGTGGGAGAGGCACTGGCGGCGCGGATTGTGAAAAAATTTGGTGCCGATACATACCGCATCATTGAAGAGGAACCGGAGCGGCTGGCGGAAGTCAAAGGGATAAGCGAGCGCAAAGCGAGAGAGATTGCGGTTGCGGTCTATGAGAAGCGCGACGCAAGGGAAGCGATGACTTTTTTGCAAAAATATGGAATTTCCAATACGCTTGCAATACGAATCTATGAAGCCTACGGAACGAAGCTGTATGGCATCCTGAAAGAAAATCCCTATCAACTGGCTGAGGATATCCACGGAATCGGGTTTAAGATTGCGGATGAGATTGCGTCAAAAATCGGTATTCATACTGATTCCGATTATCGTATCTGGAGCGGCATCCTTTATACGCTGATGCTGGCGGGGGCAGAAGGACATTGCTATCTGCCGCAGGAACTTTTGCTGAAAAAGGCAGGTGAACTGCTGGGGCTGGAGCCATCGGTGATGGAACCGCATCTGGGGAATCTGGCGATGGATAAGAAGCTGATTATCAAGCGTGCGGCGAAGAAAGATGCGGAGTGCAAGGTTTATGCCTCGATTTATTATTATGCCGAGCTGAATTGTGCGAAAATGCTTCATGATTTGAACGTGACGGCAAAGGGAGATTTACTTCCCTCGGAAGAAAATGAGATTGCCGCCAAGATTGACCGGATGGAAAAGGAACTGAATATCGAGCTGGATGGCTTACAGAAGAAATCGGTGGAAGAGTGTGTGAAAAACGGCATTTTCATTTTGTCGGGCGGTCCCGGAACGGGTAAGACGACGACCATTAACGCTATCATACGATATTTTCTTTCCGAGGGGCTGGATATTTATCTGGCGGCGCCTACCGGAAGAGCGGCAAAGCGCATGACGGAAGCGACGGGCTATGAAGCCAGAACGATACACCGTCTTCTGGAATTAAACGGCGTCGTGTCGGAAGAATCGAAGACGGCAAGGTTTGAGCGCAACGAAGAAAATCCTCTGGAAGCCGATGTGATCATCATCGATGAGATGTCGATGGTAGATATTTTTTTGTTTCAGGCGCTTCTGAAGGCGATCACAGTGGGAACAAGGCTGATTCTGGTAGGGGATGTCAACCAGCTTCCGTCGGTCGGTGCAGGGCAGGTGCTTCAGGATGTCATGAACAGCGGGCGGTTTCCGATGGTGATATTGGAGAAAATATTCCGTCAGGCCGGGGAAAGCGATATTGTCTGGAATGCGCACCGGATTCATGCGGGAGAGGAACCGAAGCTCGACAATAAGAGCAAGGATTTTTTCTTTCTGGAAAGAAATGACATTAATGTCATATACAAACATATGATACAATTAATCACAGAGAAGCTTCCTTCTTATGTGGGTGCTGAACCCTATGAGATACAGGTTCTGACGCCGATGCGTAAAGGGAGGCTTGGAGTGGAGGTACTCAACGGTATTTTGCAGAAGTATCTGAATCCGCCTTCAGATGATAAGCAGGAATATGTATCGGGAGACGTGCTCTTGCGGGAGCGGGACAAAGTGATGCAGATTAAGAATAACTATCAGTTGGAGTGGGAGATTGTAAGCAGATACGGGATACCAATCGACAAAGGAAGCGGTATTTTTAACGGCGATATGGGAACGATTGTGCAAATCAATGAATATACGCGTGAAGTTGTGGTTGAGTATGATGAACACCGCCGGGTGACTTATCCATACGCGCAGCTTGACGAGATCGAGCTTGCCTATGCAGTGACAATCCATAAGTCGCAGGGCAGTGAATACCCGGCAGTGGTCATGCCGCTGTTGTCGGGTCCGCGGATGCTTTTTAACAGAAACCTGCTCTATACGGGAGTGACAAGGGCAAAGAACTGCGTGACGATTCTCGGAAGCAGGCAGACGCTGATGGAGATGGTGGATAATAACTATCAGAACCGACGTTATACCGGTCTGTCAGATCGCATCAGGGAATTGATTTTGTGATGATAAAGGAAAGAAATATGAGAAAAAGGACATTTCAGGGGATTCTATTGGATTTATTCTATCCACGCAGATGCCCCGTCTGCGATAGGGCGGTCAAACCGTTCGGAAGTCTTGTCTGCGAGACATGTGTAAGCAAATTTCAATTTATTGAGGAGCCGTACTGCTTGAAATGCGGTAAAAAAATAGATGAACAGGGAGTAGAATACTGCGGGGACTGTATGCGCCGCAGACATCTTTTTGACAGTGGAAGAGCGGTCTTTACATATAAGGAGATATCGGATTCCATTTACCGCTTTAAATATAAAGGAAGACGGGAATATGCGGCGTATTATGCCCAGTGTATGGCGCGATGCATGGGAGGATGGATGTTGCGCTGCAGACCGGATGCCTTGGTTCCGGTCCCGGTTCATGATTCAAAGAAGCGTGAGAGAGGATATAATCAGGCGGAAGTATTGGCGAAGGAGCTTGGAAAGATTATGAATCTTCCTGTGGAGACAAAATTAATCGAAAGAGTGCGCAAAACGACGCCGATGAAAGATTTATCTGTGTCAGAGAGACAAAATAATTTGAAAAGGGCTTTCAAAATCTGTCGTAATGATGTAAAATTAAAGACGATTATAATTATTGATGATATTTATACGACGGGCAGCACTATAGATGCTATGAGCTATGAGCTGCGCAGGGCGGGGGTCAGAAAGATTTATTTTGTGACGCTTGCTGTCGGAAAAGGGTTATAGCCAATCATAACTATAGGAGGGTTACAGCATGAACGCGAGAAATTGCAGAAAGTGTGGGAAACTATTTAACTATGTATCCGGACCGCCAATCTGTATGGCGTGCAGGGAGGCATTGGAAGTTAAGTTTCATGAAGTGAAATCGTATATCTGGGATCATGTGAATGCAACAATTCCGGAGGTGGCTGAGGCGTGTGACGTATCTCAGAATCAGATTCAGCAGTGGCTGAGGGATGAGCGTCTGCAGCTTGCAGAAGGCTCCAGTATTACGCTGCACTGTGAGAACTGTGGCGCGGCAATCAACAGTGGACGTTTTTGTGAGAAATGCAAGAGCAGTATGGCGAATCAGCTGAATGAAAGCATTCGCAAGCCGGAAGCGCCGAAACCCCAGCCGAAGAAGGACGTGAAAGACAATCCTAAGATGCGTTTTCTGGGTTAGGAGAGCTGTATGTTAAATGAAAAGAGAATAATCCTAATGACGAAAATGGCTTCTTATGAAGCAAACGAGGGTAAGAAGAATGTTGCCATAGGAAGCTATTTTCGCAGTGATTATATAGGATGGCAGGTATTGAAGTCCATTATAAGTGCAACGATTGCATTTGTAGTGGTATTTGCTGTGTACATTTTTTATAATTTTGAAGTGTTTATGATGGATATTTATAAAATGGATTTGCTGGCATTTGCGAAGCAGGTTCTTACCATGTATTTATGGATGATAGGGATATATGCCGTGATTTCCTTTATAGTCTACACGATACGATACAATAGGGCGGTTAAGAGCCTCAGAGTGTATTATATGAATCTGCGCAGGCTTGCAGAGATGTACCGACAATAAGGCTTAAGAAAGTGTACGGGAAGTGAAAGGATAAATGATGACTACCTTACTTGTTGCAAAACAGATTTTGATGACTCTATACAGTAAATATGAGGTATATATCACACCAATTTTAAAGTTTATGTTAGCGCTTATTTCGCTGCTGGTTATTAATTCCCGGCTGGGATATATGGACAGTATAGATCGGCTGACGGTTGTTTTGATTGTGGCATTGATGTGTTCTTTTATGCCAATGAACTTTATTGTTGTGGTATCGGCACTGTTTACAATGCTGCATCTGTATGCTTTCAGTCTGGAATGCGCCGCAGTAATCGGAGTGGGATTCATACTGATGTTTTTGCTGTATCTGAGATTTTCACCCAAAGATACACTGGTCATCGTGCTACTGCCGGTTTGCTTTCTGCTGAAGATTCCCTATGTGATTCCTCTCGCCATGGGACTTGTAGGGACACCGGCGTCCGCCGTTTCAGTTGCCTGCGGCGTGATGGTATACTATATGCTGCATTATGTGGTACAGAATGTGTCCGTGATTGCGGGAATGTCAGGCGAAGAAATTGTGGCGCGGTTCCGGTTTGTCATTGACGGGCTGCTTAATAACAAAGAGATGGTAGTTACCATTATGGCGTTTGCGGTCACGGTGATTCTGGTCTATTTGATTAGAAGACTGAGTATAGATTATGCATGGACGATTGCTATGGTATCGGGTGTCATTGTGGATATTATGGTGCTGCTTGTGGGTGATTTGATGTTTGACACAAATGTACCTTTATTCGGTGTGATTTTTGGAAACTTGATTTCTTTCCTGCTCTTGCTGATGCTGCAGTTTTTTGTGTTCAATGTGGATTACAGCAGGACAGAAAAGGTACAGTTTGAGGATGATGAATATTATTATTATGTGAAAGCTGTTCCTAAAGTGGTCGTATCCAAGCCGGAGAAGAAAGTAAAACAGATTAACAGTCAGAGACAGAAGTCAGTTCAGAGAACGAGAAATACACATGGATGAGAACAACGGATTTAGAAAGGCGGTGAGGGCTGGTGGAGCAAATAAATAGATTTATAGCGACATATCTTTCCAAACTGCATATGCCCACAGTCCGCTGGACGGATATTGTGGAAATTTTTATCCTTGCTTTTGTGTCATATCACATTCTTGTATGGATAAAAAACACGAAGGCATGGGCGCTTTTAAAAGGACTTATTGTGATTGCGGTTTTTGTGCTTGCGGCGGCATTTTTTAAGATGAATACGATTCTGTGGATTGTGACGAATGTATTCAGTATCGCGGCGATAGCGATTGTAGTCGTGCTGCAGCCGGAACTGCGAAAAGCGCTGGAGGAGCTGGGGCGTAAGAATTTCTTTTCCTCAATCATAGCCTTTGATTCCGGCAAAACGGAGGGAGGACGTTTCTCGGACAGGACAATCAGCGAGATTGTGAAAGCGTCTGTTGAGATGGGCAAGGTCAAGACGGGAGCGCTTATTGTCATCGAACAGGAACAGCCTTTGGGAGAGTATGAGAGGACGGGAATTGACGTGGACGGTATTGTGTCCAGTCAGCTTCTGATTAATATATTTGAGCATAACACACCGTTGCATGACGGTGCGGTAATTGTGCGCGGCAATCGAATCGTATCAGCTACCTGCTATCTGCCGCTTTCGGATAATATGGCGCTCAGTAAAGATTTGGGTACAAGACACAGAGCCGGAGTAGGGATATCGGAAGTGACGGATTCACTGACTGTAATCGTCTCTGAGGAGACGGGAAAGATTAGCGTTGCCTATGGCGGGCAACTGGAAAGAGGATTGGATGCGGAGAGATTGAAAGTGAGATTGTCGGATATCCAGAATAAGCCGACAGAGGAGAAGAAGCGGAAGCTGTGGAAAGGCAGGTCCAGAAATGAAGTATAAGATCACCAAAAACTGGGGGCTCAAGATTGTCTCCTTCTTATTTGCCGCTATGGTCTGGATTGTTGTCACGAATATCAATGACCCTGTGGAGCCGCGTCCGATGACGGATGTTCCGGTTGTCCTTAGGAATACGGAACTGATCACGGAAAGAGGGCAGATTTACGAGGTGCTCGATAATACAGATGTGATAGACACGGTGACGATTTATGCACCCCGGTCGGTTATTGATAAACTGAATGTAACAAATGTGGTGGCGATAGCGGATGTGAGGGATCTGACCAGTCTGGATACGATTCCGATTAAGTTATCTACCAATATATATAACAGTCAGGTGGAAAGCATCAGAAGCAGCATAGATACTGTGCGGCTGAATATCGAAGATAAGCAGACGAGATCCTTTCCGATTCGGGCGAATGTGCTAGGCGAAGTGCCCGAAGGATATATGCTGGGTGATGTGTCAACGGAGCAGAATCTGATCAGGATTTCGGGACCGAAGTCCGTGGTATCAAGGATTGCCAAAGTGCAGGCGGATGTGGATGTATCGGCGGCATCCGGCTTTACAAGCAAAATTGAAACGGATGTGGATATCCGGATGTATGATGAGGATGGAGTTGAAATTAAATCTGCCAGTCTTGAACGGAGTATCACGAAAGTGCGCGTCAACGTAGAGATACTGGAGATGAAGACGGTGCCTGTTGTTTATACGGTAACCGGAACTCCGGCAGAAGGCTACCGATTGACCGGTGAGAACAGCAGCACAAGGGAGAATGTTGTGATAGCGGGCAGGTCCAAACTGGTACAGAGTATCGAGGCGGTAGAGATTGCCGAAGGAGATATCGATGTGAGCGGTGCGAGGGAGGATGTAATCACACTGATCGACCTTAAGAAATATCTTCCCGAGGGTGTTTCTCTGGTGGAAGAAAACTTCACCGGTATGGTTAATGTCACGGTTGGCGTGGGACAAGAAATCAGAAGGACATTTTCCAGAAGAATAGAGAATATACACATTACCGGATTACCGGCGTCGCTTGAGGCGGAAATCATTGATCCGGACAATGAATGCAGCATCACACTGATTGGTCTGGCAGGCGAACTGCAGGCGGTGAATGTGAATACACTGGAAGTAAGCGTTGATATTGCCGCATGGCTTGCGGAGGAAGGAATCGAAGAAGTGGAACCGGGATATTATAGAATTCCTCTATCCGTAAATCTTCCGGAAGATTCCACGGTGGTATGGGAAGGAATGGACGTACAGTTGTATGTTACAGAAGCAGAATAGAGATGAAAAGCAAAGACTTGGAAAGGAACAGGTATTATCATGAGCAGGTTATTCGGAACGGATGGAGTCAGAGGCGTTGCCAATGAAGAATTGACACCCCAGTTGGCAATGCAGCTTGGGCAGGCAGGCGCGTATGTTCTCACCAAGGAGAATGCGCATAAGCCGACCATTATGGTGGGGGTCGATACAAGAATTTCAGGGGATATGCTGGCGAATGCACTGATGGCAGGTGCATGTTCAGTGGGAGCGAATGCGGTTTATGTAGGAATCGTCCCCACTCCGGCGGTGGCGTATCTTACCAGAAAATATAAAGTGGATGCAGGTGTTGTCATTTCGGCTTCCCATAATTCCGTGGAATTTAACGGTATCAAATTTTTTGACGGGAACGGGTATAAGCTTCCGGATTCTCTCGAAGACGAGATTGAGACATTGATTAAAAACGGTATGCAGGGCGTGAAGTTTCCGACCGGCGCAGGGGTGGGTAAGATTAAGTACCGTACCGACGCCAGAGAAGAATATATCAATCATGCAATGAAAGCCGTCAATGTGGATTTGCGCGGAATGAAAATTGTGCTGGATTGTGCGGAAGGAGCTTCCTATTATACTTCTGTGGAGACGATGAAAGAGTTGGGAGCAGAAGTGGTGGCAATTCATAATAACCCGGATGGCACAAATATCAATGCCAACTGTGGCTCGACACATATGGAAGAGCTGCAGGCAAGAGTTGTGTATGAGAAGGCAAATGTGGGGCTTGCCTTTGACGGTGATGCCGATCGTCTTCTGGCGGTGGATGAATTGGGTAATATTGTGGACGGCGACCAGATAATGGCTTTGGTCGGGAATCATATGAGGCAGCAGGGCAAGCTGAATAAGGATACGATTGTGGCGACTGTCATGAGTAACCTCGGCTTCTTCCTGATGGGAGAAAAGAACGGTATTCACATTGAGCAGACGAAAGTAGGCGACAGATACGTTCTTGAGAGGATGCGGGAAATCGGTGCGAGCCTTGGCGGAGAGCAGTCTGGTCATGTGATTTTCTTAGATGAAAATACAACAGGCGACGGGCTTCTGAGCGCACTACATCTTCTACAGGTCATCGTGGAGACGGGGAAACCGCTGTCAGAGTTAAAGACCATTATGGAAGTAATGCCGCAGGCACTTGTGAATGCAAAGGTTCCTACGCACAAGAAAGAGAAATACATGGATTATCCTGAGATTGCAGAGGCGATAGCGGAGCTGGATAAGAAATTTGCCGGTGAAGGGCGGGTGCTGATTCGTCCGTCCGGCACAGAACCGTTAGTGCGAGTTATGATTGAGGGAAAAGACCAGAAAATGATTGATGAAGAAGCCAAGAAACTGGCGGAGCTTATACAGAATATTATGCTATAACTCTTGTGATATACACAAAAAAATGTTATAGTTAAGAATAGGTTGTGGTTGAGGGGGTTCAAGCATTAACCGGAATCGAGATATTGGAGGATAAGGGTATGGTAAGCCAAAAGGTAGTCATCAAAAACCCGACAGGGCTACATCTAAGACCGGCAGGCATCCTATGTAAGGAGGCAATGCAGTTCAAATCGTTAATAACTTTTACATTTCGGGATAATACAGCAAATGCCAAAAGTGTTTTGAGCGTGCTTGGTGCATGTGTCAAGTGTGGTGATGAGATTGAGTTTGTATGTGATGGCGAGGACGAGGAGGAAGCACTCAAGACGTTGATTGGTGCAATTGAAAGTGGACTCGGTGAATGATGCCGTCTGTTTAGCCCGTTGTGTACAACGGGCTTTTTTTTCGAGAGAAATAAGGCAAAATTGGAGGGATTTAACATGTTAAACTACAAACGTTACAGGAAGAATCCGGTAGTGTACTATCCGGAGAGAAAATGGCCTGACAAGGAGATTGAAAAGGCGCCCATATGGTGTAGTGTGGATTTGCGGGACGGCAATCAAGCGTTGATTGACCCTATGGTAGTATCGGAGAAAATCGAATTTTTTAATTATCTGATTAAGCTTGGATTTAAGGAGATTGAGATAGGGTTTCCGGCGGCAAGCCAGATAGAATTTGATTTCCTGCGTCAGCTGATTGACAGGAAGATGATTCCGGATGATGTGATCGTACAGGTGCTGACACAGTGCCGCGAGGAACTGGTGGAAAGGACGTTTGAGTCCATTCAGGGATGTAAGCAGGCGATTGTGCATATTTATAATTCAACTTCAACGTTACAGCGGGACGTTGTATTCCATATGGATAAAGAGCAGATTATCAATATTGCCGTGGAAGGAACGAAGATGGTAAAGCGCCATGCCGCAAATTTCCCCGGAAAGATTATTCTGGAATATTCTCCGGAAAGCTTTACGGGAACAGAGCTTGACTATGCGTTGGAAGTTTGTACCGCAGTGCAGAGAGAGTGGGGACCGACCAAAGAAAACCCCATGATCATCAACCTTCCCTCCACGGTGGAGATGAACACGCCGAATGTTTATGCCGATCAGATTGAATGGATGAATACACACTTTGAAAACCGGGAAAGCATTATATTAAGCGTACATCCGCATAATGACCGCGGCACCGGAGTGGCGAGCGCGGAGCTGGCGCTTCTTGCCGGTGCAGACCGTGTGGAAGGAACCTTGTTCGGCAACGGTGAGAGAACCGGTAATGTGGATATTATGAATATTGCGTATAATATGTTTTCACAGGGCATCGACCCGAAACTGGCAATCGAACATGTCAATGAAAGCATTGAAATCTACGAGCGTTGCTGTAAGATTCCGATTCATCCGAGGCATCCCTATGCCGGCAAGATGGTGTTTACGGCATTTTCCGGGTCCCATCAGGATGCAATCAATAAGGGTGTTCAGGCGATGCGGGAGAGGAAGAGTGAAATCTGGCAGGTTCCCTATCTGCCGATTGACCCGGCGGACATCGGAAGAGAATATGAGCCGATCGTGCGTATTAATTCCCAGTCCGGTAAAGGTGGTGTGGCGTTTATCATGGATACCTACTTCGGCTTTAAGCTTCCGAAAGGTATGCATAAAGAGTTTGCCAATGTCATTCAGAAAGTATCAGAGAAGCAGGGCGAAGTGTCTCCTGACCAGATTATGGATAACTTCCGTGAACAGTATCTGGATCAGAAAGAACCGATTCATTTCCGCAAGCTCCGCATGGACGACCTGAGCGGCGAGACGAAGTCCCAGTTTGATACGAAAGTGACCGTGGTTTATACGGATGCCGGCGTGGAGAAAGTATTTGAGGCAGTGGGCAACGGTCCTATTGACGCCGCAAAACGCGGGCTGCAGGAGGAACTGGGTGTTGAGATTAAGATTCTGGATTACGAGGAACATGCACTGCAGAGCGGTTCCAATTCTCAGGCGGCAGCGTATATCCATCTGCTCGACGTGGAGAGCGGAAGAGTTACTTACGGCGTAGGCGTTAGCTCCAATATTACGAGGGCGTCCGTGAGGGCGATTTTCTCGGCGGTTAACAGACTGGAACTCGGAAAGAAACAGTAAGCCGGGAAAGAGACAGCGAAGGAAGAGTAATCTGAGAGGCAATGAAGGAACATTTGTAATGTAAGAGGAAGGTATCAGAAAGGGGTGGCGGCATGGAACAAGTAGAACAGCTTCGTAAATGGGTGAAGGAAAGCAATAACATTGTGTTTTTCGGTGGCGCGGGAGTATCTACCGAAAGCGGTATTCCGGATTTCAGAAGTGTGGACGGACTGTATCACCAGCAGTATGATTATCCGCCAGAGACAATTTTGAGTCATACGTTTTACAGGCAGAAGCCGGAAGAATTTTATCGCTTTTACCGCGCGAAGATGTTGTGTCTTGACGCAAAACCGAATGCGGCGCATCTAAAGCTTGCACAGTGGGAGCAAGAAGGGAAATTAAAGGCGGTGATTACACAGAACATTGACGGACTCCATCAGGCGGCGGGGAGCAAGACAGTGCTGGAGCTGCATGGTTCCGTACTGCGCAATTACTGTGAAAAATGCGGTAAGTTCCATGATGTGAACGAGATTGTCAATTCACAAGGGGTTCCGGTATGTGAGTGCGGGGGAAGCATCAAGCCGGATGTGGTGTTGTATGAGGAAGGGCTGGATCAGAAGACACTCAGCGACGCGGTGCGCTATATCAGCGAGGCGGATGTATTGATTGTGGGAGGTACTTCCCTTGCGGTATATCCGGCAGCGGGGCTTCTGGATTACTATAACGGAAGTAAACTGGTACTGGTGAACAAAACACCGACGCCGAGAGATTCCGTTGCAAATCTTATCGTACAGGGAAGCATTGGGGAGATTTTCTCACAGTTGGATTAATGGGGCGACTGCCGCAAGGAGCGTATACCCCGATGTTCTTCGCCGCTGCTTGTTTGTTGCCATGTATGCTTGTATCGGGGTTGCTGACTATCATAGGACAGTAAGATGAGAGGAAAAATATGGATATTCAGGTCGGAGACGTTTTAAGACTAAAGAAACAGCATCCCTGCGGTTCCAAGGAGTGGGAAGTGCTGCGCATCGGCGCGGATTTCCGGCTCAAATGCATGGGCTGCGGGCACCAGATAATGATTCCGCGCAGGCAGGCGGAGAAAAACGTGAAGAACATCAAGCGGGGCGAAGGGGACAGTTCGACCTCCCCGGTCATTTAGTTTGTCCGGATGCATCTGGCAAATAATTATTGGGTGAATAATTGCAGGCAAGTAATTGTTGGGAAAAAACACTTGCGGATTGCGCGCGCCTATGGTATGATAAATAACCGTGATATACTAATTATGACTGTAAAGTCAATCATCCTTGCTCCTTTATAAGAAGGGGCCAGAGACCAAAAGGAGGAAAAGAAGCATGAACAAATACGAATTAGCCGTTGTTGTTAGTGCAAAGATCGAAGATGACGAGAGAGCTGCTACAGTAGAGAAAGCTAAGGCTCTGGTAGAAAGATTCGGAGGTCAGATTACCAATGTTGACGACTGGGGTAAGAAGAGATTAGCTTACGAAGTACAGAAAATGAAGGAAGCTTATTATTACTTTATCCAGTTCGATGCAGAGAGTAATGTTCCGGCTGAGATCGAGAGCCGTATCCGCATTATGGACAACGTCATCAGATACCTGTGCGTAAGACAAGACGAGAAATAGAAAGAGGTATTTATGAACAAAGTAATACTTATGGGGCGTTTGACGAGAGATCCCGAAGTGAGATATTCTCAAGGTGAGAACGCTACGGCAGTAGCAAGATACACATTGGCGGTAGACCGTAGATTTAATCGTAACAATGATGATCAGACCGCAGATTTTATCGGTTGTGTCGCTTTCGGCAGACAGGGTGAATTTGCGGAGAAATATCTTCATAAAGGAACGAAGATTGCGATTACGGGTCGTATCCAGACAGGAAGCTATACTAATAAAGATGGCGTCAAAGTGTATACAACAGATATCGTAGTAGAGGAACAGGAATTTGCAGAGAGCAAGAATAGCGCAGGAAACGTTGACGGAGGCTTTGCTCCGGCAAACAGACCCGCACCTGCAGCAGCCGGAGACGGTTTTATGAATATTCCTGACGGAATCGATGAGGAACTGCCGTTCAACTAATTGTTTGGATTTAGAAGGAGGCAATAACTATGGCATTTAATAAAACAGATAAGCCGGATTTCCCTAAGAAAAAGGGTGGAATGCGCAGAAGAAAAAAGGTATGTGTGTTCTGTGGTAAGGATAACGTAATCGACTATAAAGATACGAACAAGCTGAAAAGATATGTATCCGAGAGAGGCAAGATTCTTCCCAGAAGAATTACGGGTAACTGTGCGAAGCATCAGCGTGCTCTGACAGTTGCAATCAAGCGTGCAAGACACGTTGCACTTATGCCGTACGTTCAGGACTAATATTGGAAGAGATGAAAGGGTCAATCACTGGTGGGTGGTTGGCTCTTTTTTGCTGTTTATATACAAAAGGAGTACGATTTTCCATAATATTCCAGCAACCGCAAGATGTTGTGGTTGCTGAGGGGGGGGGGTAATCAACATATTGTTGTTTACAAATATTCTTAAAAACGTTTGAAAAAGCATGCGGATTACAGTATAATATAAACTGCAAGACATAATTCACACTCAGCTAGAAAATACAAATGGGATGTTTTTACTAAGCATGTGAGAACCCCAAGTAAGGAGGAAAGAAGATGAAAATAATAAAAGGAAGTATTGCATTTGTTCTTGCGGCGGTATTGATGGTATCTGCTATGACGGTTTTTGCAGGAAGTGAGTATACTTATAAACCAGCAGGAGAAGGCGAAGAATTTAACAACTATGACTTTACGAATGGAGGTCTTATACAAGATAATCCCGATGGTAAAGTGTACCAAGGATTATATACACCGACTGGTGTACCCGTGGGGACTAAATGGATGAATGCAAATAAAGATGAAGCGGATTATATCTACACCTTTGAATTTGATGGTACTGACTGGGTATATTCAGGTTCAAATGGAAACTGGAAATATGGCGGCAAAGGTCTTGTTGTAAGCTCTGGTTGTAGTCTTGATCCCAATATCGCTTCTGATATGACAGGTTCTTTAACAGAGCAAGAAATCGCCGATATTGCCTCTCATGCTGAGGCAGCGGCAGTACAGGGTGCAGCTCATGACGAAGGATTTGAAAATGTTGGAGATATGTATAGAGCAGCCGAGAAGAATATGTCAGCAGGCGAATATTATAATAATGCAGTAACCAGTACTCCGGGTATTGAGAATGCAGTCACTGTAGGACAAGGCGGTAATCTTGTAGTAAATGGTGAGACGACAAATATGACAGCGACGATTACTAAGGTAACAAATCGTGCATATGTAGATTCCATTCGTATTGAACAGGAGGGAACTGTACTTAACGTTGTTGATGTTCAATTTCCTGCAGTTGAGGCAACAATCAATTTCTATATGCCCGGTGTTACAGAAGATGCTGTGATTGAAGCATATCAGTATGTAGGTGGTTTATGGGTAGATATAGATGTAGTGGAAGTAAGAGCAGATCATGTAGTATTGAATATGCAGGGTAATGGTGTGGTTGCTTTTATTGCAAAATAAGTAGTCAGTAAAAAATGAGTGTGGGGAAGACACTGCCGTGACTGCGGCAGTGTTTTTATAGGGAAAATAATTAGAAAAGTTGTAATCAAGCGTGCAAAACACGTTGTGTTTATGGCGTACGTTCTAATATTTAAATTGATAAAAGGGTCGATTACATGTGGGCGGAGGGCTTCTTTTATTGGTGGATTCCAGTTTACAATAATAGTATGGTTGGGTTAACAAGAATTTATTTAATTCGATAAAAATAATTGAATAATATATCAGACAAAGAGGCGGTCGAAGAGTTCAGAGAAGAGTTTTTTTCTTACAAGAAAGATGTCTCAAAAAATCATGGTGAAGCTTACGATCCGAAGATTCTAAATTCGGAATACTTGGCGTATGAGCAATTTACCAAGACAGATATGTTTTTTGACATTCTTGCGTTATGATATACTAAAGTGAAGTCTGGATTATGAGTAAGGAAGATACCTATGATTATGCATATCTCTTAAATGAGTATACAATTGAACAATTCTGTAGCAGATATCAATTTTGGTATAAACAGATGTTATGTTTTATCAAAAGTGCAGGATTAGAAGAGCGTGTGAGAATAGACAGAAGAAAATTGGCGTATGCTGTTTTAAGTTACTATGCAGGCATATACAGATTGAAAGAATTTCACGATATTGATAAGACAAATCTGGCTAAGGTATACGGATATGAGGCATATTGGATGTTGAGGATGTCTCCGTTACAACTAGGGGATAAAGTGGATGACAGTATTTTATGGGTTAATGAGAAGTTTGTTGTCAGTGTATTAATATCTAGTCTGCTGAATAGTATAGGAATAAGTGTTTGTGATAGCAAGGATAATTTATCCTTGCGGGAATTTGCTGAATTATTATGCTGCAGGTTTAAATATCGTACTTATAATCCCCAGTCATTGGAACTGGCAATAAAAGGTTTTATGGTCGGGGCGAATGCCAGGAGGTAATTTTGTGCAATATACAAAAGAATTACGTTCGTTTTTTGAAAAGATGAAGATAAGTCAGCAGGATTTTGAAAAAAGTAATATTCCATGGAAAACACTTAAGAGCATTAAAAAAATATATACAGATAATATAGAAAATTATGAAAAGATTGCATTAAATTATATTGAAGAATTGTCAAAATTAGATAATGTACATACGGTAAGATATCGCATAAAAGACGTAGCTCATTTACTCAAAAAAATTATTAGAAAAACGCTTGAGGGCAACAGGGTATTGATTCAAGTAATTTTTTGAAGAGGCTACATTTGAGAATCTTAGAAATGTAGATATTAAGAAGAGCATGTACCGTTCTATACATTATACGTTGCGGCATGAAATGTTTGACGAGAAAACGGGAAATAAGGTTTGTACAGTTAAGGTGGAAATACAGACACGCAGTATATTTGAAGAAGGATGGAGTGAAATTAATCATAAACTTCTTTATAAGAAAAAATTGCCTAAAGAAATAGAAAAGGAAATGTTAAATATCTCTGACATTTTAGCTACTATGGCTGGAACATGTGACCGGCTGGGTGAGTTACTGAAGGATTACAGAATAGAAGATGGGGTAGAAAAGAAAACTTTAAGAGCAGAGAACACGGATGAAAAAGCAATTCATTATGGAGTCTTGTCTGGATATCTCGGTACAAAAGTCGAAATCTAGGAAAAGTAAATAGGAAACGCTGATATCGAAAATAGGAGCAGATGGAATGCTTCTAATTTTATGTGCTGTTTTGCATAGAATTTAACAGTGTGATAAGCAGCATTTTGTCATGGTGGTTCAAGGTGTGGATTTTAAAAATGATTTCATATTCCTCCGAGGAAAAATCGCAGACAGGCAGCACCGATAAATCGTCATAAAAAAATTCCGATACGGAAATATGAAATCCGTTGCAGATTTTTTTCAGGAGTGGCAAGCGTGGGCTGGTTATTCTTCTGAAAGAGAGAATTTAGGGAAGAAGAAGGGTGTTGGCTTCCTGCGCCATCCATGCCTTCAGAAACACCCGATACACCCTCAGAAACACCCACCACACCTTCCACTCCTAGCGATCATCACAGTCTGTATCAGATTCCGTTCCATGCGGTGTGACTCTTGAAGTAGTAGAGCTTGAGACAGTTGCACCAGTGCTGACGGAGCAGGATATTGTAAGCATTGTTGTACATGCACAGACAGTTGCATTGCAGGCGGTAGCAAGCGATGAAGGCTTCGCGAATGTTGCAGCTGTTCAGTATGTTGATGGCGCATGGGTAGATGTAGAAGTAGTAGAGGTAAGAGCAGATTATGTTGTTCTGGATCTGAAGCAGAATGGACGCCAGATGTCTGTGTCAGTGTTCCTTTTTATGCAGAATCAATGAAAAGATACCATATCCTGTCATTTTTCGCCGAAAAAGCTCTATATATTGGTGTAGCGTGAAGTTGCAAAAAATGCTATACTTATGATGTTGTGTAAGTATAAAAATGGGAACATAGGTATTTTGCGCCACGGAATAGATAAAGAGATGAAAGTATGATGAAAAACAGTGTTAAGCTAAAGGGAAGATTGAAGTCTTATTTACAGTCTTCTTTATATTTGGGATTTCTGCTGATTGCCGTTGACGTTTTGATTTATATGATTGGCGACTACAGGGCGGGACTGATACTGAGCGGATTTATTATATTTTATATTGCCATTATTCTGGCAATGATGCTCTATAATAAACCAGTGATTATGAATGAGCTGGTCAGCTTTGCGACCCAGTACGGACAGATTCAGAGAAGGCTTCTACGGGATTTGGAACTGCCACATGCGCTGTTAGATGATGCGGGCAAGATTATCTGGACGAACATTGCGTTTGAACATACGGTGCATCAGGAGAAAGGTTATCGTAAGTCGATTACATCGCTTTTTCCCTCTATTACAAAGGACAAGCTTCCGGGCATCAACGGGGAAGATGAGGTAGAGTTTGATGTGGAGTACGAATCCGGCAATTATATTGCCAAGATGAAGAAGATTTCCCTGAAGGAGATGGCTGAGAACAGTGATATCATCGAGGCGAAAGGATATGACGGATATCTGATTGCATTGTATCTGTTTGATGAGACGGCGCTTAAGATTGCATTGAAGGAAGTGGACAATCAGTCCTTATCAGTAGCCTTGATTTATCTGGATAATTATGACGAGGCGCTGGAGAGCGTGGAAGAAGTCAGACGCTCTTTGTTGATTGCATTGATTGACAGAAAAGTGAATAAATATATTGGCTCTCTGGACGGAATTTGTAAGAAACTGGAGAAGGACAAGTATTTTGTTATCATGCGTAAAGAAGCGGCAATACAGATGCAGGAGAGCCGTTTTGAACTGTTGGAGGATGTGAAGACCGTCAATATCGGTAATGAGATGGCTGTTACCATCAGTATCGGTATGGGACTGGATGGGCTCAGTTATGCGCAGAATTATGAGTTTGCCCGTAATGCGATAGATATTGCCCTTGGGCGCGGTGGCGACCAAGCGGTTGTGAAAATGCCTGAGAATGTCAGTTATTACGGCGGAAAGAGTCAGCAGATTGAGAAGAGTACCCGTGTCAAGGCGAGAGTCAAGGCACACGCGCTCAAGGAAATTATTTCCGTCAAGGACGAGGTCTATGTCATGGGACACCGGATGGGCGATGTGGACAGTTTTGGTGCGTCCGTTGGTATTTACAGGATTGCAGAGGTGCTTGATAAGAAGGCGCACATTGTCCTGAATGACGTGACGGCTTCCATGCAGCCCATGGTAGAGATGTTTAAGAACAGCGATGAATATGCAGAGGATATGATTATCAGCAATGCACAGGCGATTGACATGGTTGGCAGCAATGCCGTGCTCGTGGTAGTAGATGTGAACAAACCGAGCATTACCGAATGCCCGGAACTGCTGAAGCGTTGTAAGTCCGTGGTGGTATTGGATCATCACAGGCAGGGATCAGAGATAATAGAGAACGCGACGCTTTCTTACATTGAAGCGTATGCTTCTTCCGCTTGTGAAATGGTGTCTGAGATTCTGCAGTATATCAGTGATAATCTGCGGCTGCGGTCTGAGGAAGCAGATTGTATGTACTCCGGAATCATGATTGATACGAATAATTTTATGACGAAAACAGGTGTCAGAACCTTTGAGGCGGCAGCATTTTTGCGTAGGAACGGTGCGGACGTGACCCGTGTCAGAAAATTGTTCAGGGATGACGCGGCGGAATACAAGGCAAAGGCGGATGCCGTCAGTCAGGCGGAAATCTACAGGCAGTCCTATGCGATATCCATTTGTACGGGTGACGATGTGGCGAGTCCTACCGTGGTAGGCGCTCAGGCGGCAAACGAGCTGTTGAATATCAAGGGAATCAAAGCCAGCTTTATACTGACGCCATATAACGGTATCATCTACATCAGCGCACGCTCCATTGATGAGGTGAATGTGCAGGTAGTCATGGAGAGAATGGGCGGCGGTGGTCATTTGAATATTGCGGGCGCACAGATAGAGAATGGCACCCTTGAAGAAGGAATTGCCGCCATTAAGAGAACGCTGGATGCAATGATAGCCGAAGGCGAGCTGGACAATTAGAGGCGTATATGAGGTCATTTTCATGAACGCATAGATGCAGAGAAAGAGAGGCACGATTTAAGATGAAAGTTATTTTATTAGAAGATGTGAAATCGTTGGGTAAAAAAGGCGAAATAGTGAATGTGAGTGACGGATATGCCAGAAACTATGTGCTTCCCAAAAAGCTTGGTTTGGAAGCAAATTCCGCCAACATGAATGATTTAAAATTGCAGAGAGCAAATGCAGATAAAATGGCGCAGGAGAGATTAGAGGCGGCGCAGGAGCTGTCGAAGGTGCTTGAGACGAAGGAAGTAACCCTCAAGATGAAGTCCGGTGAGGGCGGAAGGGCTTTTGGTTCTGTTTCTTCCAAGGAGATTGCGTCTGCAGTGAAGACACAGTGCGGATTGGAACTGGATAAAAAGAAAATCCAGCTTCCGGAGGCAATCAAGGCGCTCGGCGTATATGAAGTGAGTGTCAGGCTTCACCCCAATGTGACCGGCAAATTGAAGGTGAAAGTAGTCGAGGACCAATAGGGGCAGGTGACGGATATTGGAGGAAGCATTACTCAAAAGAATATTACCGCACAGTATGGAGGCAGAGCAGTCGGTTATCGGTTCCATGATAATGGATAGGGAGGCAATCGTGGTTGCCTCGGAAATTGTACTTGGAGAAGATTTCTATAATAAGCAATACGGTGTGCTTTTTGACACGATGGTTGAGCTGAATGACGAAGGAAAACCGGTAGACCTCGTTACACTGCAGGATCGGCTGAAGGAGAAGGATGTACCGCCCGAGGTGAGCAGTTTGGAGTTTATACGTGACCTTATCACTGCGGTTCCCACGTCGGCAAATATAAAATATTACGCGAATATCGTGGCTGAGAAGGCGACGCTCAGAAGACTAATCCGCATCAACGAGGAGATTGCCAATACCTGCTATGTAGGCAAAGAAAGTCTGGAGGATATTCTTTCCGATACGGAGAAGCGGGTTTTTGATTTGGTACAGCGGAGAAATGCGGGAGAATTTGTGCCAATCAGACAGATTGTCATGAATGCGATGGACAATATAGAAAGGGCGTCTCACAATAAGGGAAATGTGACAGGCGTTGCCACCGGATTCCTTGACCTTGATTACCGGACTGCCGGAATGCAGCCTTCTGACCTCATTCTGGTGGCTGCAAGACCTTCTATGGGAAAAACTGCGTTCGTCTTGAATATCGCTGAATATGTGGCTTTTAAGCAGGATAAAACAGTGGCGATTTTCAGCTTGGAGATGTCGAAGGAACAGTTGGTCAACCGTCTTTTTTCGATGGAATCGCGTGTAGATTCCCAGCATCTGCGTACCGGTAATCTGTCCGACGTGGAGTGGGAGAAACTGATTGAGAGCGCAGGCGTTATCGGGAAATCAAATCTTATTATTGATGATACGCCGGGCATCAGCATATCGGAACTGCGCTCTAAATGCCGTAAATACAAACTGGAACACAACTTGGAGATGATTATCATTGACTATCTGCAGTTGATGTCCGGAAGCGGCAGGTCAACGGATTCCAGACAGCAGGAGATATCGGATATTTCCCGTTCGCTCAAGGCGCTGGCAAGGGAATTGCATGTGCCCGTAATAGCGTTGTCGCAGCTTAGCCGTGCAGTGGAGCAGAGACCGGATCACAGACCGATGTTATCTGATTTGCGTGAGTCGGGTGCAATCGAGCAGGATGCCGATGTGGTCATGTTTATCTATCGTGACGATTATTATAATAAGGATACAGAGAAAAAGGGAATTGCGGAGATTATCATTGCAAAACAGAGAAATGGTCCAATCGGGACGGTAGAGCTGGTATGGCTGCCCGATTTTACCAAATTTGCAAATCTGCAAAGGTAAAGGCTGACATTGCAAAAGTGACGGCTGTTATTGTAAAAGTAAAGACTGACACTGTATACAAAAGAGACAATCCGGAGAGGGGAGTCTCTTTTTTGTGCCAATGGAAGAAAGGGGAAGCGGATGGAAGAAAAAACAATCTATTACATATCGGAGGCGGCGAAGAAGGTACAGGTAGAGAATCATGTGCTGCGGTATTGGGAAGAAGAATTACAGCTTCCCATCAAGCGCAATGAAATGGGACACCGTTATTATACGGAGCAGGATGTGAAACAGCTACAGGAAATCAAGCGGCTAAAAGAGCAGGGTCTGCAGTTAAAGGCAATCCGCACGGTGCTGTTTAAAATGCCAAATCTGGCAAGCAACGATAAGCAGGATTTGGTTGCAAACGAAATGGAAGAAATAGTAAAAAAACAAGCAAAACAGGAGCATAGCGAAGCTGAAGTGCAGGAGGACAAGCTGATGGACATGATAAAGGAGCGAGTGGAAGAGAAAACAGAGGAGATGGACAGAAATAAGACGCATAAATATATTGTAGCCTTATCCGGGGACAAAAATGATGCATTGCAACAGAATAATAACGAGGATACGGAGAAAAACCAGAAGGCGGCGAGATTGCAATATCTGTTACAGCATATGATAACGGAAGCGGTACGCTCCGCAAATCGTGAATTGTGCACGGAAGTAAAGGACAGCATATTAAAGGAGCTGGATTATCAGTTCAGGATGCAGGAAGAACGGGATGATGAGCGGTGGAAAATAGAGGAAGAGCATTACCGGAAAATAGATGAGATGATTAGGGAACGTCACAAACCAAGAGAAAAACTCGGAAGAGGAAAAAAGAAGACGTAACAAAAAATAAAGCTGCACATAGACGTCGTTACTGACATCTAAAGTGCAGCTTTACTTTATGTTCTTTGTGTATTAACCCTGTGAAATGGAGCCTGTAGGACAAGCGCCAGCGCAGGAACCGCAATCAATGCATTTGGTTGCATCAATCTCGAATTTACCGTCACCCATGCTGATAGCGCCAACAGGACACTGAGCCTCGCAAGCACCGCATGATACGCATCCGTCGTTAATTACATATGCCATGAACTATACCCTCCTTACGTTGTAAGACTATGCATAATTGATATGAATTTATCAATCACTACGCCTCTATTTTAATATAAAAGAAGGCAATATACAAGGGCTAAGTACAAGGTTTTTTAGAAACAGAAATTTGGATGGCAATACACGGAGATATTATGCTTATGCACTTTGGCAATATACGGAAGTATTATGCCTGTACACTTAATTCTTCGCGTCGTTTGCGGATACCGTTTAATATCACCTGTTTTTTTTCAATCAGCTTATTTTTGTCCATAGCCTCTACGCCTTCCAGCTTGTAAGCCATGCCCAGCTTTTCGTATTTTGGTTTGCCCATTGTGTGGTAGGGGAGGGCGTCTAAGGCTTTTAGGTTAGATAAGCCGCCGATAAAATAACCGAGTTGGAACAGATACTGGTCGTCGTCAGTGATGCCCGGAACAATGACATGGCGAATCCATACGTCCACATGCTTTTCATCTAAGTATTCTGCAAAGGCAAGAATGCCGTCGTTAGGCTGTGAGGTCAGTTCCTTGTGCTTTTCGGGGTCAATATGCTTAATATCCAGCATGACAAGGTCTGTCAGAGTCATCAATTTATCCAGCTTGGCAAGCCATTCCGGATTGGCGTTTTTCTTATATGCAATTCCGGAAGAGTCTATGCAGGTGTGTACGTTGTTGGCTTTCGCAATTGTAAACAAGTCAATCAAAAAATCTACCTGCATTAACGGTTCGCCGCCGGTAACTGTGATACCGCCGCCTTTGTAAAAGGGTTCATTACGTTTATATTGTTCAAAAATTTCTTCCGGTTCCATCATTGTCCCGCCGGTCATCGACCATGTGTCGGGATTGTGGCAGTAGGCACAGCGCATGGGACAGCCCTGTACAAAGACTACAAAACGCGTTCCCGGTCCGTCTACCGTCCCGAAACTTTCTAAAGAGTGGATTCTTCCCTGCATAAGTTCAACCTTCTTTCTTAATATTACATATAGTATAACCCGTATATTAGGAAAAAACTAGTATTTATCATTAAAAAAAGAGCCCTGCCAAGGCAAGGCTCCTGCATAATTGACGTTTGATTAGATTGACTCGTGGAATGTACGAGAAATAACGTCTGCCTGCTGTTCCGGTGTCAACTTAATGAAGTTAACAGCATAACCGGATACACGGATTGTCAACTGAGGATAGTTCTCAGGATGCTTCTGGGCATCTAATAAGGTATCTCTGTTGAGTACGTTTACATTAAGGTGATGACCACCTTTTGTTGCATAACCATCTAATAAAGAAACTAAGTTGTCTACCTGAGCATTTGCTGCTGCCATAATTTTGCCCTCCTGTTATTTCATATTTATACTATACTGCTCCGTTAATGAACGAGTTCGCGAAGCGAATCTCGTAAACGAGCGAAGCTCGTTATTTTATAGAATAGAAAATTCCTACGTTTATTCACGAGTTCGCGAAGCGAATCTCGCAAACGAGCGAAGCTCGTTTTTTTATTGATAATCTTCCAACCCGTCCAAACCATCATGGAGTGTCGGAACACTGCATGCCAATGGGGTACGGGAGCAATCCGTGCATCCCATTGTCTGAATATTTTTAGAATCATCTGCTTTGTCATCTACATCTACATTCACATGCCCGACGCCCTGCGCCATGCCAGAATCCATCATTTTGACAAAGTCTTCAATCATCTGCTGGTTATCCATATATTATTTCCTCCATATAGATGATTTTTTACCTTCCGCAGAATAGTTATACAACATAATTCTGCGGAAAGCATGAAATTCTTATTTATTTAAGTCTAATTCGATATCGCCTGCAAATACCTGATCCTCTTTACCAAGAGCACCCGGAATGATGGTGAAGGTATTGGAAATACCATCCTGCGCATCGTTGAACGGAAGCTTGGATACAGAAGATAAGGAAGCTACTGCGCCATGGGTATCACGTCCATGCATCGGGTTAGCGCCCGGAGCGAACGGCTGACCTTTCTTACGTCCGTCAGGTGTGTTACCTGTTGCCTTACCGTAAGTTACATTGGAAGTAATGGTAAGGATAGAGGTTGTAGGAACACCGTTTCTGTAGGTGTGATGTCTTCTGATTGCTGTCATGAACTTATGAACGATTTCCTGAGCAATTTCATCTACACGGTCGTCGTCGTTACCATATTTCGGGAAGTCGCCTGTTGTCTTGAAGTCAACAATAATGCCGTCTTCATCTCTAATCGGCTCAACCTTAGCATACTTGATAGCAGATAAGGAGTCAGCTACGATAGAAAGACCTGCAACACCAGTTGCGAAGTAACGCTTAACATCTCTGTCATGAAGAGCCATCTCTGCTCTCTCATAGCAGTATTTGTCATGCATGTAGTGGATGATATTCAGTGTATTTACATACACGTCTGCCTGCCACTCTAACATGTCAATGAATTTATCCATAACATCATCGTAATCAAGAACATCACCGGTAACAGGACGATACTTAGGACCAACCTGTTTCTTGGTAACTTCGTCGATACCACCGTTTAATGCGTATAACAGACACTTTGCAACGTTAGCACGTGCGCCGAAGAACTGCATTTCCTTACCGATTACCATAGAGGATACGCAACATGCGATACCATAGTCATCACCGTGTGTTACTCTCATCAGATCGTCGTTCTCGTACTGGATGGATGAAGTCTGGATGGACATCTTAGCACAGTATTTCTTCCAAGCTTCAGGAAGCCTTGTAGACCAGAGAACTGTTAAGTTCGGCTCCGGAGAAGGTCCTAAGTTGGTCAATGTGTGCAGGTAACGGAAGCTCATCTTTGTTACCATCGGACGACCGTCCACACCAACACCGCCGAGGGACTCTGTTACCCATACCGGATCGCCAGCGAAAATCTGGTTGTACTCGGGTGTACGTGCAAACTTAATCAGTCTTAACTTCATGATGAAGTGATCAACGAACTCTTGAATCTGCTGCTCTGTGAATGTGCCGTTAGCAAGGTCTCTCTCAGCGTAGATATCAAGGAATGTTGAGGTACGTCCAAGAGACATTGCGGCACCGTTCTGCTCCTTAACGGAACACAAATATCCGAAGTAAGTTGCCTGAATTGCTTCCTGTACATTTGTAGCAGGCTTGGAGATATCACAGCCATAAGAAGCAGCCATCTCTTTCATCAGCTTCAGTGCAATCATCTGCTCGGAAAGTTCTTCACGAAGACGGATAACGTCATCTGTCATCACACGACCCGTAGAATCTTTCTGTGCCTGTTTGTCTTCAATCAGTCTGTCGATACCGTACAGAGCGACACGTCTGTAGTCGCCAATGATACGTCCACGTCCATATGCATCCGGAAGTCCTGTGATGATATGGGAAGAACGACATGCTCTCATTTCCTGATTATATGCATCGAAACAACCTGCGTTGTGTGTTTTTCTGTGTGTGGAGAAGAACTCACTGATTTCGGGGTCAACTTCGTAACCGTTGTCGCTGCAAGCTTTCTCAGCCATTCTGATACCGCCGTAAGGCTGTAAAGAACGTTTGAAAGGCTTATCTGTCTGGAAACCAACGATTGTCTCTTTGCTCTTGTCTAAATAACCGGGACCATGGGATGTGATAGTAGATACAACTTTGGTATCCATATCAAGTACACCGCCTGCTTCACGTTCCTGTTTCTGCAGGTCAAGTACCTGTGCCCATAAGTCTTTTGTGTTCTGTGTGGGCGCTGCCAAGAAGGACTCGTCACCATCATAAGGATGATAGTTTCTCTGGATGAAGTCACGGACGTTGACTTCTTTGTCCCATTTGCCGCCTACAAAATCTTTCCATTCTGGTCTCATTTTGAAATAGCCTCCTATCAATGATTATTTTGTTAATTTTTTGACATTTTTATTAAATGCCGAAAAAATGCTTATCCAGTACACATATTATATGTTATAGCAAGCGGAAGAGTCAAGTCGGGCTTTGTACTTTTTCTCATACAAATGGCAGGTTTTTATGAAAAATTTGTGAAAATTGTATGTAAAAAAGATATTGTTTACGCAAAAAGAAAATTATGGTATGTAAAAGTGCGCAAAATGATAGGATGCAGTTATCTTAAGGATGTACTTAAGATATGGCTTGCGGGAATCGTTTTTTCGGATTATACTGTTAAAACATGAAGACATGTGAGATAATACATGTCAGAAACACTTTACTATAATAATATATTCTGACAATGCGCCGGTTGTTATTCACATGAGGAATGGCATTGGGCGGTGCATGGGAACAGGATGAATGAACGGAGGTAGATTCATATGGCAGATATTACAAAGGACACGACAATCGGCGAGGCACTGCGCACAAACCCGAATATTGCGCCGGTGCTTATGGAAATCGGTATGCATTGTCTCGGCTGTCCTTCCGCGCAGGGAGAGACGCTTGAAGAGGCCGCTATGGTACATGGGATTGCGGTGGACGATTTGATGCAGAAGATTGCAGCAGTCTGATTTTTGCAAAATTGCGTGAAGCAGGCAATAAGAGACTTCGGCATATGAATGACCCCATGTTGTTTCCGGTGTTTAATACAACATGGGGTCTTTTTATTGAATCAGATAGCAATTTGTGCCGCTTTCGGGTACAGCTTCCTAGAGCTGCGCCAACGACTCGATTGCATGTTCCTTAATCAGAGGTTCGTAATGTTCTTCCAGATATGCCTTGGCAGAGAGGACGGTCTTCTCCGGTCTGCCGTATTCTGAAATCAGATTGCAGATACGGTTAAAGTCGGGGGCGTTCTGATTGTCGGTGTTAATAAGCAGAATATATTTTCCGGAAGTCTCATCTTTATATAAGGTACTGCATCCTTTATAGGTCGGCGCCGCTACATGGGCAAGCCTAGTCACATCGCGCAGTGAGACAAAAGAAAAAAGTCTGTTGGAAGGCTGCGGGGAAGGATCGTCTTTGGCAAAACCATGCCGGTCGGCATCTGCCGGGGAGGAACTAGCTGATTTAGCCGGAGACTCGGAAGTGTCGGTGCCGCTCATTTTACGCAGCATGTTCAATACCTCGTCGGCACCGTCCGAAAAAACATCCGCCAATTCGTCCGCATCCTCGTCATAATCATCGTCTTCATGTACCGTAGGGGCAAACTTGGCAAAACGTGTATCCAGTTCCTCTGGGTCTTCCACTTTGGTGATAATCAGTACAATACATTCGGAATTTAGAGGAATCGCTTCAATCATTAAGGGGATGTCTTCCGCCTCAAATCCGCATTCAAAAGCTGCCTGACGCATCATGTCACGGAACAGAGTCTTTGCTTTCTCCGTGCCATAGGCAAGCTCACTGATTTTTAATTCTCTGGTTGCCAAATCCTCTCTTGTGAGGGTGCACCGAATCTGGTGCTCGTTTACTTTTTCTATTTTCATTGATGTTCACATCCTTTTGGTCATGGTTGGTTCACTATACTGCACCTGCTAAATGATACAAGTATCTTATACTTTACGCCAATTTTAGTCAATAGTGTGCATAAAGTGTTTAAAAAATTTTAAGATTTTTAGAATTTCCTTGCATTTTTGTCACATTATGGCTATAATCATACTACAAGATGTCTCCGATAGTCGGCAGCGGAAGGAGGCAGCGTGCGTAAACTTCATAAATAACATCTATATCTCCGCAGCAGGGAATCTGTGACGGAGAGCGTCTTATAGGCAGCGTGCCTGTTCATAGACCATATCTTACTTCTTTCTATATTTCACAATTATAATTCACAAGGAATGAGTAGGTTATACAGTTATTTTTTATTTTTGCATGTCGGGGATATCTTAAAACTGTTCAGCGTCTTATATATCTTATGCCGTTGGTATATCACAATACTCTTTTTGGCAGACTAAATTTTAGGATGAAATCGGTGAAGGCGCAAAATACATGAAAATATATGTGCAAGGAACGCTATTTATGCGCAGGACTCTGCAGATTATCGGGAAGCTCCCGCTTTGTATGGATAAATGCAGACGAATAGCCGGTGGTTACAGAACAATAGGACGTGAGTTTCGGGGTTTGACGGATTTCATAAGAAATTTTTACGGAAAAATTTTTTCCTGCCGAAAAATGTCAAAATAATAATGACTGAAAAGGAATAGTTTGTTATAATGAGGACGGTCAGAAAGGAGCTGGATACATGAAGAAAATAATGCCGGTACTAATCGCGATCGTCCTTATTATCGTGGTTGCGGGGATAGGCTTTGGAGCCAAAATAGCGGAGAAATACTCTTATTCCAAAGAACGGGCGGATTTGACGCAGTATTTTGGGATTACGGACAGCGATGATGTTCCGATTATTCTACAGAACGAACAGATAGAAGAACACGCCAGATTGTTTGACGGGGTGTGCTATTTTGATTTTGCGACGGTACACAAGTATTTTAACGATAGATTTTATGAAGATAAGAAAGAAGGGCTGTTGCTTTACGCATTGCCGGATGCGGTTGTGAGCGTACCGATTCAGTCAACAACGGTGTCGGTAGGAGGCAGTGAGACCGGCAGGGATTATATCATAGCCAGATACGAAGGAGAGACATTGTATGTGGCGGCGGATTTTGTGAAAGAGTACGCAAATTTCTCATATACGTTATACACGGAGCCGAACCATATGCAGGTATACACGCAGTGGGGTGAGCGTCAGATAGCGACCGTTACAAAAGATACGCAGGTGCGTTATCAAGGCGGGATTAAGAGCGAAATTCTAAAGGACGTTTCCGAGGGGGAGAAAGTTATTATTTTAGAGCCCATGGAAACGTGGACGAAGGTAAAGACGGGAGATGCCTTTATCGGGTATGTGGAAAATAAGAAATTGAGTGAACCGGTGTCGGATACGCCTAGTCCGGTGACGGATTATGTAGAACCGGTGTACGAATCCAACACGCGTGACCATAAGATTAATCTTGCATGGCACGCGGTGGCAGGCGTGGCGGGGAATGATACCCTTTCAGAAGTGATGGCGCAGACAAAGAGTGTCAATGTGATTTCGCCCACATGGTTTGCCCTAAGTGATAATGCGGGGAACTTTACGAGTTTTGCGACCACGGATTATGTGGCGCGGGCGCATGAAATGGGCTTGGAAGTATGGGGATTGGTGGATAATTTTACAAATGAAGGCGTAGACACCTATGAGGTTCTTGCAGGGACAAGTACCCGGAATTATTTGATTAACGGGCTGGTTGAGGCGGCATTACAGTACGGACTGGACGGCATTAACATTGATTTTGAGAATATCAGTCTGGATGCCGGAGAACCTTTTATAGAATTTATCAGAGAGCTGTCGATTCCATGCAGACAGCACGGGCTTGTGCTTTCGGTTGATAATTATGTGCCGATGGGATATACCAGTCATTATAATAGGAAAGAACAGGGCATTGTGGCGGATTATGTCATTATTATGGGCTATGACGAGCACCATAGGGGCAGTGAGACTGCGGGCTCTGTTGCGTCCATTGATTTTGTGGAAAAAGGCATCGCGGATACGGTGGCGGAAGTTCCGGCAAACAAGGTTATAAACGCCATTCCCTTTTATACAAGAATATGGGAAACAAACGGGACGACGGTAGACAGTCAGGCAGTGGGAATGGAACTGGCACAGCAGTATATTTCTGACCATGGCATCGACATTTCATGGGATGAGGTGACCTGCCAGAACTATGGCGAATACCAGTCGGGCAGCAGTTATTATCAGGTATGGCTGGAAGATGCGGATTCCATTCGCGTCAAATTAAATATTATGAGTAAATATGGGATTGCAGGCGTGGCGGAATGGAAGCTTGGTTTTGAGACGGCTCCTGTCTGGGATGTCATTGCGGAATATATGAATCAGCCGTAAGACTGGTGAAGCGTCAGCATTTTTCGGAAGTCTTTTTCATATGCATTTATAAAGACAGTCATGTTAGGGATGAAATATGAAAGGGAAAAGACCGGAAGATTATGAGAAAATTGTCAGAACAGTCTTGTTTGCATTAATGTTTGTGACGGCGTGTATGATCGTGAAGGGCGGCAGCAGGATGTTATCCGCAGTATCCTCTGGAAATGTGGCGATGCAAAAGGAACGGCCTATAGTGGTGATTGATGCGGGACATGGGGGTGCGGATCCGGGTAAAGTCAGTGTGGATGGGAGTCTGGAAAAGGATATTAATCTGCAGGTTGCATTGAAGTTACAGAATTTTCTGGAGATGCAGGACGTTGACGTTGTGTTGACGAGAGAGACTGATGCCGGGCTGTATGACGAGAATGCCTCCAACAAAAAGGTACAGGATATGAAAAACCGGGTGGCGGTGATTGAGGAGCGGCAGCCGGAACTGACGGTGAGTATACATCAGAACAGTTATCACGAAGAATATGTGCACGGCGCGCAGACGTTTTATTACGCAGGCAGCGAGAAGAGCAAGGAGCTGGCAGAACGGATACAAAGGGTTATGGCGCAGGAACTGGACAAAGATAACGCACGGCAGGCTAAGGCAAATGACAGTTATTATTTACTCAAGAAGACATCCACGCCGATTGTTATTGTGGAGTGCGGTTTTCTCTCTAATTATGAGGAGGCGCAGAAATTATCGTCAGAGCTTTATCAGGAAAAGGTGGCATGGGCGATTCATATGGCAATCATGCAGCATTTAAACGACATTTCAAAGTAAGAAAGGGCACAACAGTGAAGACGAGGCTGGTCCGGATGGACGGAAATCATATCGATGCGGAAGTTATAAAAGAAGCGGGAAATATTATCAGGGAGGGTGGTCTGGTTGCGTTTCCCACAGAGACGGTATATGGTCTGGGCGGAGATGCGCTAAATCCACGCTCTTCGGAGAAAATCTACCGGGCAAAGGGAAGACCATCCGACAATCCGTTAATCGTCCACATAGCAGATGTGGAGGATTTGGGGCGCATCGTGCGTGAGATACCGGAGAGCGCCGAGAAACTGGTAAAGATATTCTGGCCGGGACCGCTTACGCTGATACTGCATAAGTCGGACATTGTCCCCTATGAGACAACGGGAGGACTGGACACGGTGGCGGTGCGTATGCCGATAAATTTTGTGGCGAGAGAACTGATTCGGGCAGCAGGCGGTTATATCGCCGCGCCGAGCGCCAACCGTTCGGGAAGACCGAGTCCTACGACAGCGAAATATGTGCTGGAGGATATGGATGGAAGAATAGAGATGATTATAGATGGCGGGGATGTGCAGATAGGTCTGGAATCTACGATTGTGGATTTGACTTTGGATGAGCCGACGATTCTGCGTCCGGGTTATATCACAAGGCAGATGCTGGAAACGGTGCTCAATGAGGTGGAAGAAGACAGTACGATGATGTGTGAAGATTCCAGACAGGCTCCCAAGGCGCCGGGGATGAAATACCGCCATTATGCGCCGAAGGGAGATATGACCATCGTGACCGGGGATGCAGAACGTGTTATAGAATATATCAATACACAGGTGGATTTCTATAGAAAACAAAATAAAAAAACGGGCGTTATAGGAACCGACGGAAGGATGGCGTCATATCGCGCAGATGTATGCAAAAGCGCCGGAAGACCTGATGACGAAAAAATGATCGCGAGAAAATTGTACCGCATTCTGAGGGAATTTGATGATGAGAATGTGGAAATCATATTTGCGGAGGCGTTTGCCACGTCGGGTATTGGATTTGCAGTCATGAATAGGCTGCTAAAGGCGGCGGGTCATAAGGTAGTCCGTGTATAATTTTTAAAATAACAAATGTTTTTAAAATCAATGGAATTGTTTGCATTGAAGACCATAATGTAATAAAATAGAAGAAGCAACCAATTATCAGAAAAAAGGAGGAATGGCTATGATAGCAATAGGCAGTGACCACGGCGGATACGATTTGAAAGAGGTAGTGATTGCTCATCTCAAAGAGCAGGGGATTGCATATAAGGATTACGGCTGCGCAGATAAGAATTCCTGCGATTATCCTATTTATGGACGTGCTGTCGCCGAGGCGGTGGCGAATGGGGAATGTGAGAAAGGGATTGTGATTTGTACCACGGGCATAGGTATTTCTATTGCGGCGAACAAGATTAAGGGAATCCGGTGTGCATTGTGTGCGGATACGCTGACGGCAAAGATGACGAGACTGCACAATAATGCGAATGTTCTTGCCATGGGCGGCGGCATTGTCGGTCCTAATTTAGCCATCAGTATTGTAGATGCATTTCTTAACACGGAGTTTTCTGAGGAAGAGAAACATCAAAGAAGAGTGGGACTGATTGAGTGACAATGCAGGCATTGATTACGGAGGAGGCTTATGAGTGGTAAGCGGAAGACGGCTGTCTTGATGACAATGGTTTTGTTGCTGGGACTTACGACCGTCACCGTTCAGGCGACAGAGGAAACCCGTCAGCAGATTAATCAGGCTGAACAGGAGAAGAAGGATACGGAAAATAAACTGGACGAGACGGAAGACCGGTTGGACGGACTGAACGAACAGAAGGATTCCCTGCAAGGCACATTGACAACTTTAAATACTGAGCTTTCTCAAGTGAGTAATAATTTGAGTGACCTTGAGGATAAGATTGCCGATAAGGAGGAAGAGATAGAGAAACTCAACGATACGATTGCGCAGGTGCAGACTGAACTGGAAGAAGCGATTGTGCTTAAGGATAACCAATATGAAACCATGAAACTGCAGATTCAGTTCATGTATGAAAGAAGCGATTATCTGTATCTGGAGCTGTTTTTATCTGCGGGAAGCTTTTCCGATTTCTTAAACAGGAATAATTATATTGAACAATTATCAGCTTACCAGAACAAAGTCCTGCAGGACTATAAGGATGCACAGGCGAAGATGGAAGCCAAGGAAGAGGAACTGCAGCTTGCTTTGGCAGCGTTGGAAGAAGATAAAGAGGAACTGGATGATTACAAAATGCAGGTAGTGGCGGAGCAGAACCGTGTATCCGGACTGGTGAACCAGACGTCCAGCACACTTAATGCGACGGCGGCCCAGATTTCGGAGGCAGAAGCGGAGGCGCTTGCATATGAGCAGAGGATTAAGGAGCAGGAGGAAAACCTTACGGCATTGAGGGCAAAGCTTGCAGAGGAAATCCGTATGGCAGAGCTGGCTGCACAGTCAAGCTGGCGAAATATTTCGGAAGTGAGTTTTGCAGAAGGTGACAGGTATCTGCTGGCGAATCTGATTTACTGTGAGGCAGGAGCAGAACCCTATGTGGGCAAAGTCGCGGTCGGTTCGGTGGTGATTAACAGAGTACTGAGTTCGGTTTATCCGGATACAGTAACGGGTGTTATATATCAAAACAAACAATTTTCTCCCGTGGCGAGCGGACGATTGGCGCTGGCGTTGGCGGAAGGCAGAGCAAATGCTGACTGTTATAGGGCGGCGGACGAGGTGATGAGCGGCACAACCACTGTGGGGAATTGCGTATATTTTAGAACGCCGGTTGAAGGTATTACACCGAAGTACAGAATTGGAGGACATATTTTCTACTGACACCCGAAGCATAATAGGAAATTCCTTCAAAGCGTGGAAGAACCGAAGGCTCTTCCCAAAATAATCTGCGAAGCAGATTTTCTTATGAGAAGCTGGCAGATGTGCATGGCGGATACCGCAGGCAGGTCTGCCTTGTTGTTTCAGTTGGAAACGCTGTGATAGTCTTCGGTAGGTTTTTGCAATTCGGAAAACTTTCCGGCATAAATGGTGTTGAGCAGGTCATTTAAACGAAGCAGAGCCTTTTTGAGCAAATCTTCGGATAAAATACCGGATTCTCTTGCGGTGACCAGCTCGTCTAAATCGACTACCTTTACAAAACCGTCGGGATAGATAACTACGTCCGCAAGAAGGTCTGTAACGATATATGTATCAGAGGATTTATTGTAATCATAATCGACAATATCACAGTACCAGAAGAGCAGGGAATTGTCTTCCTTATAGAATCTGCTCACTTTGATGCCTTTGGACAAATAATAACAGGAGTACCCGTGGTGTAAATCTTTGCGGGGTTTTAAAGAGTTCCAGCTGGTGACGATAATCTGACTGTCGCGGTACAGAATGGTATCGTCTTTCAGTAAAATACATTCTTCGGGAATCAGTCGTTTACGATATAAAATCGGATTTGCCATAGTGCCTCCTGCGGATGGTGAAATAATTGATTGTTGTTCTTACTCGTTACGTTACACTGACAGTATTAAAAAGTCAATCTTATTTGTGCGGAATTTTCGAGTTTGTGGAACCTAAAACCAGCAGCTCGTTTTTTTACAATTTCACTGGACATTAGCAGGGGAAATGAGTATAATTTTACTCGTAGGCGATATTTTCCAATTTGAAGAAGGGAAACGCGGTGAAATACAACAAAAATGTTTATCAGGCGCTCATGATGATAAGTCAGTTTGCCATTAACATGCTGGTTCCTATTTTTATTTGTTCTTTTATAGGAATGTTTCTCGATCGGAAGCTTGGTTCGTCATATTGGATGGTGCTGCTTTTTTTTATTGGCGCGCTGGCAGGGTTTACCAATGTGTTTAAATTTGCAAAGAAGATATATGAGACGCCCGCAGTAACGCGCAGACGAAGCACAGCGAAACAAAGTGACAAGAAGGAAGAAGAGTGAGGCATGAGGAAGAAAATTGATCCGACGTTATTTAATTTATGTCTGGGCATTTTTCTGTACGGCGTTGTCTTTCAGATTGTGCTGTTATTTTTTTCAAGAAGGGTTTCCTACAGTTTAGGACTCTGGATAGGAATTGTGCTCGCCATTGCAGGTTCCGTTCATATGTGGTGGTCTATCGACAGAGGGATGGAGCAGGCGTCCAAACAGGCAGCAAAGACGGTCGGGACGAATAATCTGATTAGGTATTTCGTATTAGTAGCGGTTATGTTTGTACTGATTTACACGGATTTTGCCAACCCGATATTGATGTTCTGCGGCTATATGGGAATGAAGATATCTGCGTATCTGAATCCTTTGCTGCATAAGATTAGTGCGAAAGTATTTAAAATATAACATAATAGAATGAGGAGGTGATAGCATGGGACAGGGAATTCTTTTATCTGCGGGCGCTGATATTGATTTTATGATTCACGGGGTTTTTTCTTATGAGCTCTTCGGGCAAACCGTGTGGATTACGACAACGCATGTGTGTGTATTAATTGTCATGCTTGTGATTATCGGCTTCTGCATTGCGGCAAACCGCGCTGTCAAACATGCGTCGGACGTTCCGGGTACTTTCCAGAATATTGCAGAACTTGTAGTAGAGATGTTAGATAATATGATCGGCGGAGTTATGGGCAAATTCAGCCCGAAGTTCCGTAATTATATTGGAACCATCTTTATTTTTATTCTGCTCAGTAATATCTCGGGGCTGTTTGGTCTAAGACCACCGACTGCGGATTACGGCGTGACGTTTGCCATGGGTATTATGACATTTACGTTGATTCATTTCAACAAGTTCAAGTATCAGAAGGTGAAGGGAGTTATCGCAGGACTGTGTGACCCGTGGCCTATATGGGCGCCAATCAACATTATCGGTGATGTGGCAGTTCCGGTTTCATTGTCGCTGCGTTTGTTCGCGAACGTTTTGTCGGGTACTGTTATGACGGCGCTCGTATACGGACTACTCTCAAAAATTGCGCTTGTCTGGCCGGCGGCGCTTCATGTATACTTTGATTTGTTTTCCGGAGCAATCCAGACATATGTATTCTGTATGTTGACGATGACATACATTACGGATGCCTGCACAACAGAAGAATAAGAAGCATGTTTGTTGTTTTAGGTTTGCGGCGGTTTTTATGGGATGTGCAGCATTCCATAGGGATTAGGTATAAGCTTGTAATTGAGCGAAGCTCAATTTTTGTGCGAAGCTCAATTTTTTAGTAAGACTAAAAGGAGGAAGTAAAAATGGGAGAATTTAACACAAACTTTATTTTAGGATGCTCGGCGATTGGTGCTGGTCTTGCGGTAATCGCAGGTATCGGACCCGGTGTAGGACAGGGAATTGCGGCAGGACACGCGGCTGCAGCAGTAGGAAGAAATCCGGGAGCAAAATCCGACGTTACATCTACGATGTTGCTGGGACAGGCGGTTGCAGAAACCACAGGTCTGTATGGTTTGCTGATTGCAATGCTGCTCTTATTCGTAAAACCTTTGGTACCGTAACAAGACATGAAGTTATACTAAGATTGCAAAGGACACAATCTAAGTATAACTAAGTCATCTCTAAGAGAATGCGTAAAGCATGCATTCTCTGCGACTGGGAGTGCGGATAGCTTTCTCAGGATGGTACAGAAAATGTAAAGAAAGGAGGATAAGGGCTTGAGTACATTAGCAACACAGATGGTACTGGCGTCTGCGGAAATGGAACCGAGGCTTTTTGATTTGGATTTGCAGTTGATTGCCGATTCGGTTCTGATGATTATTGCAGTTTTTACACTGTTTTTAATTGCATCACACCTGTTGTTTAATCCGGTCAGGGATATGATGCAGAACCGTCAGAACAGAATTAAGAGCGAACTCGAAAATGCTGCGGCTGATATGGAAAATGCGCGTGCGTTAAAAGAAGAGTATGAAGCCAAGCTGAAAGATATTGACAAAGAGGCTGAAGCAATTCTTGGAGAAGCGAGAAAGAAGGCATTAGCTAACGAGAGCAAGATTGTGGCGGACGCGAAGGAAGAAGCGGCGAGGATTATCGAGAGAGCGGGCGTGGAAGCGGAGCTGGAGAAGAGCAAGGCAGTCGATGAAGTGAAGCGTGAAATGGTAGTTCTGGCATCCTTGATGGCAGGAAAGGTAGTGAACGCGGCGATTGATACGACCGTTCAGGACAGCTTAATTGAAGAAACGTTGAAAGAAATAGGTGAGGGCACATGGCTAAGCTAATTTCAAAGACATACGGTGATGCACTGTTTGAACTTGCTGTGGAGAATGACAAAATAGATGTATTGTCTGAGGAAATCGAGCAGCTTCGGAGTGTGCTTTCAGAGAATATAGAATTTAGCAGACTGATGAATCATCCTAAAATTATTAAGGAAGAGAAAATTCAGGTTGCAAAGAATGTGTTTGAAGGAAGAATATCCGAGGAATTGCTGGGATTTATCACGATTATCATCTCAAAAGACCGTTACAAGGATATTGATGCGATTCTGGATTACTTTATTGCCAAGGTAAAGCGTTATAAAGGAATCGGAGTTGCAACGGTTACGACAGCAATCCCGCTTAAGGAAGAGCAGTGCAAAAAAATAGAACAGAAATTGCTTGATACGACAGGATACAAGAAGATGGAGATGCATTATAAAGAGGATGCGTCTCTAATTGGCGGTATGGTGGTCCGTATCGGGGACAGAGTGGTAGACAGCAGTATCAAAACAAAACTGAATGAATTGCAGAAGGAATTATTAAAAGTCCAGCTCTAAGCCGCATGGCAAGGAGAGGCAGTGTTTTTATTCAGAGTAAAAAATTAGAAGAAAGGTGCGTATGATCCATGAATTTAAGACCAGAAGAGATTAGTTCAGTCATTAAGGATCAAATTAAGAGATATGCCGCAGACTTGGAAGTATCCGATGTGGGTACGGTTATTCAGGTAGCTGACGGTATTGCTCGTGTGCACGGACTTGAGAATGCTATGCAGGGTGAATTGTTAGAGTTCCCCGGCGAAGTTTACGGTATGATACTTAACTTAGAGGAAGATAATGTGGGCGCTGTTCTTCTCGGAAGCCAGCACAGCATTAATGAGGGGGATATCGTAAAGACTACAGGACGAGTAGTGGAGGTTCCTGTAGGAGATTGTATGCTTGGACGTGTCGTAAATGCCCTTGGACAGCCTATTGACGGCAAGGGACCGATTCAGACTGATAGATATCGTAAGATTGAGAGAGTTGCCTCCGGCGTTATTACAAGAAAATCTGTAGATACGCCGTTGCAGACAGGTATTAAGGCGATAGATGCCATGGTTCCGATTGGAAGAGGTCAGCGAGAACTGATTATCGGTGACAGGCAGACCGGTAAAACGGCGATAGCGATTGATACAATCATTAATCAGAAGGGGCAGGGTGTAAAATGTATCTATGTTGCCATAGGACAGAAGGCATCCACGGTTGCTTCTATTGTTAAGACTTTGACAGAGTACGGCGCGATGGCATATACCACGGTAGTTGCCGCGACGGCAAGCGAGCTGGCGCCGTTACAGTACATTGCTCCATATTCCGGTTGTGCGATTGGTGAGGAGTGGATGGAGAAGGGGGAGGACGTGCTGGTTGTTTACGACGATTTGAGCAAACATGCAGCGGCGTATCGTACACTTTCTTTGCTGCTTAAGAGACCGCCGGGACGTGAGGCATATCCGGGTGATGTATTCTATCTGCATTCCAGATTGCTTGAGCGTGCGGCACGAATGAATGAGGAGTATGGCGGTGGTTCCCTAACGGCGCTTCCAATTATTGAGACACAGGCAGGAGATGTATCTGCATATATTCCGACAAATGTCATATCTATTACCGACGGACAGATTTATCTGGAGACTGAGATGTTTAATTCCGGTTTCCGACCGGCTGTTAATGCGGGTCTTTCCGTATCGCGTGTAGGTGGTTCGGCACAGATTAAGGCGATGAAGAAGATTGCGGCGCCTATCCGTACAGAGCTTGCCCAGTATCGTGAACTGGCGGCATTTTCCCAGTTTGGTTCAGAGCTGGACGCTGATACAAAGGAAAAACTGGCGCAGGGTGAAAGAATTAAGGAGATTTTAAAACAGCCTCAGTATCAGCCGATGCCGGTACAGTATCAGGTAATTATTATTTTTGTGGCGACGAATAAGTATCTGTTGGATATTCCGGTGGACGAGATTACAAGATTTGAGAAGGAGTTCTTTGAATTTTTGGATACCAGATATCCTGAGATTCCGAGTGCGATTGCAGAGAAGAAGGAAATTTCTGAAGAGACAGATGCAAAGCTTAGGAAAGCTGTTGAAGAATTCAAGGCGCAGTTTAAATAGTAGAAAGAAGAAGGTGACGCTATGGCCTCAATGAGAGACATAAAAAGGCGTAAGGGCAGTATACAGAGTACTCAGCAGATTACAAAAGCCATGAAACTTGTTTCTACTGTTAAACTGCAGAGAGCAAAACAGCGTGCAGAGCAGTCAAAGGCATATTTTAACTGTATGTACGAAACGGTAACATCCATGCTGGCAAGGACCGGCGGTTTAAATCATCCCTATTTAAAAGCAGGAGAATCTGAGAAGAAAGCAATTATCGTAATTACTTCCAACAGAGGACTTGCAGGCGGATACAATTCAAATGTTGTAAAGCTTATCACAAAGGGAGATTTTAAGAAAGAAGATTTGGAAATCTACGCAATCGGTAAGAAAGGCAAGGATACCTTGCAGCGCTACGGATACCATATTATGGAGGAAAACTCGGATATTATAGAAGAACCTTCTTATGTGGACGCTATGGCAATCGGCAGGAAACTGTTAGATGCCTATGCTGCGGGTGAGATTGGTGAAATCTATCTTGCATATACAGGTTTTAAAAATACCGTAGTGCATGAGCCGAAGCTTCTGAAGCTCCTTCCTGTCGAAGCGGCGGAAAATGCAGATACATCGCAGGAGACGGGAAGCAAGGCGATGATGAATTTTGAGCCGGAAGACGACGAAGCGCTTGACATGATTATACCGAAATATGTTACCAGTTTGATTTATGGCGGCTTAGTGGAGGCATGTGCGAGTGAAAATGGCGCAAGAATGCAGGCGATGGACTCCGCGACAAGTAATGCTGAGGAAATGATAGATCATTTATCACTGATGTATAACAGAGCGCGTCAGGGATCTATTACGCAGGAATTAACAGAAATTATTGCAGGTGCGAATGCGATATCATGACATGGAGTTTTGCTAAGACTGCGAAGAACGCAGTCTAACCAAAACTATACCATGTCTGGAAGAATGCAAAGAACGCATTCTTCCGGGGCGTTGGGAATGCAGCTAAGTCATAAGACATGGAGTTTTGCTAAGACTGCGAAGAACGCAGTCTAACCAAAACTATACCATGTCTGGAAGAATGCAAAGAACGCATTCTTCCGGGGCGTTGGGAATGCAGCTAAGTCATAAGACATGGAGTTTTGCTAAGACTGCGAAATACGCAGTCTAACCAAAACTATACCACGTCTGGAAGAATGCACAAGGCGCATTCTTCCGGGCTGTGAAGGAGATATTGTATTTCATTGCACATAAATAAACATGAGTGAAAGGAAAAAGAGATGGCAGAAGTAAAAACAGGTGAAAATCTTGGAAAAATCACTCAGATTATCGGTGCTGTACTGGATATAAAATTTTCGGCGGGAAATTTGCCGGAGATTAATGATGCGATTAAGATTCCGCTTAAACAGGGAGGAGACTTGGTCGTAGAAGTAGCACAGCATTTGGGTGATGATACCGTTAGATGTATCGCTATGGGTTCGACTGACGGACTTGTAAGGGGCATGGATGCGTTAGCAACCGGTGCGCCGATTACAGTTCCTGTCGGAGAAAATACATTAGGACGTATTTTCAATGTTCTGGGAGAGCCAATAGATAATAAACCGGCGCCTATTGATGTTGGGCACGAACCAATCCACAGACCAGCTCCGGCGTTTGAAGAGCAGTCTACGGCTACGGAACTTTTAGAGACAGGGATTAAGGTCGTTGACCTGCTTTGTCCTTATCAGAAGGGCGGTAAGATTGGCTTGTTCGGCGGTGCAGGCGTAGGTAAAACGGTTTTGATTCAGGAATTGATTCGTAATATTGCTACGGAGCATAGTGGTTATTCCGTATTCACCGGAGTTGGTGAGCGGACAAGAGAGGGGAATGACCTCTATCATGAAATGGAAGAATCAGGTGTTATTGATAAGACGACCATGGTGTTTGGACAGATGAATGAACCGCCGGGAGCAAGAATGAGAGTTGGTCTGACGGGACTTACGATGGCAGAGTACTTCCGTGATAAGGGCGGTAAGGACGTGCTGTTGTTCATAGACAATATCTTCCGTTTTACACAGGCTGGTTCCGAGGTGTCAGCATTGCTTGGACGTATGCCTTCGGCTGTAGGTTATCAGCCTACTTTACAGACTGAGATGGGCGCATTGCAGGAGCGCATCACATCGACAAAGAGCGGTTCCATTACTTCCGTTCAGGCGGTATATGTGCCTGCGGACGACTTGACTGACCCTGCGCCGGCGACAACATTTGCTCATCTGGATGCGACGACGACACTTTCGCGTTCTATCGTAGAGTTAGGTATCTATCCTGCAGTGGATCCTTTGGAATCGACTTCCAGAATTCTTGATCCGAGAATTGTCGGACAGGAGCATTATGAGGTTGCCAGAGGCGTGCAGGAAATTTTGCAGAAATATAAAGAATTGCAGGATATCATCGCAATTCTCGGTATGGATGAGCTTTCCGAGGAAGACCGACTGGTTGTTTCCCGTGCGAGAAAGGTACAGAGATTCTTGTCGCAGCCGTTCTTCGTTGCGGAGCAGTTTACAGGCACGTCAGGTAAATATGTACCGATTTCTGAGACGATTCGTGGATTTAAGGAAATATTGGAAGGTAAACACGATGAGATTCCGGAGAGTTATTTCCTGAATGCAGGAAGTATAGATGACGTACTTGCCCGCGTGAAGTAAGAAAATATGAAGTATGCACAGCGGATGGCAATTATTTTTGCCGGGCTGAGAGTATATAAGATATAGTTGAGGGTAGCGTATGGCTGACGATAATAGAAATTTTACATTAAAGATTATCACACCGGACAGGGTCTTCTATGAAGAAGAAGTGTCCATGGTGGAATTTAATACGGTAGAAGGCGAAGTCGGCATTTACAAGAACCATCTTCCCATGACAATGATTATTGCTCCCGGTATTCTGACGATTACCAGAGGAGACGAGGTCAGGGAAGCGGCGCTTCATGCCGGATTCACGGAAGTTCTTCCGGACAAAGTTACCATTCTTGCCGAAATTATTGAATGGCCTTCGGAGATTGATGTGGCGCGTGCCAAGGAGGCAAAAACGCGTGCCGAGGAGCGGATCAAAGAACATGCCCCGGGAACGGATTTAAACAGGGCGGAACTTGCTTTAAAGCGTGCCGTGGCAAGAATCGAGACGGTAAGAGATTAGATATCACATGTAATAAAAACGGGTGTTATTAGGGCGGATAGCATATCTGCCCTTTTTCCGTACTATGGTTTATCGTGCTCAATTTATCGCTAGACGATTCTTTTTAAATGAATATTCGCGGCGAACGTCGATGTGCATATGATAGAATAAAAAGAAATGAAGTTGGTGCAGTATGAATCAATCCAGAATACTGCCATTTTATATGGCTTATCCCCTTCCGCTTTATTATCAGCAGGAAGACAGTGTGACGAGAGATTTGGAGTACTTACAACAGATGTATCCTGCAGAAGCAAAAAAATATCAGAAAATTATATTGGAGACATTGGAGCAAATTGATTATGAAGGCAGTATGATTTACGATGAATATCCGGATAAATGGCAGATATACAGACTGACGCGGATGATTATGGAAAAGATTAAGAGGATGGATGAGGAGCAGACTCCCGATGCGGATTGGGAGCAGATTGAGGGGTTTGTCCAAGTGCTTTTGTCTTATGAGATTTATCGGAAGCGTCATTCTAACCGTAATGGAATCTTAAAATTTTAGTTGTGGTTTTTCTGTAATCTGATTAAAATAAAAAAGAGACACAAGGCATGACAAGATGCGATTGGAAGAACGAAAAAATGGAAGAACAACTTAGAGAGCTTCTACGGGAGACGGTGGATAAAGGGCTTTACCAGATAATCCTCAGCAATCCCAGAGAAAGAAACAAAATTTTTAAAATAAAAATAAGACCTGTTATGGTAAAAGACAGGATTCTTTTTCAGGAAACGGCATATGAAGGGACGAAAGTATTCCATAGCAATCGGGAAGCTCATGCCATGGTGGAACGGGTAGAAGCATTAATCACACATGACTTCAAGCAGTGCGAAGTGGAGCATACGAAATGCAGAGCAGTGATTCTGGTCAGTAAAAAAGGAAAAGTGACTATCAATAGAAAACGGACAGAACATACCGGAGCGGAATCGGAGTCGGACAGAAAGGTACAGTTGGCTCATAACAGAGCCAAGCGATATATTTTGGACGAAAAAATACCGGTTCCGTTTTTGGTAGAACTCGGCGTGCAGACAAAAGAAGGAAAAATTGTGCATGCCCGGTATGATAAGTTTAGGCAGATTAACCGTTTTCTGGAATTTATTGAGGACATTCTGCCAACACTCTCAAGAGAGAGAACCGTCCATATTGTAGATTTTGGATGTGGTAAGTCATATCTTACATTTGCAATGTACTATTATCTGCATGATATGCAGGGGTATGATGTGGAGATAACAGGGTTAGACTTGAAGGAAGATGTGATTGTGCATTGCAACAGCCTGAGTCGTAAATTCGGTTATGATAAGCTGCATTTTATAAAAGGCGACATTGCTGAATATGAGGGTCAGGATACTGTAGATATGGTAGTATCACTTCATGCCTGCGATACGGCGACGGATTATGCGCTTTCTAAGGCTGTAGGCTGGGGCGCTCAGGTAATTTTATCGGTGCCATGCTGTCAGCACGAGGTTAATCAGCAGATTCATAGTGAAGAACTTTCTTCAGTTCTGCAATATGGAATTATAAAAGAACGGATTTCTGCGCTTGTTACAGATGCAGTCCGTGCTAATCTGCTGGAGTCTGCAGGTTATGAGACAAGCATCATGGAATTTGTCGATATGGAGCATACACCGAAGAATCTGTTGATACGGGCAGTCAAAAGATCGGGAGATAACAAAAAGAAAAGACAGGAAGCAAGAAAGAGGGTTGATGATGTTACAGAATTTCTGCACATTGACCCTGCATTAAAGAGGCTGATATGAAAAAGGCAATCTTGAAAGGGGTTTTGTTGGGCATTATCTTTATGGCGGCGCTCATGCTGATTAGTGCGGTAATGAACCAAGGAAATACCGATATGACAACTGAAATGGGCGAAGCGACTTATCCTATCATAACGATGGAAACGGAAGGGTATCGCGTCAACAGTCTGCATGGATATGCAACAGCTATGGACAGCGCATATCTGCGGGACACGATACAGCCGATTGGCAGTGACCGGAAATTACGGGTGCATCTGGACACTTACGGGCGCGGTATTTCCGAGATTGCTTTTGAAGTGCGCAGCATAAACGGAGACAGACTGGTTGAGAGCACAGTTGTTGAGGAGTATGAAGCGGCGGAAGATGTAATTGATTTCACGATTACATTGAAAGATTTGATTGAGTATGACAATGAATATATGCTTGTGTTTTTGGTAACGCCGGAGGAAAGCAATTCGATTCGTTATTATACGCGGATTGTATTGAGTGATACGCTGCACATTCAGGAAAAACTGGACTATATTGCTGATTTTCATGAAAGAACATTTGACAAGGAAGCGGCGGCAGAACTGACAAAGTATCTGGAGTCCAATTCCGAAGGCGATAATACAACGTTTCATAAAGTGACGATACACAGCAGCTTTAATCAGATAACGTGGGGTGACATGCCGGTAAATAAGGTGACGGAACCGGATATTATCATTCAGGATATTTCCGAACATACCGGAGCATTTTACATGAACTATATCGTATCCGTCCGAGATGGAAGGAATGTGAATTATTATCGCATCAGCGAATACTATCGTATCCGCTATACGCCCGACAGGATGTATTTATTAGATTATGAGCGGACAATGGAGCAGATCTTTGACGAGGAGGCAAATGTCTGTATTAATGACAAGATTATCTTAGGAATTACGGGGAATGAAGTGAATCTGGTCGAAAGTGATGGAGGAAATGTATTTGCGTTTACTGTGGCGGACAAACTTTACAGTTATAATGTGACGGATAACAAGCTGGTAAGACTGTTTAGCTTTTACGGCAATACGGAAGGATTAGGCGATGCAAGAAATGAATATGACAAGCATGATGTACAGATTTTAGGGGTGGATGAGACTGGCAATGTGGTATTTCTGGTGTACGGCTATATGAACAGAGGACGGCATGAAGGCAATGTCGGGGTGGCAGTCTATCAGTACAGCAGTATGACCAATACAACGGAAGAGTTGGTATATATTCCTTACCAGAAGTCTTATGAACTGTTAAAAGCGGATATAGAATGTCTATCGTATGTGAATAGGCTGGGAATCTATTATTTTGTCATGGAGGGCAGCGTATATGCAGTGAATCTGCAGAAACAGACTTGTCAAGTACTGGTGTCGGGACTTCGGGAGGATGGATACCATGTATCCGATTCAAATAAGATGCTTGTCTGGCAGGAAGGCGACGGGTTATATTCCAGCGACAGTCTGATGCTGATGAACTTGAATACGCAGAAACAGACACAGATTCAGGCGGGTGCCAATGAATATATATCCGTGCTGGGATTTATGGAGGAAGATTTAATTTATGGTCTGACGAAAAAAGCGGATATTGCGGTAAACAGCGCCGGCATTACAACGTTTCCCATGTATTGCGTCAGAATACAGAGCGATGACGGAAATGTCCTGAAAACATATCGGAAGAATGGTGTATATGTCATTGACAGTGTGATTGAGGATAATCAGATTACACTGTCACGCGTCATATGGAATGAAGAAAGCGGAAACTATGAACCGACTGCGGATGATCAGATTATGAGCACAGAGCAGGTAAAAGAAGGCAGCAATACGATAAGCTATGTTGTGACAGAGAATTTCGAGATGATATGTGAGATTGTAGTGAAAAATGAGATAGACACCAAGAGCATTCAGAATTTATCGCCAAAAGAAGTGCTTTTTGAGGGGAACCGGACAATTGGGGTAACAAGCGCCGGAACGGAGGAGCCACAGTATTATGTGTACGGTAAAAATGGGATAGAAGGCATTTACGTTAATCCGGGTAAGGCGGTAGAACTTGCATACCGTATATCCGGCGTTGTAGTGGACGATGACGGTGAATACATCTGGCGCCGGGTGACGAGAAGTACACGCAACCAGATTATGGCGATTACGGAGGATATGATGTCGGAGACGAGGAGTTCTCTGGCTGTGTGTCTGGACACAATATTAAAATTTGAAGGAATATCCCGTAATACGCAGCGTCTGCTGGGCAGAGGGGATACGGTATTTTCAATTTTAAGTTCGGATTTGCAGGAGTGTACACTACTTGATTTGTCGGGCTGCAGTCTGGATGCAGTGCTCTACTATGTCAATCAGGACATTCCGGTTCTTGCAATGCTGGATGACGGTAATGCCGTTCTGGTGGTTGGATTTAATGAATTAAATATTGTAGTGATGGATCCGGTTACGGGCACTTTGTATAAAAAGGGAATGAATGACTCGACCGAATGGCTTAAGGAAAACGGGAACCGTTTTATCACTTATGTGAGAAAAGAGGAGTAAAAATGATCAACTGTGATGCAATCGTATTCGATATGGATGGTGTGATTTTTGACAGCGAGAGGCTGATACTGGAATGCTGGGAGAAAATTGCCGCACAACGCCAGTTAAAGGGGATTCATGAAGTGATGACCGCCTGCATCGGAACAAACGCAACAAAGACGCAGGAAATCGTAGTTGATTATTACGGGAAGGATTTTCCCTATGTGGAGCTCAGCAAAGAGGCGTCACGGCTATTCCATGAGACGGCGGACAAGGAAGGCTTACCGATGAAACGGGGCGTAAGGGAGCTGTTGGAATATCTGCATGAGCAGAAGGTTCCGGTGGCGCTCGCTTCCTCTACCAGACTGGAGATGGTGACGCAGGAGCTTAAGCAGGCAGGATTGTATGAATATTTTCAGGTAGTGATGGGAGGCGACCAGCTGAAGCGGAGCAAACCGGAACCGGATATCTATCTGATGACATGTGAACGTCTGGGAGTTCATCCATCGAGGGGATATGCGATAGAGGATTCCTATAACGGTATTCGCTCGGCGTACAGCGCCGGTATGAAACCTATTATGGTTCCAGACCTTCTTTTGCCGACGGAGGAGATGGAGAAAAAGAGTGTGGCAGTGCTTCAGGATTTGCTTAAGGTGAGAGATTGGCTGAGCAACCAATAGTTGCGGGGTCTCTATTTACCGGGCAACCGATATTTTCCCGATTGGAAAGCAGAAGTAGTGGAAAAGGAAGTCCCTTTTTCATATGATTACTTCATACAAATTTAGTGTGAAAAATAAATCTTTCACACGCGAGGTTTGTGTCTGCGCGCACTTGACACAAACTCGTTCATGCGCAAAAAGCGTGCGCAGAAATGAGGAAAATATGAATCTTGAGATTGCAAACAGGCTGGTGGCATTACGCAAGGAAAATAACTTATCACAAGAAGCGCTGGCAGAAAAGCTTGGAATCAGCAGGCAGGCTGTCAGTAAATGGGAAAGGGCTGAAGCATCTCCTGATACGGATAATCTGATTGCGCTGGCAAGGCTGTATCATATTTCTTTGGATCAATTATTGAAAATACATGAAGAGGATGAAGAAGCGGGCTATGAAGTGCCGGAAATCGTCCAGAACGGGAACGATGACATTGAGGAAGATGTGCATGTGGGTTTTGACGGCATTCATGTAAAAGACAAAAACGGTGAAGTTCATGTGACGTGGAAGGGAATCCATGTACAGGATAAGTCGAACAATGATGAGGTACATATAGACAAGAACGGAATCCGTGTGAATGGAGAAGATGCAAAGGGACATCTGTTTACGAGGAACAAAGAAGCAGAACTGCCCCTAGGCATTATCTCTATTGTTGCTTATATTATTCTGGGTGCCTGTTTTAACTGGTGGCATCCCGGTTGGTTAATTTTCCTGCTGGTTCCGGTTGTCAGTACATTGATTGATGCGGTGCGCCGGCACAATCCGAATCTGTTTGCTTATCCGGTGTTTGCCGCGGTCATCTTTCTGTATGCCGGATTTGTTTACGGTATCTGGCATCCGGCATGGGTAGTCTTTCTTACGATTCCAGTGTACTATTCGATTGCAGGCTGGTTTACCCGCAACTTCACTAAGGATGTGGAGCAAGCGGACACGGAAGACTAATTTTTGGAAAATAGGGTATGCTGGTATTTTTGTAAGGCAAACAGCAGAATCATGCCTAAAATACCACAGGAAATAATCTCCCCGGCGCCGACAGTCAGGCAGTAGTATCCGTAACACTGCAGAACGGACATTCCTTCTATCAATAATCCGTAGCCGTAAATCAGCACAAGAGGTACAATTACCGTATTGGCGATAATCGGGCAGACAGGCGCACACCACTTCCATTTGCGTAGCGCATAGGTTCCGCAGGCGCCGAGTAACGTTGCCAGACTGCCGAAAATAATATCAGGCAGTGCACAGCCGGTCAGGATATTACTGAGCAGACAGCCGATGAAAAGTCCGGGTATGGCGGCGGGAGTGAAAAAAGGCAGAATCGTGAGTGCCTCGGAAAAACGAACCTGCACGGCGTAATTGGCAAGTCCGAAGGCGTTGGCGATGAAGGTCAGCACAACGTAGATGGCGGCAATCATAGCCGCCTGAACCATAGTGGTCAGTGAGATGGGCGGGGCAACCCTTACGGGAGCTGTCTCGCTGTAAGATTGTTTCTTCATATTCATTTGTCTCCTTTAGTTTTGTTTATCGTCAGGAAGGTCTCGAACTGACGTATATATCTAAGAAAAACCTTGAAATTATGGTTTTTCTCAAGGACTAAGTATACCATTAAAATGGAAAAAGTCAAGCTGGGTGTGTAATCGAACCAGCTTTTTTTAATTGACCTTTTCTGTTGAAACCTATTTATTTTGCAGACGGCATAGAATATTGACAAAAAATAGCTCAAGAGATATCATGAATACTAAAATGGACAGCATCCAATGCTAAAAAAATAAGAAGTGCAGAATGACTATGTGTCTGACGATGGGCGGTACAAAATGAAACAGGCAATTAGGAAATATTTTAAGATAAAATACATACAGAGAATGACAGGTATTGCTATGGCGTTGGTGGTATTTACAGCAAGCATCCATGTATTGAATTATATGTATGTAGTAGGAGATGACTGGGGACGTATCCTATGGCATCATTATTATGAGGACAGAGGGAAAATTGAAAACCTTTATCTTGGAACATCTCATCTCTATTTGGGTCTTGACGCATATCGGTTGGATGATCTGAATGGGAAATACAATTTTAATCTGTGCTCATCGGCGCAGTCGTTAAGAAGCTCTTATTATATGCTGCGGGAAGCTGCCGGTGATAATAAATTGCAGCAGGTATGTGTTGAATTATATTATGCATGTGATAATTGGGGAATCAAATGGGAGAATGTAGATTACATGAAGTGGTCTGCGAATAAGCTGGCATATATGTTGTCAGAGGGAGTAGATAAGGCTGTCAATGAGTGTATTCCCTTCAGCAGATATAGAGAAAAGCTGGGAGACTGGGACTATATAAAGACGGTGATGGAGTACAAACAGACAGAGGGGTTCCGAACTTACCAATATCGGAAGGACTACGTGGATGAAGGTTGGTATTATGAATACATGGGAAGGGGAACCTGTGAGTGTAAGAGAAAATTCCGGGATGAGGAAAGATGTCAGGCGCAGGAGGTGATTTTGGGAGAACAGCCGATGGGAGAGGATAGTGTCGCATATCTTCGCAAAATCATTGAATTTTGTCAGAAAAAGGAAATCCCGGTTACACTGTTTTCGACACCAATTGATAATTTACAGCTGGTTAGTACAATAAATTATGATAGTTATGTGGATGCAGTAAGAGATATTGCAGAAGAATATAGTGTTCCATTTTATGATTTTAATCTTACGAAAGATGAGTACCTTCCGGTTCACCATAATGAGTATTATATGGATATACACCATTTGAATCATGCAGGGAACGAAATGTTTACCGAGTTTTTTAATCGGGTTGTGTCAGGGGATGAGTCAGAGAATGCAAAATATTTCTATGATTCCTATGCGGACAAGCTCCGTGAATCAGAACCGGCTCTTTACGGTATTTACTACAAAGAAGAATCAGAATCTGAGACACAGACAAGGAGCACGTGGGTTGCTTCAAACCGTGAAGCTGGTATGGAGTACAGAATCATACTGACTCCGAACGGAGGGGAACAGTATATGATACAGGATTTTAAAGAGAATAAGATGTTTGAGATACCGATAGAGGAGCATGGGGTCTGCACGATTGTCATGAGGATGAGTGAACGTCCCGATGAAGTGCAGACGATGGAAATAAATTATTAAAAATGGAGGGGACGGAGTAAGACATGCTGTTTAATACGCCGCAATATATACTTTTTCTACCTTTTGTAGTGTTCATATATTATTGTCTTCCTAAGAAAGTCAGATATATTTGGCTGCTTGTTTCAAGCTACTATTTTTATATGCAGTGGAATCCATTATATGTTATACTGCTTTTTTCATGCACCTTTCTTACCTATTTATGTGGGAGGATTCTGGAGATACTCAGAAACCGGGAGACAGCAGTAGGAGAAAATACGGAAGAGAATTTAAAGTACAATTATGTATCTCGTAACCAGAAGGTATGTTTTGTTATTTGTATCTTGCTAAATCTGGGAATTTTGGGGTTCTTTAAATATGTTCAGTTTGGTATTTCGCTCTTAAATTCTTTGCTGTCATGTTTTCATATCAATGGGATTGGCTGGAATCATGATATTTTGTTGCCGGTTGGGATTTCATTTTATACCTTGCAGGCATTAGGATATTTGATTGATGTATATCGTGGTGATATTTATGCAGAAAAGAACTTTTTACGATATGCATTGTTCGTTTCTTTTTTTCCACAGTTGGTTGCAGGACCAATTGAACGTTCTAAGAATCTTCTTATGCAGCTTCACACGCCGCAATCTTTTTCTTATGAAAATCTGCGTAAGGGAGCGCTGCTTGTACTTTATGGATTGTTGTTGAAAATGGTGATTGCGGACAGGGCGGCGATTATTGTTGATACGGTCTATGGAGACAGCGCAAGATATCCCGGTTTTTATATTGTTGTAGCGACTGTTTTTTTTGCAATACAGATTTATTGTGACTTTTACGGGTATTCTACAATTGCACGAGGATCGGCGTTGATTATGGGTATACGCCTAATGGATAATTTTAATGCGCCGTATTACGCAAGGAGTGTCAAAGAATTTTGGCGAAGATGGCATATATCTCTTTCAGGCTGGTTTCGTGACTATCTATATATTCCACTTGGTGGTAATAGAAAAGGTAAAATGCGCAAGTGTGTAAATCTGCTCATTGTTTTTGCCATCAGCGGGTTATGGCACGGGGCGTCACTTGCTTTCGTCGTATGGGGACTCTTAAATGGCATCTATCAAGTGCTGGAGAATATGGCGGTAGAAGGAAAACAATGGATATTGAAGGATAGACAAAGATGGTGGACGAACACTGAAAAAGTGGATGGATATACAGAAAACCGGTTTAGCAGGAAGCTTTTTCAGACAATAGGCACATTTGTTCTTGTGTCCTTTGCATGGATTTTCTTTCGTGCGGGCGGGTTAAGAGAGGCGTTAAGAATCATTAGTAATTTATTTGGCAGTAATAACTGGTTTATTCTTTTTGACGGTTCCCTGTATAAATTGGGAGTAGCAAGAAATTATATGAATGTGCTTCTCGGCGCAATATTGCTTTTGTTCACGGTTGACTATCATAAATATCATGGACGGGATGTGGCGGATGCAGTTCTCCGGCAGGGATATTGTTTTCGGTTAATTTGTGTTATTGCATTAGTCTTAACGATTCTACTCTATGGATGTTATGGGGAATTGTACGATATACAGCAGTTTATTTATTTTCAGTTTTAGATATAAAAAAGAGAAAGTCAGATGTAGAAAATGCATAAAAGAGGCTGTAAAAGCTTTTCTCTCAAACAAAATGCAAAGTAGTGCAATGAGAGATAAAAGAAATTTTACAGCCGCTCGAATAAGCTATTATAAATCTTCTCCTGCATTATATCTTGCTATCGCTGACTGGATTCTTTCCACAGGATTGAGCAGGTCGCTGATAGAGGTATCATGGTTCAATGTATCAATAATATAAGCGATGTATTTACTCATATCACAGTCGATGTACCATTCACGGGCAAGTAGTTCGGGTGTCTGATAGATTAAGTTGGTGGTCAGCACGCGGCAGATAGTACCGTTTTGATATGCTTCGTCGAAGCAGTCTAAGCCGGCTGTGAAAAGACCGAAGGTTGAGAATACAAAAACTCTGTTCGCCTTGCGTTCCTTTAAGGCGGATGCGACTTCCAATACGCTTTCTCCGGACGAAATCATATCGTCAATAATAATCATATCCTTACCTTCCACGCTGGAACCTAAAAACTCATGCGCGACGATAGGATTTCTGCCTTTCACGACGCGGGTGTAGTCTCTCCTTTTATAAAACATGCCCATATCCAGTCCAAGCACGTTGGCAATGTAGATTGCACGGCTCATACCGCCCTCATCCGGACTGATTACCATCATATGGTCATTATCAATTGTCAAATCTTTGACATGTGCCAATAAGCCCTTGATAAACTGGTAGGCGGGCTGCACCGTCTCAAATCCGTGCAGCGGGATAGCATTCTGCACACGAGGGTCGTGGGCATCGAAGGTAATGATGTTGTCTACGCCCATATTGACCATTTCCTGCAATGCAAGAGCACAGTCAAGAGACTCTCTGGCTGTTCTTTTATGCTGCCTGCTCTCATAGAGATATGGCATGATAACGGTGATTCGTCTCGCCTTACCACCTACGGCGGCAATAATACGTTTTAAATCCTGATAATGGTCGTCAGGAGACATGTGATTTTCATGACCGCAAAGGGAGTATGTTAGACTGTAATTCGCCACGTCTATCAACAGATAGAGGTCTGAGCCACGCACAGACTGTTTGATGACGCCTTTGGCTTCGCCGGATCCGAAGCGCGGCACAGCAGCCTGCAAAAGATAAGTGTCACGCTGGTAGCCGGAGAAGGCGAGAGAATCTTTGTGCTCGCTTTCGCGCTCCGTTCTCCATTTGACAAGATAGTAGTCTACCTTTTCGCCTAAAGCCTTACAGCCTTCTAAGGGGATGATTCCGAGGGAACCTACGGGAATCGTTTCCAGATTTCTTTTTTCTTCGCGTCGGGTCATGCATGAGCCTCACTTTCTGTTCAGTAATCTTTTCTTGTACATGCGTATGTCCTGTCCGGACAATTTACAGATTTCATAATGGCTGGTTATGCGGGAAAAAATGCGGTCGGAATATCTGTTCCGTAGTTCTTCCAATGACAAATTTGTGGAAATTACAGTTGCCTTTTTGCCCATGTGGCGTTCATTCAAAAGTGCAAAAAGCTGGGATGCCACAAACTGATTGGTCAGCTCCGTGCCCAAATCATCAACAATAAGCAGGTCGCACTGGTATAAATCCGCATAAATATCTCGCAGATCTTCTCTGTTCTTATAATCAAAGGAATTTTTAGAAAGTAAATCAAACAGACCGGTTGCACTAAAATAAATCACGGAATGTCCACTCTCGATCAATTCTTTGGCAACACAGCCGGAGAGAAATGATTTTCCCGTACCCACTGTACCATAAAAAAACAAATTATGATAGTCAGAATTGAAATTTTTGACAAAATTACGGCAGGTATTTACGGCGTTTCTGAAACGGGACAGGTCTTCTCCTTCATAATATTCATAGGAAAGGAAATCGAAATTTTCTGTCCGCAGCATTTCGCGTATGTTTGACTGTTCGTAGAGGAGCGTGATCATTGCCTGCCGGAAACAATGACATTTTTGTCCGTCGATGTATCCGGTATCTTTACAGTCCGGACATTCATAGACCGGTTCCAGATAATCGGTGGGAAGACCTGCATCCTCTAAAAGCTGCGCCTTGCGTCCGGATAATTCAGTCAGCAGGTCGCGCAAATCTTCCATTGCCTCCGGGTCGCCTTCAAGCAGCTTTTTCCCTTGAGAGACTGAGACGCTTGCCACGGCGTCTTCCAGCTTGCGATAAGCGGGAATGTGCTCATAAACATAGGCAAGCCTTTGTTCAGTATCTTGTCTGCTTTTTAGCTGTTTCATCTCATATTGATGAAGAATCATATCATATTGGGTGTTTGTCAGTGACACAATGACACTCCTTTACGGTTTGCGGGACATTAATTGCTTAACAGTTCCTGTTCCAGTATATCGAAATCGTAATTGTTCTGTTTAAACTGATTAAATTTATTGTTGGAGACGGGTTTTGCCGTCTTCGTCTTGTGGAAACGGTCATCCAGCGACTGGATGTCCTCTTTATGGTGCACGCCGGCTTTATACCAGTTATCTAAAATACTGTCGGCATATTCAAAGCGGTGCTTGTCTGTAGCAAGCACGGTACGTTCGCAGGCAGCAAAAATGATATCCGTCGTGAAACCGTATTCTTTCATCCAGCGGGTAATGTATGAGGCTTCCGTCTGCGTAGGCGTATCATTCTTACCCAAGGCTTTCATTACCGCATAGACAGATTTGTCGTATTTACCGGCGAGCCGGGAGGCCTGTCTGGGCGTCGATATGCCTTGTTTGGCCCAGCTTATCGCCACTTTCTCTATGTATCTGAGATCCTTTTTACCCCGATCTACGCAGTATTGAATAAGATAATCAATCAAGTCTTCGGAGAATCCAAGTTTGTCCGAGATAAATAATATGGTACGCACTTCGTTCGCGCTCAGCGTCTTTTTGAGATACTGTTCTGCAACGAAAAGAAGCCTTGCAGTCGCCTCGTTGGATTTGAATGCTTTCAGCTCGTCCAGCGTATAGTTGGGCTTCACATAGATGTCCTCGTCAACCTCTGATTCTGCGTCTTCCGTATTAATTTTGGAAGAAATGGGTACGACAGAAGCGAAGGGCACGGCTGTTTCGACCGATACTGTCGGAACCGGCGCGATGGCGGGTGCAGCCGCAAGGGGTGCAAAATCCATCAGATGAATACCGGTGATATTTTTGTTATCATCATATTCTAACGTAAGAAGCTGTTGCTTTTCCCAATATTTGAGCGCACGCATAACGTCTTTTTCAGTATAGTTGAATTTATCTGCAATATCAGAAATGCTGGTGGACAGTCTGGCGCTCACCATGCGAATCAGATACAGATAAATTTTGAGCTGCGCATCGTTGGCAGAACTCATATATTCATCAATAAAACGGTTAGAAATAACCGTGGAATTCGTATAATTATCCTGATAAATTGTTAAATGACCCATTACTACACCACCCCTGTTCCGAAGCCGGAACGTATTAAATGCCTGATATGGCACATGGTGAATTATAGCATAGTGGTTTTTAAAAAGAAATAGGCAAAACGCCCTAAACAAAAGAAGAACAAAGGTTCATTGAATGTGGATATTGTGGATGAATGGTAAAAACCCTTGATAAAACGGCGGATATTATACACAAAAATATCCACAGAAAAACGAAGAATATTTCGTGTATTTCCTGTGGATATTGTGAATAATTATCTTTTTAGCAGATTTTCACCGATGTTTACAACGTCGCCTGCCCCCATAGTTATCAACAAATCATCCTTTGTGCAATTTTTTAAAACGAAATCTTCAATTTCTTCAAAAGAAGAAAAATAGTAGCATCGGTGTCCGAGCTTTTCAATTTCAGCCTGCAGGGTTTGGGAACTGATTCCGAGCGTATCCTTTTCCCGGGCAGCATAGATATCCGCAAGGATGATTTCATCTGACAGAACAAGCGCCTTGGCAAAATCATTCAGAAAGGCCTTCGTTCTTGTGTAAGTATGGGGCTGGAACACACACCACATTGTATGGTGCGGATAGTTTGCGGCAGCGTGGAGCGTTGCCCTAATCTCTGTCGGATGGTGTGCATAATCGTCTATTATGGTAAAACCGCGTACTTTGCCTTTATATTCAAACCGTCTGTCTGTTCCGCCATATTGGAGCAGCGCCTTGGCGGTTACGCCGCCGGCGATTCCCAGAAGATCAGCAAGGGCGATGGCGGCTATGGCATTATATACATTGTGTTCGCCGGGGACACGTAAAGAAAATGATTCTGTTTTACCGTTTTTGCGCATAAGATAAAAAGAGGGACAACCCGATGCGTCATAAGTGATATCTTTCGGATAATAATCGGACGCTGAAGAGGCGCCGTAAGTGATGACCCGGCATGATAAATCGCCAGTCAGTTCTTCAATGCGGTCAATATCCCCGTTGATTATCAGTGTTCCGTCAGGAGGGAGAAGACGCGCAAATTCATGAAAAGAATTGCGGATATCCTGAATATCCTTGAAGAAATCAAGATGGTCTTCTTCTATATTGAGGATGATACCGATGGTGGGATAGAAACTCAAGAAGCTGTTGGTATACTCACATGCCTCCGTGACAAAGAGGCTGGAAGAACCCACGCGGATATTACCGTCGATCGGTTTGTAGATTCCTCCGATTGACAGGGTAGGGTCGGCATCATCTTCTAACAATATCTGTGATATCATGGAGGTGGTGGTGGTTTTGCCGTGTGTACCGCTGACGGCTATAGACGTCTTGTAATTTTTCATCATCTGTCCAAGAAGCTGGGCTCTGGTCAGGCATGGAAGATGCAGTTCACTTGCGGCAATCATCTCCGGATTATCCGACTTGATGGCGCTTGTATAGACAACGAGGTCGATTTCTGGTGAGAGATTCTCCTTGCGCTGCCCATAATAAATCACGGCACCCTGTTCTTCTAATCTGTGGGTGAGCATGGATTCTGCTCTGTCGGAACCGGAAATGCGAAAACCTTCCGCCAGAAGAATTTCGGCGAGACCGCTCATGCTGATACCGCCGATACCGATAAAATATATATGAATTGGTTCGCTAAAATTAATTTGATACATGGAAATCTCCCTATATTACATATTTATTAGTATTATACTCATTTCATTAAAAAAAACCAATAGGAATTTAGAAAAGCGTCGAAGCGTTCTTTTTTTGGATATAATTTATAGAATCCATTTTGCCATAGAATTCGCTTGAAATAAGTCATGTCAATAATCAACAAATATATTGAAAAAGAAAATAAAATATTGTATATTATTAACATAAGAAAAGGAATTGTAAAGGAATAATTTTGTAAATAATATTCACTTTCCCGGCGGACTGTGATATAATTAACAAGCATCATAAAATAAGTATTAAATTTTAATATATATATTAAAAAATATATAGGAAACAAGAGGTGATATGATGGTAAAGAAGGAAATGATTGCCATGCTGCTTGCTGGCGGTCAGGGAAGCAGATTAGGGGTGTTTACGTCAAAAGTTGCAAAGCCTGCGGTATCTTTTGGCAGTAAATATAGAATTATCGACTTTCCACTTAGTAACTGTATCAACTCGGGTGTTGATACGGTGGGTGTACTGACTCAATACCAGCCTTTGCGGCTCAACACGCATATCGGTATTGGTATTCCGTGGGATCTTGACAGGAATATCGGCGGTGTGACGGTACTGCCTCCTTACGAGAAGAGTGCGAACAGTGAATGGTATACGGGCACTGCGAACGCAATCTATCAGAATCTGGATTATATGGAAAGCTTTAATCCCGAATATGTATTGATTCTGTCAGGGGATCATATTTATAAGATGGACTATGAAGTGATGCTGGATTTCCATAAGCAGAACGGCGCAGAAGTGACCATCGCAGTGATGCCCGTGCCGATGGAAGAAGCGAAGCGGTTCGGTATCATGATTACGGACAAAGACCGCAGGATTATTGATTTTGAAGAGAAACCGGCGAATCCGAGAAGTAATCTGGCTTCTATGGGTATTTATATTTTTAATTGGAAGACATTGAAAGAGGCTTTGCTTACCAACTCTGAACAACCGGGACTTGATTTTGGTAAACATATTATTCCATATTGTCATGCAAAAGGCGCACCTCTTTATGCCTATGAGTTTAACGGTTATTGGAAAGACGTAGGAACGTTGCATTCGTATTGGGAAGCAAATATGGAACTAATCGATATTGTTCCGGAATTTAATCTGTACGAAGAATACTGGAAAATTTATACAAGGAGCGAGATTCTTCCGCCCCAGTATCTGGCTGCAGACAGTGTAGTGGAGCGGAGTATTATCGGCGAAGGATCCGAGATATACGGTAAGGTATATAATTCCGTAATCGGATGCGGGGTTACGATAGGTGCAGGCACGGTAGTACGGGATTCCATCATCATGAATGAGTCACATATCGGCAGTAACTGCGAGTTATATAAAACTATCGTTGCGGAGAATGTTAAGATTGCAGATGACGTGAAGATGGGAGTCGGCGAAGAGGCTGAGAACGAGACTGATCCACATATTTATAATCACGGTATCGTTGCTGTTGGAGAGAAGAGCGTTATTCCACAGGGTGTTTCCGTCGGAAAGAATTCGGTTATATTCGGTGTGACAAGCGCTGAAGATTACGCAAACGGAGCGCTTTCGAGCGGCAAAACTTTAATTAAGGCAGGTGATAAATAGTGAGAGCGATTGGAATTGTTCTGGCAGGTGGTAACAATCATAGAATTAAGGAACTGACGCAGAAACGTGCGGTCTGTGCGATGCCGATAGCGGGCAGTTATCGCAGTATTGATTTTGCATTGAGTAATATGTCCAATTCCCACATCAATAAGGTAGCTGTATTTACACAGTATAATGCAGGAAGCCTCAATGAGCACCTGAGTTCTTCAAAATGGTGGGATTTCGGTCGTAAGCAGGGTGGCTTGTTTGTATTTACGCCGGCAGTAACGGCGGAGAGCAGCGCGTGGTACCGCGGAACAGCAGATGCGATTGCACAGAATCTGTCTTGGTTAAAGAACTGTCATGAGCCGTATGTGGTAATTTCTTCTGGTGACTGTGTGTATAAAATGGACTATAATAAGGTTCTCGAGTACCATATTGATAAGAAGGCAGACATTACGGTAGTATGCAAAGATATGGCATCAGATGTCAATGTAGACCGTTTTGGCACGATTAAGATGAATGAGGACTGCCGCATTGAAGAATTTGAAGAAAAACCGATTGTGGCGAAATCCAATACGATTTCATGCGGTATCTATGTAGTCAGAAGACGTCAGTTGATTGAGATGATTGAGAAGTGTGCGGAAGAGGATCGTTATGATTTTGTAAAAGATATCTTGATTCGTTACAAGAATCTGAAAAGAATCTATGGTTATAAAGTGAAAGATTATTGGAGCAATATTGCGACAGTGGAAGATTATTATAAGACAAATATGGATTTCTTAAATCCGGAGATTAGAAATTATTTCTTCCGGCAGTATCCGGATATTTATTCCAAGGTTGATGATCTTCCGCCGGCAAAATATAATACCGGGGCAAATATTAGGAACAGTTTGATTTCCAGCGGCTGTATTGTGAACGGTAAAGTTGAGGATTCCGTAATCTTTAAGAAAACATATATCGGTAACAACTGCTATATTAAAAATTCCATCATTCTGAATGATGTGTATATTGGGGATAATACACATATTGAGAACTGTATCGTGGAAAGCAGAGGCACGATACGCGCCAATTCTTACCATAAGGGAGAAAATGGAATAGAAATTGTTGTAGAACATAATGACAGATATGTAATTTAATGATATGATGGAAAGGCGGTTGCTATTATCGAGAGATTTTTATGTGAATAGGAAATTTCTCCAAAGAGTGGAAGAACCGAAGGTTCTTCCGAACATAATGCCAAAGGCATTTTGTTCTTGTGTAAGAGGCATGAGCGTTATTAATTAAATGTTTATTACAAGCTACGTGGCTTGATGAGTATGACTTGTGTGGAAAAGCTTGTGAAAACCGACAGGTTCCTGTTCGGTATCATATGATAAGGAGGCTGATTTTCATGAGAATTACTGATGTCCGCGTGCGTAAAATGACTCAAGACAGCAAAATGAAAGCAATCGTCTCAATTACCATAGACGATGAATTCGTAGTTCATGACATTAAAGTAATTGAAGGTGAGAAAGGGCTTTTCATTGCAATGCCAAGCAAGAAAGCTAATGACGGTGAGTATCGGGATATTGCGCATCCAATCAACTCAGAAACCCGTGACAGAATACAAACTATTATTCTGGAAAGCTATGAAAAGGCACTTTCAGAGCCCGATGATGAGTAGCAAATGCATAATGTGGATAGAAAGGGACGCTGTGAGCGTCCTTTTCTTGTGTAATAAAACATAATGCCGCAGGCATTTTGTTCTTTAATATGAAATTCCGCCGAAAAGTGGAAGAACCGAAGGTTCTTCCGAACATAATGCCGCAGGCATTTTGTTCTTTTCTTGTCTGAATGCAAAAATATTGATACAATGTAACAGCAGGCTTATGGAAAGACTAGTCTGCGTATGCAGGAAAATATTTTAATGTAGTTTAGTATAGAACTCAAAATAGAATGAAAGTGAAGAATCGAGGTAACTATGTACATTATCGCAGGAATGGGAAATCCAGACAGACAATATCAAAATACGAGGCATAACATCGGTTTTGATGTGATTGATGTCATTGCGTCAAAGAATCATATTACGGTGGGAGAACGTAAGCACAAGGCGCTTATCGGTAAGGGCTTTGTGGGAGGAGAAAAAGTGGTCTTGGTAAAGCCGCAGACCTATATGAACTTGAGTGGTGAGAGCGTCAGGGAAGTCATAGACTTTTATAGGGCAGACGAGAAGAATGAGCTGATTGTGATTTCCGACGATATTAGTCTGGATGTAGGACAGATTCGCATACGCAAGAAAGGAAGTGCGGGCGGACATAACGGACTGAAGAATATTATTCTGCATCTTGGACACGACGAATTTCAGCGTGTGAAGATGGGGGTCGGAGAGAAGCCGGCAGGGTACGATCTGGCAGATTATGTGCTGGGGCATTTTTCCAAGGAAGAGCGGGAAATTATGGATGAAAGTGCAAATCGTGCGGCGGACGCTGTGGAGGTCATGATCAAGGACGGGGCGGACGCTGCGATGAACTTATATAATAGCGCGAAAAGAACTTCTAAAAGCTCACAGCAAGGGCTGCTTCGCTAAGAAGTTCTAAAGTTTCGCGCAGGAGAATGCAAAAAGCAGGCATTCTCCGTATAGGAGCGCGAAAGGTAGGCAAGGAGGTATAATGTGAGGGCTTTACTTGCTCCCTTGGAAGAGTTGGGAGAATACGAGGAAATAAAAAAGATGCTTGTAAAAAGCAGGGTTTCCGTGGCGCTGAGCGGCTGTGCAGATTCACAGAAGCTGCATATGATTTACGGGTTGAGCGAAGCGTTCCGGTATAAAATGATTGTGACGTTCAACGATCTTCGGGCAAAAGAATTGTATGAGGATTACAAATTTTATGACAGGAATGTCATGTTATATCCCGCCAAAGACTTGATTTTTTTTCAGGCGGATATTCATGGAAACCAGTTGACGATGGAACGGATTAGGTGCCTGCGCAAAATAATGGAGGGAAGACCGGTTACGGTCATTACGACATACGATGCGCTGATGTCGCCGCAGACGCCGGTGGAAGCATGGGAAAAGCATGTGATACACATTGATAAGCGAAGCAGCATAGAAGAGAGTGGGCTGGCTGCCCGTCTTGTAGAGCTGGGCTATGAAAAGAACTATCAGGTGGAGGCGCCGGGGCAGTTCAGCATCCGGGGCGGTATCGTGGATATTTTTGATTTGACGGAAGAAAATCCCTATCGTATAGAATTATGGGGAGAGGACGTAGAGTCAATCCGCAGTTTTGATATCTTAAGCCAGCGCTCGATAGAAAAGCTTGAGTCTGTCACGATTTACCCTGCCACAGAGTTTATTTTGTCGGATAATGAATTGCGCAGCGGGCTTAAAAAAATACAGGAAGAATGCAGACGGTATGCGTCGAAACTGCGTGAAGAAATGAAAACCGAGGAGGCGCACCGTATTGAGACACAGGTGAAAGAACTGACGGAGCAACTGCTGGAACTGGGACTGTCCCGCAATGCGGTGAATCTGGAAAGCTATGTGCGATATTTTTATCCGAAATTGTCTACGCTGTTAGATTGTCTGGGGGAATCGGCGGCACAGTCTGGAAAACAGGGAGCAAGCTGTGTTTTTATTGATGAACCGGTGAGGGTCAGGGAACATGCGGCGGCGGTTGAACTGGAATTTCGGGAAAGTATGATGCACCGTGTTGAAAAAGGATATATACTGCCGGGTCAGATGGATGTTTTATACAGCATGGAAGAGACGGCGGCGAAGATTACGCAGGGGAGAGTGGTTACGCTTTCCATGATGGACGCAAAGAATCCCCTTTTTAAAGCGGATAGGAAATTTGACATTCAGGCGCGGAGTCTCTCTTCTTACAACAATAGTTTTGAGGCACTGGTGAAGGATTTAAACGGCTATAAGCGGCGGGGATACCGTATCCTTCTGCTTTCCGGTTCCAGAACGAGGGCGAAACGGCTGGCAGAGGATTTGCGGGAACAGGAAATCAGCGCTTTTTACAGTGAAGACCCGATGCGGGAGGTGCAGCCCGGCGAGGTCATGACATATTATGGCAGGGTTCTGAAGGGCTTTGAATATCCGCTCATTAAGTTTATTGTGATATCGGAGAGCGACATCTTTGGGGCGGAAAAGAAGAAAAAGAAGAAGAAAAAAATCTATCAGGGACAGAAAATAAATGATTTTAATGAACTGAGAGTCGGCGATTACGTTGTGCATGAGAGCCATGGGCTTGGCATTTATCAAGGCATAGAGAAGGTGGAAGTGGAAAAAATCGTCAAAGATTATATAAAGATATCTTATCGGGACGGAGGGATTCTCTACGTGCTTGCCACGGGACTTGATGTAATCCAGAAATACGCTTCCGCTGAGTCGGGCAGTAAACCGAAGCTGAATAAGCTGGGGACGCAGGAATGGAATAAAACGAAGTCGAAGGTGCGCACCGCAGTGGACGAGGTGGCGCAGGATCTGGTGGAGCTTTATGCGGTCAGGCAGCAGAGTCAAGGATTCCGGTACGGTCCTGATACGGTATGGCAGAAAGAGTTTGAGGAGATGTTTCCTTTTGAGGAGACGGAGGATCAAATTAGTGCCATTGCTGCGACGAAGGAAGATATGGAGAGCAGTAAAATCATGGATCGTCTAATTTGTGGCGATGTGGGATACGGCAAGACGGAGATTGCCATCCGTGCTGCATTTAAGGCGGTGCAGGAAGGAAAGCAGGTCGTTTACCTTGTGCCGACAACGATTCTGGCACAGCAGCATTACAATACATTTATACAGAGGATGAAGGATTATCCGGTGCGGATTGATTTGCTGTCCAGATTCCGTACATCTTCCGAGCAGAGGAAGACGGTGGCTGATTTACAAAAAGGCATGGTTGATATTGTGATTGGCACGCACCGCGTGCTGTCTGCTGATGTGAAATACAAGGATTTGGGCCTGCTGATTATCGACGAAGAGCAGCGTTTCGGGGTGACACATAAAGAGAAGATTAAGAAGCTGAAAGAAAATGTGGATGTGCTAACGCTGACGGCTACACCGATTCCCAGAACGCTTCATATGAGTCTGATTGGCATCCGCGACATGAGTGTACTGGAAGAAGCACCGGGAGACAGACATCCTATCCAGACTTTTGTCTGTGAGTACAGCGAAGAGCTGGTACGGGAAGCGATTGTCAGAGAACTGTCCAGAGAAGGACAGGTGTACTATGTCTATAACAGGGTCAATAACATAGCGGATATTGCGGCGGCAATCGGTAAGTTGGTGCCGGAGGCAAATGTTGCTTTTGCGCATGGACAAATGAAGGAAAATGAACTGGAACGCATCATGTATGATTTTATTGACGGGGAGATAGACGTGCTGGTTTCTACGACAATTATTGAGACCGGTCTGGACATTTCCAATGTCAATACGATGATCATTCATGATTCCGATCAGATGGGGCTTTCGCAGTTGTATCAGTTAAGAGGACGTGTGGGACGCTCTAACCGGACAGCTTACGCCTTTTTGATGTATAAAAGGGATAAGATGCTCAAGGAAATAGCGGAAAAAAGACTGCAGGCAATCAAAGAGTTTACGGATTTGGGCAGCGGGTTCAAGATTGCCATGCGGGATTTGGAAATCCGTGGTGCGGGGAATCTGCTCGGCTCGAAACAACACGGCCACATGCAGGCTGTCGGGTATGACTTGTACTGTAAAATGTTGAATGAGGCAGTTAAGAATCTCAAAGGGATTTCTACGATAGAAGATTTTAATACGAGCATTGATTTAGATGCGGACGCATATATTCCGCCGTCCTATATTGTCAATGAAGTGCAGAAGCTAGATATTTATAAGCGGATTGCAGGAATTGATAACGAGAAAGAGTGCGAAGATATGCGGGAGGAACTGTTGGACCGTTTTGGCGAGATACCGAAGTCTGCGGAGAATCTTCTGCGTATCGCTCTGATTCGTTCCCATGCGCACAGACTGTATATGATGGAAGTAAAAGGAAAGAATGAGGAAATTCGTTTTCTGATGCGGCTGGATGCACCAATCAAGGTGGAGAACATCCCGCATTTGCTGCAGGCTTACGAGGGCAGGATGACTTTTGACCCCAAAGGGACGCCCGTATTCAGACTGCGGTATAAGAAGTGCGGAGTGATTGAAAAAGACGAGGAGCTACTGCTTGCGCTGACAGAAGCGGCGCTTAGGGATATGGAAGAGCAGTTGTTGTAAAAACATTAAAATTCCGATTGGGAAAGGGCATAGTTATTATGATGATTTATATGGATCACGCGGCAACGACGCAGACTGCGCCTGAGGTCGTGGAGGCTATGATGCCGTATTTTACGGAATGCTACGGTAATGCCGGCAGTATCTACAGACTGGGCAGTCAAAGCAAGAAAGCGGTGATTAACGCCAAAGAGACGATTGCGGAGACGCTGGGGGCAGAGGCAAACGAGATTTATTTTACGTCGGGCGGAACTGAATCCGATAACTGGGCGCTCAAGGCGGTTTATGAGGCGTATCGGGATAAAGGCAGACATATTATCACCACCAGAATCGAGCACCATGCAGTGCTGCATACTTGTGAATACCTACAAAAAAGAGGGGCGCAGATAACCTATCTGGATGTGGACGAGGAAGGTATGGTGGATGTGAAGCAGCTTGAGGGAGCGATACGACCGGATACTATTTTGATATCAGTGATGTATGCCAATAACGAAATCGGAACATTACAGCCTGTCAGGGAAATTGGGGAGATTGCGGCGGCACACGGCATTCTTTTTCATACAGACGCCGTGCAGGCTTATGGACAGCTCCCAATCAACGTTGCAGAGTGCCATATTGACTTGTTATCTGCCAGTGCTCATAAGTTTAACGGACCCAAGGGTGTGGGATTTCTTTATATCAATAGAAGAGTCCGTATGCATTCCTTTATGCACGGAGGACAGCAGGAGAGAGGCAGACGCGCCGGAACGGAAAATGTTCCCGGTATTGCCGGGCTTGCAGCGGCGGTAAAACGCGCCTACCGCATCATGGAGGAGAAGACGAAGAAAGAAGTGGAATTGCGGGATTATCTGATGATGCGGATTGAGCGGGAGATTCCGGATGTACGGTTAAACGGACATCGTACAATGAGGCTGGCGGGGAACGTCAATTTCAGTTTTGAAGCGGTGGAGAGCGAGTCGACGCTCATCATGCTGGACATGAAGGGAATCTGTGCGTCGGGCGGTTCGGCGTGTACGACGGGCGCACTTGACCCATCCCATGTGCTTTTAGCAATCGGCTTGTCTCCGGAACTTGCGCGCGGCTCTATCCGGTTCACGATTGGAGAGGAGAATACGAAAGAGGAAATAGATACCGTGGTAGAAGAGCTGGCGCGGATTATAGCAAAGTTAAGGGAAATGAGAGGCATCTGATGGAAATATCAAGTAGAAATGTGGGAGCCATAATGAAAATAATTTGAAGAGAATTAAAAAAATATGGATAGAGTCCGCAATATGGGACTCTATTTTTTGTATCCTTATAGCAGAACAAAAGTTCGATACAATTTGAATGGAGGTAAGGATATGAAAGGTTATACGGTAGAAAGCGGTTATATGGGATATGTCAACGGTGAGTATATGCTGTTTGCCAGTGAGATGGATTACGAAGATTATATGGAGAAATAATATTGCGGTTTATGCTCCTTATACAGTAAAATAAAATTATGAAAACAATACGGAAAGGAGCAGACTATGAAAAGACGGATAATTGCTTTGGGTCTGGCGGTGATTATGGGAATAACGATAATGGGGTGCGGAGAGGAAGCGAATACAGTTTCTGAACTGACAGAGAAGACGGAAGAAGTGGCGGATAGTGGGAGTACAGACGAGATGAATGCAGGAGCGGATATTGTCGAGGCGGATGGTACGGGAACAGATTTGACAAAGACAGATGATGTAAATGTTGTGGAGACGGACTTGTCGGATGAGAATGATGCAGAAGACAATATCACGGAGGAGGAGAGCGGAGAAGGTGAGGCTGCGGATACAGGTGAGGACGCTCCGGTGCTGTCTGAAGCAGTTGAATTTGTACAAGATATGAAAATTGGCTGGAATCTTGGCAATACTTTTGATGCGAATTCCGAGCAGAATAAACAAAATGAATTGGAATTTGAATCCTACTGGTGTGGAGTTGTCACGACGAAGGAAATGGTCGATGCGATTAAGGCAGCAGGTTTTCAGACAATACGCATACCGGTTTCGTGGCACAATCATGTGACACGGGAAACGGATGGAAGCTATACGATTAGTGAAGTGTGGCTGAACCGTGTGCAGGAAGTGGTAGATTATGCCATTGATAATGACATGCATGTTATCATGAATATTCATCATGATAATTCGACAGATTATTTTTATCCGTCACAGGAATATATGGAACAATCGTTATCCTATATAACTTCAATCTGGACGCAAGTCGCCGGACGGTTTGCGGACTATGACGAACATTTGATCATGGAGGGAATGAACGAACCGCGTCTGGTAGGTACAACCAATGAATGGTGGCTTGATTTAAACAAACAGCAGTGTGTGGAAGCGGTGCAGTGTATCAATGAATTAAATCAGGCATTTGTGGATACTGTGCGTGCTTCCGGTGGTCATAATAAGGAGAGATATCTGCTTGTGACAGGATATGCGGCTTCCTTGGACGGAGTTACCAATAAATATTTTGCCATTCCGCAGGATATAGAGGGCAATGAACAGAAAATTATGGTGGAAGTACATGCTTACATACCTTATCATTTTGCACTGGAGGCGGAGAGTGAGAGCGGAAGTACAGACCAGTGGAGTTCGGCGAATCTTTCCGATACCTCTGAGATTGACAGAATGATGGACAAACTCTATAGGAAGTATGTGCAGAATGGCATTGCTGTAGTAATTGATGAGTTTGGTGCGAGAGATAAGGGCGGCAATATTGAAGTGAGAACGGATTTTGCAGCATATTATGTAGAGGCAGCACGCAAGAGAGGCATCACATGCTGCTGGTGGGATAATAATTCTTTTACGGGAAACGGAGAGAACTTCGGGATTTTCCGCAGAAGCGATTGTGAGTTCGTTTATCCGGAGCTTGTGGAGGGTATGATGAAAGCGTGCGAGTAGTTTGCGGCATTTTCTGCATACCACGGATAGAAACATAATTGCCAAATGCCGGGCATAGGTATATGATAATAGTTGTTTGACTTGAGTGAAAGAGAAACGAACGGTGCGCAATCTGTATGATAAGACGGCGCAGGCAGGTTATGTCGATAATTGATTGGATATGGAGAGAACATTGGTTAAGAAGATTGATGAGATAACGGTCAATTATATAGAGAAAGGTTTAGGAGACGTCATATTGCTGTTACATGGCTGGGGAGCTGATATTACGCTTTATGCAGGCATTATTCAGGTATTGTCGGAGAAGCACAGAGTGATTGCGCTTGATATGCCGGGGTTTGGTAAAACACAGGAACCGCCTGAACCGTGGTGTGTAGACGATTACGTCGATTTTGTCATGAAGTTTATTAAGTCTCTGGAAATAACAAAGTTTAGTGTCGTTGTTCACTCGTTTGGCGGAAGGGTGTTCTTTAAGATGAATGCGAGGCAGAACCAGCCCTTTACGATAGAAAAGGCTGTTTTGATTGATAGTGCGGGTATTCTGCCGAAGAAAAGTTTTAGGCAGAAAGTGAGCCTGAAGTGTTATAAAATTGGTCGTGCGGTTATGAGTACGAAGATTATGCATTTCCTGTATCCCGATGCGGTGGATGACATGAGGCGTAAACGTGGGTCAGCGGATTATAACAATGCGACACCGACGATGCGCGCGACGCTGGTGAAAGTAGTGAACGAGGATTTGGAACCGCTCATGCATTTGGTGAAATGTCCGGTTTTGTTAATCTGGGGAGATCAGGACACGGCAACGCCACTGTCTGATGCAAAGAGAATGGAAGAACTGATTCCGGATGCAGGGCTTGTCGTATGTGAGGGTGCCGGACATTTTTCTTTTGCGCAGCAGGCGCCGAAAGTACATGGTGCACTAACGGCATTTTTTGGCTGATGGCGCCGGTATTTGATGAGAGTGGTAAAGCGTGTTAATGAGTGGTAAGGAACAGCAGTGAATCGTAAAGAAAAGTAAAGAGCAGTAAAGAGCAGTAAAGAGCAGTAAAGAGCAGTAAAGAGCAGGTAGGAATAAGATATATGTATATTGCATTGACAATCATCTGGTTTGCCACGTATTTAACGGGGACAGTTCTGTATGAACTTTATATTGTGCATATGTTTCAGCAGAATTCATATAAGCCGCGTGAATATGTGGAATGGATGCGGGTACACAGTAATGTGGGAAGGCTTATGGGCAAGAGTCTCTATGCGCTTGCAGCCCTGCCGTTAGTGCTGGTTGGCAGCGCAGGATGTCTGATTGCCGCATGTATTATGAATATCATGACAATCATAGTCAACAAGCCTCGTCCGGCAAAGAAACCGCTTGTATATACGAAGCGGGTGAAACGGCTGCTTTTGACTACGGCAATCATCTATGGGCTTGGTATAGTGGGGTCGCTTTGCATGGTGCAGTACAGGATGCGGGTATGTGAAAACATGCTGTTGATATTATTTTTATTACAGCCGTTTCTGGTATTGCTGGTGAATTTTATTAATACACCGGTTGAGCAGGGGATTGACCGTTACTATATTAATGATGCGGCGCGTATCCTGAAGGATATGCCGGATTTAAAAATAATCGGCGTCACCGGAAGTTATGGAAAGACGAGTGTAAAATATTTTCTGAGCGCGCTGCTGTCCGAACAGTTTAATGTGCTGCATACGCCGGGCAATTATAATACGACGCTCGGTGTTGTCAGGACAATCAGGGAACAGATGAAGCCGTATCATGAGATTTTTATCTGTGAAATGGGTGCAAGAGAGGTAGGAGATATCAAGGAAATCTGTGATTTGGTGCATCCCGGTTATGGTATTATCACATCCATTGGACCGCAGCACTTACAGAGTTTCCATACGATCGAGAATATCATCGGCACCAAATTTGAACTGGCGGATGCGGTGCCTCCGGACGGCAAAGTGTTCTTGAATTATGACAATGAGTATATCCGGGCACATAAGACTGACAAGAACGTTGTAAGCTATGGTACGACGGGTGAGGGGCTGAGCTTCCGGGCATATGGGATAAGCGTTTCACCGCAAGGTTCCGCATTCAGGATGAAAGACGAGAAAGGAAACGAGTATGAGTTCCATACGCGTCTTGTGGGAAATCATAATGTACAGAATATTGCCGGAGCTATCGCTGTGGCGCATACATTAGGGATACCAATGGATAAATTACAGTATCCGGTAAAGCAGCTTGAAAGTGTGGAGCATCGGTTACAGCTTAGAAAACAAGGAAACTGGATTGTTCTGGACGATGCCTACAATTCCAACAAGAGTGGATTTATGGCGGCGCTGGATACGCTTGCAATGTTCAAGGAACTGAGGATTCTGATGACGCCCGGTATGGTTGAACTAGGGGAAAAGCAGTATGACGAGAACAAAGAGGCGGGCATGTATGCGGCAGATAAATGTGATTATGCGGTGTTGATTGGTAAAGAGCAGACCCAACCGATTCAGGAAGGATTGACAGAAGCAGGATTTGCCCACAACAGGATGATTGTGGTCGATACATTGCAGGAAGCATTTCAGATGGTTAATGCGATACCGAATGAGAGACAGAAGGTAGTTCTGATCGAGAATGATTTGCCGGATAATTACGCGTAAGTGCAAAAATTACACTGAAGTGCTGATTTTTTACAAGCAAATTTGTGCCGGAGCGTCACAAATTTGTTTTGATGGCAGACGCAAATTTAAGACTTGCGTCGCCCCGTCGCGTAAACGCTCCGGAATGGAGATTAAGATGAAGATACGAGTGGGTGTATTTTTTGGCGGTAAGAGTGTGGAGCATGAGGTTTCGGTAATCTCCGGATTGCAGGCATATAACTCTTTTAACAGGGAGAAGTATGAACCGATACCAATTTATATTACAAAGGACAACGAACTGTATACGGGTGAGGCAGTCGGTGATATTGCCAATTACAAGAATATTCCGTCGCTGCTTGCAAAGAGCGTCAGAGTGTTCTGTATGTGCGAGCAGGGACAGGTGCAGCTCATCCAGTATCCGGTCAAGAAATTTGGCAGCTCGGTAGTGGCACAGATTGATGTGGCGTTTCCGGTAGTGCATGGCGCTAATGTGGAGGATGGTTCGCTGCAGGGCTATCTTCGTCATTACAATATTCCGTTTGCAGGCTGTGATGTCGGCGCGTCAGCAGTGACGATGGATAAATATGTGATGAAGACAGTGCTTAAGGATAACGGGATTCCGGTATTGGATTGTGTGACCTTGAACGTGAAGGAGTATGAGCGCGACGAGAAAGCGGCATATGATAAGGTGGAGGCAAGGATTCAATATCCGGTCATCGTAAAACCTGTTAATCTTGGGTCTAGTGTGGGGATTAAGGTGGCAAAGGACCGTGAAGGTCTGCGTGAGGCGTTAGAGTATGCGTTTACGTTTGGCTCCAGAGTTTTGGTGGAGCGGGCGATTATGAATCTGCGGGAAATCAACTGTGCCGTATTGGGAGATTACGAGGAAGCATATGCCTCCGAATGTGAAGAGCCAATATCCAGTGATGAGATTTTGAGTTATGAGGATAAATATGTGGCGGGAAATAAAGGCGGTTCGGAAGGAATGCACACGGCGAAGCGAGAACTGCCAGCCAATCTGACTTTGCAAAAGCGCGAAGAAATCCGACAGATGGCAGTGAAGACTTTTCAAGTGTTGAATTGCAGCGGTGTGTCCCGAATTGACTTTATGATTGACAGGGATACCGAACAGGCATATGTGAATGAAATCAATCCGATTCCCGGTTCACTGGCATTTTACTTATGGGAGGCATTGGATAAACCCTATGCGCAGCTGCTGGACGATATGGTGAAGCTCGCCCTGAAGAGAGAGCGTGAGGAGAAGAATGTTCTGACGTCTTTCGACAGCAATATTTTACAAAATGCGAATTTGTCGGGTGCGAAAGGCGTCAAAAAATAAGACTGGAAACAGCCGATTGAAATTCAAGGATTACATGCATATAATTTCCTTCTTTACAAATAATAGTAAAAACGTAGAGATAAATGAAAATATGACGTACCGGATTCGGGACGGCGTCGGGACATAAGTTACACTACGGCTATGATTTACGGATGGAGGTTATATAATATGAAAGCAACTGGTATTGTTAGACGGATAGATGATCTCGGACGAATTGTGATTCCTAAGGAGATAAGGAGAACTCTGCGTATCAGAGAGTCGGACCCGTTAGAAATATTCACTGACAGAGAGGGAGAAATTATTTTAAAGAAATATTCACCCATTGGTGAAATGGGTACTTTTGCAAAGCAGTATGCCGAGAGCATGGCACAGGTATCGGGACATATTGCGATGATTTCCGACAGGGATCAGTTCATCGCGGTAGCAGGCGGTATGAAAAATATGCTCGGCAAGTCAATCAGCAGAGAACTGGAAGAGAAGATTAATCATAGAGAAAGTCTGGTAGCGGCGAAGGGCGACCGGAATTTTATTCAGGTCAGTAACGATCAGGATGAATTTCATCACGAGGCAATTAGTCCGATTATCTGTGAAGGAGACGTTATCGGCTCGGTGCTTCTGTTAGAGACAGACCATAAGTCTAAGATGGGAGAAGTTGAACAGAAGCTAATCCAGTCCGCCGCCGGATTTCTGGGCAGACAGATGGAGCAGTAGCAGCGAGGAAACTTGAAATAACAAGACAGCAGGAAGCATCGGGGCGAGGCAGAAAGATTCTGACCTCGCCGTTTCATTAGCAAATGTTCAATAGGAAACTAAATAAAATATTCAATCGTGTCTTCGGGAGACAGGCGGGTTTCTTTGTTAAATATAATGACTGCCTCGCGGATATTGTAGGGTCCCATTTCATAAAAACCCTCTGTCAAGCGGTTGAGACGTTCAATGGAAACCAAGCGGTTAGCACGTTTGGGCTGGTCGGTAATGAATGTAATGCCTTCTGCAAAATATTCCGAATCCAATTCCGGATCGTCCAGTTCTTCGTAGTAGGGGTCAAAGAGGTAAACACTATCACCTTCAATCCCTGTCAACAGTACATAGTGTCCAACGTCAAGGAAAAGTCTGAGCACGACAGCACCGCCCTGCTGTAATGATTCCACAATCTTGCTGCTTTGAGACAAATAAACATTTTCACCGGACAAAAATTCACAGAAGATAGGGAAGTTTTTCATTTGACCAAATTGATTAAGCCAGTTACTTAGAAACATCATAGCAGAGGCGGAAGTGCCTCGCTTACCGACTTCTCCGTCTTCATTGTATGAATCCAGACAATACAGCATAATATATTTAATGATGTCAGGATAGAGGACTTCACGGTCGAACAGATAACGGACTGCATTTGTAAGGGATACCGGTCCGCAGTCGTATTCGCTGGACTGGTAATTAAGTAAATTTTTCATTCATATTTTCCTTTGTATTTATCATAATTGTAGAAAATATACATCTCATTGCTTTTTTTGTCAAGGTTATGCTATACTAAGTCGATTGGAAAATAAAGGGTAGGATATGCCGGTAGGAATTGTTGGGGAAAGTATACGCATTGGGAAGGATTTACAGAAAGATATTGACATAAATTTATATAAGAAGTATAATTTCACACAAATCCTAGTAGAAAAGTAGGAAATAAATGCTTCATATATGTGCAATAGCAGATATACTGCATTTGAAATGGAGGAGAACAATGAAAAAATTTGTAAAGAAGCTGACAAGTGTGTTCTTGGCGATTGCCATACTGACAATTGTGACAGCATGCGGCGGTAATAACGGTGATACGTCGGGCAACGGTGCGGTTGCGGAAAACATTGCTGGCGAAGCAGGGGCGGAACAGGGTGAAGCTGCGGGTCCTGCAACGGCGGCAGAAGGTGAGAAGATTATCAATATCGGTGTAACGGATAGTCTCGGCGGGGTGAATCCGTTTGCAATCGACCAGACAGAAATCAATAAGCACGCGCTGGATTTGATGTTTCTACCGCTGATGGAGTTAGATAAAGATTTGAATTTTCAAGGAATGTTAGCGGATAGTATCACGACGGAGGATAACATTCATTTTATCGTACATGTGGATGACAAGGCGACATGGTCTGACGGCACACCTATTACGGCATATGATGTGGAATATTCGGTAATGCGCTACGCCAGCCCGATTGTGGCAAACACGACCCTGCTGTTGTATGCTTTTGAGGGAACCGATGATGAGACAGGTTTCGTCGAAGAGGGGGCAACCTCCATGGCGGGGTTGACTGTGCTGGACGATAAGACGATACAGTTTACCGCAAAGTATCCGATGGCGCTTACGACATTCCAGAACAGCTATGCGAGATATCTGCATGTGCTGCCGAAACATATTATAGAGAAATTCGATGAAAGCAGTTTAATGTCAAACGAGTGGTTTAATCAGCCGGATGTCATCAGCGGTCCCTATTTCATGACGGGATATGATGCAGATCATTATATTTCATATACGGCGAATGCTGATTATTGGAAGGGTGCGCCGAAGATAGATAAACTTAATATCAAGATTGTGGATGGAAGTCAGATTTATGCAGGGCTGCAGTCGGGCGAGATAGACATTACGCAGCATACGATGACGGCAATTCCGCAGGAGGATTATGAAAGCATCGAGGCATTGGAGAATGTGAAAGTGGTTTATGGTTCTCCGGTGACGAATCAGTCCGCGTTTATCCAGACAGCGAATATTCCGGACGCAAGAGTGAGACAGGCGCTTGTCTATGCAATCGACAGGCAGCAGCTTGTAGACCAACTGTTAAAGGGACACGGCGAAGTAATAGACGGGTTCCTCTCTTCAGCAAGTCCGTTCTTTGACGCTTCTGTAGAGCCGATGGAATACAATCCGGAAAAAGCGAAGGAGCTTCTGACAGAGGCAGGATGGGATGGTTCCCAGACCCTTCGTTTCTATGTAAATTCCGGCGACAATACGTTTGTCAACGGCGTGCAGGTTATTGCGGCGCAGTGGGCGGCAGTCGGTATCAATGTGGAGATTACCACAGTAGATTTGGCGACGCTTATGGAAACAGCAGGGTCAACGGACTATGATATTATGGCGGTGCAGTATACTTATGCGCCGGTAGACCCTTATCCGGATGTGTCTTGGTTATTAGGCGGCGAGGGAAGCTGGACAGGATACTATAATGATGAAGTGGCTTCAGCGCTGGAGGGGACACAGCAGACCAGCGATGTATCTGAAATTAAGGAGTTTTATTCTATTGTGGACAGGAAAATGCAGGAAGATGCAGCAATGTTTTCCGTATATGTAATCAGTGCGCAGGGAGCGGTTAGCAATCGTGTGACGGGTGCAGAACCGAGCGTGTATGGATTCTTCAATAACGTACACAACTGGGATGTTACAGAATAAGAAGCAGATTCGTTGAAATGAGGATTACTATGTCACATTTGTTGGAGGTGCAGGACTTAACAACAGTCTTTGCAGGGGATTACGGACAAAATATCAGTGTCGATCACGTCAGTTTCCACGTAGACCATGGGGAAGTAGTCTGTATTGTAGGTGAATCCGGCTGCGGGAAAAGTGTTACGTCATTGTCTATTATGGGATTGTTAAGAAGGGACGGAGCTGTCACGGACGGCTCTGTCTTCTTTGACGGTAAGAACCTTCTTGCCATGAGTGAGAAAGAGCTTGACCGGATTCGGGGAGATGAGCTGACCATGATTTTTCAGGACCCACTGACATCGCTCAATCCTGTATTTACTGTGGGCAGCCAGATTGTGGAGAGTATTCGGACGCATATGCATTTATCCAAAGAAGAGGCGAGAAAACGGGCGGTGGAGCTGCTTGTTCAGGTAGGAATGCCGGAGGCGGAGGGGATGATGAGAAGATATCCGCATACGCTTTCGGGGGGAATGCGCCAGAGGGCTATGATTGCAATGGCATTATCCTGCAATCCTAAGCTGTTAATCGCGGATGAACCGACTACGGCGCTGGACGTGACGATTCAGGCACAGATTATGAAGCTGCTAAGGGAGCTTCAGCAGGAAAAAAACATGTCGATGATACTGATTACGCATGATATAGGTCTGGTTGCCAATACCGCTGACAGGGTGCTTGTGATGTATGCGGGACAGATTATAGAGGAGGCGCCGACGGAGGAGTTGTTCTATAATCCGAAGCATCCGTATACGCAGGCTCTCTTAAATACAGTGCCAACCATTCGGGATGACGCGGACAGACGACTGCAGGCAATACCCGGTATCGTGCCGGAAAACTATGATAATATTGTGGGATGTCGTTTTGCGGACAGATGTCCATATCGCTGCAAAAAGTGTGATAAGCCGCAGGAGGCGTATTCGTTTGGTGAAGGGCATACAGCCAGATGCATTGTGGCGAAAGAGGAGAACGCAGACCCGTCTCCTGCACCGCAATAAATGCTGTCTTAAGCGAAACGAAGACTGCAACAGCATGGAAGTGGAGTTAGTTTATGTTGGATGAAAATAAGGTTCCACTGATTCGAGTGGAAGATATGAAGAAATATTATCCGGTAAAAGGCGGTATCATTACGCATACGACCGGACATATCAAAGCGGTGGACGGCGTCAGCTTCTCGATTATGCGGGGAGAGACGCTGGGGCTTGTGGGTGAATCCGGATGCGGCAAATCTACAATCGGGAGACAGCTTGTAGGGTTGGAGACACCGACGGAGGGCAGGATATACTATAACGGATGCGATTTGGCACAGTTACGCAGGAATAAGAAAGAGATGGAGCGTATCAGGACGAAATTGCAGATGGTGTTTCAAGACCCGTATTCTTCACTGAATCCGCGCAAACATATTTATGAGATATTGGCGCAGCCTATGCTGTACCATCATATTTCTGAGAAAGATACCGTAGAACAGGATATCATAAAGATTTTAGACATGGTGGGACTGTCCCGGACAGTGCTTGGCAGGTATCCGCATGAATTTTCGGGTGGGCAGAGACAGCGAATCGGGATTGCGAAGGCATTATCTTTGAATCCGGAATTTATTGTCTGCGACGAACCGGTCAGCGCGCTGGATGTGTCAATACAGGCGCAGATATTGAATCTGTTAAAAGATTTGCAGAAGGAACTTGGATTAACATTGCTGTTTGTGGGACACGGACTCGGGGCGGTCAACTATGTCAGCGACAAGATTGCGGTGATGTATCTGGGAAAGATTGTAGAATACGGTGAGGCGAGGGAGATTTTTAGTCATCCACAGCATCCGTATACAAGAGCCTTGCTGGAAGCGGTTCCTGTGCCGGACCCGAAGGAGAGGGCGCGTGGGCGTAAGCTTTTGCAGGGAGAAATCGGCAACAGTGCAAACCCGCCAGAAGGCTGCAGATTTCATCCTCGCTGTCCCTATGCCGTTGAGCGGTGTAAGCGAAAGACGCCGGCATTACGTGAGGTGGCATATAAAGAACATGATGTGCCATATAAGGAGCATAAACTGTATGCCGCAGAGGAAGAACAGGATATACCATATGGGAAGAATGCGCCGCAAACGGCGCAGATAAGGGCAGAAGAGTGTTTGGCTGCGGGCAATGCGCATTTGGCGGCTTGTCCGGTAGTGTTATCATGTACGGAGGGGGCAGAGCATGGGTAAATATATATTAAAGCGTATTCTGATTGCGATTCCTGTACTGATTGGCATCACAATTATTGACTATACGATCATGTGTCTTGCCGGCAGTCCGTTGGAGATGCTGCAGGGACCGCGTGTGTCGGAGGCGGCAGTGGAAGCCAAGAGGATTGCGCTTGGACTGGATAAGCCTGTCTACGTTCAGTATTTTGTATGGCTTGGACAGCTTCTGCATGGTAATCTGGGATATTCCATGAAGTCTTATCAATCTGTAAGTTCGATGATTGGGAGTCATATAGGACCGACCCTTCTGCTGATGGGGGTATCTTTGCTTATAAGTCTCATAATGGCGGTTCCGGCGGGGATTTACAGTGCAATTCATCAATATTCCAAGGGTGATTATGCGGTGGTGACAGCTTCCTTTCTGGGGAGCAGTGTGCCGGGCTTCTTTCTGTCGCTGCTTTTAATTTACTTATTTACGGTTCGTCTTGGATGGCTGCCGTCCGGCGGGATGACGACGCTTGGGACACAGGGCGGCGTTGCCGATGTGGCAAAGCATATGGTGATGCCTGTGCTTGTACTTGCCTTTTCCATGGCTGGCAGCAATATCCGTTATATCAGGAGCGCCATGCTGGAAATTTTACAGCAGGATTATCTGCGCACGGCTAAGGCGAAGGGAATCGGACATTTCAAGGTAATCAACAAACATGCGCTGCGCAATGCGCTGGTGCCGATTATTACAGTAATCGGTATGGAGATTCCCGTACTTTTTGGAGGCGCAGTCATCATTGAGCAGATTTTCTCATGGCCCGGACTTGGGCTTATGACGATGAGCGCCATCAGCAACAGAGACTATCCGGTGATTATGGGTGTGTGCCTGCTGTCGGCAATTGTAGTGCTCATTGCCAATCTGGTCACAGATATTATGTATGCATTGGTAGACCCTACCATTCAGCTTGATTAGGAGGGCTTGCAAATGATGTCAGATAATATGGATAAGAAATTTAGGAAGCACGCGAACAAATTTGGCAAAAAAACGGTAATGGCTGTCGATGTGATTTCCGGATATGACGCCGCAAATGGGGCAAAGCAAAGGGATATATCCAGCGAAAGCTATTTGCAGACGGTGATAAGGAGATTCAGAAGGCATCATCTTGCGGCAGTCAGCCTGCTTGTTTTGGGAGTGATTGTCCTTGCGGCTTTGCTGGCGCCTGTCATTGCGCCCTATGACCCGAATGAGATTGCGGGTCCCTTTGGCGGCGCGCCTTCCAAGGAGTTCTGGCTCGGTACGGATCAGATTGGCAGAGACATGTTGAGCAGACTGCTATATGCCACGAGGATTTCTCTGCTGGTCGGTGTGATGGCTACGGTCATCTCGACGGTAATCGGTGTGGTTCTCGGTCTTGTGGCAGGATATTTCGGCGGTGTGGCGGATATGGTCATCATGCGTTTTACCGATATGGTCATGTCCTTTCCCTATATATTGTTGGTGCTGGTGGCTGCGGCTATTTTCAAGCCGGGCTTGTGGAATATCATTTTGATTCTGGGGTTTGTGGACTGGCCGGGCATTGCAAGGCTGGTGCGCGGTAATGTTCTGAATCTGCGGGAAACAAATTTTATCAAGGGAAATATTGTGGCGGGGATGCCGCTTAGGCATATTCTGTTCTCGGAAATCTTACCGAATACGGTGGCGCCAATTCTGGTTTATGCAACTTCCGTGCTGGCGTTGTCCATTCTTGATGAGGCGGCGCTCAGCTTCCTCGGACAGGGCGTACAGCCGCCGGAGGCGAGCCTTGGCAATATGTTAAACGGCGCACAGTCCTTGACGGTACTGACGACACAGCCGTGGCTGTGGATTCCGCCGGGCTTATTGATCGTGGTCATTGTTATGGCAATTAATTTTGTCGGAGACGCATTAAGAGATGCGCTTGACCCGAACAGTGGAAGATGAGGTGGCGGAATGGATGTTCAGAATGAGAAACAATTGGAGCGATATTTGATAGAGAATTTTGAGTGGTTTCACAGACACCCTGAGTTGCCCTATGAGGAAGTGCAGACAACGGCGAAAATACGTGAATTGCTTACGGAGGCGGGGATAGAGATATTACCCTATCCGCTTGAAACAGGACTGGTTGCTGTAGTGCGTGGTAGGAAAGACACCGAATATGATAAAAAAGCGTGCGATGGGAAATCATCTGCGGATATGGCTGGCGTTGCAAGCCGCACGATTGCACTTCGCTGCGACATAGACGCCCTTCCGGTCACAGAGGAGGCGGATGTGCCGTACCGCTCCGGGACGGTGGGAAAGATGCATGCCTGCGGGCATGATTTTCATATTACGGCGGGAATTGGCGCGGCAATACTTTTACAGCAAAAAAGAGACGAACTGTGCGGAACGGTTAAGTTCATCTTTCAGCCGGCTGAGGAGGAAGCCCACGGTGCGTTAAAAATTCTTGAGACGGACGTGATGGATGATGTGGAGTGCATCTGGGGATTTCATGCTGACCCGACCAATGAAACAGGGGTAATCGGTATCAGGGAAGGTTATGTGACGGCGGCGGTGGATCGTTTTTTGATTCGGGTGAAGGGCACAGGATGCCATGGGGCGCATCCGGACGACGGGATTGACCCAATCCTTGCATCGGCGGCAATCGTACAGGGATTGCAGTCTGTCGTGAGTCGTAATGTGAATGCGTTTCATCCTTCCCTGCTCAGCGTTACGAGAATACAGGCGGGAACTACGTGGAATGTGATTCCGGCATATGCCGAACTGGAGGGCACGGTGCGGACTATGGATAGAAAAGACCGCAGGCTCTATGAAAGACGGGTGAGAGAAATCGCTGTGCAGACTGCGTTGGCATATGGCGCGGAAGCGGAAGTTATTTGGACTGCCGGACCGCCTGCTACCTACAATGATAGCGAAATGGCACGGATTTGCGAGAAAATTGCAAAGGAACTGGGAATGAAGACTGTGCCGGAAGAAAGTTCCATGGGCGGCGATGATTTTGCCTACTATGAAGACAAGGATACAATGTACAGAGAGCTACCGGGGTGTTATGTGAAAATTGGCACCGGCGTAGGGCATCCGATTCATCATCCGGCATTCTGTGTTGATGAGGACGTCATTTATCCTGCCGCAAAGTATCTGGCAAAGATATTGACTGTCGGGGAAAAACAGGTTCATAAAGGGGAATGACAAACAGGGAAAGGGGAGAAATGTTAAGTAGGATGATTGCATTTCTCCTTATTTTATGGCAAGATTATGATATGGGTACTGGTAAAAATCGAGAAGAACATGTTAAGTGGACAGATGTAAAAGAGGAGGTACGGTATGAGACTATTGGTCATTGGGGGTGTGGCAGCAGGAACGAAAGCTGCCGCGAAGCTTAAGCGGGTGAATCCCGAAGCGGAAGTGACGATTGTCACCAAAGGAAAAGACATATCTTATGCGGGATGTGGACTGCCTTATTATGTGGGTGGCGCGATTGAGGACAAAGAGCAGCTTATTGTGAACACACCGGAGAAATACAGCGCGCTGACTGGCGCTATGGTGTATGCGCAGCGTGAAGTGACGGCGCTTGATACGGTGGGAAAAAAAGCGACAGCGAAGAATATCCGCACAGGAGCGGAGGAAGTCTATGAGTACGACCAATGCATTGTGGCGGTTGGGGCTTCTCCGGTGGTGCCGCCGCTTCCGGGACTAAATCTCCCGGGCGTGTTCGTGATGCGTACACCGGATGACGCGATTGAGACGAGAGATTATATTGCAAGGGACGGCGTGAAGCGTGCGGTAGTCGTGGGAGGAGGATTTATCGGTCTGGAAGTTGCCGAGAATCTGCTGGAAAAAGGATTGTCGGTGACATTGATTGACATGGCGCCCCAGATTATGCCGGGCTTTGATAGGGAGATGGCGGATTATGCGGTGCGCCACCTTGCGAAAAAGGGCATCAAAGTGATGACGGGCACGAAGCTGGAAGGAGTGACAGGAGAGGAACGGGCGGCAGGCGTGCAGACGGATAAGGGGCTGCTTGCGGCTGATGTGGTGATTCTTTCCATCGGCATCCGTCCGAACACAGGGTTTTTGCAGGATACAGGCATTGAAATGTTCAAGGGTACAATCCTTGTAGATGAGAAAATGGCTACCAATGTGGCTGACGTTTATGCTGCCGGTGACTGCGCTATGGTGAAAAACTGCCTCACAGGGGAGCGGCAATGGTCGCCGATGGGATCTTCCGCAAATATGGAAGGACGTACCCTTGCACTCGCCCTTGGTGGCAGGGATGTGACCTATCCGGGCGTGCTTGGAACCGGCGTGGTAAAGCTTCCCGGTTTGTCGGGCGGCAGGACAGGTCTGTCAGAGGAACAGGCGAAGGAAGCAGGCTATCAACCGGTCAGCGTCTTGGCAGTGACCGATGATAAGGCGCATTATTATCCCGACAGCGCATGGTTTGCCATCAAGCTGGTGGCGGATTCGGATACGCATAAGCTGCTGGGCGTGCAGGTGTTAGGTCCCGGTGCGGTGGATAAGGTGACGGATATCGGCGTGATGGCTGTGACGTTTGGGGCGACTCTGGAGCAGATGACTTGTCTGGATTTGTCCTATGCGCCGCCTTTTTCGACGGCAATCCATCCGTTTGTGCAGGCGGTACATATGCTGCTCAATAAAATAAGCGGCGATATGAGCAGTTTCACGCCGGCGGAATATCTTGCCGGTGCGGCAAAGGATTATCGGGTGATAGACGTTAACCCGGCAGGTCCCAGCATTCCGGGCGCTACTTATGTAGATTTGCTGAAAGTCAAAGGAGAAGTTCCGGGTCTGGCAAAAGATGAGAAGTTGTTGCTCGTCTGCGCAAAGGGCAAGAGAGGATATTTGCTGCAGAACAGATTGAAACGGTATGGGTATACAAACACGAAGGTGTTAGAGGGCGCATCCTTCTTCAATGTGGTGAAAGTGCAAAGTGCGCCCGGTGTGGTGACGGTTCCGGCGGAGGAAATCACCCGCGTGAAGGCGCTGGGTTGTCTGCATAATAAGGGTACTGACAATTTTAATGTCCGTGTGATTACGAGAAACGGCAAGATTACAACGGCGGAGCATAAAAAGATTGCCGAAGCGGCGGAAAAGTTCGGCAGCGGTGACGTTGTCATGACGACGCGGCTGACGCTAGAAATCGTGGGTGTGCCTTTTGACAAAATAGAGGAGCTGCGCGCTTTTCTGGCTGAGGAAGGACTGGAAACAGGAGGAACAGGCTCCAAAGTGCGTCCGGTCGTTGCCTGTAAGGGAACAACCTGCCAGTATGGTTTATTAGATTCATACGGACTGTCCGAGAAGATACATGAGCGTTTCTACCATGGCTATGCGGATGTGAAGCTGCCGCATAAGTTCAAGATTGCAGTGGGCGGCTGTCCGAATAATTGTGTGAAACCGGATTTGAATGATTTCGGCATTGTTGGACAGAGGGTTCCGGCAATTGATTTGGAGAAGTGCCGCGGCTGCGGTAAATGCCAAGTCTCGCTGGCGTGTCCGGTGGGCGCGTCGCAGGTAGTGGACGGCAAGCTGGTGATTGACCCTGACCAGTGTAATAACTGTGGACGCTGCGTGGGCAAATGTCCGTTTAAGGCTGCAGAGGAGAGCGCTTACGGATACCGTATCTATATTGGCGGACGCTGGGGCAAGAGAGTTGCGCACGGGAAGAAGCTTGATAAAATTTTCTTGGATGAGGAAGAAGTGCTTTCCGTATTAGAGAAAGCGATTCTGCTGTTCCGCGAGCAGGGCAGGACGGGAGAGCGATTTGCAGATACGATTGACCGCATTGGTTTTGAGAACGTGCAGGAACAGCTTATGTCGGATGAAATCTTAAAGTATAAGGATGATATTCTGAAAGCAAAGATGCATATGAAAGGCGGCGCGACCTGTTAAAAAGACATAAAGTTATACTAAGGCGGTAAGGGACACCGCCTTAGTATAACTTTATGTCTGGAAGAATGCCGCTTGGCAGCGAGCATTCTTCCTACGCTGTGAGTAGTACAGCAAGAGTGATAGGATGGAAGGGCGTGCGTCGGAGGCAGTGCGGGGAGTGCAGAGGCAGGCGTGCATTGGAGGCAGTGCGGGGAGTGTAGAGGGCATGGAGTGTATCAGTATTAGTCATAAGACGGCAAAATCTGTGGATAGACAGAAGTGCTATATTTCCAAGGAAAAAACTGCTGGTTTTCTGAAGAAAATGATAAATCTGAACAAGGTGGAGCAGTGTGTCCTTCTGTCCACTTGCAATCGTACGGAAATTTATGTGCAGGGTGAGGAAAACTGTTTCAGTGAGTTGGAGAATATGATGGCGGAGGATGCCGAAAGTGATGTAACATGGCTGCGCAGTATTGTCAGAAGATATCAGGGCAGGATGGCGGTGCAGCATCTTTTTCGTGTGACGTGCGGAATGGAGTCGATGGTGATCGGCGAGGATGAAATCTTAGGGCAGGTGCGGGATGCATATACATATTCCAAAGAAGCTGGGTATACCGGATATGAGCTGAACACTATTTTTCAGGCGGCGCTCATGTGTGCCAAACGGGTGAAGACGGAGACGATGGTGTCAAAGACGTCGGTGTCGGTGGCGACGCTGGCGGCGAATGAAGCATTTCGGTTTCCTGCATCTCATAAAACTGTGCTTTTGATAGGAAGCAGCGGGCAGATGGGCGGAATTATTTTAAAGGACCTTTTAAGCAAAGAGGATATCCGCGTGATAGCTACTGTGCGCTCTCACAATGGAGGCTATCGGAGTGGCAGTCTGCGGGTGGAGAATGTGGATTATCAGAAACGGTATGACTATCTGGAAGAGGCAGATGTCGTTATTTCCGCCACATCCAGCCCCCATTACACGTTGACAGCGCAGCATGTAAGGAAAGCGATGAAGCGTACAAAAGAGCGGCTTTTCCTAGATATTTCCATGCCGCCGGATATAGATGAAGACATTGCGGGGATAGAGGGGTGCCGTCTGGTAACGCTGGATAACATTCGTAAACTTGCAGAGGAGAATAACAGGCTGAAGCAGCATGCACTTATGGATGCCGAGCAGATTCTTGACGAAGAGATAGAGAAAATCTGTAAGGTGCTGACATTCCATCGGTTTACAGAGGAAAATTCTGATTGGAAGGAAAAGTATGCCGGATGTACGGCGGACAAGCTGGTTTATCTGCTGCGGGATGGGCTGAGCGCGGAGGCTTTTGAAGAGGTTTTGGGAGTGCTGGGGAAATGAAAGATTTCATCAGATTAACAGATTTGCAGGCAAATGATGTATATGATATTTTCAACATTGCGGACGAGATTACAGAAGGCAATTTTGAAGGGGCTCTGACAGGGAAAAGCGTTGTTATGTTTTTTCCGGCATCCAGCATCAGGACAAGGGTTACATTTGAAAAAGCGGTTTATCTGTCTGGCGGTCAGCCCATACTTTTTCCAACAGATGCACTGGATAAAAAAGAGGACTTAAGAGACGTCTGCGGCTATTTGAATAACTGGGCGGATATCATCATTGTACGGCATAAGGACATACAGATTCTTGAAAAAATAGCAAAGTATGCGAAGGTTCCGGTCATCAATGCCATGACTGACTGTAACCATCCCTGCGAGATATTGTCGGATTTGTATTCGTTGTCAAAAATCAGAAAGGATTTTACATATGACAGCTATTTGTTCTGCGGAACGTCCGGCAATATCGGTCAGGCATGGAAAGAAGCGTCGAAGGTTATGGGATTTGAATTGTCACAGTGCTGTGGTGATGGATACGAGATGGATGGGATAAAAGTATATCATGATATCAAAGAAGCGATTATCGGAAAAGACATTATCTGTACGGATTCTTTACCAGAAGATGTAGTGGAGGATTTCAAAAAATGTCAGGTCACGAAAGAAGCGCTGGACATGGCGAACCCCAATGCTGTCTTAAACCCATGTCCGCCGTTTTACCGGGGAGAAGAAGTGTCTGATGAAGCGATAGAATCAGAATATTTTGTGGGCTATGAATTTAAGAAAAATTTGTTGAAGGTTCAGCAGGCTGTTATGATATGGTGTTTAAAAAATGTGTGATAGACAGGGAGGAAGCAAGATGTTGTTAGATAAGATATATTATACGGTGAAAAGCATTGAGGGTGATTATGCATATCTGTTGAAGGAGGACGACGCGCAGGCAGAGCCAAAATGTGTCGCACGCGACCTGCTTCCCGCAGAAATTTCAGAAGGCGCAAGGATTGTCTATGAAATGATGGAATATAGCTTGGATTGTTGACATTTTTGGGCGGGCTATAGTATAGTGTTGTTATAGAAACTATAATAATAGTCTGAAAGGGTGAAAGGAGTATTCCATGGGTAAAATGCAATCCGGAGATATTTTAGTATTTGAGGCTGGAGATAACTGGCTCAGTAAATGTATTGCGAAACTGACGAATTCCAATGTCAGTCATGCGGCAATGTGTTATCAGGATGGAACCATTGTAGAGATGAGCAGCAGTGGCATTGTATGTAGTGGATGTAAGGAGGGGGCAGGCGACAACGCTTATTTGCTTCGTCTCAATCCTGAGCAGGATGCGGCGCCGTTGCTGGCAGCGGCTAAGGAGTATCTGGACGAGGAAATTTATTATGACTACCCGGATTTGGTGTTCTTTGCAGGATTGATTATCTATAGGGCGGTTCGTTCCACAAAACGCTGGAAGAAGATTATGGATTACATATTGGAGATAGCCTGTGTGGAATTAGATAAGATGCTCAACAAGCTGATTCATAAGGATGGTAAGAGGGCTATGGTATGTTCACAGTTAGTCTATCAGATTTATCTGGACTGTGGGGACAATTATAAGATTCAGATACATGACGGGCTGCTTCAAGGGGAAAACATATCGTCGGAACGGATTTGTCTGGCGGAACTTGCAACAAGAGATGATGTGTTATCGGTGGAAAATAGTAGCAAAACGGATAATTTGACGCCGGTGGATTTTCAAGCGCCGGATATGGAAGGAATCTATAAGGAACTTTATGAGGCGATGGAGGAAAGCGAACAGGAGGATTGTGAATTGTGTTCCTCTAACGAATTGGGCAGTCTTGCAGATAAGGCAAAAAAGTTTCTTGATAAAATGGAGGAAATCTTGGAACGTGCAGGCGTAGAATTGCCGGTCTATGCGCTTTTTGTCGCACCAAGTGATTTACTTAAGGCGGATAATCTGGACAATAAAGGGACGATTCAAATTATGAGAAGCTGATGGAAAGTAATAGTCACAAAGGAGCATACAAAATGTCCAAGAATGATACACGGATTTTGCATATTTATTATCTTGTGGAAATAATCCTTTTCGTAGTGATAAAAGTGGCGGAGCAGGCGTGGAGAATCCCCGGACAAGGCGATCCGGGTGTTCCGGGCTCTCCTTTGGCGATATTGCGGTACTGCACGATTGTATGTAATTTCTGCATGATTTTATATTTGTATTTGCGGCAGGGGCGCCGCCTGCATTTTCGTGAAAATTTGATTCCCCTTGCGTTTGCCCTCACTTTGACAGCGGATTGTTTTATGTGCATTATTGCCGGGGAGCGCATCTGGGGATATTTGTTCTTTACTTTGGTAGAGACGGTTTATATGATTGATATGAAACCAACCGGAAAAAATATTTTTGTGCGCTTACTCCTATATGCAGCCATACTTCTGCTGCTTTGGCGCGTCGGAAAGCTGACTGCCGATAATGGACTGGCGATGGCAAATATGGTGCAGCTTACGGTCAATCTGTTCTGCGCGTGGCTGCGTCATAGGAAGATGGGCAATCGGGAAACGCTGTTGTTTGCACTGGGTATTACTTTTTTTGCTGGCTGTGATTATGCGATTCTTATCCGCACCATTTCGACGCCGGGGCATTTGATTTACATGATTGCCGCTTTCGCCGTCTGGACTTGTTACATTCCGGCGCAGGTGCTTTTGCTTCGTAGTTATGTAGAAAAGATAATGAGGTTTGAGAAGGCTGAGTGAAGATACTATGGCAGGAGGGACAGAAATGTTCTTCCTGTTTTTTGCTGTTTTATGGATAAATCCAATAAACAGGTTTTTCCTTGTTATTTTACAACTGCCTTTATATAATACTATATAGGAGGGCTGTTTATGGGAAGTTATCTGAATCCAAAAAATAAGAGCTTTTGGGAAGCAATACGTTCTGAAATTTATGTAGACAAGACAGGATTGATTGCGTATACAAACAAGTGCATGAATACACAGCAGAAATTTATTTGTGTCAGCAGACCGCGGCGTTTTGGAAAATCCACGGCGTTGAATATGCTTGCTGCTTATTATAGCCGCGGTTGTGATTCGGGAGAATTGTTTGCGGGATGTAAGATAGCGTCCGACATATCATATGGAGAACATTTGAACCGGTACGACGTAATCTATATCAATATGCAACATTTCCTGATTGGTGTGGAAAATCATGCGGTAACGGCTTATCTGGAACGGGAAGTGCTCGGAGAACTTGTGGAGGATTATGGGGAAATTTTGAAAAATCCGGACATCAGTCTTGCGGATGCGTTAAAAAAAATTTATGCAAAAACAGATAAACAGTTTATTTTTCTAATTGATGAGTGGGACTGTGTGATGCGTGAGAGGCAGGAGTCAGCTCAGATGCAGAAGCAGTACCTTGATTTTTTGCGCAAACTTCTAAAAGACCAGCCTTACGTGGCGCTTGCTTATATGACCGGGATTTTGCCAGTGAAAAAATATGGACAGCATTCTGCACTAAATATGTTCCGCGAATATTCCATGACAGACCAGAAGGATTTGGAGGAATATACCGGTTTTACGGAAGAAGAGGTAAAAAGGCTGTGTGAACGGTTTGGGATGGATTTTATGGAAGCAGGAAGCTGGTATGACGGGTATATGCTTACACATTTCCAACATATTTATAATCCACAGTCAGTAGTGGAGGCAATGCTTTGCCATAAATTTTCCAATTATTGGACGTCAACGGAAACTTATGATGCCCTCAAAATTTATATGGATATGGATTTCGATGGTCTTAGGTCAGATATTGTAAAGATGCTTGGCGGTGGGCATGTGAAGGTCAATACGCATAGTTTTCAAAATGATATGTGCAGTTTTAAGGTAAAAGATGATGTACTTACGCTGTTGATTCATTTGGGATATCTTGGATATGATTCCGAAGCAAAAGAGACGTTTATCCCAAACAGGGAAATCATTGAAGAGTTTGAAAACGCCATGAGTGTGAGCGGATGGTCAGAGGTTATGCGCATCTTGAAAGCGTCGGACAAACTTCTACAAGATACTTTGAATGGTGATGCAAACCGTGTTGCAGAAGGGCTTGACAAGGCGCATACGGAAGCAGCATCTATTCTGACTTATAATGACGAAAATTCACTCGGATGTGCAATTCGTCTGGCTTATTACAGTGCTAGGAAGGATTATATAATTATCAGAGAGATGCCTACAGGACATGGTTATGCGGATATTGTATTTTTGCCGTTATCGCATACACGTAAACCTGCAATGGTGATAGAATTGAAATATGATAAATCTGTCGAAACGGCGATGCAACAGATGAAAGACAGGCGTTATTCGCAGGCACTTGAACGTTATGAAGGCGAAATCCTTCTTGTTGCAGTAAATTATGATAAAAATCATCCTAATAAACCGCATAGCTGCCTGATAGAAAAGATGGTAAAATAAAATTTTAAGCTACGATGTGTAAAAGCCGCAATCATCATTTTAAGCGTGACCTTCGGCATAGAACATTAAGCACTGCCTGCCAAAGCAACCTCGAAATGAAGTGATTAGCAGAGCAGCAAAAAGGGAATGCAAATACCAATGGAAAGGAATCTATTTATGGTAGTGACAGAAAGACTGGTTTTGAGGAGATACAAAAAGGAGGACCTGCAGGATTTATATGAATATTTATCGGATATGGAAGTTGTAGAATATGAACCGTATAAACCTCTTACCCTTAATGAAACAAAAGAAAATCTTGAGTGGCGCATCGGGACAGATGAAATGATTGCAGTTGAAATAAAAGATTCCCATAAAATGATTGGGAATGTATATATGGGAAAACGGGAATTTGATTCACTGGAAATAGGCTATGTGTTTCACCGTAATTATTGGGGACATGGCTATGCTGCAGAAGCTTGCAAAGCCTTAATTCAACAGGCATTTTCCAATGGAATACACAGGATATATGCAGAATGCGATCCCCAAAATATACGTTCATGGAAACTGCTGGATGCGCTGGGGTTCCGGCGAGAAGCGCATCTGCGACAAAATGTATATTTTTGGAAAGATGAAAACGGGGATGCAATATGGAAGGACACCTATATCTATGCCAGATTGAGTGTTGATGGAAGCTCAATTTGATTGTAATAGGATGCAATCGGAGCTTGGAGGAGTAGAGTGAACTGATATCTGAAAAAGAAAGGGGCGATATTTTGTGAGAAGAAAAATGAAAGCATTATATCAAAATGGTTCTAAGAGCACCTTAGCCCATGCAGAATAGCAGACATATAGCAATCTGTATGGGCGAATAAAACTATATGTTCTGCTGTATCTGCACTTTATTTATAGAAAAGATAAATAAGGAGCGGTAAGAATGAAATATATCAATGCAGCAGAAATACTTCCTGATAAATTATTAAAAGAGATTCAGACGTACATTGATGGAGATGTGCTGTATATTCCTAAGGCAGCCGCCAAAAAGGAATGGGGTTCAGTCAGTGGTTCACGTCAGTTTTATCAAAAGAGAAATGAGGAAATGAAATTCCTTTTTAAAAATGGGTATTCCATAGAAGCGCTGTCGAAGCGATACGGACTGGCATATGGCACAATTAAAAAAATAATATATGGGTAATCAAAGGGCGCTTGCGTAGGCAGGCGTCTTTTTGATTGACAAACGAAAAATATAAAATAGATTTGTACAACATATAGTAATTTGTTAAATATTTTGTTATGATATGAATTGGGTAGACATTGTCTGCCCAATTCAATTTGGAGGTGCATTTATGGCAGAAAGCCAGAATATTGAATGGAAAGAGTCGTGGCGTGATGAATATCTGAAATGGATATATTTCTTATCAAAACATTACCAGAATAGAAACTTATTCTTATCCAAAGGAGGCGATAAGGGAAGCTGTTTTAAATGCAATATCACATAAAAATTATGCGACTTTGGTTCCGATTCAAATCAGAGTTTATGATGATCGGATTATGGTTGCGAATGATTGTGTATTTCCTGATGACTGGACAGTGGATGATTTGATGGGAGCGCATAAGTCCAGACCCTATAATCCACTGATTGCCAATACGTTTTTTCGGGCAGGATTTATTGAGGCTTGGGGACGTGGAATTGAAAAAATCAAGGACAGTTGTGCGGAAGCGGGGAATCCTATGCCAGAATATATGGTTAAAAAAGAAGATATTATGGTACTGTTTAAAAGCATTACCAACAGAATTACCCAAGATACTACCCAAGCTGTTACCCAAGATACTACCCAAGTTGGGATACAAGCAATTGAAAATTTAATTTCTATGCGCATTATGAAAGTTATCAAAGATAATCCGACATTGTCCCAAAGCCAAATTGCAGAAATACTTGGAGAAAAACATGATACGATTAAATATCATATGCGGAAAATGCGGTTGTCTGGGATTATTGCTAGGGAAGGAACCAGTCAAAAAGGAAAATGGATTATTATATGTGAAAGTAAATAAACTTAAAAGAAAATAGACAACACGGATTTATAGGGTGCTATCAGAACAGGATTTAGTTTCATGGGCAAAATAATATGTTAAAGGGTCCAGTTTCTTAGAAATGGAGAGATATAAATTTATTAGAGAAGGCGAATCCTTTTGTTTTTACTTTTCTTAAGGCATATGAAAAAATTTCAAAAGTACGGGAGGAATGATAAAATGGCGTTAAATAAAATATTGCAAGGAATGCTTAACGACTTTAAAAAGGATTATATATTCGAATCGTTAGGAATATCAAAGGAATTTGAGTATATGGTAAATTATTTGCTCGTTACAAAATTTCATCCAGATGCTTTTAATGATATAGGAGACTTGGGTGGAGTAGTCGTTGATGAAAAAAGTCAGTTTGGTTTAGATGCTATAGCATTTATTATTAATGGAAATCTTGTTTTGAGCAAAGATGATATTTCGATATATGCAAAATCAAAAAAACTTGATGTGGATATATTATTTATTCAGACAAAAACTGAAGAAAAATGTGATACGGGAGACCTATTAAAAACTATACAAGCCACAAAAAATTTTTTGACCAATTTTGATTCGATAACAGAGAAAAATGAAAATATTCTTAATGCAAAGGATATTTACGATGAGTTGTTCAACTTTGAAAATTATAGATATTGTACAAGCAAATCTCCAAGATGCCATATTTATTATGTTACGGCAGCCAATGAATGGGATAAAATGTTGGTTGATAGTATATGTACTTCTTCAAAAAAAGATATTATTTCTGCTATAAGTGATATTAAAAATGTAGATATTCAAGTTATGGGAAGAGAATATATAATGGATTCCTATAATGAAAGAAAAAATAGTATTGCGGTACAAATTAACTTAAAGAATTGTATTACTTTAGAGCAGATTGATGGGGTCAAAGAGGCGTACATAGGTTATTTGACAGGTGCTGATTATTTAAAAATTATATGTGATAAAAATGGAGATCTCAGAAGACGTATTTTTTATGAAAATGTTAGAGATTACCAAGGAGTGGAAAATAGCGTTAATAAAGAAATTCGTAATACTATTAATGTACAAAATACACGAGGAAGGTTTGTTCTTCTTAATAATGGAGTAACAATAATTACGAGGTCGGTGACTTCTTTGGGGGCAAATGTATATGAGTTATCGGATTTTCAAATAGTGAATGGGTGTCAGACAAGCAATGAAATTTTTAATTGTAAAGAATATGCCTCAGAAATTTTTGTGCCGATTAAAATAATTTATACAACTAATCCAGAAGTTATAAATCATATTGTTAAAGCAACAAATAGACAAAGTCCTGTTCCGTAAGAAGCATTTGTTGCTTTGGATAAGTACCATAAGGAATTGCAATTATTATTTAATGAATACTCAAAAGAGATGCCGTTAGAAATGTTTTATGAAAGACGTTCTGGTGAAGATGATGATATTAAAGAAAAGAAAGGTTCATACCAAGTGGTTACTTTACATGGAATGATACGTGCTTTTGAAAGCGTTTACTGTCAAAAACCCAATATAGTCCACGGAACTAATCCAGCGAATATTTTAAGAAGTCAAAATGATAATTTGTTTTGTAATAGTCATAAACCTGAAAGTTACTATTTAGCGTCATATTTATTTGTTAAATTTGTATTTATGCAACAAGAGGGCTTATTTTCAAAACATGATTATGCTTTGAGGTTCTATATAATTATGGTTGTAAGAATGTTAATGGTTGGAACAATTAGTGTTCCTGATTTGGGTAGCAATGAAATAGATAAGGAAAATAAGAAAATAATAGCTATATTGAAAACAAATGATGCTGATCAATATTTCATTGATGCAAAGAAAATTATAGAGGGTGTTTTAAGTAATAAAGAATACTTAGATAAAAAAAGATATGACATTTTAAGAAGTGTTGATTTTTGCAATAGGGTTAAAGAACATGTAAAAGAAAAGTTAAAAATTTCCAGATAATGAAGAAGTTTTAATTCATGAAAACATTTTTATAAGTTTTGGAATAAATATTCACTATACAAATATAACTTTTTTCAACAAAAATTATGAATGACAGAATTACAAATATAAATTCAAGCTGCGTATTTTGTATGTAAGCGGTGGATGTGGCGTAGACATGGGTAGATTTTACGGAAGTATTTTGAAAGATTTCGGAAAAGTATGTAAATGATGTGTGATTTATCAAGTAGACAAGAGAGCGATTCATATTTTGTATGAACTCAAAAACGGATATAAGACACGAGTTCGTGAGCTTTGATTGGAGAGGATAATCAATTACTGTCGGAAAACTATTCTATTTGATTTTCTGTATAAGTCACTTATAATATAAATAGAAATCTTCTTCTGTTTATTACAGCTAAGATTTCACACTAGCCGCTATGATTCCGCCTCGCGGAATCTCAAATCATTGCAAAGAAAGAGGAAAACAATGCCGCAAACAAATTTAGCACAGGCAATTGAAGCTACAAATGACGCTGGCTCCGCATATGATACCAATGTGAAGTTCCTGCTTGCCGATAGGCAGATATTGGCACGCATTTTGAAATATACGATAAGCGAATTTTCGGATATGGAGATTCCCGAAATCATGGGCAGCATCGGAGACGATATTGAAATAGGGATGCGACCGATAGAGCCGGGACTGTCAAATTTAGGGCAGGTCAAAAAATCCGATACAGAGGATAATGTACCGGGAGAGGGAAAAATTTTTTATGATATCCGCTTTAGTGCATATCATTTAAAAGAGAAAATCAAATTTCTTTTAAATATCGAGGCTCAGAGGTCAGCAGACCCTCAAAAGTTAGGATATCATTTGGAAAACAGAATTCTCTTTTATTTGTCGAGAATGATTTCGGCACAAAAACAGACAGAATTTTTCCATAGTGATTACGACAGCATAAAGCGTGTCCGGAGCATCTGGATTTGCTTAAATGATGAAGAGGATGGCGATTCTATTGAGGAAATCAGTCTTGCAAGGAAGGATATTTTTGGGAAGAGGAAGAATCCATACAGTACAGACTTGATGAAAGGCATCATTGTCAATATAAGGAACCGGGAAAATGTGGAAGGATCCCAGAATGTATTGATTTCCATGCTGGAAAACCTGCTCTTGCAGAACGATATCGAGAAAAAGAAACGCATATTAACTGAGCAATATGGTATGATAATGACTACCGAGTTGGAAGGGAGGATTCAGACTATGTGTAATCTGTCGGAAAATATCAAAGAAAAAGGTATTGAAGAAGGCATTGAAAAAGGTATTGAAAAAGGTATTAAAAAAGGTATTGAGGAAGGCATTGAAAAAGAGCGCTTAAATGCGATTGGAAGAATGCTCAAAGTAAATGTGCCAAAAGAACAGATTCTTTCTTTTGGCTACACGGAAGAAGAATTTGCAAAAGTGGAAAGCATGATGTGTGTCAATGTATAACATAGCAACTGTATAGTTGAGAGGGGAAATGCTCATGGCGATTATAAAAGGATTGGAATGGACATTTGATACGGCTGCCAGACAATATGAAAAAATGCGTCCCGGTTATGTTGAGGAAATGTACGAAGATATTTTCAAATACCAGCAGCTTGACAGGACAAGCCTTGCCGTTGAAGTGGGAATCGGCGGAGGGCAGGCAACGCTGCCCATTTTAAAGAGCGGATGTAAGGTGACTGCCGTCGAGTATGGCAAAAATTTTTCACAATTGTGCCAAGATAAATTCCGGGATTTCCCCGGCTTTTCGGTGGTGAATGCCAAGTTTGAGGATTTTGTGTGCGAGAGCAATTGTTATGACCTTGTTTATTCCGCGTCGGCATTTCATTGGGTGCCGGAGGAAATAGGCTATCCGAAAGTATTTGATATGCTCAAAAGCGGCGGCGCATTCGCCCGATTCGCGAACCATCCTTATGAAGATAAAGGCAGGAAAGAGCTTTCACAGGCGATAGACAGGATATATGCGGTGTATATGCCGAATTCCCAAAAGGGCAGTGAGTATGGAGAGAAAGAGGCAAAGGATAGGGCAGAGATTGCGCAGAAATACGGGTTTGCAGATATCTGCTACAAGCTTTATCGTAGGACGAGGACATTTCGTGCGAAGGAGTACACGGCACTTCTGGGGACTTACTCTGACCATATGGTTATTGAGGAAGAGAGAAGAGCGGCTTTTTTCTCAGAAATCGAGGATGCAATCAATCAGTATGGCGGGGAGATTACGATATATGATACCATTGACTTGCAGCTTGCCAGAAAACCTTAACGGGGATTGGGTTGAAATATAGTGCGATAACGCGGAGAGATGAAGAATGGATTTTCGGAAAACGTTTGATAGAATACCGGATGATTTTGATAAATACAGACCAAGATATTGTGAAGAATTATTTCAGAAACTGATAGCGTGCTGTGGTCTTGATTCAGAGAAAAAGGTCCTTGAAATCGGTCCCGGAACGGGGCAGGCGACGGAACCGGTTTTAAAGACGGGATGTGATTATACAGCAATCGAACTGGGAGAGAATTTTACGGACTTTATGAAAAATCGGTTTGGTTCTTATCCGAACTTTCACATTGTAAACGCTGATTTTGAAGAATACATATTTGATGCAGAGAAGTATGATTTGGTCTATTCGGCGGCGACGATACAATGGATTCCCGAACAGACAGCGTTTACAAAAATCTACCAAATGTTAAAACCCGGCGGTTATCTGGCTATGTTTATGACCCGCTCGGATGAAACGAGCTTAAATCCTCATTTGCGTAATGAAATGAATAAAGTATATGAAGAATTTTTTCATGTAAAACAAAAATATAGCTGTAAGATGGAATATCAAAATGTTCTTCATTATGGGTTTACGAATTTACAGTATACGGAGTGGAAGCGTGAGAGGATACTGAATGCTGAGGAATATATTTGCTATATTGGAACACACTGTGAGCATATTACCTTGGAAGAGCCATATAGGACCAAGTTCTATCAAGGAATCCGGGCAGCATTTGGGAATGCGGGAAATCAAATCATTATCGTTGATACAATCCCGTTGTATCTGGTTCAAAAGCCGTTATAATCTGTGAAGAAAGCGGCATGAGTGAAAGAATCATCCTGCATTTGAGAGAATGACGCCGCAGCCGATTTTTTTGCCGGAATTACCGGAGGGCTGTGTGGTGAAATCGTCGGGTGCACTGTGGATAATCAGGGAGCGGCCGATAATTTCCGGAAGTCCAAACCGGTCGGTATAAAATACACTGTATGCGTAACCTTGATTGCCAAGGAGCGGAGGTAAGTCGCCGGCATGGGCAGGGTGTGTCAGCCTTCTAGGGTTATAGTGGTCTCCGGTTTTGTCAAATGGGAGGGAACAGTTCCCCGCTTCATGAATATGCATACCATAGAACTGGCTATATGGCGGAATGTTTTCATAGGGCAGACCGTACACTTCTGTTTCAATCAACACACCGCCGAATGCAACCGGATAAAAGTAAGCGATGCCCTGCAGAGAAGGGTTGTCGGTATTGCCGGTGATTTTTGCGTAAGCGACGGGATAAGAATATTGTTTCATTCTGGACTCCTGTTTTGGGAGGATTTGTTATATGATATGCGCAGTAGGGAAAATTGTACCGAATGCATAGAGACTTCGGTTAGTGGTTTGTGCTGTACGGCTATCAACTTGCAGGCTGGAAGGAGATAGGGGCGTACTGATAATCGGAAAGAGGGTAAATGAAAAGGAGCGGGGATGGGATATTTTCCTTTTTTTGTGGAGATAGCAGGTAAAAACGGAATTATCGCAGGCGGCGGCAGGGTAGCGGCGAGGAAAGTGGAGAAGCTGCTTCCGTTTTGCCCGAATCTGACGGTGGTTGCACCGCATATTGAAGAAGGCATACGGGAGCAGGAAAGGCGATTGCGGGAAGCGGGCATGGCTTTCCTTTTGCTGAAAGAACGGACATTTCGTATGGAAGATTTGGAGTGTGCGGATTTTGTGATTGCGGCGACGGACGACGAGGCGTTGAACGGTCGCATTTCGGAATATTGTAAAAGGGCGCGCATTCCGGTCAATGTAGCGGATGACAAGGAGAAGTGCTCTTTTTATTTTCCGGCACTTGTGCGGGAGGGGAATCTGACGGTTGCAATTTCTACAGACGGCAAAAGTCCGCTTGCGTCATCGTGGATGCAAAAAGAAATATCACAGATGATTCCGCAAGGATTAGGAGAAACGATTGACTTGATGGGTCAAATTCGTCCGCAGGTAATGGAGCTGGCTATACCGGAAGCGGCAAGAAAAGAGCTTCTGGAAAAGCTGTTTATGTACTGTATGGAAAGAGAAGGCAGTGTGACGCTTGCCGAGTTGGAGAGGCAGCTATGAATAAAATTCGGATTGGAACGAGGGGGAGCAGACTGGCTCTGAAACAGGCGGCGCTGGTGCAGGAGGCATTGCGGCAGGCGTCGGACGGGATAGAGACGGAACTTGTGGTTCTGCATACGCAAGGAGATAAAGTGTTGGATAAACCCTTGGCTGAAATTGGCGACAAGGGCATTTTTGTCTCAGAATTTGAACGGGCATTGACAGAAGGAGAGATTGACATTGCAGTGCATTCAGCAAAAGACCTGCCCATGAGTTTGGCGCAGGGGTTAGTCATTGCGGCTGTGCTGTCAAGGGGCGATGTAAGAGACGTGCTCGTGATTCCGAAGGGCGGGAGACTGCCATGGGCTGTAAAGGAGTGTCCGGATGAACCGGGGAGAATGATTCAGAATACATATGTGATTGGCACCGGCAGCAGGCGCCGGCAGAAGCAGGCGGATTGGTTATGGGAGAATGTGATTTGTGAAAATATACGCGGCAATGTGGACACCCGGCTGAGAAAGCTGAAAAGCGGAAGCGTCGAGGCAGTCCGGGGCGGCAGAGAATGCGGGGAAGCAGAATGTGGCGGGAGTATTTATGACGCGGTGATATTGGCGAAGGCGGGGCTGGACCGGCTGGAAATTATGTCCCGCTATGCGGAACAGTTCAGCTTTTATCCGCTTGCGCCAGAGCAGTTTCTGCCTGCGGCATGTCAGGGAATCATTGCAGTGGAGGCGGCGGAAGGCTCCCCGGCAGCAGCGCTGTGCAGAAGGATCAATGATGGGTCAACGGAGCTTTGTTTCCTTGTGGAGCGGGAGGTGCTGGCGCAGCTTGCAGCGGATTGCAGCGAGGCAGCCGCCGCATGGTGCAGGTGGGAAGAAGGGAGGCTGCTTCTGGATGTCATGTATGCGGAAAACAGGACAGCGCTCAGTAGTGACGGGGGCTCTGGTGTAGGGGAGACGGGAACGGGACAAGAAGATATCTGGCGGCAAAAGGGCTTGGGGATGGCGCGGAAAGCCGCAAAACTTGTGAAGGGGCAGGGTAAATTGTGAAAGCGGGAAAAGTATATCTGACAGGCGGCGGATGCGGCGATATAGGACTCTTGACGTTAAAGGCATGGGAGGTTTTGAGAAACGGCGACGTTGTGGTTTATGACAGTCTGGTATCTGAGGAGCTACTGCAATATACGAAGGTTAACTGTGAAAAAATATATGTGGGAAAACGTTACGGCAGCCGTGCAATGCAACAGTCCGAAATTAACGAACTGTTAATAAAAAAGGCGCGGGAAGAAAAGAGTGTGGTGCGCTTAAAGGGCGGCGACCCTTATGTATTCGGCAGAGGCGGCGAGGAGTTTCTTGCGGTGCAGGCGGCTGGCATACCTTGCGAAGAGATACCCGGAATTTCTTCTGCGATTGCGGTTCCGGCGGCAGCGGGCATTCCGGTCACACACAGAGGGCTTGCATCCGGCGTTACGGTGGTGACAGGGACGAGGGCGGAAGAAGAGGGACAAGAGGGACGCGCCTTTTTAAATATGGATTTTGACACGCTGGCGCGGCTTGACGGTACGCTTGTCATTTTGATGGGGATGCATCACCTGAAAGAAATTACAGAGGGACTGATTGCAGCGGGAAAAAGTGTAGACACACCCTGTGCCGTGATTATGGAGGGTACGACCGGACGGCAGAGGTGTTTAAGAACGGAGTTGTCTATGTTGTACGTAGAGGCTTCCGGGCAGGGATTTACCTCTCCGGCAGTTATTGTGATTGGCGCGGTGGCGGCGCTGCGTCTGATTACGGGAGGAGAAGACGACACGGTGCAGAAGCTGGCTGCGGAAGGAGAAAGCGACGCAGGAGGACAGATTACGGTTGGCGTGACAGGAACGCCTCGTTTTGTGGAAAAGGTGGCGGCAGCCTTTGGGGCGCTATCTGACGTTCAGTGCAGCCGGACAGCAAAAGAAGGCGGTACTGACTGTAAAATGTCAGACATGAGGTTTACAGTATGGGACATGGGATTTATGGAGATTCATCCGGATAAAAATCCGCTGCCGGATTTGCAGGACTATGAATGGCTTGTTTTTACCAGCCCCAACGGGGTCAGGGTTTTCTTGGACAAAATGAGGCAGGAACGGAAGGATTTGCGTATGCTGGGCGGTAAACAGATTGCGGTAATCGGACCGGGAACGGCACGGGTTCTTGAAGAAAACGGCATTTATGCAGATTATATACCGGATGTATACGATGCTGCGCATCTGGCGGAAGGGTTGACGAAAAAGACTGCCTCAACTATTTTTCTGCGGGCGAAGCAGGGGAGCGGAATGCTTTTGCAGATTTTTGGGAAACAGGGGCTTTCGTATTGCGACTACCCTCTCTATGAATTAGCCGTGTGTGAGGAAAAGCGCAAGGCAGCGCTTACAAAGCAACCGGATTACATCGTGTTCGGTTCGGCGATGGGAGTGCGCGCTTATTTTGAGGGGATGGAGCAAAACAGACTTCAGAATAAGTCGAGCCGCTATGTCTGTATCGGCGGACAGTGTGGTGAAGAGTTAAGAAAGCATACGGACAGGGAGTATCTGCTGGCAAAAGAGGCTTCCGCCACGGCGATTGTAGAATGTATCTGCACAGACGCGGCAGGGAATAAAAGCAATGAATGAAGTTTTGACCCTAACAACATGAAAAAGGAGAAGAAAATGATGTACCGATTCAGAAGACTGAGAAAAGATGAGAGAATCCGTTCCATGATGCGGGAGACAAGGCTGCATCCGAAGGACTTTATTTATCCTGTTTTTGTGATAGAGGGGGAGGATATCAAGAATCCCGTGGCTTCCATGCCGGGCATCTTCCAGTATTCGATTGACAGATTGGGAGAGATTTTAGAAAAGGTTAGGGAGGCGGGCATCGGCGGCATCATGCTTTTTGGTATTCCTAAGCAGAAAGACCCGGAAGCAAGTCAGGCATATGTAAAAGACGGGATTACGCAGCGGGCAGTCCGGCTGATAAAGGAAAACTATCCGGAAATCTATATTGTTGTGGATATCTGTCTGTGCGAGTATACGTCCCATGGGCATTGCGGCATGGTGTGCGGGGATGAAATCTTAAACGACGAGACGCTTCCGTACCTTACGCGCATGGCGGTCAGTCTTGCCGAAGCGGGTGCGGATATGGTTGCACCCTCGGATATGATGGACGGCAGAGTGGCGGCGATACGGGAAGGGCTGGATAAAGCCGGACTGGCGCAGGTTCCGATTATGGCTTACAGTGCGAAGTTTGCTTCCGCCTACTACGGACCGTTCCGCGAGGCGGCGCACTCCGCGCCGGGATTCGGCGACCGCAGGAGTTATCAGATGGATTGTGCGAACGGGCAGGAAGCGTTGCGGGAGATTGCGGCGGATATAGAAGAAGGTGCGGACATCGTGATGGTGAAACCGGCGCTTGCTTATCTGGATGTCTTGAAGGAGGCGGCGCTTACTTTCGATGCTCCGCTTGCAGTGTACAACGTAAGCGGTGAATATGCCATGGTGAAAGCGGCAGCAGAAAACGGCTGGATTGACGAGAAACGCATCGTGATGGAGAATCTGACGGCAATGAAGCGTGCAGGGGCAAAGATTATCATCACTTATCATGCGCTGGATGCGGTGGAGTGGATGTGAGGAAAGCTCTTATCGGATGATAGTAAGGATGGAATTTTTTACAAATCGATTCAGAGAGGTGCGTGTATGAAGATTTATGTTGTTGAAGATGAAGTGCCTATGAGGAGCGAACTTATGGTTCTTCTTAAAAAATATGGTTATACCTGCGAGAGCAGCGATGATTTTGAACATATCACGGATTCTATTATTAAGGCTGAACCGGCTCTCGTATTGGTTGATATCAATCTGCCATTTCAAGATGGCTTTGTTATTTGCAGAGAGATACGCAGAAGGTCAGATGTACCGATTATCGTTTTGACAAGCAGAAATACGGACTTTGATGAACTCCTGAGTTTGAATATTGGTGCAGATGACTTTATTTCCAAACCTTATAATGCACAGGTACTGCTTGCACGTATCCAGAGAATTTTGAAAAGGACTTATGATGTTGCTCCGGGATTTTCGAGTTCGCGAAGCGAATCCCGCAATCAGGCTTGCACGATTTTTCATAAGGGATTAACAGTCAATCTTTTCAAAGCAACGATGTCATGTAACGATATGGAAGTAGAGCTGACAAAAAACGAATTGGGTATTTTACGTCTTCTTGTTCTGAATAAAGGGAATGTGATACCGCGAGACGCTATTATTGACGAATTGTGGCAGAGTGAGGAATTTATTGACGAAAATACTTTGAATGTGAATATCGTCCGGCTAAGAAAAAAATTGGCGGAAATTGGTCTGGAAGATTATCTGGAAACAAAACGCGGATTGGGGTATCGGGTATGAAAATTACAGAATATTTAGAAGACAGGCTCTTTTCCATGACGGCATGCCTTATAGCAGTGATTTTTACAAGCTGGATTTTTTGGATGGCAGAAGTACGGACTGAATTTATTATTTTGGCAGAGTCTGTATTTTCTGCCACATTTTTAGCCAGCTTCTTGTGGGATTTTCACCGGAAGGAAAAGTATTACAATGAATTGTGGAGTCTATTTGATGGGTTGGATGATAAAACATTGCTTGCGGAACTTATGGAAAACCCTTCATTTTTTGATGGAAAACTTGTCTATCAGATTCTCAAAAGCGCCAATAAGTATATGAATGACCGCATAGCGGAAGCCGATGCTGCAAATCACGAATATCGGGAATACATTGAAATGTGGATACATGAGGTAAAAACGCCAATTACATCTGCACACCTTATGATTGAAAATGATAAAAATGCAACAACTCTCCGGCTTGACAAGGAGCTTAGCAAAATCGAACATTTCGTGGAACAGGCATTGTTCTATGCAAGGAGTACAACCTTAGAAAAGGATTTTAAACTGGAAAAAGTAACGTTGAAGGAATTGGTACATGAAGCCTTAAAGAGTTACTCAAAACAGATGATAGGAGTAAACGGAGTGCCTGAATTTGAAAATTTAGAGATAACTGTTTTTGCGGACAGAAAATGGTGTGTATTTATCATTGGACAGATTATTGCCAATTCCGTGAAATATCATAGAGGAAATCTGCGTCTGTCATTTCGTGGGGGAACTTACGAAAATGGCTGTTTTCTTTTGATTTCGGATAATGGGATAGGAATTGCGGAGGCTGACCTTCCCCGGATATTTGATAAAGGATTTACAGGGGAAAACGGACGTAAGTATACGAAGTCAACAGGTATCGGGCTTTACCTATGCCGCAAGTTGTGTGTAAAAATGAATATGGGAATATCAGCAAAAAGCGTGTGGGAAAGTGGAACGGAAATGAAAATTACATTTCCAAAAGGAAATTTTTACAACCTTACATTTTCGTAATTTAAATGTAATGTAACTTAATGGCAGAAATTTCGTGAGGGCTATAAAATATGGGAAAACGAATGGAGGATTTTTTATGAATAGCCTGATGAGTAATCATTGTATTTTAGAAGTTTCTGATGTTCAAAAATATTATGGCAACAGGGGAAATATTACAAAAGCGGTCGAGCATATTTCATTTTCTGTGCAAAAAGGTGAATTTGTTGGGATTATGGGGGCATCCGGTTCCGGAAAAACGACATTGCTCAACTGTGTTTCTACTATTGATGCCGTAACCAGCGGTCATATTATGCTTGATGGCAGTGATATTACAATGCTGCGAGGAAAAAAGTTATCAGCTTTCCGGCGTGAAAAATTGGGATTTATTTTTCAGGATTTTAATTTGCTCGATACGCTGACGGCTTATGAAAATATTTCTCTCGCACTTTCCATCACTGGTATGAAGGCGGCGGAAATTGATGAAAAAGTGAGAAATATGGCAAAAGCTTTAAATATTGCTGATGTTATGGACAAATATCCCTATCAGATGTCGGGAGGGCAGCAACAGCGCGTGGCGGCGGCACGCGCAATCGTAACGAATCCGGCGCTGGTTCTTGCGGATGAGCCGACAGGGGCATTGGATTCTCGTTCTTCAGAGATGCTGCTTGATTTGCTTTCCGAATTAAATCAGAAATTTTCCGCAACAATTCTAATGGTAACACATGACGCCTTTTCTGCAAGTTTTTGTCATCGTATCCTGTTTATCAAAGACGGAAAGATTTTTAATGAAATTCATCGTGCGCGAAAGCCGAGAAAAGACTTTTTCAATGAAATAATAGAAGTTGTTTCAGTGCTTGGAGAAAATGTTAAGTAGCTTTGGAATTTTGAGCATCTGCAGAGCGGATGAATGGAGGTTAGATTGAAAAATAAGCTTGATAGCTTATTTTTCAATCGGCAATTTGAGTCAGAGCCTCAAATGTGCCTTGAGCGCAGATGAGAAATCGCCTTCGCGAATTTCTCATCGCGTGTCATCGCAGCAGGCTGCTCTGACATGGAGGTTAGATTGATGAAGAATTTCGTTAAGTTGGTTTTCCGTAACACAAGAAAAAATATAAAAGATTACATGATTTATTTTCTAACACTGATGATTGCTGTCAGCATGTTTTATGCGTTTGGCTCTATCCAGACACAGCCCGCGCTTCATGAACTGGATGCCACAAAACAGTTGCTTTCTGAACAGTTAGGAATTTTACTTTCATCATTGTCTGTCATTGTAGCGGTGGTACTTGCTTTTTTAATCCTATATGCAAATCAGTTTCTGCTAAAGCGGAGAAAAAAGGAATTAGGCATTTATATGCTGCTTGGCATGGAAAAACGAAAAATAGCGGGTATTTTTGCGGGAGAAACTTTGTGTGTAGGGATTATTTCACTTGTGTGTGGTCTGGTGTTAGGGTTTTTGCTTTCACAGGGGGTATCTTTATTTTCCCTGCGTCTGTTTGCGGTTGATATGAGCAAATTCCAGATGGTTTTTTCCGTAAGTGCATTCAAAAAGACAACAGGATGCTTTGCACTCATTTTCTTTATTGTCATGTTGTTTAATGTACGGACAATTTCCAGTATCAAACTGATTGATTTATTGACCGCCAGCAGAAAGAATGAAGTGCTGACTGTAAAAAATCACAAGCTGCATATTTTGTTTCTTATTTTGTCTATCATCAGTATGATAGTATCGGGGATTATTTTAGAATATAATGGGATTTTGCCGCGCAGGGACAATTCATGGTTTCAGATAGCGATGTTGTGTCTGGCTGTTGGAACGATTCTGTTTTTCTATTCGGTTTCGGTGGTGTTATTGACAGCTGTTCAAGGCAATCGTGACGTGTATTTAAAAGGGTTAAATACATTTCTGACTCGTCAGATTGGGAGTAAAATCCGTACGGACTTTATAGTTTTGTCTATTGTATGCGGGCTGCTTACGGTTGCAATCTGTAGCATTTCTGTCGGGATTAGTTCTGCAGTCACAATGAATGAAGCGTCCAAAGCTGCTTTGCCTTTTGACCTTAATGTGTTGGCACAGACAGATATCTGTGGCGAAACGGATATCGTGTCTTATTTGAAAACACGAGGTGTTGATATGGATGAATATGCGAAAGAAACCGAACAGATAAGCCTGTATGAGGCAGATGTAACCTATGGCAGATTGTTTGAAGGACAGGACGTGGATTTGTGGCATATTGATGAAGAAATTCCGGAACTTGGGGTAACGGTAATTTCGATTACTGATTTTAACCGTTCCCTTGCCATGCAGGGGAAAAAGGGATATACACTAGGCGATAACGATTTTCTTATAAATTGTAATTATAAAGGAACAAGGCGTTATATAGAAAAGTTTTTAGAGAGCCATAAGCGGATCGAAATTGAGGATTTTACACTGGAAACAGCTTTGGACGAGGTACTATCAGAAACATACTGGATGACGTCAGTTGGAAATAATGATCGCGGTACGCTGATCGTACCCGATGAAGTCGCGAAGGCTTGTAATAAAGATGCTGACGTTCTGCTTGCCGTATATAAAGAAACTGTCAACTCGGATGAAGTGCTGCAAAAAATGATACCGATTGGATTAGAATGGGAAACAGAAGGGTATCGGTATACGGAAAAGGTTATGTTGAATGGTATGTATTACGGCATGGGTGCGCTCTTAGTATTTTTATGCTGTTATATCGGGATTATTTTCCTGTTGATATGTGCCGCATTATTGTCTCTGAAACAACTGACGGAAACGACAGATAATAGATACCGTTACGGTCTGCTGCAAAAGCTTGGAGTGGATGGAATGATGCTGTACAAAGCACTTTTCATACAGATATCCATTTTCTTTATTATGCCGCTTCTGCCTGCTGGTGTTTTTTCTTCTTTTGGGATTGGAAAAGTAAGTGCGGTTTTTGAAGATTTTATGAATATGCACATTTCCGCAAATCTGGGAGTTACAGTAATACTGCTCATAGTTGTTTATGGCGGTTATTTTCTTGCTACATACTTTGCTTGTAAGCGTATGGTGCAGGAAAAGTATCCAATAATAGAGTGATACAGAACGAAGATTAAATAGAAAGCGAAAGATGCCTTGATAAGTAACGACGAAAGCGTTACAATGGGATGGAAAGGAGATGATTTGATATGGAAAAGACTGCAACTTTAAATTTGAGAGTAAATCCCACAGTAAAACAGAGGGCAGAAGAAGTACTGACTAGGCTGGGCATTCCTATGTCAACGGCTATAGATATATATCTCAATCAAATATCACTGACAGGAGGAATACCATTTGCTGTTACTTTACCTAATGCTCCCACTGCTCTCAATGCAGATTTGATGACAATAGAGGAAGTCCATGTAAAGTTGCAAGAGGGATATGATGATTTGAAAACGGGTAAGGTGCAAAATGCTGCCTCAGCATTTAAAAGGTTTAGGGAGAATCATTAAGTATGGAGCATTATACGGTACAGATTACAGATAGGGCATTGGCTGATATGGAGGAAATCTATAACTATATTGCAATACAACTTCAAGCCCCGGAAAACGCAATGGGACAATATAATCGAATTGCAGAGGCTATTGAAGGTTTGTGTGTTTTTCCTGAAAGAACAAAACTTATGGAGTCTGCTCCAGAACGGAGGATGGGCTTACGACAATTAGTGGTAGATAATTATTCAGCTTTTTATGTAATTGAAGATATGCAAGTCATAGTAACAAGGGTGCTTTATAGTGCAATGGATATAAGTAAGAGATTGTTGGAAAATAATGGACATATAAAATAAGTTATTGGGAAATTATGGATATTTTGGATAAGCTATATAAGAAAGCAGAGGAATTTAGGATTAAATAACAGAAGAATAAACGAGAGAGCAGAGCTTTTGAACGTCCCTGCTCTTTTTGTGCAAAAAATTTACCATGGGTCATATGAAATCCTCCAATGTCTGGCAATCCGCAGAGGGGTGTTTAATTTTACTCATGAAAAAAACCTAAGAGTTAAATAGTGTCTGCTGACTAGGTCATAAATGCTGATAAATACTGAATTTTGAGC
>CANOEC010000004.1 GCA_947564735.1 uncultured Lachnospiraceae bacterium | reverse complement strand
AAAGAAGAAAGCGGCAGAAGAAGAGAATCCGGCGGCGAAGAGGAAACCGGCGGAGGCAGGGAAACCTGCGGCAAAGAAAAAGACAGTAAGCGGAAAGAAATCAGTGGGAAAGAAGAGGCCGGTAAACGGTAAGAAAAAACCAGTGAAGAGGACACCGGCGAATGAAAACAAAAGGGATGCGGCAGGAAGGCGTGAAAGCGAAAGTGAGGAAGAGTTTGAGAGCCGCATGCAGAAACGGTACGAAGAGCGTGCCAGAAGAAGAGAAGAACGTTTAAGAAGGGTCAGAAGACAGAAAATTATAATGGCGGTTTCATCGGTAATCATCGTGGCATCGGTCATTGTGATGGTCATATTTTTTATGCCTTCCATGAGACTGTCACGCAGTCTTTCCAAAGGGGACAGCTGCGTGGCGCGTGCGGAATATGCAGAGGCGCAGGGCGCCTATGAGAAAGCGTTGGAGCTTGATGAGTTTTCGGTACATGCGTACCGCGGTCTTGCCGCCAATTATCTGGCGCAGGAGCAGACGCAGGAGGCGAAACAGATTGTCTATACGGGCTGGGAAAAGACACAGGATAAAAGTCTTCTGGATTATTATTGCACGGTTGTGTATAACGAGGCGGTAATGGAGGTTAACAATCAAAACTGCACGCTGGCGACGGTGGACAAGTGTATTCAGATATTGGAGCAGGAAGCGGACCATGAAGATGCATGGAAACTGTTAGGGATATGTTATGAGCGGCTTTTCAAAGTGACGGAGGAAAACACCACATGTCAGATGTTTTACGACGAAGATGCCGCGCAGGATACGTGCAGTTATACGGAATACGAATTGCTGCTGCGCAGACTTTTGGCGTTGTATCAGGCGAATCCGTCGGAACAGATAAAAGGTGTATTGACACAGTATGCGCTGATTGATATGCCCTATGTCAGAATCAGTCTGTCGCATATGCCCCAGTATACGGCATTGTTGACGGAAATAAATGCTGTGGCAGAGAATGCGCGGATTACAGAGACGCTGGCGTGCCTTGTTCGCGCGCAGGAAGTGACGGATTATTTCGGGACGGCGTTTGCAGAGTTTGAGAGTGGTAATTATGCGTATGCAAGGGATTTGGTGGCGCAGGAGTCCTATCAGCAGATTCGGGATTCATTTATCAACGAAAATTCCGGCTGCTGGGAAGGAGCCACTTATATTCCGGTCAACAGAGAGTTGCTGGTCCTGCACAACGAGAACGATCAGGTGAAGTTTTATTTTCCGGACAGCGAAGAGTATCAGAACAGACAGGGCATCATTTTTGTGTGGGGCAGTAAGCAGGAGGATGACGGTGTACAACGAAGCGCAATCTCATATGAGCCGGTAGAGGAGGAAGCGTCGGGCAGCCATACGGTGTACAAGATACAGTATCTCTACAGCAATGTAAAGATTGGCAATAAGTATGAGCCGCAGATGAACTACCGGTTTGATACCGAGGTTACGACGGCGGAGGGAACGACGACAAGCGCCATCGGCGACTGGGGCGGCGAGCACGAGTGGGAGCTTGATTATTGATGCGCTGCTTTACGAAAGGGGAAATGATATGGCGGGATACTATGAGAGATGGCTGGCAAAAGAAAAGGAATGGATGGAGGAAGAGAAGAAAAGAAGCAGAAAGACGACGCTGCTCATCATAGTGGCAGTCGTGGCAGCATTGCCGCTTATTTCTATTATAAGTGGACTGGCAAACGGTGCGGAGAAGTTCTGGAGCGGTGTGCCGGGGAGTTTTCTGGTAGGACTTTGCATCGGCGCTTTTGTGTGGCTGGGTACCTGCTGTACGAATCCGGTAAAGAAATATGAGAAATATATCCGAAAGACGATGACGGCGGAGCTATCGGAGACGGAACGGGAGAATTTTGCCAGACAGATGCTCGGAGAAGATGCGGACAGTGCGGTGCGGGAAGTATCGTGGAAAAGTATGAATGTAGGACACAATCTGGCACGTATCACGAAGGACTATCTGACGTTTGCTGATGACAGAGGCAATTTCCAGCTCGTGCAGTTGTGGAAGACGGAGCGTATGGAGATGGATGTCAAAGATGCATCCTTCCGCGTAAGAACAAACGGCATGTCCTTCCGTGTTTCGGATGAGTCCTATACAATTGGCTTCTTTTACAAGGGAAGCGTAAACGGTGCGAAGCAGGAGAGCGATGCGGGTTTTGCCTTTGAGAAACGTGCATGGCGCGACGAGGTCGTAGCGGCAATCAAGGAAGTTGCGGGAGATTTTGGTGTATAAACACATTCAAATTCAATCATTAGGGTAAGAAAAGGAGAAGAATTATGAGAAAAAAACCAGCAGTATTAATGATTCTTGACGGTTATGGTCTGAATGAGAAGACGCAGGGCAATGCGGTGGCGGAAGCGAAGACTCCGGTAATGGATAAGCTTATGGCGGAGTGCCCTTTTGTGAAAGGAAATGCCAGCGGTATGGCAGTAGGTCTTCCGGATGGTCAGATGGGTAATTCCGAGGTGGGGCATCTGAACATGGGCGCCGGGCGCATCGTGTATCAGGAGCTGACAAGGATTACCAAGGAAATTCAGGACGGCACGTTCTTTGAGAACCCGGCGCTGCTTGATGCGGTAAATAATTGTAAGAAAAATGATTCTGCGCTGCATATGTTCGGTCTGCTGTCCGATGGCGGTGTGCACAGTCATAATACCCATCTTTACGGACTGTTAGAGCTTGCTAAAAGAAACGGATTGAGCAAGGTGTACGTCCATGCGTTTTTGGATGGACGTGATACGCCTCCGGCAAGCGGCAAAGGTTTCGTGGAAGACTTAGAGCGCGAGATGGAGAAAATAGGTGTGGGCGAAGTGGCAACCGTAACAGGCCGTTACTACGCGATGGACAGAGATAATAACTATGACAGGGTGCAGAAGGCATACGTGGCGCTGACGAAAGGCGAGGGGTTAGAGGCTGCGAGTGCACCGGAAGGCATTCAGGCATCTTACGACAGAGACGAGACGGATGAATTTGTAAAACCTACGGTTGTCAAGAAGAACGGCGAGCCGGTAGCGACAATCAAGGACGGCGATTCGGTGGTGTTCTTTAATTTCCGTCCCGACAGGGCGAGAGAGATTACGAGAAGCTTCTGCGACGATGATTTTAAGGGCTTCGACAGAGAAAAGAAATTAGACCTCACTTATGTATGTTTCTCTGATTATGACCCTACGATTCCGAATAAGGAAGTGGCGTTCCACAAGATTGCAGTGACCAATACGTTCGGCGAGTGGCTTGCGGCGCACGGGATGAAGCAGGCAAGACTTGCCGAGACAGAGAAGTATGCGCATGTAACCTTCTTCTTCAACGGCGGCGTGGAAGAACCGAATGAGGGCGAGGAGAGAATCCTTGTTAATTCCCCGAAGGATGTGGCAACCTACGATTTGAAACCGCAGATGAGCGCATATGAAGTGTGTGATAAGCTTGTAGGCTGCATTAAGTCCGGCAAGTATGATGTGATTATCATTAATTTTGCAAATCCCGATATGGTAGGCCACACCGGGGTGGAAGAGGCGGCAATCAAAGCAGTGGAAGCGGTGGACGAGTGTGTCGGACGTGCGGTAGAGGCAGTCAGGGAAGTGGATGGCGTGATGTTTATCTGCGCTGACCACGGCAATGCGGAGCAGCTGGTTGATTATGAGACTGGCGCACCGTTTACGGCGCATACGACCAATCCGGTGCCGTTTATCCTCGTCAATGCGGATCCGGCATATAAGCTGAGAGAAGGCGGATGTCTGGCGGATATCGTTCCGACACTCATTGAGCTGATGGAGATGGAGCAGCCGGAGGAGATGACAGGCAAATCATTGTTGGTGAAATAGGAAGAACAGCTATGCGGTGAAGCGGCAGTCATAGGATGGAAGAAAGAAGCCGTGGCAAAGCGGTTATAAAAAACGATTAGGAATACGGTGCGAGGGCATATGTGGGAAACCATGTATGCCCTCGCTTGTTATCTATGTTTGCAGGACGAAAACCGGCACTGGCTTGACAGATTTATTTATCGCGCGTATACTAGGTGTACCATCACTGATAGTACACATGGTATTGTCGGTGGGGGGGGGTAAAAACGTAACCACAAAGAAAGGAGAAATAATGATACTCATAGATTATAAGGATACCCGCCCGATATATGAACAGATTGTCGAACGATACAAGACACTTATTTTAAAGGGCGCGTTACAGTCCGATGAACAGTTACCATCCGTAAGGAATCTGGCGATGGAACTATCCATCAATCCGAACACCATACAGAAGGCTTATGCAGAACTGGAGCGGCAGGGATTCATCTATACCGTGAAGGGCAGAGGCAATTTTGTATCGGGAGACAGCGGGCTGGTGGACAGACGCAAGAATGAGTATGTTGAGCAGATACTGGCGCTTGTGAGAGAGGTGCTGGAAATCGGTATGTCTAAAACGGAGCTTATCCGTGAGATAGAAGCGCTTTAGATAGAAAGGAAGGAATCTATGATAGAGGTACATAATCTGACAAAGACATTCGAGAAGATTAAGGCAGTTGATGAAGTCAGTGTAACGATAAAGGAGCATGCCGTATTTGGCTTGATCGGGACGAATGGAGCCGGCAAAAGCACCGTTTTGCGGATGGTGTCGGGCGTATTAAAGCCGGATGGCGGTACGGTAGCAGTAGATAATATGCCGGTGTATGACAATGTGGAGGCGAAGAAGAAGCTGTTCTTTATTGCGGACGAGCCGTATTTTTTTGCCAATTCCAATGCGCAGACGATGGAGCGTTATTACAGCGGTGTTTATGAAGAATTTAACAGGGAGGAATTTTATAAGTATCTGGAGAATTTTAATCTGGATAAGCGTAGAAAGATTGGAACCTTTTCTAAAGGGATGAAGAAGCAGCTTGCCTTGATTCTGGGAATATGTTCACATACGAAGTATCTTCTGTGCGACGAGACATTTGACGGACTTGACCCGGTTATGAGGCAGGGGATTAAATCCATTTTTGCCAAAGAAATGGAAGAACGGGGCATGACGCCGGTAATTGCCTCCCACAACTTAAGGGAGCTTGAAGATATCTGCGACCATGTAGGGCTATTACATAAAGGCGGCGTGCTGCTGTCGAAAGATTTAGAAGATATGAAATGCAATATCCAGAAGGTACAATGTGTGTTTACTACGACGGAAGACGAACTGAAAGCGTTAAACGGCATGGAGATTATTAAAAAAGAGCAGAGAGGGTCGCTGCGCACGTTTACCGTGAGAGGTACAAGGGAAGAAGTGACAGCCAGATTTGCTACGGTGGACACGGTGTTTTATGAAGTGCTTCCGCTGTCATTGGAAGAAATTTTTATCAGTGAAACGGAGGTGGTCGGATATGACATCAAAAAACTTATTTTGGGCTAGCAGTAAGGAGAATCATAAACGACGCATCTGGGTATGGGTCATAACCGTCTTGGCGCAGCTTATGATGTATGTGGGTGTTTTAACGGTTTATTTAAGCCGCATCAGGATGTGGAACGCACAGGGGTCCTACAGAACCAAGGAAGAGTATCAGTCTGCCTTGTATCAGGCGACACGGGATGCGCTTGCTTTTCAGGATAATTTATTGCTCCCGCTGATAATACTGGCGGCAATTATCGGCATACAGGGATTTTCCTATCTCTATGACAGAAGAAAGGTGGATATGTATCACAGTGTTCCTGTAGACAAGAACCGGAGATTTGCGGTGGTGTATGTCAATGGGATGATGATTTATCTTGCCTCCACTTTTATCAGTCTGTTTATCGGAGTCGTTACGGCGGCGGTGCAGGGTGCGGTGAACGGTGAAGTGATGACGGCTGTGGGTCTTGGTTTTTTGTGGAATCTGTTATTCTTTATGGTGGTATACCATACGATGATACTCGCGGTGATGCTGACCGGCAGCAGGATGCTCACCTTTTGTATTGCCGGAATGCTGATTGGCTATGAGGCATTACTCTATGAGTTTCTGGCAAGTATGCGCTATGCATTTTTTGATACCGTATCGGGTTTTTATGTGACATATGAACCTAAATTGTCTGTGCTTTATGATTATAATACAAATATGTGGAACTATAAGTCGATTCAGGAGATAAGAGTGCTTGCAGGGGAACTATTGCCTTACTATGGTAAATGGTTTATACTGGCGGTAGTGTTGCTTGCATTGTCATGGATGTGCTACAGAAAGCGCCCTTCTGAGGCGGCGGGCAAAGCGATAGCGTTTCCGGTTACCGAGCCGTTTTTGAAGATAGCGGCGGCTATACCGGCAAGTATCGGACTTGGCATGTGGGTGTATGACGCGGCGTATGGCAATGCGGTATTGACGGCAGTGAGCATGGCGGGCGCATGTGTGATTGCCTGTGCGGTAATTGAAGTCATATATGATTTTGATTTGAAGAGTTTGTTTCATCATCCGATTTCCAGCGGCATAGCTGTGGCGGGGATCATTTTCATCTTTTTATCCTTTCAGTTCGATTTGTTTGGATATGATGCGTACATACCGTCTGCGGATAAATTGGATAGTATAGCAATCAACGTAGATTATTATGGACAGTTCTGGGATGAAGACTTTAACTATGTGGGCACATCGGATTTTTCAGAAGAGCATATGTATCTCCGGGATGTGGAGCCGGTGCTTGCCTTGGCAGACAGCGCGCGGGAGAAAAAGCCAGAGGACATGACGGATGCGAGGACCGTCAATGTATTGTATCGTCTGAAATCCGGAAGAAAAGTGGGAAGATGTTTCTGGGTTGATTCTACCGATCCGGGCAGTGAAGAGCTGTTAAACAGAATTATGGCAACGAAGGAATTTAAAGAGGGAAGCTTTCAGATTATGACGGACGAGGATTCTTTTGCGAAAGCAACGGGCATGGTTTACAGCAACGGGGCGACGAACACAGCGCTTCCTGCAAAAGATTCGCCAAAGCTTCGTGAAGCGTATCTCAAAGATATGGAAAACTTTGATTTTTCACTGGTCATCAACAATCGTCCCTGCGGACGGGTTAGCGTGAATTTCCCGAATTGGTTTAGTACCACGCTGGATGTATATGACAGTTTTGAGAATACCATTGCCTATCTGCAGTCACAGGAGGCATTTTATCCGGTAGAATTAAATCCGGAGGATATTGCGGATATCACTGTTACACATTATCATAATGAGATATATGGTGACGGTGACGGAAATGATGACGGCATCATGCCCCTTGGGAGCGTTGATACGGTTGCGGAGGCTGCTTGGGTGTCAAATTCCAGTTATGACTATGAAGGTGTTCCGACTATTTCGGAAACCTTTACGACAGAGGAGGAGTTTGCGCAGATTGTTCCGCATATTTATCCGGAGTTTCTCTCCACAGCGTGGAACCATCCGTATGAACTGGACAGCGATTATGATATTTATATTACTTTTAAGAAAGATACGACGTATCCGTATGACAGAAGCCAGTTCGGCGTATATTATAGATTCTATACGGGAGAAGCGCCGGAGTTTGTTGTAGAGGCGACTGCAATCGGCGCAGAGGAAGCGCAGTAGACAGTCTGCAGGAAGCAGAGACGCAGAAAGGTATGCTTATGAGTGCAGGAAAGGGAGAACCTGTAATTAGTGTGAAAGATTTATATAAGATTTACCGGGTCGGCGAGACGAAGGTGAGAGCGCTCAATGGCGTGAGCTTTACCATTAATCGCGGAGATTTCTGTTCTATCGTTGGGACATCCGGTTCCGGTAAATCGACGCTCCTCAATATGTTAGCCGGATTAGAGAAGCCGACCAAAGGGGAGATTGTGATTGCAGGGGAACATATGGAAACAAAAACGGAAAACCAGCTTGTGGCGTTCAGACGGGAGCATATCGGATTTATTTTCCAGTCATTTAATCTGATGGGAACCATGAATGCGATAGAAAATGTGGCGCTTCCGCTGACTTTCCAAGGAGTGGACAAGAAGACGCGCAATGCGCGGGCGGAGGAGATGATCCATCTGGTCGGGCTGACTGCGCATAAGAAGCACCGTCCCAATCAGATGTCAGGCGGACAGCAGCAGCGTGTCGGTGTGGCAAGGGCGCTGGTGGTGGAACCGGAGATTATTTTTGCAGACGAGCCTACGGGTAATCTGGATTCCAACACTTCGGTAGAGGTGATGAATCTGATGAAAAAGGTCGTGAGGGAGAAAAATCAGACGCTCGTCATGGTGACGCATGATAATTATCTGGCGGGTTTTGCGGATATCGTCCTGCGAATCAAGGACGGCAGGATTATTGAGATTGAGGATAGGCGCGGTATGGAGATGCCGGATGAGATTCAGGTAAAGTCATAGGAGAATTATCCGATATCTAAGGTGAAGATACGTTTGAGATATAGGACATATCAAGAAAAGGGTAAGGATTCAGAGGGAGCGGATAACGAAGATGAAGAAAAGGAAACAGAATGCGTTAAGACAATTGACAGAAAAGAGAAAATCGGCGAAGCGGCTGTTTAAGGCGGTGTTTGCATTGACGGCGGCATTGTCACTTCCGGGGATGATGCAGCTGCCGGGAAGCATGCCTTACGTGGAGGCGACAGAGGGGCAGGAAATTCCTGTTTTACCCCCTGACCAGAATCAGAATAACCCGGAACAGAATCGTCCGGAAAATATCAGCAGCAACACGACAAATACGCCGAATACCATCAATCGCACTTCGGATACGGTTATCACGGATGACGACCGGGCGGAAGCGGATGAGGATATGCTTTATTATATGCAGAGCCTTGAGGTGCGTTATCATCTGGATGCGAAGGTGATGGAGAACCTTCACAAAGTGTTTGACAGTGCGGTCTATTATATTGCCAATACAGAGATGTCCATCACGGAGTTGTGGGCGTTTGTGGCACAGACGAAGTCCAATATGGAGTCAGCTGCCGTTGACAAGGTAACGATGACTACGAGCGAGTTTTTGCAGGTAGCTGACAACTGGCAGACGCCGACGGTCAGTGCAGGGCAGCAGGTGGCAATCGTACTTCCCATCATGAATTTCGGAACGGAAGAATTGAATGACTTGATTATTGAGCCGGTAATATCGAATGTTGTTTCGGAATGGCCCTTTGAGCCGGATATGACGAATTATTTGCAGACAGAGCCGTATATTCCGGGCAATCAGACGAAAGAAGCGGCAATGGAGAACCGCAGGGAATTTACCTTTTATTTTACAGTCAGAAGTGATGTCATGAGCGGTTATTATCCGTTGAAATTCCATGTTTCCTATACGAAGGCAGGCGTGCGGAGCGAAGAGCCAGCGGAGGTTACGGTGTATGTGAAGACAATCGGTAAACCGGGAAGCGGCATTATCGGCGGCAGCGGACAGGATACGACCGGTGCAAAGCCCCGTATCGTGGTGACGGGATTTGAGACGAAGCCGGCGCAGGTATTTGCGGGAGATACGTTTACACTGACCATACATGTGCAGAACACCGCAAAGGACATGGCGGTTACCAATGTTCTTTTTGATATGCAGGCGGCTACGGAAGGGGAGGACAAGACAAACACTTATTCAGCCTTTCTGCCCACTTCCGGCGCAAGCTCCGTGTATATGGACAAGATTAGTGCGGATACGTCGGCGGATATCGTGATTGAGATGACGGCAAAAGCGGATTTGGCGCAGAAGCCGTATGTGCTGGATGTAAATATGAAATATGACGCGGGCGTCATGTTTGATTTGACGGATAAGGCGAGTGTGTCCATCCCGATTTCGCAGGAGAGCCGGTTTGATACAAGCATTCCGGAGGTTGTGCCGTCTGATATTACGGTGGGTGCGCAGTCCAACGTGATGTTCAGCATTTATAATACGGGTAAGACGACGCTCTACAATGTGCAGGTGAAATTTATAGCGGATTCCATCGACGAGGCGTCAGCCTTTGTAGGAAATCTGCAGTCCGGCGCAACCGGAAATGTGGATGTGATGTTAACCGGAATTGCGGCGACGATGGATGACGGTACGATTATGATGGAAATCTCTTACGAGGACGACGCCGGCAATGTGACGACGACGGAGAAACCGATTACATTGTATGTGTCGGAAGAGTTCTTTGATGATATGATGGTCGGTGATGATATGATGATGGGCGACGATATGATGATGGAAGAAGAGCAGGGACCGAAGAAAGGACTTATCATCGGGATTATCTGCGGCGTGATTGTTGCAGTGATTGTGATTGTCATCATCATTGTGCAGGTGCGCAAGAAGGAGAAGGCGGCAAAAATGCTGGCGGACGACCTGCTCGATTTGGAAATGGAGCTTGACAGTGAAGGTAAGACAGAAGCGGAGAAGAAAGACTAGTGGATAGCGGCAGGAGTGGAGTGATATATGAGATTCCTTGACTTGCTGCGGATGAGCAGCAGTAATTTATGGAAAAGAAAAGTGAGAACCGTGCTGACGGTTCTGGGTGTTGTAATTGGCGTCGCGTCTATTGTCGTCATGATTTCGTTGGGGCTGGGACTGAGCCGCACGCAGATGGAGCAGATGGAATCTTACGGAAGCCTGACGCAGATTACGGTGCGCGAGCCGTGGAACAGTGACGGTACGGAGGAAAAGCGGCTGGATGACGATTTGATTCGTGAGATAGAAGGATTAGAAAATGTGGAATCTGTCTGGCCCATACTGGAAGTGTCTGCGCTTGCCACATACGGAAGTTACCAAGGGTATCTGCAGATCAGAGGGATGCCAAAGGACGCATTTGCAGAGATGAATATCGAGGTCGGGGAAGGACGACTGCCCGGTGAAGATGAACAGCTTACATTTTTTTATGGGAATGAGGTGCTGCAGAATTTTTATAATCCGAAGGGAAACGGCGGAAGTTATTGGGAGACAGGAGTTCTCCCGGACATTGATTTGATGAATGATACGATTTTTACCATCTTTGATACGGACGCCTACTATGAATCAAAATATCCTTCGGAGGACGGGCAGACCGTACAGCCGCCGAAGAAATACATGATTGAAGCGTGCGGTGTAGAGGCAACTATGGAAGACAGCTGGTCACAGTACGGCTGGTATACGTTCTGCGATGTGGAGCAGTTGATACCTCAGCTTAAGAAAATATTCAAGAACAAAGTGATTCCCGGGCAGCCGCAGACAAAAACGGGTAAGCCCTATAAAGAAATCTTTTACAACGAACTGGACGTGAATGTAAACAGCATGGATAATGTCATGGAAATACAGAATTATCTGACGGATATGGGCTATGAGGCATACAGTAACGCCGAGTGGGTGGAATCCAATCAGAAAACAATGGCAACCATACAGGCTGTGCTGGGCGGTATCGGTGCGGTATCTTTGTTCGTGGCGGCAATTGGCATTACCAATACGATGATGATGTCCATCTATGAGCGGACGAAAGAAATAGGCGTCATGAAGGTGCTTGGGTGTGACTTGAGAAATATACGCACGCTTTTCTTGATGGAAGCCGGCTTCATCGGTCTGATAGGGGGGATTATCGGACTGATTTTAAGTTTTACGATTTCGGCGGTAATGAACAAGCTGGCGCAGGCGTCAGAGGAATATATGAATGGAATATCGTATATCCCGTTCTGGCTGGTGGGGCTTTCCCTTGTCTTTGCAATACTGGTAGGCATGATAGCAGGATTCTTCCCGGCGAGAAGGGCGATGAAATTAAGTCCGCTGGCGGCAATTAGGAATGAGTAGGTGAAATATGAGATATGAAAATAGAAAAAGGCATGCGACGGTTTCGATAATAGCGGCAGTCACGATGCTTCTGTTTACTGGCTGTGGAAATGCACAGGAGACAGAGGAGCTTCCGGGCGGTGCGTATATTTCCGACGAAAATGCAGGGGATGGGGCGGACAATGCAGTTGTAGATAAGAGCCTGCCGGAGAGCGGGGAAGAGACAGAGGATATGCAGGATGGTCAGATGCCGGTGAATGAGGAACCGTCACAGGTGCAGGACGCTGAACCGGTACAGACAGACGGTCTGGAAGTGCCCGAAGGCGGCAGAAAGCTGACAGAAACCGAATTGCAGGAATATACCGCGTGGGTGCAGGAAAGGGAGAATTACGGTTTTTTATTATCTGACTGGGAGAATCCGTCCCAGATTAATCTGTTTGAGGTGTTTTATAACGGGGCTGGCATCTCTCATGCAGGCACCGAGGAACAGATACAGGCGCTTTTGGACCGATATGGTCAGGAGGAATTGTACACCGATTTTTTTGCTATGGATAAGGCGGATGTGGATTCTTTATTGCTTGAAAAGGTAGGACTTACTTACGATGAGCTTGTTGTGAAGGGAAATCAAGGGATGGATAGTATTTACTATCCGGAGACAGAAAGCTTCTGTCTTGAAGTGGGCGATACCAACTACTGTATGTTTACTTGTACGGACGGCGTGATAAATGAGGAAGGCACCGTTGTTACGCTTTGTTTTGAAGGTGATGATTGGATTAGCCGATGTGTAACAAGAGTGAATATTTCCGGTGGCACGAAGGCGTTTACCAGTAATCATATCACGGAAGGAAGCATTCTGGCTTCGTCGGAAGAACCGATAGGAGAACCGGCGTGCCTAATTGATGAGAATGTTTTGAACAATCCCCGTTTTGACGCGGATGCGTCGGCTGTGGAAAATAATTATGTGCTCGGTGACTGGAGCAAGATTACGAAAGAGGCGCTGCAGGGAACATGGTATCACCATCCGAAGAGCGAGGGGGAAAACAATCAGTATGACGTGGCGCTCAGGTTTGACGGAGACGAGGCGGTCGTCTATTATCCGGCGGTTGATTTCTATGCGGAGGAAAGCTACGAGTGGGAGATTATCGACAGGAGCGACAGGGGCTTATGCCCGGAGCTTGCCATTTACTTCCGAGGGACGAAGGACGCGCCGTTAGCATGGTACATACTGGGAATCTCGGATGACGGGGCTTATTTCTGGTGTAACGGGGAAGTGTTTTATAGGCAGTGAATAGATATGTTTGAGAGTGTAGCATCTAAGCCATAGATGGCTTGGATGCTGTTTTTTTCGGTATAGGAAATTGCGACAGTGTAAATCATTTAGGGAGAATGCGGAGAGAAAGGTGTAAGAAATAATTAACAATGTGATAATAAAACAAACCTTCTGTGTGCATACTAAGCATAAAAAGCGGTGGCGCGCAGGTTGAGAAAGGGGCATTGTTAATTTTATGGCTATGAAATTGAGAATTGTTGATGTACATGCAAGGCAGATATTGGATTCACGCGGAAATCCTACGGTGGAAGCGGAAGTGACGGTTGAGAAAGAGGTAGGCGGCAAGCAGTATGTGGGGCGTGCGGCTGTGCCCAGCGGCGCAAGCACAGGAAGATTTGAAGCGGTGGAGCTGCGGGACGGTGAGACAAGATATTTCGGACTTGGCACGACCAAAGCGGTGGGCAATGTCAATACGAAAATCAGAGAAGCGCTGATGGGAATGAACGCTTTTGACCAAGGACTGATAGACCGCATTCTGATTGAGCAGGACGGAACGGATAACAAGAGCAATCTGGGGGCGAATGCCACCTTAGGCGTATCTATGGCATGTGCCAAGGTGTGTGCGGAAGCGATGGGGATTCCGTTGTACCGTTATCTTGGCGGCGCATATACGAGACTGCTTCCTGTTCCGATGATGAATATTTTGAACGGAGGAAAGCACGCAGACAACACTGTGGATTTTCAGGAATTTATGATTATGCCGGTGCAGGCGGAAAGCTTTGCCGACGGTCTGCGCATCTGTGCGGAGATTTATCATAATCTGAAGAAAATCTGTAACGACAGAGGGTTGTCTACCGGAGTGGGAGACGAGGGTGGTTTTGCACCTTCCCTGCCGGATGCTTTCGCAGTGCTGGACTTGATTGTGGAGTCGATTAAGGCGGCAGGGTATACGCCGGGACAGGATATTAAGATTGCGCTCGATGTGGCGGCATCCGAACTGTATGACGAGGCGGACGGCGTGTATCATTTTCCGGGAGAGACGGAGCTTAAGAGGAAGCGAAGCCGCGTGAAGGGTAGCCGTGTTACGGAATGTTATGAAGCCGGGATTGAGTTTGAGAATGCCTCTGAGGTGCAGGAGATTACGAGGAGTACCGAGGAGATGGTGGCATACTATGAAGAACTGGTGGAGCGCTATCCCATTGTATCTATCGAGGACGGACTGGCGGAGGATGACTGGGACGGCTGGCAGATGATGACGAAGAAGCTGGGGGACAGCGTGCAGCTTGTCGGCGACGATTTGTTTGTAACCAATACGAAACGGCTGGATGCAGGCATTAAACTGCATGTGGCAAACGCGATTCTGGTCAAGGTCAACCAGATCGGCACGGTCAGCGAAGCCATGGACGCCATCGAAATGGCACAGAAGAACGGCTATAAAGCCGTGATATCCCATCGTTCCGGTGAGACAGAGGATACCTTTATCGCAGACCTTGCCGTGGCGGTAAATGCCGGACAGATTAAGACCGGCGCACCGTGCAGAAGCGACCGTGTGGCAAAATACAACCAGCTTCTGCGTATTGAGGAAGATTTAGGAAGCGTGGCATGCTATAAGGAGCCTTTTAACAAAATATAAAAAATATTTCTCTATCCCGCAGCTTTTTAATGGAAAGCGGCGGGATATTTTGGATTGCATCCTACTTGATTATAGAATAAAATATTTGTTATGGACAGTTTTTGCTGCCGTATCAATCTGCGCAGTAAAAAGAAATTTTATCATACATAGGAGGTTTTTATGAGTTTTGATCCAAACAGCAGTTTTTTGTTTATTTTAGCGGCAATCGTCATTGCCTTTGTGGTGGCGCAGTCGGTCTTTTTCTTGATGCGCGCATACAGACACGGTGCAGCCATCGGGATGGACAAGGCGCAGCTTAAGAAGACGATTTTATCTACGGCGGTCTTTACGATTGCGCCGGCGGTTTCCATCTTGCTTGGAATCTTAACGTTGTCGAAGTTTCTGGGCATTCCGCTTCCGTGGATTCGCTTAAGCGTTGTGGGCGCCATTACATATGAGCTTCCGGCGGCAACGTCTACGGCGACGGCGCTGGGGTTGTCGCTGGCGGATACGATAACGGATGCGAAGGCATACACAGCGATCGCATGGGTGATGACGCTGGGAATTATTCCGGGCATGATTATGATTCCGCTGTTTCTTAAGAAGATACAGGGCGGAATCATGAAGATTAAGAATAAGGATGGTAAATGGGGCGATTTGTTCATGACCTCGCTGTTTCTCGGAATGATATCGGCATTTCTTGGTATGGTCTTTACCGACGTCAGAAACGGACTGGCGGGATGGATTCCGATATTTGTCCTCTTATTTTCCGCATTGATTATGGGAGTCTGCGGTATTTTGATTAAAGTGTGTAAAATGAAGTGGCTGGAGACATATGCGCTGTCAATCAGCATGATACTTTCGATGGTGTTTGCTGTAATCATTACGCCGCTCATCGGTTAAGAAAGGAGTTTTTATGAATACAACATATAATGATAAATCACATTTTTACGGACGCATCTGGATTTTGACGGCGTTATTTATGCTGTTGTCGGTGCCGGTTGTCATCTGTCTGTACTATGGCGCGTGGCCGGAGGGGACGGCGGTGTTAAAAGGGTTGCTCGGTGTGGCGCCTATCTTCTGGACGGTTGCGGTAATCGAGGTGTTTACTTACGGTCCCATGCTTGGAACGGGCGGTTCGTATCTGGCGTTCGTCACGGGCAACATTACGAACATTAAGGCGCCGGCGGCGTTAAATGCTATGGAAAATGCGCAGGTGAAGCCGGGCTCGGAAGAGGGGGAGGTAATCTCCACGCTGGCGATTGCGACCAGTTCCATTGTCACCACTTTGGTCATCGCGGTCGGTGTGCTGCTTTTGTCAGTCCTCACACCGGTACTCAATTCTCCGGTCTTAAAGCCGGCGTTTGACAATATCCTTCCGGCGCTGTTCGGCGGGCTTGCCGTGGTTTATATCAGCAAGAACTGGAAACTGTCTCTGACGCCGCTCATTTTTCTGCTCCTTTTCTATATACCTGCCAGCAATTCCCGTCAAATCCAGTTCCTCTTATACATAATCCTTGCCGGTCGGCGCGTTGATTTCTCTGGCGGCGGCAAGGATTATGTATAAGAGGAACTGGATTTGACGGGAATTGCTGGCAGGTATATAGAAAAGGAGCAGAAAAATGACGGGGGTAACAATTTTGACGATTATCTTATTGCTTATCGCAGCGTTTATCGCGGTGATTTTAATCAGAACGGCGCTCTTTTCACCCTATCCGGAACCGGAGATGGTGGAAGAGAAAGTCAGTTTGAATGAGGAGAAGATTGTGAAGGACATGTCCGACATGATTCGGTGCAGGACAGTCTCGTATCAAGATAAATCACTGATTGACTGGAAGGAGTTTGAGAAATTTCAAGCGCTTTTGAAAGAACGGTTTCCGAAAGTACATCAGGCGTTTACCTTGGAAAAGATAGGTGATACCGGGCTGTTATACCATATGAAGGGAAAGCGCAGCGATAGTCCCAGAGTATTGATGTCACATTACGATGTGGTTCCGGTGGAGGAAAAGGACTGGGACAAGCCGGCATTTGAAGGGCTTGTGGAAGAGGGCTGCATATGGGGAAGAGGTACCCTTGACACGAAGGGCACGCTATGCGGTGTGATGGAGGCGATGGAGCAGCTTTTGTCGGAAGGCTTCTGTCCGGAGCACGATTTGTATCTGTCCTTTTCCGGAGACGAGGAAGTGGAGGGCAGAAGCTGTCCGGCGATTGTTTCCTATCTGGAGGAAAAGAAAATTAAGCCGGCGTTTGTACTGGATGAAGGCGGCGCCGTGGTGGAGAAAGTATTCCCCGGAGTGAATAAACCGTGCGCCGTGGTTGGCATCGGTGAAAAAGTCGGGATGAACGTGGAGCTTGTCATGAAGAGCGAGGGCGGTCATGCGTCCACACCGCCGCCGCACACGATATTAGGACAGCTTTCCGAGGCTGTGGTGAAAATAGAGAAACATCCTTTCAAGGCGCAGTTTACCAAACCGGTCAGAGAAATGTTTGACACGCTCGGAAGGCACTCTGGTTTTGGCATGAAGATGATTTTCGCCAACCTGTGGTGTTTTCTGCCCTTGTTAAATGCGGTCTGTAAAAGGTCAGGCGGTGAGTTAAATGCCATGATGCGTACCACCTGTGCAGTGACTAAGATGGAAGGAAGCAAAGCATTCAATGTGCTTCCGCCGGCAGCGTCTGTGGGGATGAACCTAAGGCTTCTCGGAGATGATACGCCGGAGCATGCAGTGGAATATCTGCGAAAGGTGATTGGTAACGATAAGATTGAAATTAAGATTCAACATGCAATGGAGGCTTCCGGTTATTCAGACACGCAGTGCGAGGAGTGGCAGACGCTCAAGAAGGCGATTCATACCACATGGCAGGATGCGATTGTGTCTCCGTATCTGATGATGGCATGTTCTGATTCCAGACATTATAGCAGGATTACCGACCGGATTTATAAATTCTCAGCGATGGCGTTGTCAAAAGAAGAGCGAGGTATGATTCACGGTAATAACGAAAGGGTTCCGGTGGAGACGATGTATAAGACAGTTGCTTTTTATATTCGGTTAATCAGAGCTTTATAGAATCACATCATTCATTCAGAAAGGTATGGCAGCATCGTGCAGATTATAAAAAGTAATAAGGCGCAATATGAATATGATATCCATGCACTTGTGAAAGCATTTTATCCGGAATGGGAATGGAAAGTCCTGACGCCGGAATCCGTAGTGAGAGATAAAAAAATACGGGAAACTGCGCCGGTGATGGAATTGGAATTTAGGGATAACGAGGTAAAGTTAACAATCTTTTCAAGTTTACATAAGTTGAAAAACACTCATGAAAGCATCCAACGGGAAGAAAACAATGATGCGGCAGACGAGGCTCAGATTTACACATGGTGCAATACGGAACAGACAGAGCCGGCGGAGTATAAGAATGCGTTTAAGCGCTTTCTGTATACGGCACTGCAGGAAGAGATGGGCATTTCGCTTCCTTGGGGGAATCTGACGGGCATACGTCCGACAAAGATTGCCATGACGATGTTAGAAAACGGAGCAAACGAGCGTGAAGTGGCGGCTTATTTGCGGGAAAAGCATTTTGTCAGTGAGGAAAAAATTGAGCTGGGGATAGAAATTGCACAGCGGGAGCGGGTGATTTTAAGCAGGCTTCATTATGAGGATGGTTACAGCCTTTATATCGGGATTCCTTTCTGTCCGACAACATGCTTGTATTGTTCCTTCACATCCTATCCGATTGGTGTATGGAGAGAGCGGGTGTCGGATTATTTAACGGCGTTGGAGCGGGAGATGGAGGCGATGGCGGAAATGTACCGTGATAAGATACTTGACACCGTTTATATCGGCGGCGGGACGCCTACCTCACTTTCGGCAGAGGAACTGGACAGACTGTTTACAAAGCTTAAGAGTACTTTTGATTTTCGTTCAGTGCAGGAATTTACGGTGGAAGCCGGACGTGCGGACAGTATTACGGAGGATAAGCTGCGCGTACTATACAGACACGGAGTCACGAGAATTTCTGTTAATCCGCAGACGATGAAGCAGGAGACGCTTAAGCTGATTGGCAGGCAGCACACGGTGGAACAGGTGGTTGATGCCTTTCGGATGGCACGTAAAGTCGGATTTGATAATATTAACATGGACATTATCTTAGGCTTGCCCGGAGAGACAAAGGAGGATGTGGAAGCGACGATTGAATCCATCCTTGCCATGACGCCGGATTCTCTGACTGTACATTCACTTGCGGTAAAACGGGCTTCCGGTCTGCATAAGTGGATTGAGGAAAACGGCATTACCGCCTATAATAATACGGAGGAGACGATGCGGATTGCGGCGGACGGGGCAAGGGCAATGGCGATGGAGCCGTACTATCTGTATCGCCAGAAGAATATGTCCGGAAATTTTGAGAATGTCGGATACTCCGTGAAAGACAAGTACGGAATCTATAATATCCTGATTATGGAGGAGATGCAGACGATTGTTGCACTCGGCGCGGGTTCGATTACGAAGAGGGTATTTCCGGACGGGCGCATCGAGCGGTGCGATAATGTGAAAGAAGTTGCGCAGTATATCGACAGGATTGAGGAAATGATAGAAAGAAAGCGTTTCTTGTTAAGTGAATGAATATTCAAAATCCGTCGTATTGTTATCTGGCAAGCCGCGGGTTGTGTACAATCAAAAAACAGTGCGAATTGACGGATGCCTAAGGAGCGTTTTGAGAGTAATCGAAACGCTCCTTGTTATAAGGGGGACTTGGACTATGAAGATATTGCTGCACAGAATCGATTCTTTTTTCAACAGTCTGATTTTTGCAAAAAAGTGTCTGTTGCTTTTTTTCTGTGGCGCAGTGATTCCATTGGCGGTTCAGAATGTGGTTTATTACTGGCAGACAGAAAGGAAAATACAGGGAGAATTATTGGAGAAAGTAAATGAGGGCATGGATGATAAGGCGGACAAAATAAATAGTACGCTGGCGGAAATTCTTTCTTATGCAAGAAGTTGTGACAAGAACGAAGATTTGTACCGGGGTCTGGATTATGAATATGGAGGGGATATGGAATTTCTGGTCAAGTATCAGGAACTATTCCAGACGCTTTTTTCCGACAGAATCGCTTCTTCCGTACAAATCAGGAGAATCAGTGTTTATACTGAAAATCTGACCATGTTTGACAGTTTCTATGTCAGGAGAATGGATGGCAGGGAAGAGGGAGAGCTGGGAGAACATCTGACTTATCTGAATATGGATCCATTAGAAGGAAAGGATGGCATTTATTTCCGGGTAGCCCATGAGGAGGGAAAATTTCAAGGAGTACAGGACAGCAGGAGCGTAAGTATTCTCTGCAGGATGAATTATTATAAGCAGTTTTCAAAATACAAAAAACTTCTGAGGGTGGACATTAATATGGATTACCTGGAGGACATTCTGAAAGAAAGCAGTTTATTTGAAAATATGCTGCTTACGGATTCGCAGGGACATGTGATTGCGGCAGCATCCGGCTACAGCAACAGGGGCGAGCCGGACGTTTTTGACGTAAGCCTGAACGGAGAGGAAAAAGGACAGGTATTGTTGGAAAGAAAAGTGGGCGAGTTTCCATTGACGCTGTATGGAATTTATGATTCGGGGATGATTTCGGAAGAATTTCAGCAGAGCAGAAAACTGTCTATGGGAATTACGGTTTTATGCCTGCTGTTTGCTTCCGTCTGCGTCTATTTTATTACCAGCGGAATCAACAGGCGTCTGCGCCGTCTGGTGGAGCAGTCAGGTGAAATTGCAAGGGGGAATTTTGTCCGGACCAAGGACGAAGATAGCAACAGGGATGAGTTTGGGATTCTGGAGAGAAGTATCAACAGGATGAGCGCACAGCTTCAGGAGCTGATTGAGAAGGAATATAAGGCGGAAATTCAGAAAATAGAGCTGGAAAAAGAGACAAATCAGGCAAAGCTTCTGGCGCTTCAGGCGCAGGTGAACCCTCATTTTATGTTTAATGCCCTAGAGAGCATCCGACTGAAAGCACTGGCAAAAGGAGAAAAAGAGACGGCAGATGTGATAAAATACATGGCGAGGATGTTTCGTAATCTGATAAGCTGGGAGGATAATATCATTACTTTGCGAGAGGAAATCCGTTTTCTGGATGAGTTTCTCCATATCCAGAATTACAGGTTTGACGATGAATTTTTTTATGAAATAGAGATTGAAGAGCAGGCTTATGGTTGTCTTGTTCCAAAGATGATATTGCAGCCTTTGGTAGAAAATGCGTGTGTCCATGGCGTGGAAGCTGTTTCAGAAGACAGATGGGTAAGAGTAGAAGGGGCGCTTAAGGAGGAAGGACTGGTACTTACCGTTCGTGATAACGGTGGCGGGATGTCGTCTGAAAAGCTTTCGGAAATCAGAGAGGTACTGTCGGGAAACGGAAGGGAAACGAAGAGCGTCGGGGTGCTCAATGCATACCGCAGACTGGTGTTATACTACGGAGAAGATTTTCAGTTTACGATTGACAGTTATCCGGGACAGGGGACGGTTTGCAGATTGAGGATTCCGGTAAAGGAGGAAACGCTATGTATTCAGTCATGATTGTGGACGATGAAAAAGCAATCAGGGAAAATCTCCCTCATGCAGTGGACTTTGAAGGACATGGGTTCAGGGTATTTTCGGTTGCAAAAAATGGGAAGGATGCTTTGGAGAAATTTCTTGAGACTCCGGTAGACATTGTTTTTTTGGATATATGTATGCCGGTGATGGATGGTCTTGGCTTCCTAAAGGAGCTTTCTATAAAAAAAGAACTGAAAATGCCGTATGTTATTATGCTGTCCGGCTATAGTGATTTTGAGTATGCGAGGACGGCTATCCGCTATGGCGTCAAAGCCTATCTGACAAAACCGGTGGACGAGGAGGAAGTGGGGCAGATTTTGTCCGAATTGAAAGAGACGCTGGATGAAAACGCGAGAAGACAGGTTAAGGCAGATATTGGAGTATGGACTGGGAAAATCAGGGAGATGTACCATAGCGGCAATGGAAACAGAGAACCCTTTCGGGGCTGTTTTGTGATGCATTGCCTGCTTTTGGCAACAGAAGAAGAAAAGGGAAATAAAAGCTGCAGTTTGAGGAAGAATATCGAAGAACGGATTCCCGGAGGCGGGGCTGCTTTTTTAAGGAACAGGGGCAGCGTCTATTCTTATCTGTTACAGCCTGTGGGACTGGAAGACTATCAGTACAGTGTTACTCTGTTTGCACGTCATTTTCTGCACTGGATGAAACAGAACGGGTATGAATGTGCGCTGCTTCTTGATGAAAGTATTTTCAAGGAAGAGGAAGGTACATTCCGCAGTGATTATGACAACCGCCTTTACCAGATGGAAACGGAAATTTTCTGGGGAACAGAATCGTTGATTGTGGGGAGACCAGATACCGCGTCTTTGTCAGAGCAGAGGCTGGAAAATGAAGAAACTTATCTGGCACAGTTGAAAAGCGCAGTACGGGAACTGGATGAAGAAGGGGTACGGGCAGCATACCATAAGCTGGAGGAAGCTGTGCGGGAAAGCCGTTTAAACATTGTTTATTTACAGGAGATTTGTTACCGGATTCATTATCTGCTGATGGATATATTAACAGAAGCGGGCGGTGATAATTCGGAATTTTCCCCCTTTGACTGGCGGGATGCCGAAACGTTTCCGCGTTATGAAATATGGAAAGAAAAAATGTGGGGGCAGATTTCCAGTGTATTTCTAAGTATTGTGGATTTAAAAAAGAATAAAAGAACCGGCATCGGAGAAGAAGCCTTAGCATACGTCCGTATGCATTTTAAGGAACCGATTACGTTAAAGGATGTGGCGGATAAGTATTTTGTGACACCTGCATATTTGGGCAGGAGTTTCCAGAAAGCCGCCGGAGTCAGCCTGAAGCAATATTTGAATCAGTTGAGGATAGAGGAGGCAAAGCGCCTTCTTTTACAGACGGATAAGCGGATTTATGAAATTGCAGAGGAGGTGGGATTTGGGGAAAGCAAATACATGGTAACTAAATTTACGGCGCAGGTAGGATGTCCTCCTGCGGAGTACAGGAGAAATGAAACAGGAAAGGGGGAGGGTAAATCTGATTGATTTACGTGCCATGTCCGTGATATTTTCTGTATTCAGAAGGACTGCAGCCTTTGAGCTGGCGGAAAGCCCTGTTGAAAGATGAGATACTGGAATATCCACAGGCTGCAGAAATATCTGAAATGTGGATATTGGTGTCTTTGAGCAGGTTTTCTGCCTTCTGGATGCGGAGAAAGCTTAAGTATTCAGAATAACTCTGTCCGGTATACTGGCGGAAGATTCTGGAGAGATAGAATTTTGAGATACCGGTCAGTGCAGAAGCTTTATCAAGGGAAATATTTTCCGCATAGTGTTCCTGCAGATATTCCAGAAGTTGGTTTAGCTTCTGGGTCGGATTTTTGGAATGCAGGGCAAGGGTTTTGTCTGCGGGTGTATGACTGCTTTTTACATGGAAATCGGTGTAACGGGCATAAAAGTTCATCATGCATGCATAAACATAGAGCTGTCTGGAAGGGCTGTTACTAAAGTAATGGGAAGCAGTCTGCATAATCAGTGATATTTCTTCTTCATAAATTTCGGGATGCGTGTCCGCAGTCATATGAATCGGCTTAGAAAGCAGCGAACGGGTATAGAAAAAATCCTCAAGGTGGCAGAATAAATCCAGTCCCAAAAGGAAAATAAAGCGGGAGCCCGACTCAGGAGCGCATATGGAATGCAGGTCACCGGGCGGAATCAGGAGAATATCTCCGGGTTCTAAAAGATATTCCTGTCCTTGAACCGTAACGGAATAGTTATCTTCTAAAGGAATTATGATTTCCTGTGCGTCATGCCAATGTGTCTGGAATCCGACAGTCTGGGTGTTATACCAGAAGCGGAGAGTGGATTTGGGAAGGTAAGGGGGAAGTTCATATTCCATTGATTTGTCCCGTTCATATCCGGGAAATTCATCAGGCTGTACCTGATACTGTTTTTTGCAGGCAGGTGTCAGAGTGTATAAATGTCTGGGGTTCATGGATCGTTCCTTTCTGGTATTGTTAGTAATTTTTCATGAGTATACATCATTGTTTGAACAAGGTCAATCATGTTATTCCTCATTTCTGCGCACGCTTTTGACTCCATTTATTCGTAAATCGCAATATTTGCACAAAGGGCAATATTTGCACAAAAAGATGTACAGAAAAAGGAATATTTAATCTCTTTTATGGAATGATACCCGAAATTTTTTTTATTAAAATACGTATATGAAGCAATTCATAGACAATAATTTGGGTAGGATTCCCAGAAAGGAGAGCAATATATGAAAAGAAAGAAAATGCTTGCGGTTCTATTGGCGGCCTGTATGGCAGTTTCTGCGACAGCATGTGGCGGGGGAAACGATTCATCCAATGATGGCGCTAATGAGACAGCAGGAAGTGAGGCTACGGAGGAAGAAGCCCAGACCCCGGCAGCGGGAGAGGATGATGCAGAAGCTCCGGCAGCGGACGCAGGCGCCTCGTCTGACGGCAATTACGGCGGACTTGCTCCTATGGCGGACGCGGGTGACCCTATTACTTATACCTATTTTGTACGTGACCCCGGTGTAGATCCGGCGGATGATAATCCGGTGATTAATAAAATTCAGGAATTGACGGGCGTGACGCTGGATATTGAATTTCTGGTGGGCGACCTTGACCAGAAAATCGGTGTTATGATTGCCGGCGGTGATTATCCCGATCTTATTTTCGCAGGCGATGCGGCACCCAAGTTTATGGATGCAGGGGCGGCAATTCCTTTGGAGGATTATATTCCTAAGTATCCCAATCTGCAGAAATGGTATGGTCAGTCATTGAAATATCTGGAGCAGGCGGATGGTCATGTCTATGGTCTGCCTATCTACGGATGGTTCAACAATGATGTTGTGGATGAGCCGCCTATCTTTGAGGCAGGTATCGGTTTCTATATCCAGAAAGATGTTCTGGCGGAAGCGGGATATCCGGAGGTTCGCACCTTGGACGATTATTTTAAGCTGATTGAAGATTACATGGCAAATCACCCTGAAATTGACGGCGTTAAGACCATGGGATATGAAATGCTGGCGGACGGCTGGCGTAACTGGTCTTTATTGAATCCGGCACAGAACCTGATGGGTGTCAGCAATGAAGGTAATATTTTCGTAGATCAGGAGACATTAGAGACTTCTTTCTATCAGAGCAGCGAAACAGCGCATGATTTTTATAAGAAACTGAACGAAGAATACCAGAAGGGCGTGATTCGCGCAGAATCCTTGACGCAGGATTATGATTCCTATATTGCAAATATCACGACAGGAGCCGTTCTTGGTTTCTTTGACCAGAACTGGAACTTCCAGAGCGCCAACAACCTTCTGAAAGCTGACGGCAAATTTGAGCGTACTTATGTAAGCGTGCCGGTTACGAATCCGGGCGTAAAGGATGGCTATATTGATGCGGCAAACGGACTGCCTGCAACTAATAATTCGGTTATGATTTCCGTTAACTGTGAAAATCCGGACCGTATCCTTGCTTACTTTGACTGGATGCTGCAGAGAGAGGTTCAGGATTATCTGCAATGGGGTGAAGAAGGTGTTGATTGGGAGTTCACGGAAGACGGTACGGATAGAGCGCTGAAGCCTGAGAGACGTGCGATTGTTCAGGATACGGAAAAGAGCCGTGACCAGACCGGCAGCACACTGGTAAATTACTGCCCGGCTTATGATGGTGTCTACAAAGAGGATGGCATGCCTGCTGGTACGGACGACTCTGCAGCAGAGTATCTGGCAGCCCAGAGTGAGTCTGATCAGGCGTTTTTGACAGGATATGGCATTGAATATCCCGCACAGATGCATTCCGAACCTGTGAAACGTGGCGCTTATTATCCTGTTTGGGGCATGTCTTTGGAGGATGGAAGTGCGGCGGCAGTTACCAATGAGAAAATTGTGGATGTCTGCAGCAGATATTTCCCGAGACTGATTATTGCATCCAGCGATGCGGAATACGAATCTCTTTGGGAAGAATTTACAAATGAGTTCACGAGCCTTGATCTTGCATCCTATCAGACAGAAATTGACAGACAGATCGCCGAGAAAATGGCAAAATAATAGTTTTTGAGCGAAGCAGGCAGGAGGGATTTTTGCTCTCCTGCCGTTTTCATAAGGAGGTGCTGCTGTGAAGAAAAAAATGAAAAAAATTGCAGGGCAGAGAGTATTGTATTTCATGATTATTCCCTGTATGATTTATACTTTTATCTTTTCCTACTATCCTTTAAAGGGATGGATTATGGCTTTTCAGAATTTTAAACCGGCAAAAGGTTATGCCGGGTCTGATTTTGTGGGACTTTCCCAGTTTAAATTCCTTTTTGGTGATGCGGAATTCTGGAGAAGCATGCGCAATACGCTGGGCATGTCGGTCATGAATCTGGTGTTTGGCACCGTGTTTGCCATTGTATTCGCCTTGCTTTTGAATGAAATCAAATCGGTGGGCTTTAAGAAAGTAACGCAGACGGTATCCTATCTGCCTCACTTTTTAAGCTGGATTATCGTTACTTCTCTGGTTTCCAATATGCTGGCGAGCGATGGCATGTTAAATGAGTTTCTGATGGCGTTACATATTATTGATAAGCCGGTACTGTTTCTCGGTGAACAGAAATATTTCTGGTGGGTTGCCACATTTGCAAGCATATGGAAAGAAACAGGGTGGAATTCCATTATCTACATTGCGGCGATTGCGGGAATCGATCAGGATTTGTATGAGGCGGCACAGCTCGATGGTGCAGGTCGTTTTAAGAGGATGTGGCATGTGACGCTGCCGGGAATCAAATCTACGATCGTGGTACTTACCATCATGAATCTTGGATGGATTCTGAATACTGCTTTTGAAGTGCCTTACCTGTTAGGTGGCGGTCTTTTACAGGATGTATCCCAGACACTGGATATTTACGTACTGAAATATGGTATGAATATCGGAAATTATTCCTTAGCTACAGCGGCGGGTATTTTTAAGTCCGTGATTTCCTTGATTCTCGTTTTTGGCACCAATGCCATAGCAAATAAATTCGATGAAAACAGCCTGATGTAAGGAGGAAAGGAAGATGTCAAATGAAATGGTAAATAAAAAACATAAAAACATTCGATGGCATGATATGATTTTTAATATTGTCAACGGTGTCATCATGGTTTTTGTAATCGTGGTCATGCTGTATCCCTTCTGGAATACCATCGCTGTTTCCTTTAACGACGCGCAGGATACTTTGCGTGGTGGAATCACTTTGTTTCCAAGGGTCTTTTCCCTTTACAGCTATCAGACGGTGTTTAAGAATAAGCTCATGGCGACGGCGGCATTCAATTCTATACTGAGGACGGTTTTATCTACGGTGTTAGGTGTCGCCATCAGTTCTTTGGTTGCCTATGTACTCTCCCGGAAGGATTTGGTGGGGAAAAAGTTTATTACCGCTTACTTTATTATTACAATGTATGTTTCAGCGGGATTGATTCCTACCTATTTCTTAATGAAGGACTTAAAGCTGCTGAATAACTTTGCGGTGTACGTGATTCCCGGTCTGTTGAGTGTTTATAATGTGATTGTAATCAAGTCTTTTATGCAGCAGATTCCGGAAAGTCTGACAGAGGCGGCTATGGTGGACGGGGCAGGATATTTCCGTTGTTTTTGGCAGATTGTGATACCTTGCAGTAAGCCGGTGCTTGCAACCGTTGCCCTCTGGTGTGCAGTAGGTGCATGGAACCAGTGGTTTGATACATTCTTGTATGCCTCCAGCAAAGATAATCTGACCACACTGCAATATGAAATGATGAAGCTTTTGTCTTCTGCAATGCAGTCCGGGCGTGATAATTCCAGTATGTTCGGACAGGAATCACAAGTAGCGAATACGATTACCCCGACTTCTATCCGGGCGGCAGTTACGATTGTTGCCTCCGTCCCGATTCTGGTAGTGTATCCTTTCTTACAGAAGTATTTTGTAAAAGGTGTTACACTGGGGGCTGTAAAAGGTTAATGAAAAGGCAGGTTTTTGCCGGAAAGGAAACCGCTGGCGGCAGGAAGGCTGCGGGCGGTTTTTTTCTGTGTGTGCCTTGTGGTACCGACGCTGTCTTTTATCGGCGTATATCTAAGAAAGTAGAGGAAAAGTTTATGGAAGAAAGAAAAATCCGCTTTTTGGCAAGAGCAAAAGAGCAGGAAACAGCAGAATACCTTGAAATGGCGGAACATGGACTGAAAGGGGAGGCGCAGGTCTGCAAAGGCACAGGAGTACCCAAAGATCCATTTCTCTATAAGGTTATCATTGCGAATGAAAGTGGAAAACCATGGGAAGGTGTGATTCATATAGGGATAGAAAGGAAAAGGGAAAACCCCCGGATTTTTATGCCCGGTTTTATGTATGGAACCAATCGGGGAGATACCCCTATGGAAGGGCAGAGACTGTATCCAAGAATCCGCAGGGAGCAGCGGCTTCCCGCGTCGCCATGGTGGATGGTGCGTGGAGACAGGTTGTCACACCCGGCGGTTCTTGTATGGGATACGGGCAGGATTTATGGATTTCATGCAAGCCCTTATTGGACAATCACAGATGGTAAAAAGCAGGATGTAATAGGAAGAGAGGAAACGTTTTTTCAGTATGCGGGGTTCACTTGTAATGCCTATTTGCAGGATGAGAGGGGGAATATCAGTCAGGTGGGATATACCCTTGGGTATGAGAATGCCCCATGGCTTTTTGTAGATTCTGCAGACGTTAGGGAAAGAAGAGGTCTTGAGGGACAATGTTTTTTGCTGGAAGAGGACGAAGCAATCGAATTTTTTCTCTATGTGTATGATTTTGAAGCAGAGGAAGTCTTGGAAATCCATCGGGTCTTAGAAGAGGTTTATGGTTTTTATCATGAAGCGCCCCGGTGTGGCGCCTCTTTGGAGGAAACGGTCAGGGATTTGGCGGAGGCGGTCAAGGAAAATGCATGGCTGCCGGAAAGAAAGGCATATTCCCTCTTTGTTTTTAATGCGCCGGAGAGCGATGAAGTAAGCTTTCGGGAGCTGGGGAGCTTTTCATGGACAAACGGTCTTTCGGTGGCTGTTCCGATGCTGATGGCAGCGGTGCGGCTTTCGGATTCAGACATGAAGGAACAGGCGATGTGCTGCATCAGTAACATTGTAGAAAATTGCATGAATGAGCGTTCCGGTCTGCCTTATGACGGGTATATGGATGGAGAGTGGACTCAGCGCGGCTGGTGGTTTGACGGGATAAAGACGCCGGGACATACGGGGTATTTGGCAGGACAAGGGGTCTATTATCTGATGAAAGCATATCAGTTTCTGAAAGATACAAGAAAGGAAGAGCATCCGGAATGGCTTGCTTTTGCAAAACCCATTGTGGAAAAGCTGGAGATACAGAAAAATTATGATAAGGAGTATCCTTATATTTTATCGGTTGACACGGGAGCAGGATTGGAATACGATTCTTTCGGAAGCGTATGGTGTATGACGGCAGTGCTTGCCTATATGGAAGCGTCCGGGGAAAGGGTATGGCTTGACGGCGTTCGGGAAAGTGAGGAACATTACTATCAGGCATTTGTAAAAAAGTGCGAGTGCTATGGCGGACCTTTGGATATTTCAAAAGGAATAGATTCCGAAGGGATATTAGCGTATATACGGGCGGTGGTATTCCTGCATAAGATGACAGGGGAAGAAAAATATCTGCGGCATTTAAGAGACGGCATCGACTATGAGCTGACCTTTAAGTTCTGTTACCATTCGCCTATCAAGGTGCCGCCCCTTAGCAAAACAGGCTGGTGCAGCTGTGGCGGTTCTATCACATCGGTAGTCAACCCCCATATCCATCCCATGTCCAGCACCATTGTGGACGAGCTTCTGTACTATGTAAAGCAGACAAAAGACGATTATATCAAATCACGGCTTAGGGATGTACTTCTTTGGGGAAGCCAGACCTATAACCACTATGACAGAGAATTTGATTATGGGAAAAAGGGCTGGATGTCGGAGCGGTTTTGTTATAGTCAGGGACTTTTAAAAGAAACTTATCCGGACAACAGCCTGTCTTCCACATGGTTTGCTCTGATGCCATGGGCAGGGGCAAGTATTATGGAAGGAATGGCAGGAGAGGTATGGGAATTTAGTTGTGACAACGTTGTGAAGTAAAAACAGAACTTAAGGAGGAGAAAAGGATATGGAAATTTTATGCTATACAAGAAAGCCCATGGAAGATATGATTTATGCAGGGCGGCTTGCCTTTAGTATGCATCTGGCATGGAGAAAGGAAGCGGGAGATAAATTTATTCCGTTCCATCATAACGAAGGACTGCTGTATGCGAAAGCCGTGCAGAGACAAGACGGGACGCTCGTTGCCAAAAGTCTGCGAAATCCCCGGATATTTCAGAAGAAAGACGACGGTTACGGTGTGGTCGCAGTGCGGACAGAAGCTGATGGGGAACCGGATGAGGAAAGTAAAGGAAGCGTGCTTTTTTGGGAAAGCAGGGATTTGGTGCACTATCGGGAGATTGGGTTGTGCAGGCTTGAGAAGGATGTTTTGATTCAACAGGTAGGTTGTGAATACAACTATGAGAAAGACAGCTATAGAATTGTCTGGGAGTGCGGGGACGGGAAAACCATGGAGACGTGGGGTAATCCTTTTGGCGGACAGATAGGAGAAGGGCAGGAAATACAGAAAGGGACAGACGAAATTTGGAAAAGTGGCGCGACGGAAGAAAGCCTTGTAGAAATTGAGGGCTGCCGGGACGGCAATTGCATGGTTATTCCTGATGAACTGGGAGAATATCTGATAAAGAAGCTGATGGTTCCCGTTTGTGAGCAGATAGAGATTACGGAGGACAGCTCTTTTAGGGAACGCTGTGCGCAGGCTTTTTATAGTGACGGGCAGGTGGTAAAACGGAAAATCGACTGGGAGCCTGACGGCAGGTCAGGAAGAATACATCAAGAACATTTCCCCTTTCCTTTTGCAGAAAACCGTGCTGACCCATGCTGCATGTATTGGCATGGGAAATATTACTTTATAGCCACCAATGATGCAGATAATAATCATACCTTGTATATAAGATGTGCGGATACGCTGGAAGGAATCATTACGGCGCCGGAGGTGCTGCTTTTGGATTCTGTCACTTATCCCGGTATCGGCGGTCTGCTGTGGGCGCCGGAGTTTCATGAGATTGGCGGCAGGCTTTATATTTTCCATGGGGCAACGGAAGGGGAATTTTACTATGAAGAGTCCAGAGTTATGCAGCTTCGGGAGGGAGGCGACCCGATGTGCAGAGAGGATTGGTCTAAGCCGCATATGGTAGTAAAGCAGGATGGAACACCCCTTTGCGAAGCGGGAAAAGTAATTTCGCTGGATATGACGACTTTTGTCTATGAAGGAAGCGTTTATGCCATGTGGTCCCAGAGGCAGTTTATTCCGGTAGACCAGGGGGCGTTTTTGTACCTTGCAAAAATTGATGAGAAGGAGCCGTGGAAGCTTCTGACGACTCCCGTCTGCGTGGCTTTGCCGGAATATGGCTGGGAAAATAACCATACTTTTGTCGTGGAAGGACCTTATGCGCTTTGGCATGACGGGCAGTTGATGATAACGTACTCCGGGGCAGCAGTGGACGCTACTTATGCGGTAGGTCTGTTAAAACCGGTGATGGGAAGCGACCTGTTGAACCCTGCCAATTGGAGAAAGAATAACTTCCCCCTGCTGTCTTCCAGAAGCGTGCCGGGAGAATACGGTCCCGGACACAATTCTTATGTGACGGACGAAAATGGACTGACATGGAATTTTTATCATGCAAGACCGGGTGTGCAGGGAGTAAGGTCTGCCTGCGCCCGCAGGGTACATTTTGATATTGATGGAGAGCCTATGTTGGATGTGACAGAGGAGAAGGATTTGCCGAAGGACAGAACCGTTCATTTGGCGTGATGATGGAATGGAAAAGCAAAAAGGAGAGGCATGATATGGAACAGTTAAAGGGAAAAAAGGTAGTGCTAAGAGAAGGAGAACTTCTTCGGAGAGAAGCGGCAAACAGGGAATATCTGATGAAATTGAAGAATGGACAGCTTCTGAGGAATTTCCAGCTGGAGGCAGGAAGATATTCATCAAGGGGGAAAGATACAGATTTTATGGGTGGCTGGGAGGACCCGACCTGTCAGTTGCGGGGACATTTTCTGGGACACTGGCTGTCGGCGGCTGCGATGCACTATGAGGAGACGCAGGATGAGGAATTGAAGGCAAAGACGTCTGCAATCTTAAAAGAGCTTTCTCTGTGTCAAGAGGATAACGGCGGAGAGTGGGTGTGCTCCATTCCGGAAAAATATCTGTACTGGATTGGAAAGGGCAAACCGGTCTGGGCGCCCCAGTATACCATTCATAAACTGTTTATGGGTCTTTTAGATGTCTGGCAGTATATGGAATTAAAGCCTGCTCTGGAGATTGCGGAAAAACTGGCGGACTGGTTCTATAGGTGGAGCGGCGGCTATGAAAGAGAGCAGTTTGATGATATCATGGATGTGGAGACCGGGGGAATGATGGAAATCTGGGTACAGCTCTACCAGTTGACCCATGAGAAAAAATATCAGATTTTGATGGAACGTTATTACAGGAGAAGGCTGTTTGAGCCGCTTCTTGAGGGAAAAGATGTGCTTACGAATATGCACGCCAACACCACCATTCCGGAGGTGCTGGGATGTGCGAGGGCTTATGAGGCAACGGGAGAAGAAAAGTGGCTTGCCATTGTAGAAAGCTATTGGAAATGTGCGGTGACAGACAGAGGCTATTTCGTCACGGGAGGACAGACCCAAGGGGAAATCTGGACGCCAATGCAACGGCTGAAACGCAGGCTGGGCGATAAGAATCAAGAACACTGTACGGTATATAATATGATTCGTCTGGCGGAATTTTTGTTTCGGCATACAAAGGATCCGAAGTATATGCATTACATCGAATATAATATACAAAATGGGATTATGGCGCAGGCCTATTGCGGCGATGGACTCCTCACTTATTTCCTGCCCATGAAGGCAGGAAGCAGAAAGGACTGGGCAGGGGAAATGGACAGCTTCTTCTGCTGCCATGGAACGATGGTTCAGGCAAATGCCGCTTGGAACCGTCTGCTGTATTATCAGGAGGGGCAGGAGTTATACGTGACCCAGTATGCGGATTCCGAGGTATATTTTACGGCGGCAGGAAAAGAAATCTGTATGAAGCTCAGACAGGATTATATGAACGGAAGTTTACAGAGCTCCAGCGAGAACAACGCAGCACAGAGTATTACTGAAACGGCATCTGCGTTTGCAGAGAAGCCCGATTTTCGCAAATTTGTGTTTACCATGGAGCTGGAAGGGGAGGCTTCTTTTGCATTGCTGCTGCGGATTCCCGACTGGGTGAAGGAACAGGCTCAAATATATGTGAATGGCGCTCTGGAAATGGCGACAGCCGATACCGCGCATTTTGCAAGGATTGAAAGAACATGGGCGGATAAGGACGAGATTGTAGTGACTTTTCCCATCGGTCTTACCTTTGTTCCACTGCCGGATGATGCGAGTATGGGCGCCTTCCGCTACGGACCGGACGTGCTGGCAGGTATCACGGAGCAGGAAAGGATTCTAAAGCTGATAACGGAAACACCGGAGGAGGAGCTCTCTGTTGATACGGAACGGGAATGGGGAACTTTCCGTACGTTCTATAAGACGGAGAATCAAGACCCCGGTATCAGTTTCTGCAAGTTGAATGAGATTGTAAGGAAACCGTATCAGATTTATTTTAAAGTTAGCAGAAAAGATGGATAGAAACAATGGATTGATTCGCATGGTGGGAGCGGTAAATGGAACGATTGCATAGAAAATCAACAGACCGGCTGGCTGACCGCAGTATGCTTCTTACAATTCTCGCGCTCGCGTGGCCGACGATGCTGGAGCAGCTGATGCAGACTGCTGTCCAGTATATTGATACGGCGATGGTGGGGTCGCTGGGAACACAGGCAACTGCGGCGGTAGGTTCTACAGGAACCGTCAACTGGCTGATTGGCAGTACGATTTCCGCAGTTGGCGTAGGATTTCTGTCTTATATCGCAAAAGCATACGGAGCAAACGAACAGACCGCCGCAAAACGCGCAGTTGCGCAGGCGGTCCTGCTCACGTGCATTCTGGGCGTCTTCTTCACGGCGCTGACAGTTGCTTTGAGCGGTATGATACCCGTCTGGATGCAGGTGGAGCCGGGCATACGGGAAATGGCATCCACGTATTTCATGATTTTGTATCTGCCCATGCTGCCAAGGACGGCGAGTATTATCTTCGGTACAGTGCTGCGTGCGGCGAAGGATACGAAATCCCCGATGAAAATTGGACTGCTGGTGAATCTGATTAATGTGGCGCTGAATTTCCTGTTGATTTATCCTGCCCGTGATATGGCAGTGTTTTCATGGCGTTTTACGATGTGGGGCGCAGGGCTTGGCGTTATCGGAGCGGCAGTCGCCAGCGCCATCGCGTTTACCATTGGCGGAATCTGTATCACGGTCGTACTTTGGAGACATAAGACGATTTCTCCGCGGGGACAGAAATTTGTTCCGGATATGCAGATTTTAAAGCCCTGTCTGCGGGTGGCATTTCCAAATATGCTGCAGCGTTTCGGGACGTCCCTTGGGTATGTGGCGTTTGCGGCAATGATCAATTCTCTAGGTGAGGTGTCTACGGCGGCGCATACCATTGCCAATACGGTGGAGTCGGCGTTCTATATTCCGGGATATGGAATGCAGACGGCGGCGGCTACCTTGGCGGGCAATGCCTATGGTGCAAAAGACGGTAAACGCATGAAGCAGCTTGCGTCTATTTTTATTCCGCTGGAACTGCTTTTGATGACGGGTTCCGGGGCATGTCTTTTTCTTGTATCTCAGGCACTGATGCGGCTCTTTTCCGTGCATGATGCGGTGATTTCATTGGGCGCGGCAGTGTTGCGCATGGTGGCGGTATCGGAGCCGTTTTACGGTTTTTCCATCATTATCGAAGGCTTCATGATGGGTGTGGGAAAGACGAAAGAACCTTTTGTATACAATATTATCGGGATGTGGGTTGTCCGCATTATAGGGACATTTATCTGCACGCAGGTTCTTGGTCTTGGTTTGATTTCTGCATGGGCGTGTATGATTACCCATAATCTGCTTTTGTTTGTGCTGTTCTTAATCTGTTATGTGCGGGGTGTGTGGAATCCGCTTGCGGGGGCAGGGAGTTGAGCATCTGCTTATGACTTTACTTACAGCTATTCGCTGGGCGGGCGACACGCCACCACAATAAACGGGAACGGAATGAGTCTTGATATGGAGTATTTGTGAAGTTATAATTTATTGCTTTTGGTAGGCACAACGGATATACTATAATTGCAGGAACAGCCGGGATGTTAATCGGATGATACAGAAGGAAACCGTGTTATGGCAAGAACGATAGGCATTGGCAATTAGGATTTTGAAAAAGTCAAGATGAATGATTTTTTTATATTGATAAAAACAAATTCATAAAGGAATGGTGGGAGTGCGGTGACAGCGTGACTCTGATTATCCGTCCGTGATGTTTCGGCAAAACGTTGAATATGAGTATGGTAGAGAAATTCTTTTCGCCAGACGATGCAGGGCGCTCATCCGGTTATTTTCTTAAGCTTTGCGGATATTAAGGAAACTACTTTTTAGGAAACACGCAGCAAAATATGTAAGCTGATTCAGCTTATGTACAATAAATTTGATTTTCTGTTTGAAAGTGATGTACTAAATGATAATGAAAAAAGTGATTTTCGGAAAATATCAACCGAGACGGAAGATTATATGATTTCTTTATCATGAAAAATTCTTTCAGATTGGAAAGCCAACTGATAATCCTTGAAAATCCCCACGAAACAGTGTAGAATCGTAGCAGTAAACTAATATATGGAAGATGGGAGAAATTATGGCACTCAGTAAGAAGCCGGTTACCGGCATGAAGGATATTCTTCCGGAGGAGATGGAAATCCGTGACTATGTCATCGGCGTCATCAAGGAAACCTACGGAAATTTTGGATTTACGTCAATCGAGACGCCCTGTGTGGAGAACATAGCGAACTTAAACTGTAAGGCGGGCGGCGAGAATGAGAAGTTGATTTTTAAGATTTTAAAGCGGGGCGAGAAGCTTCGTCTGGCGGAAGCGCAGAAGGAAGACGACCTTGTGGACGGTGGACTGCGTTATGATTTGACAGTTCCGCTTGTCAGATACTATTCCAACCATGCGAATGAACTGCCCTCGCCTTTTAAGGCATTGCAGATGGGAAACGTGTGGCGTGCGGACAGACCCCAGAGAGGGCGTTACCGCCAGTTTATGCAATGCGATATTGATATTCTGGGCGAGGCTGGGAATCTGGCGGAAATCGAACTGATTCTGGCGACGACAACGACGCTTGGCAGACTTGGCTTCAAAAATTTTAATATCCGCATCAATGACAGGCAGATTCTCAAAGCGATGGCGGCTTACAGCGGATTTGCAGAAGCTGATTACGATCAGGTATTTATCATTCTGGACAAGATGGACAAAATCGGCATAGAAGGTGTGGAGGCTGAACTGCTTGAAGCCGGATATGATGAAGCGTGCGTAAACAAATACATGGAGCTTTACAGAGGACTGCAGGATAGGGATGACAAGGTTGCCTATCTTGCAGACAGGCTGTCAGACGTTCTGTCTGCGGAAATCATGGAGAGCTTCAAAGAGATTATCGACAGCGTGGAAGCGACTAAGGGCGATTTCTTTAAGCTGGTATTCGATCCTACGCTTGTGCGGGGCATGTCCTACTATACCGGCACGATATTTGAGATTGATATGCCGGAGTTTGGAGGAAGCTGCGGCGGTGGCGGACGATACGATAAGATGGTGGGCAAGTTTACCGGAAACGACGTGCCGGCGTGTGGATTTTCCATCGGTTTTGAGCGGATTATCTTATTGCTTTTAGAGAGCGGCTTCAAGGTGCCAAAGGCGGGTAAGAAGATTGCCTATCTGATGGAGAAAGGCTTGTCGTCTGATAAGCTGTGTGAAGTGATGGCGCAGGCGCAGGCGGAGCGGGAAACGGGCAACCAGATTTTGGTGGCGCGCATGAACAAGAATAAGAAGTTCCAGAAGGAGCAGCTTACTGCGCAGGGGTACGAGGAATTTAAAGAGTTCTACAAAGAGGCTTTGAAGAATTGAGTAACCTTGAGCGTGAGATTTGTTTCACAGATTTGCACTTGGAAGAGAAAGAAAAATAGAGCATAATAGAGCAGAGAGTACGTCTGAGGAGGATGAAGAAATGGCAGAGTCTATGAAAGGCTGGAAACGTTCGCACCGTTGTGCGGAGCTTTCCATACGGAATGTGGGAGAAGAAGTGACCGTCATGGGATGGGTGCAGAAACAGAGAAATAAGGGCGGTATCATATTTGTGGATTTGAGAGACCGTTCCGGTATTTTACAGATTATTTTTGAGGAAAATGACTGCGGTGCAGAGGCGTTTGCCAAGGCGGAGAAAATGCGCAGCGAGTTTGTCATCGCCGTAGTCGGTAAGGTGGAGAAACGTTCCGGTGCGGTCAATGAGAATCTGAAAACAGGAGAGATTGAGATTCGTGCTGCGCAGGTGCGTATTCTGTCCGAATCCGAGACGCCTCCGTTTCCGGTGGAAGCAGATTCTAAGACGAAGGAAGAGATTCGTTTAAAATACAGGTATCTGGATTTGAGAAGACCCGATTTGCAGGATAAGATTATGCTAAGAAGCAAGATTGCGTCAGAGATGCGTGCGTTTATGGCAAAAGAGGGATTTCTGGAGATCGAGACGCCGATTCTGTGTAAGTCCACACCGGAAGGGGCAAGGGACTATCTGGTGCCCAGCCGTGTGCATCCGGGCAGTTTCTATGCGCTGCCGCAGTCGCCGCAGCTTTATAAGCAGCTTTTGATGTGTTCCGGGTATGACAGATATTTCCAGATTGCACGCTGCTTTAGGGACGAGGATTTGCGTGCCGACAGGCAGCCGGAATTTACGCAGGCAGATATGGAATTATCTTTTGTGGACGTTGATGATGTCATAGAAGTCAATGAAAGGCTGATTCAGCATGTGTGCAGGGAAGCGATTGGGCTTGATGTGCAGATTCCGCTGCCGCGTATCACATGGCAGGAGGCAATGGACCGTTACGGCTCCGACAAGCCGGATACCCGTTTTGCGATGGAGCTTACTGATGTGTCCGATGTAGTTGCCGGCTGTGGCTTCGGCGTATTTACGTCGGCGCTGGAAAGCGGCGGTTCTGTCCGCGGACTGAACGTGAAAGGACAGGCGGCTATGCCCCGTAAGAAGATTGACGCGCTGGTTGATTTCGCCAAAGGCTACGGTGCAAAAGGACTGGCATATTTAAGCGTGCAGGAGGACGGGACTTACAAATCTTCTTTTGCAAAATTTATGACGGAAGAGGAACTGGATAAGCTGGTGGGGGCAATGCAGGGAGAGAAGGGCGATTTACTTCTTTTTGCCGCCGATAAGAAAGATATTGTATACAGCGTGCTCGGCGCGCTGCGTGTGGAGTTAGGAAAGCAGCTGGGACTGATTGACGAATCGAAGTTCCATTTCCTGTGGGTAGTGGAGTTCCCGCTCTTGGAGTGGAGCGAGGAAGAGGACCGCTTCATGGCGATGCATCATCCGTTTACGATGCCGATGGAGGAAGACTGGCAGTATATTGACTCCGATCCGGGGCGCGTCCGTGCCAAGGCGTATGACATTGTATTAAACGGGGTGGAGCTTGGCGGCGGTTCGGTCAGAATCCATCAGGATGAGATTCAGGAGAAGATGTTTGAGGTACTTGGCTTTACGAAGGAGCAGGCATGGGAGCAGTTCGGCTTCCTGCTTAGCGCATTCAAATATGGCGTACCGCCTCATGCGGGGTTAGCGTATGGTCTTGACCGGTTCGTGATGCTGCTTGTGGGTGCGGACAATATCCGTGAGGTCATTGCATTCCCGAAGATGAAGGATGCCTCCTGCCTGATGACGGAGGCGCCCGGCACGGTCGATGAGAAACAGCTTGCGGAATTACAGATTGCAGTAGTACCGGGGGAGGAAGCATGATGAATATACAGAATCCGGCGTCGATTTTGCAGTTGATGAATTTATGGAGCCGATTTCAGAATAACCACCCCAAGTTCCCGAAGTTTTTATCGGCGGTGGCAAGAGACGGTATCAAAGAGGGCAGTATCATTGAAATCAAAGTGACTACTGCGGATGGCGAGAGCTTTGATTCTAATTTAAAGGTCAATGCGGATGATATGGAAATGATAGAGCAGATTAAGAATTTATCGCTTGACCGGTAGCGGCGGGGCATAGTGAAAATACGGCAAAACCGGGAAGGAAAGTTGCCTTTTGGGAGATTGGATGATTTCAAATACCTGAGAGGTGACTTTTATTTCCGTGTGCATCGAATTTGGTAACGTGTTGACAATACGGCAGTTGATGCGAAAATGTTGACAACAGGATGGAAATTAGAGATGAATAAATTGATATTGAGGCAGTCTTTGCTGTTGTTTCTGACGGCGGTTATCTGGGGCGTTGCGTTTGTGGCGCAGAGTGCAGGCATGAATTATGTAGGACCCTTTACCTACAACGGAACAAGATGTATTCTGGGAGGGCTGGTTTTACTGCCATGCATTATACTCCTTGATGTTCTGCAGGGGGGCAAAAAGGTGGACAATGACCGGACAGATGTCAAAGGACAGAAAAGAGAGCTTTTTCGGGGCGGCATATGCTGCGGCGTGATTCTTTTTGCGGCGAGTAATTTTCAGCAGTTCGGGATTCAGTATACCTCTGTCGGCAAGGCAGGATTTATTACGGCGATGTACATTCTTCTCGTACCGCTTATGGGACTTTTTGTACATAAAAAGGCTGGCGTCAAGGTATGGATTGGCGTTGCGTTTGCCGTTTGCGGACTCTATCTTTTGTGCATGACAAAGGGATTAAAACTGGAAAAGGGAGACATGATGGTACTTGTCTGTGCATTTATTTTTGCTCTGCACATACTGGTGATCGACTATTTTTCACCGAGAGTGGACGGCGTGAGGATGTCATGTATCCAGTTCTGGGTGTGTGGGGTTTTATCGCTGCTGTGTGGATTTATGTTTGAGAATCCCAGTTTCGGCAGCATCAAAGCCGCATGGCAGCCGGTCTGCTATGGCGGTATCATGTCCTGTGGCGTAGCCTACACGCTGCAGATTGTAGGGCAAAAGGGTATGAATCCTACGGTTGCGTCACTCATCTTAAGTCTGGAATCGGTGGTTTCCGTGGTGGCAGGTTTTTTGATCCTGCATCAGACGATGAGCAGAAGAGAATTGCTGGGCTGTCTGCTGATGGTGGTAGCGATTGTGCTGGCACAGTTGCCGAATCGCACCGGACAGTGTATGATAGAGGAAGATTAGCAGGGGGTCCTGCATGAATTGAAAGATTGAGCAGCCGAGGCAAAAGTGCGGATGCAGGAAAAGATGAAGAACAAGAGGAGTGTATGTATGGCGGACAATCAATGGGATAATGCAAAGCTGGAAGCGGCGGTGGAAGCGTTTGCGCAAAACAGGCAGAAAGAGTATTATGCTAAGGTAATGGAAATTCTGGAGAAATCGGTGGTGCTTATGCCGGCGCTGCCGCCACAGGGAATAAGCGGGGAACTGCAGGAACAGATGAAGGAAGGAAAACCGGTGCAGCTTCCGAAGGAAGCGAAGATTCTCCCGTGTCTTTTGCGCAAAGAGAGCGGAGAGCAGATTCTTCCGATTTTTACATCGTCGTCACAGATTCCGCAGGACAAGAAGAGTCCGGCGTTACTCGCCGTGCCTTTTCAGGCGTGTTTATCGATGGTGATGGCGAATATGGGGCAGGTGGAGATGATGGCGCTCAACCCGTTTACCCATAATATGATCTTGACGAAGGATATACTGGAAGTCGCGAGGAAGCGGATGGAGGCGGTAAAGCAGCAGAAGACCATCAAAGTGTCTGAAAAGCAGTTTCACAATCTGGTGCACAACAGAACGGCGCTTTATCTGCTTCCCAGATATTTGTTTGAGCACAAAGAGGAGGGGCTGAAAAAGCTGCAGCGTGAGGAAGGCATGTTCCTGCTGCAATTTTATAAAGAATCCTATCCCGAGAATGGAAAGATATCCGTCAACGTATTGCCGGAGGAGTTTTCGGTTATGCCGTTAAATATTACGGAAGACATGCAGATTACGAGAGTGGATATGCCGGACGGGACGATGAAGAAAGGCATGTGCTACAGGGTGTATGTTGTGTGGCTGCATAAGTCGCAGGAAATCATTTATTATGTGCTGGAGAAGACGGAGGAGGGAAACTATATCGGTCAGATTACATCCAGTGGAGAACATATTATGGTGGAGCCGGTACCGGATAACGGTGCGGAAATCGAGGCAGTCATGAATCTGGTTACCCGCACGTAGGGGGATAGAGGATGAGGGAGTTATTGTTCTATCTTATATTTGCTTTTTCTGTAATCACCTATTTCATTGGTTTTACCGTATTGCAGAGGGGCAGCGGCAGAAACAGGATTGACCGGCTGTTCTTTATGTCTTCTCTATTCAGCGCCGGTTGGAGTCTGTTTATCGGCGCTGTCCTGATTCAGCCAGATACGGACAGGGCGTCATTGATGCGAGCCATCGGTATGCTTCATATATTCGGACAACTGATATGCGTTACAGATTTGTTGGTTTACTGGTCGGATGTGAGAGGCAGAAAAAAACGGTGGAGTGTGAGTTTTGTGCGGGTTGGCGCACTCTTATATCCTTTTGTGATTCAGCGGAAAAATGTGATTTTTGAATTGACGGCATATGGCATGTCCTTTCGGTTCAAAGCGGGTATCTGGAGTATCGTATATGCGGTGTTCTGCGTGATGGCGGCGATAGACATGCTGCTGCTGATTGGGTATATGATGCGCAGGAGCATCCGTAAGCGGGAGAAAATCATTGCATCTATGCTGCTATTGTGTGTGTTTATCGTGGGGTTCGGCTGTGTGCTTGATACGACGATGCAGATGGCAGGGGTTGCGGCGTTTCCAATCAGCGCAATCGGACAGTTTGTTGCGCAGATGGTGTTGTACAGAATCTATCAGTTCTACAATAAATCCCGGGTGACGTTAGAAAATATGTCGGAGTTTGTATATTACTCCGTGGACGAGCCGGTTTTTTTGTTTGATGAGGCGGAGAAGCTTAGTATCGTCAATAACGGCGCGACTGTTTTTCTCGGAATGAGTGCAAAAGAATGCTGCACGCTGCGGCTGAATGATATTTTTGTGCTGGACCGTGATGTGTTCCGTTTTCAGGGAAATAAGAACCGGGTTGAGGCGCGCTGCTGGCAGAATAACAATATCTGCAGCATCAGCATTGATAAGATTTACGATGATTATCATGATATTATCGGCTATATCGTAATTGTGCATGACGTGACGGAGCGTGTACGTATGCTGGAGCGTCTTGAACAGGAAAAGCAGCGTGCGGATAAAGCGAATGAGGCAAAGGGCGCTTTTCTGGCAAATATGTCCCATGAAATCAGGACCCCGATCAATGCGGTTATGGGGATGAATGAGATGATTCTCAGGGAGTGCGAAGATGAGATGATAGTGGAGTATGCTGAAAATATACAGGAGGCAAGCAGAACGTTATTAGTGTTAATCAATGACATTCTGGATTTTTCCAAGATTGAGTCCGGTATGTTGGAAGTGATAGAGGAGGCTTATTCTTTAAAGGCGCTTTTAAAAGCGCTTATGACGGAGTGCAGTATGCGCGCCGAGGACAAAGGCCTTGAACTGAGATTTGAGGTGCCGCCGGATACACCGGATACCCTCTTAGGCGATGAAGTAAGAGTACGTCAGATACTGCTCAACATTCTGACCAATGCAATCAAATACACGATGAAGGGCAGTGTGACAATGAAGGTTGCTTATCGTCAGATAAAAGAGCAGGAAATTGAGATTACTTTTCAAGTGACGGATACGGGAATCGGTATAAAGGAAGAAAATATAGGCAGGCTGTTCGGGAAGTTTGACCGGATTGACGAGGAACAGGTACACGCGATTGAGGGCAGCGGGCTTGGGCTTAGCATAGTGGACAGACTCGTGAAGCTGATGCATGGCACGGTGACGGTAGAGAGTGTGTTTGGAAAAGGGTCAACCTTTACGGTGTGCCTTCACCAGCAGATGAGCGGAACGGAGACGGTCGGGTGCCTGTTGGATGAGAAGAAGCATGAAGGACGCGGTAAGAACCTTCCTTTGTTTGTTGCACCGCAGGCGAAAATACTGGCAGTCGATGACAATAAAGTGAATCTGACGGTTATCAGAGGTTTGCTTCGCAAGACGAAGGTGCAGGTCACTTGTGTGGAGAACGGAAAAGAATGTCTGGAATGCGCAGCCAGAGAGCGTTATGACATGATTTTACTCGACCATATGATGCCGGGAATGGACGGGATTGAAACGTTGGAGGCGCTTAAACAAATGCCGGATAATCAGAGCAAGGATGCAGCGGTAATTGCGCTGACGGCAAATGCGATGGCAGGCGTCAGGGAGATGTATCTTGCCAAAGGGTTTGATGATTATCTGGCAAAACCGATAGAAGGTACGGTGCTGGAGCGTCTTTTGATGCGATACATTCCGAAGGAATACATAGAAAAAATGGAGAACAGGAATAGGACAGCGGTAGAATGATGATTGATACGATTGTTTTTGATTTGGACGGAACACTTCTTAATACGCTGGAGGATTTGACAGACAGCGTAAACTATGTGATGGAACAGTATCATCTGCCAATGCACAGGGTAGAAGATGTCAGGAATTATGTGGGAAACGGTGCGGCGAAACTAATAGAGCGCGCCGTACCGCAGGGGAAAGAGAATCCCTTTTACGAGGAAATGCTTGCGATGTACAGGGAGCATTATGCGATGCACTGCGAAGATAAGGCGGCGCCCTATGTGGGGATTATGGAGTTGTTAGAAGCATTAAAGCAGGCAGGATACCGGTTGGCAATCGTATCCAACAAGCCGGACCGGGCGGTGAAACAGCTTTACCGAAAATATTTTCAAGCGTATGTGGATGTGGCAGTCGGAGAGAGCGAAGGGATTCAAAGGAAACCGGCGCCCGATATGGTATATCAGGCGCTGGCACAATTATCTTCGGATAAATCCCATGCAGTTTATGTTGGAGATTCGGAAGTGGATGTCATGACTGCTGCGAATGTACCGATGCCATGCGTCAGCGTCATGTGGGGATTCAGAACGAAGGAACAGCTGCTTTTGGCAGGTACAAAAAAGGAGCGCATGATTACGACTCCTCGGGAGCTTTTACCTCTTCTTGACCGTCTGAATCTGGCAGGGTAATCAGTACCTTGACGATACGATTGTCTTTGATGCCGTCTGCCAGCAGGGAAATACCATTGTCCAGTGTGATGTTCTCCTGATCCTGCGGCAGACGCGCCAGTTTTTCAATGATGAGTCCGCCGATGGAATCGTAATCTTCGGAAACAAGTTCGATGTCAAGCGCGTCGTTGATGTCGTTCAGCTTCATGCTGCCTTCCACCAGATACTTGTTGTCATCGAGCTGCTGAATCAATTCTTCTTCGTCGGCATCATATTCATCACGGATTTCACCGACCAGTTCCTCAATCATATCTTCCATGGTTATCATACCGACTGTTGCGCCGTATTCGCTTAAGACGAAAGCGATGCTGAGCGATTTTTCACGGACTTCCATAAGCAGGTCTGATACGCTTTTATATTCATAAGTATAGTATGCTTCCCGCAGTATTTTTTTAATCTGGAACTTTTCCTTTTCCTTGACCAGAATGAAATCCTTGATATTGACCACGCCGATGATGTGGTCAGGGTCGTCATCGTAGATAGGTATTCTGGTAAACATGGAAGCCTGAAAGGTGGACAACAGTTCCTGATAAGATGCATCAATAGGAAGGGTAGTCATCTGGATACGGGGGATCATGATATCCTTGGCGACGGTATCGCCGAAATCAAATACATTGTAGATTAATTCACGTTCCTCGGTTTCAATGACGCCGCCTTCATGACTGACGTCCACATAGGTCTTTAACTCTTTTTCCGTAATACTGAAGTTGTTGCCGTCGGAGCTGATATGTAGGAAACGCAGTATCCAGTTGGATAATTTGTCAATCAGGTAAATAACCGGCGTCAGCACAGTCATCAAAAGGCTGATGATATGGCTGTATACCAGCGTAATGGCTTCGGCGCGCTGCATCGCCCATGTTTTCGGTATGATTTCGCCAAACATCAAAACGACGAACGTTAACACACCGGTCACGATACCGACAGCCTTGCTGCCCCATGTTCGGATGGCAAAAGTGGTGGCAACGGAAGAAGCAGAGAGATTTACGATATTGTTGCCAATCAGGATGGCGCTTAGCATCTTACCGTACCGGTCCAGAATGCCAAGTACCCGGATGGCTCCTTTATGCCCTTCCTCGGCGAGTGTACGAAGGCGTACACGGTTGACTGTCGAAAACGCTGTTTCGGCAGAAGAAAAGAATGCTGATAGTAAAACTAAGAGCAGCAATGTTACGATTTGTATGACACCTGTGGTATCCAATGAAATGTTCACTCCTTGTTATGTTGATATATTCCGTGTCATGAGACATGCAGACGTCTTTTGACAGTTACAGAAATATTACTATGGAATATAAGAATGTGTCAAGTTTTTCTGGTGACAAGAATATATATTTAGTATCTTTATAGTGAATTGACGCAAATGGAGGGAAACATGGGAAAAAAGGAAATGTATGCGGAGAAAGCGATATTTGTTACAAAGTGTATGTTGGCGGCATATATCCTGACTGCGGGGTTGCTGCTTCTCTTGGCATTTATGCTGTATCGGTTCGGACTTTCTGAGAAAGTGGTGTCGATTTGCATCATCGGGGTTTACATAGTGGTTACGTTTGCGGCGGGGGTTCTGGCGGGAAAGCGTGCCGGCAGGAAAAAATATTTGTGGGGACTTGCCATGGGATGTGTGTATTATGCCATTTTGGTAATCGTATCCCTAATTGTCAACAGAGGTCCGCAGGATGTCGCGGGAAATATGATTACGGTGTTCTTTTTGTGTGCGGGAAGCGGTATGCTGGGCGGAATGATAAGTTAGGAAAAGGATGGGACGCGTCTGATGTGATGCAGAGAACAAGAAAAAATACAAAAAATACTTTTCGTATCCGGAAAACTATGATATACTACATAAAGTTTATAGGTGTGGAGCGGTTTTTGTGATTGCTGCCATACATATCGGATACGGAGAATAACTTGATAATATATGAAGGAGGATACGGTTATGAAACATATTAAGACATTGAGCACAAGAGATTTGAAAGAGTCCATGAAGAAGGGCGGATGCGGCGAGTGCCAGACATCTTGTCAGTCAGCCTGCAAGACATCCTGCACGGTAGGAAACCAGAGTTGCGAGAAGGCAAGATAATTCATTTTGGGCTATGCACGAGATAGGAAATGTAAGCAGCGATTAGGAGTCGCTGCTTATTATGCGTGTATAAGCAGAATCAGAAGTCTTGTAAGTCATATGCCGTGCTTCCATGTCAGCATGGCTGGTATGTCTTAGGATGCGCAATGCGAACTTAGAAAATAGGGCGTCTAAAGTCTGCTTATACATCTGTAAATAAACAAGGAGAACAACAGTGATACATCAATATATAAGTAACGGATATCATATTGTGCTGGATGTCAACAGCGGTAGCGTACATGTAGTAGATGAAGCGGCATACCGCATCATTCCGGTTGTGGAAGAGGCGCTGGCGCAAAAGATAGAGGACAAAGAAGAGGTTGCAGCGTATGTTTCCGGCAGACTGGAAGAGGAAAAGGGACGGTCTGTTTCAGACAGCGCATCGTTTAGCGGCGACGAAGTACATGAGACGGTTGGGGAGATTCTCGAATTATACAAGGCGGGGATGTTGTATACAGAGGACGTCTATGAGAATTATATTGACGGATTTCAGAATCGGCAGACTGTGGTAAAGGCGCTGTGCCTTCATATTGCGCATGATTGTAACCTTGCCTGCAGATACTGTTTTGCCGAGGAAGGAGAATATCACGGGAGAAGAGCGCTCATGAGCTATGAAGTGGGAAAGAAGGCGCTTGATTTTCTGGTGGCAAACTCGGGGAACAGGGTGAATCTGGAAGTGGATTTTTTTGGGGGAGAGCCTTTGATGAACTGGCAGGTGGTCAAGGATCTGGTGTCATACGGCAGAAGCCTTGAAGAGCCGCACAATAAGAAATTCCGTTTCACGTTGACGACGAACGGGGTACTGCTTGATGATGAGGTACTGGAGTTCGCCAATAAGGAGATGGCAAACATTGTCTTAAGCATTGACGGGCGCAAGGAGATTCACGATTTGATGCGTCCCCACAGAGGCGGGCAGGGGAGCTATGACGAGGTGGTTCCGAAGTATAAGAGGGTTGCCGAGAGCAGAAATCAGATGAATTACTATGTGAGGGGAACTTTTACAAGAAATAATCTGGATTTTGCCGAGGATGTCAAACACCTTGCGGACGAAGGGTTTGAGCAGATTTCCGTGGAACCCGTGGTTGCGGCTGAGACGGAAGATTATGCGCTGCGGCAGGAAGATGTTCCGGCAATTCTTGCAGAGTATGATAAACTGGCTTTGGAATATATTCGCAGAAAAAAGGAAGGAAAAGGTTTTAATTTCTTTCATTTTATGATAGATTTAGAAGGTGGTCCCTGTGTGGCAAAGAGATTGTCGGGCTGCGGATCGGGAACGGAGTATCTTGCGGTGACGCCTTGGGGAGATTTCTATCCGTGCCATCAGTTTGTCGGGCAGGAGGAATTTCTGATGGGGAACGTGGAAGAAGGGATTGTCCGCACGGATATCAGGGATACTTTTAAAGCATGTAATGTCTATGCGAAGGAGAAATGTAAGGATTGTTTTGCCAAGTTCTATTGCAGCGGCGGCTGTGCAGCCAATGCGTATAATTTCAGCGGTAATATCAACGGTGTTTATGACCTTGGCTGTGAATTGCAGAGAAAGCGCGTGGAGTGCGCAATCATGATAAAAGCGGCGCTTGCCGATGAGGAAAAGGAGAAAGCATTATGAAAAAGAGCAGAGCGGTGGTCAGTCTGATTGTATTTGTTTTGATACTCGGACTGCTTGGCTACACGGCAGTATTTGGTGTTGGGTCGGACAAGTCCGGCGCGGCGTCCAGCATTAAGCTGGGCTTGGATTTGGCGGGAGGCGTCAGCATCACTTATCAGGTGGTCGGCGACGGCAAACCGAGCGATGAGGATATGAGCGATACGATTTATAAGCTGCAGCAGCGTGTAGAAAATTACAGTACGGAGGCGCAGGTATATAAAGAGGGAACGGACCGGATTAATATTGAGATTCCCGGCGTGTCCGACGCCAATGCGATTCTGGAAGAGTTAGGTAAGCCCGGCAGCCTGTATTTTATTGCGCAGACGGACAGCGCGGGTAATCCGAATTACGGCGGCACCTACGGTATGGATGCAGATGGCAATATAGAGATTCAATACATTCTGACCAAAACGATAGATGAGCTGACAGCGGACGGTTCCATTGTCCTGACGGGAACGGAAGTGGAAGATGCACAGGCGAGAGCGCAGCAGGATTCCATGGGAAATGTGGAAAATGTGGTTACGCTGACATTGAACGAATCCGGTAAGGCTGCATTTGCCCAAGCGACGCAAAAGGCATTTGATAACGGTGAATCCATTGCGATTTATTATGATGACCAGTTTGTCAGCGTACCGAGTGTAAATGCTGTGATTACCGATGGTAACGCGGTGATTACGGTGCCGTCCGGCGCGGCGGAGGCAGAGCGGATCGCGTCCACAATCCGTATCGGCGGATTGAAGCTGGAGTTAGAGGAGCTGCGTTCTAATGTGGTGGGCGCACAGCTTGGTTCCGAGGCAATCCGTTCCAGTCTGATTGCGGCGGCGGTTGGTTTTGCACTGGTTGTTCTGTTTATGATTGCGGTATATTATGTTCCCGGTCTGGTTGCCTCACTTGCATTGTGTCTGTATACAGAGCTTATGGTGATTCTGTTGTATGCCTTTGAAGTGACGCTTACACTTCCGGGTATTGCAGGTATTATCCTGTCGGTAGGTATGGCAGTCGATGCCAATGTCATTATTTTTGCGCGTATCAGGGAAGAGCTTGCTACCGGCAAGACGGTACAGTCCTCCGTGAAGATTGGCTTCAGCAAAGCGTTATCGGCTATTATAGACGGTAATATCACAACGTTTATTGCGGCAATTGTGCTTGTTATGATGGGAAGCGGCACCATCAAGGGATTTGCGATTACTTTGATGCTTGGTATCGTATTGTCCATGTTTACGGCGCTGTTTGTTACGAAATACCTTCTCAATGTATTTTATGGGCTTGGCGTTCAGAGCGAGAAGGCATACGGTATAGGCAAGGAGAAGAAGACAATCAACTTTTTATCCAAAAAGAATGCGTTCTTCGCTTTGTCGGCAGCGGTGATTGTCATCGGCTTTGTAGTGATGGGAATCAACAAGGCGCAAATGGATATGCCCTTAAATTACAGTCTTGATTTTGTGGGTGGCACATCCACGACCATGACATTGAACGAGGATATGAGCATTGAGCAGATTGATGCGCAGATTGTTCCGCTGATTGAGGATATTACGGGTGACGGAAATGTACAGACAACGAAGGTGGCAGGTTCCAATCAGGTTATTATTAAGACAAGAACCTTGAATGTGGAAGAGAGACAGCAGTTTGCCGATACGATGACGGCGAATTTTGGCGTAGATGGGAACAGTATCACGGCTGAGACAATCAGCGCAACGGTCAGTTCCGAGATGCAGGCGGATGCCATTAAGGCAATTCTTGTCTCCACCATACTCATGCTGTTATATATCTGGTTCAGGTTCAAAGATATCCGTTTCGGCGCAAGCTCCGTGCTTGCACTGGTTCATGATGTATTGGTAGTGCTTGCGTTCTATGCAATCGTGAAGATTTCGGTGGGCAATACCTTTATTGCATGTATGTTGACGATTATTGGTTATTCCATCAATGCGACCATTGTTATCTTTGACCGTATCCGTGAGAATTTAAGGGACAAACGTGACAGAGAAAGTCTGGATGACGTGGTCAACAAGAGTATTTCACAGACCTTGTCCAGAAGTATTTTTACTTCTCTGACGACGTTCTTTATGGTGGCGTCCCTTGAGGTGTTCGGCGTGTCCTCCATCAAGGAATTTGCACTGCCGCTGATTGCAGGTATTCTTTGCGGTACGTATTCTTCCATCTGTCTTGCGAGCGCGTTCTGGTATGTGCTGCGCACTAAGCTTGTGAAGAAGGAAGCGGCGAAATAGGATTGTTTGGATAAGGCGATAAGTATATGGTAATAAAAAAGGCGTTCTGCGGTAAACAGGGCGCCTATGTTTTATGTAACAGGAAATGAAACGTGAAAGGTATGGAAAAGAAATGGCGAAGTGGATGGTATCCGCAAAAAGAGCGGATTTTGCAAAGATAGCGGAAACATTTCAGATCGATCCGGTGATTGCGCGGATTATCCGTAACAGGGATATCGTGACGGATGAGGAAATCGGACGGTTTCTTCATGGCACATTGAAAGATATGCATTCTCCGTATCTGCTAAAGGATGTGGAGCGCGCAGCACATATTTTGCGGGATAAGATTGAGGGCGGGAAGAAAATCCGCGTGATAGGAGATTATGATATTGACGGCGTCTGCGCCGCATATATTCTTATTACAGGTCTGGAGCTGTGCGGTGCGCAGGCGGATGTCGTGATACCCCACCGTATTCTGGACGGATACGGGCTGAATGACGAGATGATAACCAAGGCGCATGAGGACGGAGTCGAGACGATACTGACATGTGATAACGGCATTGCGGCGAAAGACCAGATTGCCTGTGCGAAGTCGCTTGGACTGACCGTGGTGGTGACGGATCACCATGAGGTGCCGTATGAGGTGAATGCGGAGGGCGTAAGGATAGAATGTCCGCCGCCGGCGGATGCGGTCGTAGACCCGAAGCAGAGCGACTGTACCTATCCCTTTGACGGCATTTGCGGCGCGGTGACTGCCTATAAGCTGATGCAGGTGTTGTTTGAACTCATGGCGGTCGATAAGGAGGGCATAAAGCTCCGGGAGTTGCTGGCGTTTGCGGCGTTTGCAACGGTGGGGGATGTGATGGAGCTGATCGATGAAAACCGTATTATCGTCAGATACGGTCTGCCCCTTATCAGAGATACGACGAACCCCGGACTGCGGGCGCTCATCGAGGTAAACGGACTGCGCGGCAGACCACTTACGGCATATCATATCGGCTTTGTGCTGGGTCCCTGCCTGAATGCGACGGGAAGGCTTGATACGGCAAGCCGCGCACTGCGGATGTTCAGGACAAAAGAACAGGCGGAGGCAGCAATCATTGCGGGCGAATTAAAGGAGTTAAATGACAGCAGGAAGAACATGACACTGCAGGGGACAAAGCAGGCAATCGAACTGATAGAAGCGGGGACATTTGCAAATGACAAAGTGCTCGTCGTGTATCTGCCGGACTGTCATGAGAGTCTTGCGGGCATTATCGCCGGACGGCTTAGGGAACGGTATGATAAGCCGGTGTTTGTGCTGACGAAGTCGGAGGAGGGGGTCAAAGGTTCCGGACGTTCCATAGAAGCATATCATATGTATGATAAGATGAGTGAGTGTAAGGATCTGTATACAAAATACGGCGGACATAAGATGGCGGCAGGCGTATCCATGCCGGAAGAAAATGTGGATAAATTCCGCGCTTATCTGAATGAACACTGTGAACTGACAGAGGACGATTTGGAGAAAAAGATACATATTGACGTCCCCATGCCCATGTCCTATGTGACAAACGGTTTTGTGCGGCAGTTGTCTGTGTTAGAGCCCTTCGGCAACGGGAATCCGAAACCGGTTTTCGCCCAGAAGAATATCAGACTGATAAAAGGAAGGATACTCGGAAAGAATAGCAATGTGGGGAAATATACTGTAGAAGATGAACAGGGCGGACGGTATGAGATGATGTACTTTGGCGATATGGAGACGTGGCATATGTTTCTAATTGACAGGTTCGGGCAGGAAGCGTATGACGGGCTGTACCGGGGAACAGGCTGCAGCATCTGCATCCATGTGATTTATTATCCGGATCTGAATGTATATCAGGGAAAAGAGAGTCTGCAGATGATTATGCAGGATTATTGTGTGTAAGACGCGGACAATGCAACAAAAAAGTCCGGTTGACCCGGACTTTTTCGCATTTTCTTATGAGGGGGGAGATAGTGAGTTCATCAACTATCTTGATTAATATCATAAGGTGTATTTGTGTCTAAAATGTGTTTAGTTTGTTATAAAAAAATAAAAATACATTAAGAGAAAGTTAAAAAACGTAAAAAAAGAAGGGGTGTTTACGAACATTGTGAAAACGCCGGTACGGACACGTCTGCAGTCCCATAACCCGGAAGAAACAAAGAAGTATCGCAAGTTGAAAAACGGCGGTTTTCGTGCTATGGTATAATAATGAAAATAAACTCGAGCAAGCAGGAGGTATCAGATGGCAGCGCTGAAAAATTTGTTGGCGAAGATTGATTACGAATGTATCGGGGGTACGCTTGATAAGGAAGTGACGGACATTATCTATGATTCACGCAAGGTAGTTCCGGACAGTATGTTTGTCTGTATTCCGGGTGCAGTTAGGGACGGACATGAGTTTGCAGCCGATGCCGTTTCAGCAGGCGCAGGAGTGCTTTTGGTGGAAAAAGAAGTGGAACTGCCGGAGCAGGGCAATGTTACGGTGATTAAGGTAAAGGATACCCATTATGCCATGGCATTTGTGTCTGCAGCCTTTTTTGACAATCCGGCTGAAGAGATGAAAATTATCGGTATTACGGGCACAAAAGGCAAGACGACTACGACCTATCTGGTGAAATCCATATTGGAGAAGGCGGGAAGGAAGGTCGGACTGATTGGCACGATAGAGATTATTATAGGAGATACGCATATTCATGCGGATCACACGACGCCGGAATCGTATCTGATACAGAAATATTTCAGACAGATGGCGGATGCCGGGTGCGATACGGTGGTGATGGAGGTGTCTTCGCAGGGTCTGATGCTTCACAGGACACAGGGGTTTACGTTTGATTTCGGTATCTTTACCAATCTGGAACCGGATCACATCGGTAAGGGCGAGCATAAAGATTTCAATGATTATCTGCACTGCAAGGGACTTTTGTTTAAACAGTGCCGTGTGGGAATCGTCAACCGCGACGACGAACACTGGGAAGCGGTCACAAAGGGTCATACATGCACCTTGGAGACATACGGAATCGACACGGAAGCGGATTTGTGCGCGAAAAATATTGCGTTTATCAGAGAAGCAGGAAATCTCGGCATGGAATTTGATGTGGCGGGTCTTATGGATTTTCATGCAAAAATTGCGACGCCCGGCAGATTCAGCGTATACAATGCGCTGACGGCAATTGCAATCTGCCGGCACTTTAAGGTGACACAGGAGCATATGAAAGAGGCACTTCTTACCGCCAAGGTGAAGGGCAGGATTGAGCCGGTCAAAGTATCCGATGAATTTACATTGATTATAGATTATGCGCACAATGCCATGGCGCTAAAGAGTCTGCTGACCACGCTGAGGGCATATGAGCCGCACAGGCTGGTATGTCTTTTTGGCTGCGGGGGCAACCGGGCGAAGTCCAGAAGATATGAGATGGGTGAGGTCAGCGGTACAATGGCGGATCTGACAATCATCACTTCAGATAATCCGAGAAGCGAGGAACCGCAGGCGATTATTGAAGATATCAAAACCGGTATTGGAAGAACCGAGGGTAAATATGTGGAAATCTGTGACAGGAAGGAAGCGATTGCCTACGCAATATCCCACGGGGAGCCGGGCGATATCATCGTTCTTGCTGGCAAAGGGCATGAAGATTATCAGGAGATTAACGGTGTGAAATATCCTATGGATGAGCGCGTGCTGATTCAGGAGATACTCGAAGGAAGGTAGAAAGGGAATGGCAGCAAAGTATGCGGATGTTATCATAGATATTTCCCATGAAAAAGTAGACAGACCTTTTCAATATATCATTCCGCAGGAGCTGTCAGACAGTGTCTGTCCGGGAGTGCGCGTACATGTGCCATTCGGTAATGGGAACCGTGTCAAAACCGGATATGTAATCGACTTATCTGACGAGGCTGCTTATCCGGTCGATAAGTTAAAGACGATCGCTGCGGTGGATGATAAGGGAATCACCGTGGAAGGAAATCAGATTCAGATAGCTTACTGGCTGAAGCGGCAGTACGGTTCCACGATGATTGCGGCGCTAAAGACTGTGCTTCCCGTCAAACAGAAGCTGAAGCAGTTGGAGAGGAAGAAGGTTACGCGGTGTGTTTTGCCTGCAGAGCTGCTTCAGGCGGCTAAAGTGTGCAGCAAGAAACATCAGGCGGCGAGGGCGAGGGCGCTTTATGCGCTGGCGGAGGAGGAAGTGCTTCCCTATGAACTGTTAAGCCGGAAACTAAACGTGGCGCCGGCATCGCTGCTGTCTTTGGAGAAGCAGGGATATCTGAAGATAGAGACGGAAAGTCTGTACCGCAATCCGGTGAAACATATGGACGGGAATGAAAAGCGGGTGGTATTGAGCGATGTCCAGAAGCGCATCATAGAAGAGGTGATAAGCGATTACCGGTCGGGGAATCCCGGCACATATCTTTTGCATGGGGTGACGGGGAGCGGTAAGACGGAAGTATATCTGGGCATCATAGAGCAGATAATTGCGATGGGAAAACAGGCAATCGTACTCATACCAGAGATTGCGCTTACTTATCAGACGCTTCTTCGATTTTACAAGCGGTTCGGCGACAGGGTTTCCGTGATGAATTCCACACTTTCGCAGGGAGAGAAGTACGACCAGATACGAAGGGCGAAAGCCGGCGGGATTGATGTGATTATCGGACCGCGGTCGGCGCTGTTTACACCTTTTCCGAATCTGGGCGTGATTGTCGTAGACGAGGAGCATGAGGGCAGCTACAAAAGCGAATCCATGCCGAAATACCATGCGAGAGAGACGGCAGTCCAGATTGCATCAATGCATAAGGCATGTGTAGTGCTGGGCTCGGCGACGCCCTCGTTAGAGGCATATTACCGTGCGAAACAGGGTGCCTATAAGCTGTATGAAATGACGGGAAGACATGGAGGCAGTATGCTGCCGGAAGTATATACGATAGATTTAAGGGAAGAATTAAAGAAGGGAAACCGATCTGTTTTTAGCAGGAAATTGCACGAACTGATCGAGCAGAGACTGCAGGCGGGCGAACAGACGATGCTGTTTCTCAACAGGAGGGGGTATGCAGGGTTTGTCTCCTGCAGGGAATGCGGGCATGTGATGAAATGTCCGCACTGTGATGTTTCCCTTTCCGAACACAGGAATGGTATGTTAATATGTCATTATTGCGGCTATGAAGAAGCCAGACAAAAGAACTGTCCGGAATGCGGATCCAAATATCTGCTTGGGTTTAAGGCAGGCACCGAGCAGATTGAGGAGGCTCTGCACAAAGAATTTCCTGCGGCAAGGGTGCTGCGTATGGATGCGGACACGACCAGAACAAAGGACAGCTATGAGAAGATTTTGTCGGCTTTTGCGGACGAGAAAGCAGATATCCTTGTGGGCACCCAGATGATTGTCAAGGGACATGATTTCCCGAATGTGACGCTGGTGGGAATTCTGGCGGCGGATTTATCATTGAACCAGAATGATTACCGTGCCGGGGAGCGGACCTTCCAATTAGTTACGCAGGCAGCCGGGCGCGCCGGCAGAGGCGACAAACCGGGGGAAGTGGTGATTCAGACTTATCAGCCGGAGCATTACAGCATTGTACATGCGGCAAAGCAGGATTACAGGGGCTTTTATGAAGAGGAGATAGCCTTCCGGGATTTCATGCGGTATCCGCCGACGGCGCACATGCTGGCGGTGTTAATTACTTCACGGAGCGGGGAAGACGGCGAAAGGCTTGGTAAAGCAATGGCTGACGCAGTAAATAAAAGGCGTGTGCAGGGGGAAAAGCAGTATGAAGATATCCAGCTGATAGGACCGGCAGAGGCGTCAATCGGTAAAATCAACGATTTGTACCGGCATATTTTTTATATAAAGCACGAGGACTATCAGGTATTGGTGGAAATCAAAGATATGCTGGAACTATTTTGTAAGGAACAGGAGCTAAAAAATCAGACGGTACAGTATGATTTTGATCCTATGAATACATATTGAATATGAGAAACAAGAGGAGAGGATAAAAGGTTGAAAGAATTGCATTCTTTCAACCGCAAGTTTGTACCTTACGGCGACAAACTTGCAAGTTGAGAAGGAGGCATGGTTAAAGATGGCAATTAGAAAAATCAGAGAGATGGGGGATCCGGTTTTAAATAAGAAATGTAAGGAAGTGACGGAGATTACGCCCCGCATACAGGATTTGATTGACGACATGTTTGAAACATTGTACGAGGCGGAAGGCGTAGGTCTTGCGGCGCCGCAGGTGGGCATTTTGAAAAGGATTGTAGTGATTGACGTCACCGGGGAAGATCCGATTCTGCTCATCAATCCGAGACTGCTGGAGACCAGCGGGGAACAGGAAGGCTATGAGGGCTGTCTGAGCGTACCGGGGAAAAGCGGTAAGGTGACAAGACCCAATTATGCGAAAGTGCTTGCTTACGACGAGAATATGAACGCCTTTGAGCTGGAAGGCACGGAACTGCTTGCAAGGGCTATCTGTCATGAGCTGGATCATCTGGATGGGCATTTGTATGTGGAAAAGGTGGAGGGACCGCTGGTAAATGCGGCGGACTTGGCGGAAGAAGAGTAGAGGGAAAGGCATTGACAGTAGTTCATAACATCCGGGAAAGGAGAGCGGAGGATACATGAGAGTAGTATTTATGGGAACGCCGGATTTTGCGGTAGATGCACTTTCGGCACTCATACAGGCAGGGCATGACGTGGCAGCGGTCGTGACACAGCCGGATAAGCCCAAGGGCAGGGGCAAAGAAATGCAGATGACGCCGGTCAAGGCATGTGCCGTGGCGCACGGGATTCCGGTGTTTCAGCCGGTGAAGGTTAAGGAGCCGGAGGCGGTGGATAAACTGCGCGGGTATGGGGCGGATGTGTTTGTAGTGGCGGCTTTCGGGCAGATTTTGTCGGAAGAGATTCTGACGATGCCTAGGTACGGCTGTGTGAATATCCACGCTTCGCTTTTGCCCAAATACAGAGGTGCCGCGCCGATTCAATGGGCAATCATAAACGGAGAGACGACGACGGGCGTGACGATTATGCAGATGGACCGGGGGATAGATACCGGGGATATGCTGATGAAGGCTGAGGTGCCGATTGCTGCGGGGGAAACTGCGGACAGTCTGCATGACAAGCTGGCGCAGGCTGGCGCAAAGCTGATTGTGGAAGCGCTTCCTAAGATTGCAGACGGCGAGATTGTGCCGGTAAAACAGAACGAGGAAGAAAGCTGCTATGCCAAGATGCTGCAAAAGTCAATGAGTAGGATTGACTGGCGGCAGAGTGCGGAAAAATTGGACTGTACCATCCGTGGGTTGATATCATGGCCCGGCGCGTCATGCATGTACCATGGCAAGACGCTTAAAATCTGGGAGGAAGAGGCAGTTGCCGCCGAGGCGATGGAGGCAAAGGAGGCAGGCGCAAAAGCCGCATGCGTAAAACCGGAGGATAAGCAGCCGGTGAAATGGTTGAGGGACAGCGAGCCGGGAACGGTGGTATGTGTGGAGAAAGAAGCCTTCTACGTGCAGACGGGCAGCGGCTTCTTAAGAGTGACGGCTGTACAGCCGGAGGGTAAAAAGCGTATGGCGGTCAAGGATTTTCTCTTGGGATATCCGGTGAAAGCCGGGGAAAGACTGAGCTGACACAGTGGAGGACAGAAGACTAGGGACGCTTTAGTTGGATATGCAAGCATGGAAAGGAATGAGCAGTATGGGACGTTACGGTTATTACGGGTACTATTTTGACCCGACTTATCTGTTGGTGCTGATTGGGGCAGTTTTATGCATCTGGGCGCAGATGCGCGTCAATTCCACGTATAAGAAATATGCGCGGGTCAGAAGCAGGAGCGGTCTGACCGGCGCACAGGCGGCACAGAGAATCCTGCAGTTGTCGGGGATATATGATGTGCGCATCGAGCATATGAGAGGAGAGCTGACGGATCATTACGATCCTTCCAACAAAGTGCTGCGGTTGTCGGATTCCGTGTACGGTTCCGATTCGATAGCGGCAATCGGGGTGGCGGCACATGAATGCGGACATGCGGTACAGCATGATAAAGGATATGGACCACTGTCGATAAGGACTGCGCTGGTGCCGGCGGCAAATATCGGTTCCAAAGCAGGCATCCCGATTATCATTCTGGGCGCGATACTAGGCATGAATCAGATGCTGATACAGATTGGCATCTGGGTGTTTGCGCTGGCAGTGCTTTTTCAAGTGGTGACGCTTCCGGTAGAATTTAATGCTTCCGGGCGTGCATTGGCAATGCTGGGGGATTACGGAATGTTGGAGCAGGACGAGACAAGAGGGTGCCGAAAAGTTCTGTCTGCCGCAGCGCTCACCTATGTGGCGGCAGCCGCATCAGCAATCCTGCAGCTTCTCAGACTGATTCTTCTGTTTGGCAATGACAGGAGACGGGATTAAGGCTGTATAGCTGCAGCTGGAAAAAGAAACGATAGATTTGATAAGGAGTCGCAGATTGGCAGAAATAAATGTGCGTGAAGTGGTTCTGGACATCATGCTGGAGTTGTCCGGACAAACTGAATACAGCAATGTTTTGATTACCTCGGTTTTGTCCAAGTATGACTATCTGGACGGCAGACAGAAGGCATTTATCAAACGGGTGAGCGAAGGTGCGATAGAGCGCAGGATACAGATTGATTATGTGCTTGACCGGTATTCCAAGGTTCCGGTCAAAAAGATGAAGCCTTTTATCAGAGAACTGATGCGGATGAGCGTCTATCAGCTTCTTTTTATGGATAAGATACCCGATGCCGCCGTCTGCAACGAGGCGGTCAAGCTGGCGAAAAAGCATAAGTTCCAATCGCTGCAGGGCTATGTAAACGGCGTACTGCGCACGATTGCAAGACAGAAGGAGCAGATTGCATATCCGGACAGACAGACGTCATATGTGGAATATTTATCGGTCTGCTACTCGATGCCGATGTGGCTGGTGGAGCATTTTTGTAATGCGTACGGTCGAGAGAATTGCGAACGGATTCTGCAGTCCTATATGCAGGAGGAAGCGGTGGGAATCCGCCTGCAGGAGACGCTTAGCCTGCGGCAGCGTGAAGAACTGCTGGAGTCATGGCGTCAGGCAGGCGTACAGGTATACAGTCATCCTTATCTGCCTTATGCGGTAAAGGTGCAAAAGACGGATGGGATTCAGAAGCTTGCCGGTTTCGGGGAAGGACTTTTTGCGGTGCAGGATGTGAGTTCCATGCTGGCGGTGGAGGCTGCATGCATCAGACAGGGCGATACGGTGATTGATGTATGTGCCGCGCCCGGAGGAAAGGCATTACATGCCGCGGCAAAGCTTGCGGGTACGGGACGGGTGATTGCCTGTGACGTATCGACTTATAAGACCGATAGAATCAGAGAGAATATGGAAAGACTGCATATGACGAATGTGTCCGTCAGAGAGCGGGATGCCCGTGTCAGGGACGAGGCGCTGGTGGGGCAGGCGGACGTCCTGATTGCCGACGTTCCCTGTTCCGGACTTGGCGTAATCGGTAAAAAGCAGGATATCAAGTACCGTATAACAGAAGAAGCCATGGGGGAACTTGTTGGGCTGCAAAAAGAGATTGTCGCCAATGTGACTGCATATCTGAAAAAGGACGGTGTGATGATATACAGCACTTGTACCATGAATCCGGCGGAAAATGAAGAAATGGTCGGATGGATTTGTGAAGAGTGCGGCATGGAGCCGGAGAGCATGGCGCAGGCAATGCCGGAAGAATTAAGTATGACAGCGCAGAAAGGATATATGCAGCTATTACCCGGCATCCATGAAACAGATGGTTTTTTTATTGCCAGACTGCGAAGAAAACAAGGAAGTTGATGAATCAGGCGAATGCGGGCATATGACAGGTAATCTATGGAAACTGAGAAGATGAGAGATATCAAATCATACACACTGGAAGAACTGAAGGAAGAGATGGAAGCAATGGGAGAGAAAGCCTTCCGGGCAAAACAGTTGTATGAATGGATGCACAAAAAACAGGCGGCAGGATATGAGGAGATGACAAATATTCCGAAAACGCTTATAGACCGGTGCAGGGAGAAGTACGATTACACCTTGCTGAAACCGATTCGTGTGCAGCAGTCCCGTGTGGACGGCACGCGGAAATATCTGTTTGAGCTGGCGGACGGCAATATGGTGGAGAGTGTCTGGATGCAGTATAAGCATGGCAACAGCGTATGCATCTCCTCACAGGTTGGCTGCCGCATGGGCTGTAAGTTCTGCGCTTCCACGATAGACGGATTGGAGCGCAATCTGCTCCCCTCTGAAATGCTGGACCAGATTTATGCCATTATCAGACATACCGGAGAGCGGGTGGCTAATGTGGTCGTGATGGGAAGCGGAGAGCCGATGGACAATTATGACAATCTGCTTAAGTTTATTGCGCTGTTGACAGATGAAAACGGACTGCACATCAGCCAGAGAAATGTGACGGTGTCCACCTGTGGAATCGTACCGAAGATGAGAGCACTTGCAGAGAAAGGATTACAAATTACACTGGCGATTTCCCTTCATGCCGCGACGGACGAAAAGAGAAGACAGCTTATGCCGATTGCCGACAGATATTCTCTGGACGAGGTGATGAAAGCCTGTGCATATTATTTTGAAAAGACAGGAAGAAGGATTACCTATGAATATAGTCTGGTGAAGGGCGTCAATGATACGGACGAGGATGCGGACAGGTTGATTGGGCGGCTTGGCAGACAGAATTGTCATGTCAACCTGATTCCCGTTAATCCGGTGAAAGAACGCAGTTACGTGCAATCTGATAGGCGCGCGGTGGAAGCGTTTAAAAATAAACTTGAAAAAAATGGAATAAATGTTACTATTAGAAGGGAAATGGGAAGGGATATAGATGGCGCCTGCGGGCAGTTGAGACGCAGATATATGGAGCGTCAGCCTGCATTGTAAGGCAGAGAAGGTAAGATACAATCAACTGGTAAGCGAGGAGGAAAACACAGTGCTTAGGTCCTATGCGATAACGGATATCGGGCGGAAGAGAAAATTGAATCAGGATTTTATCTATCTGTCGGAGACGCCCATCGGCAATCTGCCAAATGTATTTATCGTGGCGGACGGCATGGGCGGTCATAATGCCGGCGATTATGCGTCCCGCTATGCGGTCGAGACTGTGGTGGAAGAAATCGGTAATTCTTTTGAGAAGAGTCCGGTCAGGATTCTGGGCAGGGCGATAGAGAAGGCAAATGCGCTGATTCGGCAGAGGGCGCGGGAAGAGGCGGCATATAACGGTATGGGTACCACGATGGTTATAGCCACCTGTATCGGCAGATATCTGGAAGTGGCAAATGTGGGCGACAGCAGACTTTATGTTGTGGGGGATCAAATCAGACAGATTACGGTAGATCACTCTCTCGTGGAGGAAATGGTACGGATGGGCGGCATAGACAAGGCGTCAGCCAGAAATCATCCGGATAAAAATATTATTACGAGAGCAATCGGAGCCCAGGACAATATAGAGGCGGATTTTTTTGATTTGGAACTGCATACAGGAGATATGGTTTTACTTTGTTCCGACGGTTTGACAAATATGGTGGATGACGAGATGATACGTCAGATACTGACATGCAGGGGAAGTCTTAAGGACAGGGTAGAAGAATTGGTGAGGACTGCAAATCAGAATGGCGGAAAAGATAATATTTCCGCAATAGTGATTGAACCGTTAGCAGACGAGGTGGAACATGATTAAGATAGGAATGATGATAGGAGACCGGTATGAGATTTTGGAAAAAATCGGTACCGGCGGCATGTCAGATGTGTATAAAGCAAAGGATCATAAACTGAACCGTTTTGTCGCGGTCAAGGTATTGAAGCAGGAGTTCAGCGAAAACGCGAATTTTGTATCCAAATTCAGAGTGGAAGCGCAGGCAGCAGCAGGGCTTATGCACCCGAATATCGTTAACGTGTACGATGTCGGGGAAGAAGGCGGTATTTATTACATCGTCATGGAACTGGTGGAAGGCATTACCCTCAAAAAATATATTGAGAAAAAAGCCCGGCTGTCCGTAAAAGAGGCGATCAGTATTGCAATTCAGGTCTCCATGGGAATTGAAGCGGCGCACAATAACCATATCATACACCGTGATATCAAGCCGCAGAATATTATTATTTCCAAAGAGGGAAAAGTGAAGGTGACGGATTTCGGGATAGCCAAAGCTGCCACCAGCAATACGATCACGTCGAATGTCATGGGTTCCGTACACTATACTTCGCCGGAACAGGCACGGGGCGGATACAGCGACGAGAAGAGCGATATTTATTCTCTTGGCATTACGATGTTTGAGATGCTGACAGGCAGGGTGCCTTTCAACGGAGAGACTACGGTGGCAATCGCCATCAAGCATATACAGGAAGAGATGCCTTCACCCAGAGAATATGTGTCGGAAATCCCTATCAGCGTGGAACAGATTGTATGTAAATGCTGCCAGAAGAGTCCGGACAGAAGATATCAGTCGATGGCGGAACTGATTACCGATTTGAAGCAGTCGCTAATCAATCCCGATGAAGATTTTGTGAAAGTGATAGACCCAGACGAAGAGGCATCCACCAGAATGATTACTGACAGGGATATGGTTCAGATTAAGAGACAGTCCGATCGCAGAGATTCTATGGATGAGGCTATGCGCCTTAGGAAGTCCAGAGAACGTTATTATGAGGATGACGAGGATGAAGATGATGAGGATTGGGAGGATGACGAAGAAGATTACGATCCCAAGATGGAGAAGATAACCACTATCCTTGCCGTTGTAGCTGCACTGTTGATTGGATGTATTGTGCTCTTTTTCGTAGGAAAGTCTTTCGGAGTCTTTCAGTTCGGGGAAGAACCGGAGGAGAAAACGGTGCAGGAAGAAGTTGAACAGGTAAAAATGATCCGGGTAGTCGGCATGAACATTGAAGAGGCAAAGCGTGAGCTGTTGGCTCTGGGGCTGACACCGGAGATTCAGTATGAGGTAAACAGCGCTTATCCCGTGGGAACGGTTCTGCGTGCGAGTGTGCAGGACGGTATCATGATTGACAAGAATACGGTGGTTGTCATGACCGTGGCACAGGGAACGGAGGGGGTGAAGGTTCCGTCTGTAACGGGTAAGTCCAAGTCGGAGGCAACCGCAATTCTGGAAAAAGAAGGATTTGTAGTTAACGCGACGGAGAGCTATGACAGTACGGTCGAGAATGGGTATGTCATTTCCCAGTCGCCGGATGCCGATACGACGGCGCCGGAAGGTTCTTCTGTCTCAATCCGGGTGAGTCAGGGGGCGGATGATAACAAAGTCAGAGTGCCGGATGTCTATAAGCTGACTGAGATGGACGCCACGGTGAATCTGACTGAAAGCGGTCTTTCCGTGGGGACAATTACGGAGATGACCAGTGAAGAAGTGGAAGCCGGATATGTATGTTATCAAAGTTATTCAGCAGGTTCCTATGTTGATAAAGGGACAGCCGTCGATATCAGAATCAGCACAGGTCCTTCCGATGTGACATACCGTTATTCCGAAGGGATTACTGCGCCCACGGAAGACCCGGATTACCGTGGCGGTATGGAGGTTGACGTCACGGTCACGACTGCGGACGGCACGCAGCTTCTCAGTACGAAAGCGACTTCATTTCCCGTTTCGGTTAATTATACCGGTATCAAGTCGGCAAGCGGCGTGATTACGTTCCGCTTTACGGTACAGCGGGAAGGCGCTACCACCACGAATCCGGAGACGGGAGAGACGATTACGGCAGATCCGGTTACGGAGGAGAAAACGGTGAGGAGAGACATCACGTTCACACAGGAATAATTTTCGGACGGGAATGCAATCAAAGTGTATGCAGGGTAAAATCATCAAAGGAATAGCGGGTTTTTATTATGTTTATGTAGAAGGAAATGGAATATACGAGTGCAAGGCAAAGGGGATTTTCAGGAAAAACCATGTGAAGCCCCTTGTGGGGGATGACGTGATAATGGATGTGCTCGATGCGGGTGCAATGACAGGCAATATCCGTCAGATTCTGCCCCGGCGCAGCGCACTCATCCGTCCGGCGGTCGCCAATGTGGATCAGGCGCTCGTCATCTTTGCGATTGTGAAACCCAATCCGAATTTTAACCTTTTGGACAGATTTTTAATCCGTATGGAGCGGCAGAAGCTTCCGACCATGATCTGCTTTAATAAGCAGGATATCGCGTCCGGACAGGAGAAAGAAATGCTGCGTCGTTCCTATGAAACATGCGGCTATCAGGTGTTGTTTATCAGCGCCCTTGAAAACGAAGGGGTAGAGCAGGTCAGAGAACTGTTAAAGGGCAGAACGACGACCGTGGCTGGTCCCAGTGGCGTGGGGAAATCTTCTCTGATTAACAAGCTTGCGCCCGGAGCAAATATGCAGACTGGTGAAATCAGCGCCAAGATTGAAAGGGGAAAACACACGACGAGGCATTCGGAAATCATCGCGCTGGGTGAAGAAACCTATATTGTGGATACGCCCGGATTTACGTCGCTGGATATTTCCGAGATTACGAAAGAGGAACTGGGACAGTATTATCCGGAATTTATCAAGTATGAGCCATACTGCAAATTCAGAGGCTGCGCACATATCAATGAGCCTTCCTGCGGGGTTAAGGATGCGGTGGCGGAAGGAAGAATCAGCAGAGTGCGCTATGAGAATTACAAAGTGTTGTATCAGGAATTAAAGGAGCTTAAACGGTATTGAGATGAGAGGGATAAGTCAGAGTCGGCTTGTCCTTCTTTTGATTTGTTTCTATACACCGCAGGCTAATTATTGCAATCTGGTGTTTTGGGCAGGTTCCTGTTTTATAATAAGAATCAAGAAGCAAACTGGCGCATGGTCTTTAACAAAATATAGACATTTAAGCCTTAATATGGTAGAATCTATGTTGCTGTATTGGAGCTTTTTTTATGGCATTTGAACAATGGCAGCAACGCCAAAACCTAAGAAATCAAGGAGTTTAAGATAAAGGAGATAGAAAAATGAAACTAGGCATACTGGGGCTTCCGAACGTGGGGAAAAGCACCCTTTTTAATTCTTTGACAAAGGCAGGAGCGGAATCGGCGAATTACCCGTTCTGTACCATAGACCCGAACATCGGTATCGTGACGGTGCCCGACGAACGGCTGAAGCTGCTGGGCGATATGTACCATTCCAAGAAGGTAACGCCTGCGACGATTGAATTTGTGGATATTGCGGGACTTGTGAAGGGCGCGTCCAAAGGAGAAGGTCTGGGGAACCAGTTCCTCAGCAATATACGGGAGGTGGATGCGGTCGTACATGTGGTAAGATGCTTTGAGGACAGCAATATCGTGCATGTGGACGGCTCGATCGATCCGCTTCGGGATATTGAGACAATCAATCTGGAACTTATTTTTTCTGATATCGAGATTCTGGAGCGGAGAATTGCCAAGACTGCCAAAGTGGCAAAGATGGATAAGACGGTGGCAAAAGAATATGCACTTCTTGAGCGTATAAAGGCGCATCTGGAAGAAGGAAAACTGGCGAAAGGTTTTGAGACGGAGGATGAGGACGAGGCGGCACTTCTTGCCTCTTACAATCTGCTGACATACAAGCCGGTTATCTTTGCGGCGAATGTGGCGGAGGACGATCTGGCGGACGACGGTGCCTCTAACGAGGGCGTGGCAAAGGTGAAAGAATTTGCAGCGGCAAACGACAGTGAAGTATTTGTTATCTGTGCACAGATTGAGCAGGAGATTGCGGAGCTGGACGAAGAAGAAACCGCAATGTTTTTAGAAGACCTTGGATTGAAAGAGTCCGGTCTGCAGAAACTGATAAAGGCAAGCTATCATATTTTGGGGCTGATGAGTTTTCTGACTGCAGGAGAGGATGAGACGAGGGCGTGGACAATTAAAATCGGTACGAAAGCGCCGCAGGCGGCGGGTAAGATACATACCGATTTCGAGCGCGGTTTTATCAAGGCAGAGGTAGTCAATTACAAGGATTTACTGGAACAGGGTTCGCTTGCCGCAGCGCGGGAAAAGGGACTGGTCGGTATGGAAGGCAAGGATTATGTCGTGCAGGACGGCGATGTGATTTTGTTCAGGTTTAACGTATAAGGAGTAGTAGTCGTGCAGGATATCATGAATGTAACGGATATATCGTTTCCACATCTGGGAATTTATTTGAATGATGTGCCCAAAAGCTTCAGTGTCTTTGGTTTTCAGATTGCACTTTACGGTGTGATTATTGGAATCGGCGTATTGTGCGGTGTGCTGATGGCGTCGTATATCGCGAAAAAGGAAAATCTTGATTCGGAAATTATATGGGATTTTGCCATCTACGCGATTATTTTTTCTATTATAGGCGCAAGAATCTATTATGTGGTATTCCAATGGGATATGTACAAAGATAACCTGCTGCATATCTTCAATCTGCGAAACGGCGGGCTGGCGATTTACGGCGCAGTCATCGCGGCGTTTACGACGCTGTGGGTATATTGTAAGGTGAAGAAACAAAGTTTTTTGCAGATTGCGGATATCTGTGTTCCGGGGCTTGTGCTTGGACAGGTAATCGGACGCTGGGGTAATTTCACGAACAGGGAAGTGTTCGGCGAGTATACGGATAATCTGCTTGCCATGAGACTGCCGATTGAGTCGGTGAGGAGCATTGACATTTCGGAAAATGTGGCGCAGCATATTGTAGAAGGAACAAACTATATACAGGTACACCCAACTTTTCTTTATGAGAGTCTGTGGAATCTGATACTGCTTTTTGTCATGATAGGATACAGACAGCATAAGAAATTTGAAGGGGAGATGTGGCTTCTGTATCTGGGCGGCTACGGACTTGGCAGAGCATGGATTGAAGGAATCCGCACGGATACATTGTTTATTCCGCATACGACGATAGCGGTGTCACAGGTGTTGGCGATTGTGCTTTTTGTGTTGGCGCTTATAGCAGATTTGTTTATCCGGATGCGTATGAAGCGGGGAAGTGGTACTCCTGCCGCGACGATGTCGGTAAAAGAGACAAATCAACAATAAAATGATAGAGCAGTCAGAAAGAACTTTTGAACAGCAGAAAAGCTGTTTGAGAGTTCTTTTTTTGTCCTGCAAAAGATTTTCCAAAAAGCCCAATTTATCCTTGCAATCTATCCATCAATAGTATAAAATTAGGTTAAAAGTGGTGGAAAGTGGTATGAAGTGGATGAAAGTGGTGGAAAAGCACCAAATCCACAGCAAGATACTGTTTTCCGTGGCAGACCACTTGTTTGTCGGGCATGTATGGACGAAGGCGGCAGATGCGGACAGACACTTGGGCGGGGTGATTGATGATGTTCATGGGAGAATACAATCACACAATCGACGCTAAGGGCAGGCTGATTATCCCCTCAAAATTCAGAGAGGCGTTAGGGGATACCTTCGTGGTGACGAAAGGGTTGGATGGCTGTCTGTTTGTTTATGACAACGAGGAGTGGAACGCATTTGAAGAGAAACTGAAATCATTGCCGATTACCAATAAAGAAGCCAGACAGTTTGTGAGATTTTTTCTGGCAGGAGCAGCGGAAGTTGAAGTGGATAAGCAGGGCAGGATTTTGGTGCCGAATATCTTGAGGGATTTTGCGCAGATTAACAAAGATGTTGTCCTGATAGGTGTTGCGAGCAGAATAGAAATCTGGAGTAAGGAACGGTTCGACGGCATGGCAGCCTACGAGGACATGGATGAGATAGCGGAGCACATGGCACAACTCGGGCTCGGAATCTGAGCCGGATTAAGGAACAATGCGGATTCGCAGCACGGGTATAGGAATGGAATTTAAACACACATCAGTTCTCTTGGAAGAGACAATAGATTATTTAAGTATCAGACCGGAAGGAATCTACGTGGACGGCACGCTGGGCGGCGGCGGACATTCCTTCCGTATCGCATCTAAGCTGACTGGGACGGGCAGACTAATCGGTATTGATCAGGATGAGGCGGCAATCAGAGCGGCAGGAGCAAGACTGCTCTCTTATGCGGAAAGGGTGACCCTTGTCCGGGATAATTACCGCAATGTACGCCGGATTCTGGAACAACTTGGAATAGAGAAAATAGATGGTATTGTGCTTGATTTGGGAGTGTCTTCTTTCCAGCTTGACAATGCGGAGAGAGGATTTTCCTATAAGTATGATACGGCGCTTGATATGCGCATGGACCAAAGGCAGTCGCTGAGTGCGATGGATATTGTCAACGGGTATACGCAGGCACAGCTCTACCACGTTATAAAAGACTATGGAGAAGAGCAGTTTGCACAAAATATAGCAAAACATATTGTGAATGCCAGAAAGGACAAGCCGATAGAGACGACGGGAGAGTTGAATGAGATTATCAAAGCAGCAATCCCGGCGAAGATGAGGGCAACGGGAGGTCATCCATCCAAAAGGACTTTTCAGGCAATCAGAATTGAATGTAATCGTGAATTGGAAGTATTGAAGGAATCGCTGGATGATTTCATTGAACTGTTAAAACCGGGCGGAAGGATTTGTATTATCACATTCCACTCACTGGAAGACAGAATCGTGAAGACATCTTTTCGGAAGAATGAGAATCCTTGTACCTGTCCGCCGGACTTTCCGGTCTGCGTATGTGGACAAGTATCCAAGGGCAGAGTGATTACCAGAAGACCGGTTCTGCCGTCCGCTGAGGAGCTGGCAGTCAATAAAAGGTCGAAAAGCGCGAAACTCAGAGTATTTGAGAGAAGCTGACAGAAATAATGAAGGGAAAGCAAAGTTATGGCGTCAACAGAAAGGACAGTAAATCGTAATCGGACAACAAATGCGGGAAGCCGCAGCCGTATGACAGGCGCAGGAAACCACTATTACGTACAGGGTAATGTTGTCAGAAGATTGGATGTTACCAAGGAGATTGAGAGACAGCCGCAGAAGAAGATAAGCAATGCGACGCGCAAGAATAGAGAGCGTGCAAAGCATATGAATGCCGGATATGTTATTTTTTTATGTATGGCGCTTATGGCAACCGGAATCATTCTGGTGAAATATATCGGTTTACAGGCTGATATTACCAACAGTGTAAAACATATTTCCACATTGGAGAAAGAACTGAATGATATAAAACTTGCAAATGATGAGGAATATAGTAGAATAACAAGTAATATCGACTTGGAAGAGATTAAGAGAATTGCGATTCAGGAATTAGGTATGCGTTATGCGGAAGAGGGGCAGATAGTATCGTTTGCCAGTGAAGACCATGATTATGTCAAGCAGATGTCTGATATTCCGCAATAATGGCAACAGATTTAAGCAGGTGAGCAGTTGAAAAGGCAAACGAAAGCAGGTAGTCCTGTTAACAGATTTACAATTAAAATGCAGAAGAAGCTATTGGTATTATTTCTTTTTATACTGATAGCTTTTGTGGGGTTAAGCGTCCAGATGTTTCTGATTACCAGAGACAATGGAGAGGAATATAAGAAAAACGTATTGTCACAGCAGGAATATGACTCGACGACGATTCCCTTTAAGAGAGGCAATATCGTAGATTCCAACGGCACGATTCTGGCGGTCAGCAACAAAGTATACAATGTGATTCTGGACACAAAGATATTGATGAACGACGAGGCAAACTTAGAGCCTACACTGAACGCGCTCCGCAAATGCTTCTCGATTGACACAAACGAGGTCAGAACATATATCGCGGAGCATCCCAATTCTTCATATTATGTGATGGCAAGACGTGTGGAATATGAGAAGATGAATGCGTTTCAGGAGATGGCAAAAGACCCGGAGAACGGTAAGAATATCAAAGGTGTCTGGTTTGAGGATGAGTATAAGAGAGAATACCCGAACGGTTCGCTTGCCTGCGATGTTGTCGGGTTTACGACCAACGATAATCAGGGAACCTATGGTCTGGAAGAATATTACAACGATATATTGAGCGGAACGAATGGAAGAGAGTACGGTTATTTAAATGACGATTCCAACCTGGAGCGGACAACCATTCCGGCGGTGGATGGCTGCAATATCCAGACGTCAATCGATGCGAATCTGCAAAGTATCGTAGAAAAGTATTTAGTAGACTATAATGAGGAGTATAAAGACAGTTTCAGACCCGGCAACGGCGCGGAGAATGTGGGCTGCATCATCATGGAGGTAGACACGGGCAGGGTGCTTGCGATGGCAAATTACCCGGCATATGATTTGAATGATGTAAGGAATACCGATAATTTAATCGGAATGCCGCTGGTGGATGAAAAGGGCAACAGAACGGGTGAAGCTGTGACGAAGGAAGATATCAGGGGCATGAATGACGAGGAGATATACAGGCAGCTGGATTCCCTGTGGAAGAATTTCTGTATTGTCAATGCCTATGAGCCGGGTTCGGTGTCGAAGCCCTTTACGGTGGCGGCGGCGCTTGAGAGCGGGGCGATTACCGGTACGGAATCCTTTAACTGTGAGGGCGGACTGCAGGTGGCGGATTGGCCAAAGCCCATCAAATGCCACAACAAGTACGGTGACGGCTATCTTTCCGTGCAGGAGGGTATTGAACGCTCCTGCAATGTGGTGCTGATGAATGTTGCGTTTAAGCTGGGAAAGAGTGAATTTGTGGATTATCAGCATCTGTTTGGATTTGGATTAAAGACCAACATCGATCTGGCAGGAGAAGCCAGAACGGCAAGCATGGTATACAACAAAAATACGATGGGAATGGTGGAGCTTGCCACCAATTCCTTCGGACAAGGTTATAACTCGACGATGATTCAGACGATGGCGGCATTCTGCTCGTTGATTAACGGCGGCTATTACTATGAACCCCATGTTGTGGATAAGATTACGACAGCGGACGGCGCGACGTTAGAAAATATCGAACCGAGAGTCTTAAAGCAGACGGTTTCGCGGACAACGAGCGATACCATCATAGAATTCTGTAATACGGTGGTGACAGGTGAGAATGGTACCGGTAAGACGGCGCGGCCGGCGGGGTATATGATTGGCGGCAAGACCGGAACAGCTGAGACGATTCCGCGTAGGAATAATGAGTATGTCGTGTCGTTCTTCGGGTATGCGCCGGCGGATGACCCGCAGATAGCCATCTATGTGGTGGTGGACAGACCGAATGTCCAGTATCAGGATGATGCAAAGTTTGCAACTCGAATCGTCAAGAAAATACTGACGGAGGCGCTCCCCTATCTGAATATTTTTATGACAGAGGAATTGACGGATAAAGAGCGGGAGGAACTGGAAGAATTACAAATCCAGATTAGGATGCAGGATACTGCTACGGAAGAAGAGCTGGACGAAGAGGGGAATCCCATTCATCCGGAAGGAGAGGGTCAAGAAGACGGAACGGGAACGGAAGGTGACGAAGAGGGCGCGGCGGAAGGCGAGTCATCGGAAGACAGGGCACAGAGAGAAGTGTGGAAGACATTTCCGTTAGATCCGGAGACAGGTTATCTGAAAGATCCAGCGACGGGTGATTTGTTTGACCCGGATACCGGAGCACAGATAAACGGCGGCAGTGTATTAGGCGAGGAAGAACCGGAGGAAGAAACCGGAACGGGCGAAGGAGATACTCCGGCGCCGCCAGAGGGTGAAGCGGAAGAATAGTATGGGATAAGAATCATTTTCAGTCACAAATAGTTTACATTACGAATAACCTCATGGAAACGGTAATAAATTATATTAATACCTTTTTGTGAGGTTTTCTATATGGCGCAGGAGACAGCCCATTTACACAAGACGTATCACAGGAGCAAGACGGTGACGGTGATGTTTCTCTGTCTGTTCGTATTTGCGGTGTTGATGGGAAGACTGGTATATCTGATGGTTTTTCAGTCGGAATATTATACGATGCGGGCGAAAGAGCTGCATGAGAGGGAGCGGAGCATCAAGGCGGCAAGAGGACGTATTATTGATGCGAACGGAAAGATATTGGCGGATAACAGGACCGTATGTACCATATCCGTGATTCACAGCCAGATTACCGATCAGGAGGAAGTGATTGCTGTGCTGTGCAAGGAGCTGGGACTGTCGGAGGAATATGTCCGTAAGAGGGTGGAGAAGTATTCTTCTATCGAGAAGATTAAGAGCAATGTAGACAAAAGTATTGGCGATGCAATCAGAGCCTACGATTTGGACGGCGTGAAGGTGGATGAAGACTATAAGAGATATTATCCATATGATTCACTGGGTTCCAAGGTGCTTGGATTTACCGGCGGAGACAATCAGGGAATCATAGGACTGGAAGTCATTTACGAGGAATATTTGCAGGGTGAGGCGGGAACTATTTTAACAGTGACTGACGCAAAGGGCGTAGAAGTGGCGGAGGAGGGCGAAGAGAGGGTAGAACCGGTCGAAGGGCAGGATCTTTATGTCAGTCTTGACATGAACATTCAAAGTTATGCGACGCAGCTGGCGATGCAGACGATGGAGACCAAGGAGGCGGACAGCGTATCCATTCTCGTGATGAATCCGCAGAACGGAGAGATACTGGCGATGGTCAATGTGCCGGAATTTAACTTAAACGACCCGTATACACTTCCCGATACGGTAGAAAGCGACGCGCTCAGTGAAGAGAAAAAGCAGGAGCTGTTAAATGGGATGTGGCGTAACGGCTGTATCAACGATACCTATGAACCGGGTTCTACCTTTAAGATTATCACGGCTGCCGCGGGGCTGGAATCGGGGGCGGTGAAGCCCACGGATACGTTTAATTGTCCGGGATATATTATGGTGGAGGACCGTAGAATCAGATGCCATAAGGTGGGCGGACACGGTGCGGAGGACTTTGTGCAGGGCACGATGAATTCCTGCAACCCGGTCTTTATTACCGTCGGGCTTAGAATCGGAGTAGAACGGTATTATTCCTATTTTAAGCAGTTCGGTCTGCTGGATAAGACGGGCATAGATTTGCCCGGAGAAGCCGGAACGATTATGCATAATGTGGAGAATATCGGTCCGGTAGAACTTGCGACAATTTCATTTGGGCAGTCTTTTCAGATTACGCCGATTCAGCTTGCGGTGACGGCTTCCTCGATTGTGAACGGCGGCAGGCGGGTGACGCCTCATTTCGGCGTCAAGGTGGCGGATTCTGACGGGAGCAATAGTCATGTGTTCAGCTATCCGGTCAGGGACAATGTGGTGTCCCCTGAGACTTCCGAGACGATGCGGTATATTCTGGAGCAGGTCGTGGCGGAAGGAAGCGGCAAGAATGGGGCTGTTGAAGGATACCGTGTCGGCGGCAAGACGGCTACGAGCCAGACACTGCCCAGAGGAAGCGGCAAATATATTGCTTCGTTCCTTGGATTTGCCCCGGCGGATAATCCGCAGATATTAGCTGTGGCGATCATCAATCATCCGCAGGGGACATATTATGGCGGGCAGATAGCGGCGCCGGTGGTCCGGCAGCTTTTTGAAAACATTCTTCCATATTTGGAGAAGATGGACTATAATAGAACATGAAGTTTTACTAAGGCTGCAAAAAACGCGGTCTAAGTAAAACTAAGTCATGTTCACATGAAGTTTTACTAAGGCTGCATAAAACATAGCCTAAGTAAAACTAAGTCATGTTCTCAAGAACAGCTTTGCTGTTCTTGGAGTAGATGTGAAGGATGCGTTCCATGGCATACAGAGAAGCGGTTTTTGATGGGTAGATGGTGATGGAGGAGTTATGAATACAACGATTTTAATGTCGGTTATGATATCTTTTGCGGTGAGTGTGGTCTTAGGTCCGGTGGTGATTCCTTTTTTGAGGCGGCTCAAGGTCGGGCAGACTGTAAGAGAGGAAGGACCGGAAAGCCATTTGAAGAAGAACGGTACGCCGACGATGGGAGGCATCCTTATTCTGGTCAGTACGGTAATCACATCCATGTTTTTTGTCAGGGATTATCCGAAAATCATCCCGATATTGTTTTTGACACTTGGGTTTGGACTGATTGGATTTATGGATGATTACATTAAGGTTGTATTAAAACGCTCCATGGGTCTTAGGGCATGGCAGAAATTTGCACTGCAGGTTGTTGTGACAGGGATTTTTACTTTTTATCTGTTGCGTTATACGGATGTGTCGCTGGTTATGAAGGTTCCTTTCCTTGAAGGCACATATCTGGATTTCGGATGGCTGAATATACCAATTCTGTTTTTTATTGTGATAGGAACGGTTAACGGAACGAATTTTACTGACGGGCTGGACGGTCTGGCAAGTTCGGTTACGGTGCTTGTGGCAACCTTTTTCAGCGTAGTGGCAATCGGCACCGGAAGCGGGATTGAACCGGTTACCTGTGCGGTGGTGGGAGCGCTGCTAGGATTTTTGCTGTTTAATGTTTATCCGGCGAGTGTGTTTATGGGTGATACGGGCTCGCTTGCGCTCGGCGGCTTTGTGGCGGCGGCGGCTTATATGATGCAGATGCCTCTTTTTATTGTCATCGTAGGATTTATTTATATGATAGAAGTTTTGTCGGTCATCATACAGGTCACATACTTTAAGATGACCGGAGGAAAGCGTATTTTTAAGATGGCGCCCATACATCACCATTTCGAATTGTGCGGATGGTCGGAGACAAGGGTAGTTGCTGTATTTTCCATTGTGACGGCGCTGCTATGTCTGACGGCATTGCTTGGGGTGTGGTAGGAGTCAATGAGAATGCCTAAAATGCGGCATTTCCTGCATGGATTTGGTTATCTGCAAAGTAGATGAATGGGAGATTAGAATGCTTGACAAAAATGAATGGAAAGATAAAAAAGTATTGGTAGTTGGTTCGGGACTCAGCGGAACCGGTGCGGTAGAAGCATTATGGCGTGTCGGCGCCCGTCCGGTTTTGTATGATGCGAATGAGAAGCTGGAAGCGGAGGCGGTGAGGGCTAAATTAAAACAGGGGATCGAAGCGGATGTGATTCTCGGTTCTCTTCCGGATGAGGCTCTTACGGATGTCGCGCTGGCAGTGTTTAGTCCGGGCGTGCCTACGGACACGGAGTTTGCGGAGCGGTTCCGTGCGAAAAAGATTCCCATCTGGGGGGAGATTGAACTGGCTTACCGGCTCGGCAGAGGAAAGGTGATCGGCATCACCGGCACGAACGGCAAGACGACGACGACATCGCTTGTAGGTGAGATTATGGCGGCGCACTGCAGTGATGTGCAGGTGGTAGGGAACATCGGGAATCCCTATACGCTGACTGCGCCAGATTCCACGGATGAGACGGTGACGGTGGCGGAAATCAGCAGTTTCCAGTTGGAGACGACAGAACAGTTTTGCCCGGAAGTGTCTGCAATCTTAAATATTACGCCGGATCATTTGAACAGGCATCACACAATGGAAAATTATGCCGCAGTTAAGGAAGCTGTTACGAAGAACCAGAGGGCAGGACAGACATGTGTGCTCAATTATGATAATCCATATACGAAGGCAATTGGCGACAGATGCCCGGCGCATGTGGTATGGTTTTCGTCGTCAGAGCGGTTAACGGATGGCTATTATCTGGATGGCGAGATGATTTGTTATGCGCAGGACGGCAGCAGTAGGGAACTTATGAATATTCACGAGATGCGTCTGGTGGGCATGTGCAATGTGGAGAATGTGATGGCGGCAATCGCGATTACGCGGGCAATGGGTGTGCCTGTGGAGACGGTTTTGCGTGTGGTCAGACAGTTTAAGGCGGTAGAACACAGAATTGAGTTCGTTGCGACCAAAAGGGGCGTAGACTATTATAACGACTCCAAGGGAACGAATCCGGATGCGGCAATTCAGGGAATCAAGGCGATGAGCAAGCCGACGGTATTGATTGGCGGCGGTTATGATAAGCAGAGCGAGTATGACGAATGGATAGAGGCATTTGACAACAAAGTGATATGTCTGGTGTTAATCGGTCAGACGAGAGAGAAGATTGCGGACTGCGCACGAAAGCATGGGATAGAGAATATCATTCTGGCGGACAGTTTTGAGGAGGCGTTTGCAATATGTGTGCGGGAGGCACAAAGCGGCGATGCGGTGTTATTGTCACCCGCCTGCGCAAGCTGGGGAATGTTTCCGAATTACGAAGTCAGAGGGAAGTTATTTAAAGAGTTTGTAAATCAGTTGGAGGAATCGGAATAAGTGGCAGAAAGAAATTCTTCCCGTAGAAGACAATCAAATAACGAGAATTTTATGGATTACAGCCTGCTGTTTATCGTATTGTTCCTGCTTGGCTTTGGAATGATCATGGTATACTCTACCAGTTCTTACGAGGCGAATCTGGAGTGGGGAGATTCTGCTTATTATCTGAAGAAGCAGTTGTTTGCGACGATACTCGGTCTGGCTGCGATGATTTTTGTGGCGAATGTTCCGTATCATTTCTGGGAACGATTTGCGGTTATCGGCTACATCGTGTCGGTAGTGCTGATTCTTCTGATTATTCCTTTCGGACACGAGTCGCACGGTGCTAAGCGATGGTTATACATAGGACCGTTGTCCCTTCAGCCGGCGGAGGTCGCCAAGTTATGTATGATTCTGTTTCTGGCGAGTATGATTTGTACGATGGGGAAGCAGATACGGAACCGCAAAGGATTCTGGATGGTACTGATGGTGCCCATGCCGATCGCATTGATGTTGTGGAGAATTACGCAGAACTTAAGCTCTGCGATTATTGTGGTCGGTATCGCCGTATTGATGCTTTTTGTGTCCTGCCCGGATTATAAGAGATTTGTCCTTCTGGGTCTGGCTGCCTTGGCGGGCGCGGCGGTTGTGGTATTTGTGATTGTAAAGATGGCGGAAAACCAAGTGGATACTCTGGACTTCAGAGGCGCGCGTATTCTGGCGTGGCTTGACCCGGAGGCATATGCCAGCGGCAAGGGATTTCAGACGATACAGGCGCTTTATGCAATCGGAAGCGGGGGAGTGCTCGGCAAGGGGCTGGGGCAGAGTATGCAGAAGCTCGGTTTCCTCCCCGAAGCGCAGAATGATATGATTTTCTCCATTATCTGTGAAGAGCTTGGACTGTTCGGCGGCTTTGCGGTCATCATCATGTTTATTCTGCTCATCTGGCGGTTTATGGTAATCGCCAACAATGCGCCGGATTTGTTTGGTGCGCTTCTCGTTGTGGGGGTGCTTGGGCATATTGCCATTCAGGTGATTTTAAATATTGCCGTTGTGACAAACACGATTCCTAATACCGGAATCTCATTGCCATTTATCAGCTACGGCGGCTCTTCGGTCATGTTTCTTTTGATTGAAATCGGGCTTGTCCTAAGCGTGGCGAGGGGGATACGGCTCAAAGATTTATAGGGACAAGATAACTTTTGAGCGAAAAACCATATAGATAGAATAGGTCATATTTTTAAGATTAGAGGTAACGGAATATGGACGCTGTTCGTATCTATGGTGGAAAATGTCTGCAAGGACAGACTACGATACAAGGGTCAAAAAATGCGTCGCTGCCGATTCTTGCGGCGACGCTTTTGATAAACGGTACTTGTGAAATAGAGAATTGCCCCGACATTTCGGACGTGTATCATATGTTAAGACTGTTAAAAAGTCTGGGATGTGCGGTAAAGAGAGAGGGAACGCTTGTGCGGGTGAATACGGAGAAGTTGTCGGAGTGTGACATGCCTTCGGATTCTGTAGGCGTCATGCGTTCTTCCATTATGCTTCTGGGTGCGCTTCTTGCCAGAACAGGAAATGTCTGTATGGAATATCCCGGAGGATGTGTTATCGGTTCCAGACCGATTAACCTGCATATACAGGCGCTTCGCAAAATGGGCGTCACGATAGAGGAAAATGAAACGGAGTTTTGTGCTGAGACGGTACGGCTGAAAGGGGCGGTAGTGAGTCTGCCCTTTGTCAGTGTGGGTGTGACGGAGAATGTCATTCTTGCGGCGGTGCTTGCCGAGGGAGAGACTGTTATCAGACCGGCGGCAAGGGAACCGGAAATACAGGCTTTGTGTGAATTTTTACAGTGCGCCGGTGCGCAAATTGAGGGGATTGGCACCGATTGTCTTGTCATCCGCGGTGTGGAGGGACTGCATCCGGTCAGATATCGTGTGCCGGCAGACCGTATCGTTGCAGGAACTTATCTATGCGCGTGTATGTGCGCCGGCGGACAGATTTTTCTGCGCGATGCGCCGGTTTCCCATATGGAAAGTATTCTATCTTATGCAATAGAGATGGGGGCGTCGGTGGTTCGCGAAAAGGATGGGATTCTGGTTATCGGAAGAGAACGCCAGCCGGTATGCCATGTTTTAAAGACGGGCTGTTATCCGGAATTTCCGACCGATATGCAGTCGCCCTTTATGGCGGTGATGGCAGCGTCGGGGCAGTCCGCGCGTATCGTAGAGACTGTATTTGAGAACCGGTTCCGTATCGTGCCGGCGCTTTGCAAAATGGGCGCGGAGATTACGGTTCATGGAAACACGGCATTTGTGGACGGGAGCAGTAAACTGCACGGCGCGATTGTACAGGCGGAGGAACTGCGCGGCGGGGCGGCGCTCGTAATTGCGGCGCTTGCGGCGGAAGGGACCAGCATTGTGACGAACAGGCATTATATAGACAGGGGATACGAGGATATCGTACTCAGTTTGAGGGAATTAGGTGCGGATGCAGAGCTGGCTTAGTTCGGGATACGGATAACAAGAGGTTTTTAGATGGCTAACAAGAAAGTAGTCAGAAAAGTAAAGAAAAAAAATCCCAATCTGCGGCTTGTCAAGAACAGTGACAGCAAGCCGGAGAAGAGCAGGTACGGGCAGGGGGAAAAGCTTCGCTTCAGTAAAAAAAAGAGAATGCTGATTCTGTCCGTTATCCTGCTTGTTTTGCTGACTGTCCTGATTGGCGGTTATGAGTATATCGTGCATAACTATACGATTACTACAGTATATGTGGAAGGAAATGTCCATTATACCAATGAAGAAATTATGGAAATGGTCATGAGTGGAAGATATGGTCATAATGCCTTATTCCTTTCTATGAAATACAGGGATAAAGGTATGGAAGACATTCCCTTTATCCAGACGATGGATGTGACGGTAGAAGCGAAGGACACCGTCAGAATCACGGTGTATGAGAAAGCGCTGGCAGGATATGTGTCATATCTGGGACGGTATGTGTATTTTGACAAAGACGGGATTGTGGTGGAGACGTCCACTGAGAAGACGGCTGGAATCCCACAGGTGACGGGGCTTCAGTTTGACCATGTGATTCTTCATGAAGCCCTTCCGGTGGAAGATCCGAATATCTTCAATGAAGTGCTTAAGATTACACAGCAGCTGGACAGGTATTCCATGTCCGCCGACAGGATTTATTTTGATTCTGAATATAATGTCACGCTTCTGTTCGGGGAGGCGAGAGTCGCATTGGGAGATAGTCAGTATATTGATGAAAAAATCATGAAACTGCAATATATCCTGCCGGAGCTGGAGGGCAAAAAGGGAACGCTTGACATGAGAGAATACAGTGAAGACACGAAATCATACAGTTTTGAACAGGATTAGAACCAATGAGAAAGGAGTAATGACTGGTTAAAATTGGAAGTTTCGTATAATTAAGTAAAAAACAAAAAAATGGGTTGCGAATTTTGGAAAATAATTATATGATAATGAATGAGAGTCTGTGGGGACAAAGAAGGAGGAATTACCTTGCTTGAGATTAAGTCAAATGATGCTGAGTCTGCTGCCAAAATTATTGTAGTTGGTGTTGGCGGTGCAGGCAACAATGCTGTAAATAGAATGATTGATGAAGAAATAGACGGTGTGGAGTTCATTGGAATCAATACGGATAAGCAGGCGTTACAGTTATGTAAGGCGCCTACTCTCTTACAGATTGGAGAGAAGCTGACAAAAGGTCTGGGCGCTGGAGCAAAACCGGAGATTGGAGAGAAGGCTGCGGAGGAAAGCTCAGACGAAGTGGCTGCTGCACTCAAAGGTGCGGATATGGTATTTGTCACATGTGGTATGGGTGGCGGTACCGGTACGGGTGCTGCTCCGGTTGTGGCAAAGCTTGCTAAGGATATGGGGATATTGACGGTAGGCGTAGTGACCAAGCCGTTCCGGTTTGAGGCGAAGGCCCGTATGACGAATGCGATTGCGGGAATTGATAAGATTAAAGACAATGTGGATACACTGATTGTTATTCCGAATGATAAGCTTCTTGAGATTGTTGACAGGCGGACAACCATGCCCGATGCTTTGAAAAAAGCGGATGAAGTGTTGCAGCAGGCGGTACAGGGCATTACGGATTTGATTAATGTGCCTTCTGTTATCAACCTTGACTTTGCGGATGTACAGACCGTCATGAAGGACAAGGGGATTGCGCATATCGGTATTGGTACGGGCAAGGGTGATGATAAGGCGAGTGAAGCTGTCAAGATGGCAGTGGAGAGTCCGTTGCTTGAGACCACAATCTCCGGTGCGACGCATGTCATTATAAATGTGTCCGGCGATATCTCTCTGGCAGATGCGAACGATGCGGCAAGCTATGTGCAGGATCTGACAGGCGACGACGTCAACATTATTTTTGGCGCCATGTATGATGCGAATATGACGGATACATGTAATATTACGATTATAGCGACCGGTATTGAAGAGAAGACAAAGCAGGTGGGCGGTCTTGGGTTCAAATCCGGATACATAACACCGACTTCATTGCAGGGTAAGCAGACGGTTGGAACGATGCCGGGTGCCGGGCTTGGTAATTTTGCGATGCCGGGCGGCGGGCTCAAACAGCCGGGAGTACGGGCGGACGGCGGTATGTCGGCAGGACAAGTGAATCCTGCACAGCTCAAGACCATCGGCGGAATCAATAAGACGAAGGACATTAAGAGTTCCGTGGAGGAGAAGTCCCTGAAGATTCCGGACTTTTTGAAAAGTAAATAAGCACAATTGCCACAGGATAGAATATCCTGTGGTTTTTTGTTGCTATCTGTCTGTAAAAATAGTGGAAATGCTCCCCCATTCTGACAGAATATTCATCTCCGTTTTTTTATAATAGAGCAGAAGCACGGAGGTGGGATGTGTATTACAAATTATATATTGACAGCATTTTTATCCTGCAGCTGACGAGTAATTTCTATCTGCTGTCCCTGACCGGACAGATTCTCAGGTGTACTGCCACGCACAGACGAATCTGGATTGGCGCGTTAGTAGGAGCAGTGATGGTCAGCACAGTGATAATGGCGCCGGTCGCTACGGTGGGAATACGGCTTCTTTTCAGTGCAGTTCCTGTCAGTATGTGTATGCTTCATGTTTCTTTCCGTATGCGTCATGGCAAGGGGCTGATTCACGGGAGTCTGGTGATGGCTGGCTGTGGATTTTTTTTGGGCAGTGTCATGATATGGATTCTGAAACAATTGAGAATCGCTCTGAAAGGAAACCTAAGTCTTTTTATAACGCTTTTGACGGGATATCTTGCTTACAGAATCATAAAGAAAATTGTGTATGCCGTCCAAAAAAGAAAGGCAGACTGCCTGAGAATGGTAGCGATTTATGTGCCGGAGCTCGGCAGGGAAGTGAGGATACAGGCTTTGATTGATACGGGCAATCACTTGACAGACCCGATCAGTCAGGAACCGGTAAGTTTGATCAGCGCGAAGCTGGCGGAACAAATCAAATCCGTCTTTCTGCCGGAAAAGTATCATGTCATTCCCTTTCAGAGCGTTGGAAGGGACAGGGGAATCCTGAATGCATACGAAGTGCCGGAAGTGACAATCAGCGTCAATGAGCAGAACGTCAGAAAAGAGCATGTTATTGTAGCAATTTGTAATATGGGAATACCAGAAGAAAGTGTCTATCAGATGATACTTCACCCCCGGTTATTAGAAGACTAGGAGGAATGATAATGGTTTTAAAAGTGGCAATTCCCGGTAAGGTTCAGTTTAAGATGGTTCATAAGGATACGAGATTCCTTATGACGAAGCAGGGAGACATTCATTACATAGGAGGGACGGAGGTACTGCCGCCGCCGCTTGAAAGCGAGAAAGAAAATGAAATCATAAACGACCTTGGTACGGAATACGAGGATGAAGCCAAGGCAATTTTAATAGAACATAATTTGAGGCTGGTGGTCTATATCGCCAAGAAATTTGACAATACGGGGGTTGGTGTGGAGGATTTGATTTCCATCGGCACGATCGGACTGATTAAATCCATCAATACATTTAATCCGGATAAGAACATCAAGCTGGCGACTTATGCGTCGAGGTGTATTGAGAATGAAATATTAATGTATTTGAGAAGAAACAGTAAGCATAAAATGGAGGTTTCCATAGATGAGCCGCTCAATGTGGACTGGGACGGTAACGAACTGCTGTTATCGGATATTCTCGGCACGGACGAGGATGTCATCTATAAGGATTTGGAAAACGAAGTGGAGCGGAAGCTGTTGTTGAAGGCAATCGCAAAGCTATCGGAGAGAGAACAGACAATCATCAGACTGCGGTTCGGACTAGGCAGTGCGGACAGCAAGGAGCTGACGCAGAAAGAAGTTGCTGAATTGTTAGGTATTTCACAATCCTATATTTCACGTCTGGAAAAAAAGATTATGCGCAGATTAAAGAAGGAGATGAGCAAAGATAATTGATTTTTATAGTCCGGGATGATATCATGTATCTTAGAGTGATTATTTGTTGTACGGTGAGAAATATTCTTAAATGTAGAAATGTTGGTCAGTGGCGGTGAGCCGGGCAAACATGTGTGAGGGCGAATGAAAAAGATAATCTTAATTGTTGATGATGACAGGTTAACATTGTCAACAGCACAGAATCTGTTAGGCGGCATGTATAAGGTAGTTGCCGTTAATTCCGGTAAGCAGGCATATAAATATCTGGACAGACATATGCCGGATTTGATTTTATTGGATATCAACATGCCGGAAATCGGCGGGTTTGAGATTATGGGGGCGTTACAGAAGGATTTGCGCTGGGCGAAGATTCCGGTTATTTTTTTGACGGCGGACAGAAGTTCTGAGACGGAAGTGGAGTGTTTCCGTATGGGGGCGTGTGATTATATATCCAAACCATTCGAGCCCCAGATTATGTTGAGCCGTATCAAGAGCACATTGGAATTAGACGGATACCGTAAGGATTTGCAGCGCAGACTGGACGAGAAGACGAGAGAGATGGAGCGCATCACCATTCAGGCGATTATGACGATTGCCAATACGGTAGATGCCAAAGACGATTATACGAAGGGGCATTCCCTGCGTGTGGCGGCATATTCCAAGCTGCTGGCACAGAGACTCGGATGGTCGGAGGATGATATTCAGAATATATATTATGTGGCAATGCTGCATGACGTCGGCAAGATTGGTATTCCCGACGCCGTGCTCAATAAGCCGTTTAAACTGACTGATTTGGAATTTCGTCTGATTAAGGGTCACACCGTTATGGGCGCCGAGATACTCAAAGATTTTAAGATGTTTGCGAATATCAGCGTCGGTGCAAAATATCATCATGAGCGTTATGACGGTAAGGGCTATCCGGAGGGATTGCGGGCAGAGTCTATTCCGCTTGTGGCAAGAGTGATTGGTCTGGTGGATTCTTACGATGCCATGACGAGCAATCGTGTCTATAGAAGAAGGCTGAATGATGATATCGTGATGGAGGAACTGAAGAAGGGCAAGGGAACCCAGTGGGATCCGGAGCTGGTAGATATTTTTGTGGAATTAATCAAAGAGGGTGCGCTGGAGAAACAGTGGATGCTGGAAGAGGATATGGCGGCGCCGATTTTCAACAGTGAGAAGATTTGCGGGATTTCCATGGGAAGTGAGAGTATTCTCGATGCGCCTACGGATTATCTTACAGGTGTTTTGAGCAAACGCAAAGGAGAGAATGAAATTGACGCCTGCCTGAGAGTTTCGGGCGGATGCCTTATGATTATTGATTTGGATCACTTTAAGCAGATTAATCGGACGCATGGTCATCTGGCAGGCGATTATGCGCTGAAGGTGACTGCGGATGTACTGCGAGAGGTGTGCGGCAGGGATATCGTATGCCGGACCGGCGGAGATGAGTTTATTTATTTTGTGGAGGGCATGACGAGCAGAGACGGTGCGATTACCATGGTAAATGAAATTCTGGATGCTTTCGCCAAGAAGCAGGAAGAGGTGGATATCCTGAAGGAGACGCAGTTATCCATCGGTATCAGCCTGTCGGGAGTGGACGGACATGACTATGCGGATTTATATCAGAGAGCCGATAAGGCGTTATATCATGTGAAGCAGAATGAAAATCTCCGTTACGGATTCTTCCAGAGCGCCGGACTGATACGTACACCAGAACAGTCTAAGAACGATTTGGAGACCATTCTTAATCTCATCAAGAATCGTGAGAGCCAGAGCGGCGCGTTTCAGATTGAGTATGAGGAGTTTGCTCATATTTATGAGTTTGTGAACCGGTTTTCACAAAGGAGCAGCCAGAAGACCCAGCTTCTTTTGTTTACACTGTTCTCATCGGATGGCAGTGAAATCAAGCTGGAGCGTATGGAGATTGCCATGCAGTGTATGGAGCAGGCAATCTGCAAATCGCTGCGCGGTGTGGATGTCGGAACAAGATATAGCAGTTCGCAGTTTCTCGTGGTGCTGATGGGGACTGAGAAAGAAAATATCCGTGTGGTGACTGATCGTATCGTACAAAATTATTTTAAGCTGTACGGCGGGAAGGATATCACCTTGACGTTTGATGCGGCGGATCTTTAGGAAAGATGTTCCAATATAGGGTCAGGCTGTCAGGTACAGCCGCATGGTTTTGAGTGCGTTTTTCTCAAGACGTGAGACCTGTGCCTGCGAGATGCCGATTTTTGTGGCGACTTCCATCTGTGTTTTGCCTTCAAAGAAACGCAGGGTGATGATTTCGTATTCCCGGTCGCTCAGTTTTTTCATGGCTTCACTTAGGGAGATGTGCTCGACCCAGTTTTCTTCCCGGTTTTTTTTATCGCTAATCTGGTCCATTACATAGAGGGTGTCGCCGCCGTCCGTATAGACCGGTTCATAAAGGCTCATCGGGACTTGGATGGCATCCAGCGCATAGACGATATCTTCTTTTGGGATGCCGATTTCATCGGCAATTTCATTGACGGTAGGTTCTTTGGAATTGACACGGGTGAGATGCTCCTTGGCATAGATTGCCTTGTAGGCGGTATCCTTTAAGGAGCGTGATACGCGTATGCTGTTGGCGTCGCGGAGATATCGTCTGATCTCTCCGACGATCATCGGAACAGCATAGGTCGAGAACTTTACGTTGAGAGAACTGTCGAAGTTGTCGATTGCCTTGATGAGACCGATGCAGCCAATCTGGAACAAATCGTCTACATTTTCATTGCTGGAATGAAAGCGTTTGATAACACTTAAGACAAGGCGCAGATTTCCGTTAATATATTCTTTGCGGGCGGCATCGTCGCCGTCTTCAATTCGTCTGAATAATTCTTCTTTTTCCGCATTTTTCAGAAGCGGCAGTTTTGAGGTGTTGACGCCGCAGATTTCTACTTTACCCTGTATCATATTCTTATCTCCCTTTCCGTGTTTTTGGTCATTATCCTTTTCTAAAAAGGATGTACGAATCGGCAGGAATTATTCATGAAAATTTAAGGAAAAATCTTTCTATATAGTTTTACAAAAAGGAATTTTTTTGGTACATTAATAGAGAAAAATACAATGAGGTGAAAGAGGAATGCTATGTACAAATTGTGGTGCCCGTTTGCAGGAGGCAGACCAGTTCTGTCCGAAATGCGGCACGAAAGCGATAAAGGACAGGAGATGTCCCGACTGTGGTGCGCTGCTGCGAGAGGGTGTAAAATTTTGTCCGAAATGTGGCAGGGCAATGGAAGGAAAGAAGGTGCGCGGGGTTTCGGAGGACACACTGGATATCCCGATCGATGCAATCGAAAGAAATATTTTGTCTGAGACGGCTTCGGAGATTAAGGCTGACCATAGAGCGCCGGTTCGTAAAGGCGGGGCGTCTTCGCAGGGCAGAGGCGCTGTGCCAAGGAGCACATCCACGCGCAGTACATCGGAGAGGAGTGTATCAGAGAGAAGCGGAGCGGCAAAAGCTTCGTCTTCGCGCAGCGCATCGGAGAAGAATACATCAGAGAGAAGAGTAACGGAAAGAAGCGCATCGGGCAAAAGTGCGCCAGTTAAGAAACGACCTCCGGCTCCTGAGCCGCCGAAGAAGAAAAGGGCAGTCTACCGGGAAGAAGACTGGGAGGAGGATGATTGGGAAGAAGATGACTGGGAAGAAGATGATTGGGACGAGGATGATTGGGATGACGACGAGGACGGCGTGGATGTTATCACAATTATGACGGCAATCGTAGGATGCGTGCTCCTAATCGTGGTGGCTGTGCTGGGATTTCATTTGTTCAGACAGTATGTGCCAAAGGATTATGATAAGGTGGCGGAAGAAGAGCAGGAGGAACAACAGGAACAGGCGCAACAGGGGCAGGAACAGCAGGGACAGGAACAGAAACCGGACGGTGGAGAAAATACAGGGCAGGGTGATGGTAAAGAGACGGTTACACTGCTCATAACACACAATGTAAATGTACGTAACAATCCGAGTACTTACGGGACCGATGTCATAAAGGTGGCACAGGAGGGAGAGACCTATACCAGCTACGGAAGCGTGGATGGCGGAGAGTGGTATGAAATCCTTCTTGAAGATGGTACGACAGGATATGTTTTCCACGAATATATTTCGATTGAATAGAGTAAGGAACCTTTTCGCGGCGGCAGCATTTAATAATAAAAAGCCCGGAGAGGTTCCTATGTTATTTTCGGAGTTGAAAAAGAAAGAAGTCATCAACTTAAAAAACTGCCAGAAGCTGGGCAAAGTATGCGACTTTGAGTTTGATGAATGTACCGGACAAATTTTTAAATTGATCATTCCGGGAGAGAATAAGTGGTGTGGATTGTTCGGCAGCAGCGATTCCAATTATGTCATATGCTATAAAGATATCAAACAGATAGGACCGGATATCATTATTGTGGATATTTGTATATAAGCTGGATAACTTGGCGGGTGGCAAAGTGGCAAAGTGGTTTCCATAAAATAGTTGACATAATTTTAGAAACAACCTATAATAAATATATGGCGCATCAGCCGGTCTGTATGCGTTTTGACAGAAAATATGGATACTGAGGAGGAAATTCCAGATGAAATGCCCTTTTTGCGGTCATGAGAATACAAGAGTAATCGACAGCAGACCCGCCGAAGATAACAATTCCATTCGCAGGAGACGTGTCTGTGATGAATGTGATAAGCGGTTTACTACCTATGAGAAGGTGGAGACCATTCCGTTAATTATTATTAAGAAGGACAATAACAGAGAAACATATGACCGCGCCAAGATAGAGGCAGGAGTTTTGCGTGCATGTCACAAAAGACCAATCAGTGCGTCCCAGATTAATCAGTTAGTGGACGAGGTGGAGACGGAAATCTTCAATATGGAAGAGAAGGAGATTCCAAGTCAGGTCATTGGCGAGCTTGTGATGAATAAGCTGAAAGATTTAGAGGCGGTCGCTTACGTAAGATTTGCGTCTGTGTATCGGGAATTTAAGGATATCAATACCTTTATGGATGAACTTAAGAAGGTATTGGAGTGAGTAGGGAGCAGATATGACAGAACAGGAAAAAGAAATTGTTGCAAAAGCAAGTGTGCCAATGACGATTGCCAATGTGTTTCGTTGGATTTTTTTGATGGCGGCACTATTTATCGTACTGTTTCTATTTTTTGGGAACAAGCTGTGGGATGGGGCAGAGTGGTATATGACTCTATCAGGCAGGGCATACACGGTGCTTCTTTGGGATATTCTGCTGATGCTTATCAGTAACATTATACGCATTGCTTTTACGGCGAGATATAACAGGATTGTAAAAAATTTGTGACTCTGTGGGATAATAGAAACCCCTTGCATATATGCAGGGGGATTTGTTATGATAGGGAAGGATTTTCTGTATCAAAAGAAGAAACATAAGATTTCCGGATGGAGGAAGTATGAAACTGTTGGAACGATTTTACCCGGACGAATATCTGGATAGTGCATATGAAATCGATTATGAGAAATTATATGCGAAAGGGTACCGGGGGGTGATTTTTGATATTGATAACACATTGGTTCCCCATGGCGCACCGGCAGATGCGCACAGCATCGAGCTGTTTGAACGGCTTAGGCGCATCGGGTATGAGAGTCTTTTGTTGTCTAACAATAAGGAGCCTCGCGTGAAGATGTTTAATGACAAGGTGCATTCGAGGTATATTTATAAAGCGGGTAAACCGGCGGTAAGAAATTATGTGAAGGCAATGGAACTGATGGGCACTGCGCCGGAGACCACAATGTTTGTGGGCGACCAGCTGTTCACGGATGTGTGGGGTGCGAAGAAGGCGGGAATCAGGACATGGCTTGTGAAGCCCATTCACCCGAAAGAGGAAATACAGATAGTGCTAAAACGCAGACTGGAATGGATTGTTCTGTTTTTTTACAGGCGTTCCAAGGGAAGGTATGCGGATTTAAAATAGTAAAAGCGCTGTTTGGCAGTGTGGAAGACGGGTATTTCAGAAAAGAGGAGAACGATGGAAATAAACGGTCATACAAGAATCTGCGGACTTATCGGAAATCCGGTGGAGCATACGCTGTCTCCGATGATTCACAATACATTGGCGGGACTGCTCGGGCATAATCTGGTGTATGTGCCTTTTTTGGTGGAGGAAGGCAGGGTGCCGGAGGCGGTGACGGGGGCGGATGCCCTGCATTTGCTCGGGCTGAATGTGACGGTGCCCTATAAAAGCGAGGTCATACAATGTCTGCAGGAGATTGACGATTTGGCAAAAAATATCGGCGCGGTCAATACGTTAGTGAAGACGGCGGGCGGTTATAAGGGCTATAATACGGATATGGAAGGGTTATACCGCGCCATGAAAAGCGAAGGGATCCGGCTTGAAGGTGAACAGATTGTACTGCTGGGCGCCGGAGGCGCTGCCAGAGCGGTTGCGTATCTGTGTGCCGTCAAAGGGGCGGAAAAAGTATATATGTTAAATCGTACAATCAGCAAAGTGCAGGCGGTAGCGGAGGAAGTGAACCGTACCGTGGGCAGGGAAGTCATCCTGCCGATGATAACGGAGGATTATGTGAAATTGCCGGAGAGAAAGTATCTGGCGATTCAGGGTACATCTGTGGGGCTTGCGCCGCACACGGAAGATGTGGTGATTGCCGATAAGGTGTTTTATGAGAAAATAAAGACGGGATTTGATTTGATTTATAATCCGTGGGAGACAAAGTTTATGCGCCTTGTGCGGCAGCAGGGCGGCGACGCATATAACGGGTTAAAAATGCTTCTCTATCAGGGCATTATCGCCTATGAACTGTGGAACGACGTGAGCGTGTCAGAAGAACAGGCACAGATAGTATATGAGAAGTTAAAGGAGCATTTCACATAGATGCACTGTCCTTGGCGGGACGGCATCGGAAGCAGATAACATCAGATAAAGGAGTGGTGAAAAACCATGCGGAATGTGATACTGATTGGGTTTATGGGCTCCGGGAAAACGACTGTGGGGGTAAGACTTTCCTATCGTCTGCGCCGGGCGGTGATAGATACCGATAAAGAGATTGAGAAGGAAGAGAGGCGCACTGTCTCGGAAATTTTTGCAGTGAACGGTGAGGAATATTTTAGGGACAGTGAGACGAAGGTGCTGCGCAGGCTGGCGCAAAGCACGGGCAGCCATATCATTTCGGTGGGCGGCGGACTGCCGCTGCGGGAGGAAAACAGGAAGCTGTTGCATGAGCTGGGACAAGTATTTTATCTGAAGGCCTCTGCGGAGACGATTTATGAGAGAGTAAAGCATGATACTACAAGACCGCTGTTACAGGGGGAGAATCCGCAGGAGAAAATCCGGACCATGCTTGCACAGCGGGACGGCTGTTATACGGCTGCTGCGGATGTGACAATTGTGGTGGATGACAAAGATTTTGAACAGATTCTGAACGAGATAGAAGAACAGGTTAACCGGGATGCATGAGGTTGCCGGAACGGAGGGTAAAATGAAGATTTTAGTAATTAACGGACCGAATATTAATTTTCTCGGAATCCGGGAAAAGAGCGTGTATGGCACGCAGGATTATGATTATCTGCTGCATATGATTGGGGAAAAGGGACAGAAGGAAGGCTGTACCATCGAGGTATTTCAGAGCAATCATGAGGGAGCGATTATTGACAGGATACAGGATTCCTATTTTGACGGAACGGAAGGCATCGTGATCAATCCGGGCGCATATACGCATTACAGTTATGCAATCCGTGATGCACTGGCGAGCATTACGGTGCCGAAGGTGGAGATACACATCTCGAATATCATGGAAAGAGAAGCGTTCCGCAAAGTGTCTGTCACGGCGGACGCCTGCGATAAGCAGATTTATGGGCAGGGGCTGGAAGGATACCTAATGGCGATTGATTATATTCTTGCAAAATAACCGTATTCTAGAAGACTGAAGAAGAGAAAGTCAAAAGTTTTTGTATTTTTTTGGGAAAGAGGTTGAAAAAACAAGCTTTATAGTATAAACTAAGTAGGAATTATATTGTGAAAAAATTAGGAGGATTATTATATGATATCGGCAGGCGATTTCAGAAACGGTATTACCATTGAGTTTGAAGGCAATGTTTATCAGATAATTGAATTCCAGCATGTGAAGCCCGGTAAAGGCGCGGCATTTGTGAGAACGAAGTTAAAGAACATTATCAACGGAGGTGTTGTTGAGAAGACCTTCAGACCGACTGAGAAATGCCCTCAGGCACGGATTGACAGAAAAGATATGCAGTATTTATATTCAGATGGCGATTTATTTAATTTCATGGATACAGAGACATACGACCAGATTGCACTCAATACGGAGACGGTTGGCGATGCGCTGAAGTTCGTGAAAGAAAACGAGATGGTTAAGATTTGTTCTTATAACGGAAGTGTATTTGCGATTGAGCCGCCGTTATTTGTAGAACTGGAGATTACGGATACGGAGCCGGGATTTAAAGGCGATACGGCGACAGGAGCAACCAAGCCGGCAATCGTTGAGACAGGGGCGAAGGTTATGGTTCCGCTCTTTGTGGAGCAGGGTGAAGTAATTAAGATTGATACCAGAACAGGTGAATATCTGTCCAGAGTATAAGCCGGTATTGTATTTTTTCTATAAGGAAGCCTATAAGACAATGGAAGCAGGAGCAGCCATTGTCTTTTTTTGTACGATAAGAGATACTTTTTTTGTAAAAAAGCGGAAAAGCGGCACAAGTGGCATGAGTAGTGGCTGCTCCATAGATAAATATTCCAGTCCCGGAGAGAATGGGAAAGAGGGAAAATGGAATTTCAAGTGTTTGTAGAAACTATTGTGAAAGCTTTACAGGAAAAAATGGGAGCGGACTTTGAAATCAAAGTCACAAAAGTAATCAAAAATAATGACGTCCGTCTGACGGGAGTCATCATGATGAGACAGTCTGATCGGATTTCGCCGACAATTTATCTGGAAGAGCCTTACAGTCAGTATTGTAAGGGGACAACAATTGAAGAGATTGCGGAGCGGATTGTGGCGCTGTATGAAGCACAGATGCATGATATGAATCTGGATATGAGTTTTTTTAATGAGTTTGCATATGTAAAGGACAGAATTTTTCATAAGCTCATCAACTATGAGCAAAATAAAGAGCTGTTACAGGATGTTCCCCATTTCAGATGGTGCAATCTGGCGGTAGTATTTTATTATTCCATGGAGGAAGAGCAGATTGGAAAGGCATCCATACTGATTCACCGCAATCATATGGAAATGTGGAATCAGTCGCCCGATGCGTTGTATCAGACGGCGCAGTGTAATATGAAACGGTATATGCCGGCGCTGCTTGTACCCATGCAGGAGCTGCTAAACGATCTGACAGGAGTCCGTTTAGAGGAAAAAGATGTGGGAATGTATGTGCTGACCAATCGGGAAAAGATGTTTGGCGCTTCTGCTTTGCTGTATGCGGAAGAAGTCGGGAAGCTGGCAGAGAGGCTGGATTCGGATTTGCTGATTCTTCCCAGTTCCGTCCATGAAGTACTGCTGCTGCCGGATGGTGGAGCGCAGAAGTATGACTTTTTTTGCCGTATGGTGGAGGAAGTCAATACGACGCAGGTGGAGCCGGAGGAGATTTTGTCCTACAGTCTGTACCGTTATAGCAGAAAAAAAGCGGAAATAGAGGAAATTATTGTTTAATGAAATAGTGTACTAGACAACGGTGCCGGCTTATGGTATGATAATCAAGATGTAACAAAATCGTAACATTTGTACATCGCAGTCGGCACCCGTAGTCTAATGGATAAAACGTAGGCCTCCGACGCCTTTGATGCAGGTTCGAGTCCTGTCGGGTGCACTTTACAGCGTAGGGGAGCTGTATGTAAGAGATATTAGAAAGGTCGTTATTATGAATACATCAAATAACAATATACCGGATTATATCAAGGCTAAATTAGAAAGCTTTAAAAATTGGCTGTTTCGATATTCCAAAATTGTTATGCCTGTGATACTTGTAATCTGTGTGGCAATTACGGTTGTCGTAGCAGTGAATGCCAACAAAAGAAAAGTAGAAGAGGAAGAGACGGTGGAGACAACGGAAGAAGTGGATATGTCGAATGCCGTCATCGCCGTGCCGGAGGTGCCGCTGGAGCAGGATGCGGTTCCGGAAATCAACGAATTGTTCAAAGCATATTACAATGCCATGGTGGAGGGAGACACCGACACGATGGATAGGCTGGTGGATAAGCTGGATGCAACGGAGATTCTGAAAGCGCAGGAGACGAGTAAATATATCGAGTCCTATCCGGTGATGGAAGTTTATACGAAGACTGGACCAAAAGAGGGAACTTATATTGCGTATGTCTATGCAGAGGTGAAGTTCTATGATTATGACAAACCGATTCCGGGAATGCGGACTTATTATGTCTGCGTGGATGAGAACGGTGATTATTATTTGAATGAAGACGGCGAAGAAGACCAGAACGTGCTGAATTATATCCGTGAACTGACACTGCAGGATGATGTCATAGATTTGAACAATAAAGTTGCTGTCGCATATAACGATATGGTTGCGGAAGATGAAGAGCTGCTTGATTTTATTGTTGATTTGAATGACGAGATTGACAAGAATGTAGGAGAGGCTCTTGCCCGTGCGGAAGGAAGTTCCACACCGGAGACGGGCGATTCGTCTGAGGAAGCGGGCGGAACGGAACAGACAGAAGAGCCGGAAGAGACGGAGACGGCGGAGCCTGTTCGCGTCGCAACGAGAGTCAGGGCAACGGACGTGGTAAACATCAGAAAGTCTGACAGTGAAACTGCCGATAAACTGGGCAAGGCGGCGGTAGGCGATGAATTTGCACTGCTGGAAGAAAGAGGGAACGGTTGGAGCAAGGTCAGTTACGAAGGCGGCGAAGCGTTTATCAAGAGTGAGTTCCTAGAGCCTGTGGAGACGGTGGAGGCAGATGCTTCAGAGCAGAATGATGAAGTGGAAGAAGAGGAACCGGAGACGACACAGGAAGACAATAGCAGTAACAGCACGCCGGCTTCGACCGGTACAGTAACGGTTAAGGAGAATGTACGTGTCAGGGCTTCGGCGAGTGAGAGCGGCGAGAAGTTAGGAACCGCATATGTCGGTGAGAAGCTGGAACTCATCATGAGGCAGGCTGACGGCTGGACAAAAGTTAAGTATAATGGCAGGACTGCGTATGTGAAATCTGATTATGTGGAATAAGAGCGGCATTGCGCATAGGGCTTATAATGATTAAACAGGTCAATAATGGTAATGATAGGAGTATGGGAGAATCCCGTGCTCCTTTTTGCGTAATAGGAAATTTCTCCAAAGCGTGAAAGAACTGAAGGTTCTTCCGAACATAATTCGAGGAAACAGAGGTAGACGATGAAACAGGATGACATTAAAATTTTAAAGGAAGTACAGCGTAATACAGAAATGGGGATGACGGCAATCGACACAATTCTGGATAAGATTGGAAACGATGAATTTTCCTTGCAGCTTTCTAAACAGTCGTTACGCTATTCGGAGATTCATAACAAAGCATTGGACAGGATTCTGGAAAACGAAGGAGAAATATACCGCGGCAGCCAGATTGCGGATATGATGTTAAAAGGAAGCATACACGCGAATACGGCATTAAATGTCAGCCGGGAGCATCTGGCGGAAATGATGATTCAGGGAAGCAGCAGAGGGATTACGAGTATGTGGAAGGTTATGAAACACAATCAGATGGCGACGGACATGGCAGTGGAGCTGGCGCAGGAGCTTGTGGATTTTGAAGAAAAGAATATACAGCGCTTGAAAGAATATTTGTGATAAGAGCGGTGCAGGACGTGCGGAGTGTGTATGAAGAGGAAGGGGAATGTTATGTATAAAATGAGCGCCAAATTGTATACGTGTATTTATGGATATGAGTATCATTGTACAATATGACACAAAAATAAACAAAAATTTCATGAAATTTTTACGCGTTAATATGCTAAATCGGGGTTGTGGATTTTATGGACGCATACTATAATGATACGTGGAACTCGAATATATACAAACAAATAAGGAGGACATGCACAATGTCATACGTTGACGAGGTTTATGAGTTGGTAGTTGCCAAGAATCCCGCGCAGCCGGAATTCCATCAGGCAGTAAAAGAGGTTTTGGAGTCTCTGCGTGTAGTGATTGAAGCAGATGAGGAAGCATATAGAAAAGATGCTTTATTAGAGAGATTGACAGTTCCGGAGAGAATCGTACAGTTCCGTGTTCCGTGGGTGGATGATAAGGGACAGGTTCAGGTCAATAACGGTTTCCGCGTGCAGTTTAACAGCGCTATCGGACCTTACAAGGGAGGATTAAGATTCCATCCGTCTGTTAATTTAGGTATTATCAAGTTCCTTGGTTTCGAGCAGATTTTCAAGAATTCTCTGACAGGTCTTCCAATCGGCGGCGGTAAAGGCGGTTCCGACTTTGACCCGAAGGGCAAATCAGACAGAGAAGTGATGGCATTCTGCCAGAGCTTTATGACAGAGCTTTGCAAACATATCGGAGCGGATACGGACGTACCGGCAGGTGATATCGGTGTGGGCGGACGTGAGATTGGGTTCATGTTTGGTCAGTATAAGAGAATCCGTAACCTCTATGAAGGCGTTTTGACAGGTAAAGGCTTGACATATGGTGGTTCCCTTGCGAGAACCGAGGCGACAGGCTATGGTCTGTTGTACTTGACAGCAGAAATGCTTAAATGTAACGGAAAAGATATTGCAGGTAAGACAATTGCAGTATCTGGTGCAGGCAATGTTGCAATCTATGCGATCCAGAAGGCACAGCAGCTTGGTGCGAAGCCGGTGACGTGTTCTGATTCTACAGGCTGGATTTATGATCCGGAAGGCATTGATGTGGCACTTCTGAAGGAAGTAAAAGAAGTAAAACGCGCACGTCTGACAGAGTATGCAGCAGCAAGACCGAGTGCAGAGTACCACGAGAAGAAAGCCGGCGAGCACGGTGTATGGACTGTAAAATGTGATATTGCCCTTCCTTGTGCAACACAGAATGAACTGGATTTAGAGGATGCGAAAGCGCTTGTGGCAAATGGATGCTTCGCGGTAGCGGAAGGCGCTAATATGCCTACAACTTTGGAGGCGACAGATTACTTCTTGGAGAACAAAGTTCTGTTCTGTCCGGGTAAGGCATCTAATGCCGGCGGTGTAGCTACTTCCGCACTGGAGATGAGCCAGAACTCCGAGAGACTGTCTTGGACATTTGAGGAAGTTGATTCCAAGCTGCAGGGTATCATGGTCAACATCTTCCACAGCTTAGATGAAGCGTCTAAGAAATACGGTATGGAAGGCAACTATGTAGCAGGCGCGAATATCGCAGGCTTCTTGAAGGTTGCTGAGGCTATGAAGGCGCAGGGTATAGTATAAGTAGAAGAATAATATATTGGCAGTATCATATATGGTATGTTAAACCTCCCGTAAGAGATAGAAGACTTACGGGAGGTTTTTTATACGTATAGATAATTTTATATTGATAAAATTGTGATAAATCCGTATTTTTATTGATATAATATTTAAAAAACTGTATATTATATGTTGATAGGAGGGCTTGCAGTATGTTGGTACAATTTATGCTAAAAAATGTGTTATCGTTCAAAGATGAAACGATATTGGATATGACAGCAGTCAATGCCTATAAAGAACATGCATCTAATTTGATTGATATTGGAACCAAAGAAAGATTTCTGAAAGTAGCTGCTATTTATGGGGCAAATGCAAGCGGAAAATCAAATTTGTATCTGGCGATGAGGTACTTTCAGAGAATTATTATAGAATCACTGAACAATGTGGAAGATGATGCCCTGACAGCAATTGCACGGTGGTATATGCCCTTTTCTTTTGAGGAAAAAGAGGAAAATTCGGAATTTCAAGTTATTGAGATGATTGGAAATGATGAATATAAATATGGTTTTGAATATAATGCAGAATGTATTGTGACAGAATGGATGTATAAAAAGAACCTAGAAACAAATAGGACATCGACTATTTTTGAAAGAACGACGGATTTTGTAAAATTTGGTTCATCTGTCAGAAAAGAATGTGAGATGTACAAAGAACAGATTCCGTCAGAAACATTGGTCTTGTCCTTTTTTAATAAATTAAAACTGAAAACAGAGATTTTTAGAACTCTTTATTCAAGCATTATGAGTACATTGGTAGTTCCGGCTGATTTTTGGGAGGATACTTCCATTTTGGAAGAACTTTTGCCGAAATTAATTGATAATGAAAAGGAAGCGGTGCTAGAATTTCTCGAGGCGATTGATACAGGGATTATTGATATTGACTACCTTGAGAGTGAAAACCAGATTGATTTTATTACGTCGCATAGAGGAAAAGATGGTAAAGAATATCCTTTACGGTTGGATAATGAATCGGATGGTACAATTAAGAGCATTTTGCTCTATATTTATGCAAAAGTAGCGGTTTTAACGGGAGCTTCTATGTTTGTTGATGAATTGAATATAAAATTGCATCCATTGCTCCTTAAATTTATTGTCGATTTGTTTTACGAGGAAAATTCAACAGCACAGTTGATTTATACGACACATGATACTACGTTATTGGATAGAAAGTTTTTCCGTAGAGACCAAATCTGGTTTGTTCAGAAAGATGAATTTGGGTATTCTGAATTGACAGCTCTATCTGATTTTAAAGTGCGGTCAGACGCTTCTTTTGAAAAGGATTATTTGGCGGGAGTTTATGGCGGGATTCCGTTTATTAAGGAAGTTGAATTGAAAGAAGGTAAATAAATGGGCACGGATGATTTATTCAAAAGAAGAAGAGAAGAACGAAAACAAAGGCGGCATGAAATTAATGTGCCCAAAGCAAACTCCTATTTAATTGTAGCGGAAGATAAGAGAGGGTTCTATATATTGTGATAGAGAATATAAGCAAATTTTTAAAAGCGGCGCATTGACATGTGTCGTTTTTTTATAGTTAGAAAAAGTTTTATAAGAAAGATTTTCTTTTCCCCGCACATTTTCGATAATAACTTCGTTATACATTATGAGAGGAGGTTATGACATGTCCATAGATGTAGAAGAACAGTACGACAAAATATATCGTTATTGCTATTTCAAGCTGCAGCATCAGCAGACAGCCGAGGACATTACGCAGGAAACCTTCCTCCGCTATTTTCAAAAGTATCAACATGATACGAAAGATGGGCCTTTGAAATATTTATATACGATTGCGCGGAATCTTTGTATTGACGAATATCGCAGGCAGTCTGCAGACAGAGCTTATAAGGGTTCAAGCAGAGAGCAGACTTTTATGCAAATCGACAATGGGAAAGAGGATATCCAGAATAGAGGTCATGAAAACCGGAGTGGTATCTATCGAAGAGGCATATGGGAAGAGACGGTGTGTGCAGATACGCAGGAGAGACAGATTATCACAAGACTGACTGTCCGGAAGGCTTTGTCAAAGCTTTCGCTGGAAGAACAGGAACTTCTTCTGCTCCGGTATGTGAATGAGGTGCCAGTTGCCGCAATCGGACAGATGTTCGGATTGTCCAGATTTGCAGTAAGACGCCGTCTGCTTACGGTGGAGAAGAAATTCAGAAAATTGCTTGAAAAGGAGGGGTTTACATGAGACGGGAGATAAGAGAACAGTTGAAGGCAGTTTATGAGGCGCCGCCGTCCCTGCATAAGAAAGAATTTATGCAGAAGTGGAATCAGCCAAGTATGGGTACTTGGGAAGTTTTGTGCTCGCAGGCGGCGTATATCCGCAAATGGATATGGCTAGTTTCCGCCGCTATTTTTGTGGCGGCGGTATTTGGAGCGGCAATGACAGCTAGGGAGTTCATGTGGATGGTTTCTTCACTCACGCCTTTTCTTGCGGTTACGGTCATTGCGGAGAGCGGAAGGTCGGACAGCTATGGGATGTCGGAGTTAGAGATGGCAACGCGTTTTTCCTTAAGAAGCGTTGTATTTGCCAGAGTGGGAATTATAGGGATTTGGAATCTGGTCGTGCTATGTTTTCTATTAACAATCGGTATCCAGAATGGAACGGGGGAGCCTTTTCAGAGTGGGGTATTTATTCTGATGCCATATCTGCTGACTGCATTAATCGGGCTGTGTATTGTGCGCAGATTCAAGGGGAATGAAGCAATCTATTTTTGTATGGGTATTGCTGTAGCAATCGCTTCTTTTGTATTCCTTTCGGGGGATATGCTTATGCGGATTTATCGTGGAAGTAATCCGCTATGGTGGGGAAGTATGCTGCTTTTACTTATCGGCGGTATCTTCAGACAGTATCGAAATATTATAATCGGAACGGAGGAATTGGTATGAAGCTTACGATAGACCGGGTGTCAAAACAATATAAAAATCTTATCGCGGTAGACCGGATATCGGCGGATTTGGAAAAGGGTGTGTACGGACTGCTTGGCGCCAACGGTGCGGGTAAAACAACACTGATGCGGATGATTTGCGGTATTTTAAAACCAACTGGCGGGACAATCACCTATGACGGGATTGACGTCGGTGAGGAAGCATACCGTGCAATCCTTGGATATCTTCCGCAGGATTTCGGTTATTACCCGGAGTTTAGTGCGACAGATTTCTTATTGTATCTTGCAGCATTAAAAGGAATCCCCAAGGCACAGGCGAAGAGGAGGACGACGGAGTTGTTGGAACTGGTGTCCTTGCAGGATGTGCGCCACAAGAAGGTGAAGACCTTTTCGGGTGGCATGAAACAAAGGCTGGGAATTGCGCAGGCGCTTCTCAATGAGCCGAAGCTGTTGATTCTGGACGAACCGACAGCAGGACTCGATCCAAAAGAGCGGGTGCGTTTTAGGGAACTGATAGAAAGTCTGGGCAGGGAAAGTATTGTACTTCTGTCTACACATATCGTTTCGGATATCGAGCATATCGCCGATGAAATCCTTATGATGAAAGGCGGGCAGCTGATTTATCAGGGGAAATGGAATGGAATGAAAGGAGACTTGGAGCAATTTTATCTGGAACAAAATGCATGATGTGTGTGCGTTGTGCTTAGTGAAATATAGAAGGGAGTATGTCAAAGGAGGAGTAAGGCATGAATATTTTTCTGACATTATATCATTATGAATTGAAAAAGCTTGTCAGCCGGAAGCTGGTATGGATTACGCTGTTTATCTGTATTGGGTGTATTATCTTCGCGAAAGCTGGGAATTTATCTGGAAATTATTATGTGGACGGTGAAGTTGTCGATACGCATTACCATATGTTTCAGGTGGACAGTGCATATAGGAGGGCATTGTCAGGCAGGATAGTAAATCAGGAACTGTTGGAGGAAATGATGACAGCATACGGCATGATTCCGGCTGCGGCAGATCGGTATACCGAGACGGAGGAATACCAGAAATATGCCCGTCCATACAGTGAAATTTTTCAGTTGGTATGGAGATGGATACAGAGGAATCCGCTGTATGAAGGATGGAGTGCAGATGAGCAGGATCTATATGATTCGCGGACAGACTGTCAGGAGGAGAATTGGACGTCATTGTTTTTATCCGATACGGAGAAGTCATTTTGGAGAAAACAGGAGGAACAGCTTCATAAGCCTTTTACTTACTTTTATCATGAAGGATACACAGTTATCCTGAAAGATATTGACACAGTTGGCATACTGCTGCTTTTACTTACTGCGGTTTGTTTGTCTGGGGTGTTTCCCGAAGAACATATGCGAAGAACAGATCAGATGATCTTGTCGAGCGCAAAAGGGCGGACGGCGGCGTATTGGGCGAAACTGTCTGCAGGAATGAGTATGTCATTTATCTGTGCAGTTCTGATGGGTCTTGTTGCGGTGATATCGGCGCTTCTCATTTATGGGACGGAAGGATTCTGGTCGGCGGTACAGATGTACCCGTACCTTGAAACCTATGCCGGTTCGATGAGCGTTGGAGAGGCGTGCTGTATAGTATACGGTATTTTTCTTGTGACAGCGGTTTTGATGGGTGTACTCGTCATGGTGGTGTCGGAGTTATTGCACAACAGCATTGCAACGCTGGCGCTGTTTACGGGGCTCATTGTAGCCGGATCGATGTTTGGTATTCCGAATCAATACAGAGTTGCGGCACAAATCTGGCAGAGCCTGCCCATGTCGTTTTTATCTTGTAAAGGGATATTCAGTCAGCGGCTTATTGTGGTCGGCGGACATTGTTTTACGGCATGGCAGAGCGTTCCGATTTTTTATGTTCTGTTTGGCGCCGTGGCAGCGGTGGCGGGTGTTAAGATTTACAGACGATATCAGGTGTCGGGGAGGTGAAGATATGTTCTGCGAGTATTGTGCCTGCGTCCAAATTCGCAAGTAAAGCAAGAATGGAGAATTATAATGTAAATTCAGTGGCCAGAGATTGAAAAAAAGAATGAGGTACAGTACAATCATCATATAAAACGCAGAGGAGAAAACAAAAACAATGAAAGTACTAATCGGCACAACAAACCCATCCAAGGTGAAGCGGTTTGAACAGTTACTCGATGGAAATGACATAGAATTTTGTACATTAAAAGATTTGGGGATAGAATCTGAGCCGGAAGAAACTGGTAAGACGCCGGAAGAGAATGCAGTCATGAAAGCAAAATATTATGGTCAGTTTTTTAACGTGGTCATCTGTAATGATTCGGGGCTGTATTTTGATAATCTTCCGCTTGAGGATGGCAGACAGCCGGGCTTGCATATCAGAACGCCCGGCGGATGCAAGCGGCTGGACGACGAAGGGATGATAGCATACTATTCTGAACTTGTGAAATCGTTAGGCGGAAAAGTGCTCGCCTATTATCTGGATGGAATTGCGGTATACAATCACGGCAGGACATTTTCTTATATGGAGAATAGTGAAGCGACAAGACAGAGCGCCTTCTTTATGATTGATAAGCCGTCAGAAAGCAGACATCCCGGCTGGCCTCTGGATTCTATCAGTCTCAACCGGGACACAATGACTTATTTTGTGGAAGAGGGAAATAACAAATATGATACGGCAAAAGAAAATGTGATGCTTGGAGAGTATCGGGAGCATCTGACTGCATTTTTGAAAAGTGCGCTGGGAATCTGAAAAGAACCGGCGCGTTATTTGCAGCACGATGGACTTTCCGAATCCCATTTTCCCGGATTCATATCATCCGGAATCCTGCCGGACAGAATGTCTTCATAATGCTTCAATTTGCAGTCCATATATTCAGCGGTGGCTTGTGCCTCCGCTAGTTTTTTGTGAGCATTGTCGCGTTGCTTAAGGATAATTTGATACCTTGCATGGAGATTTTCTTCTGACTCTTCCATACGGCATAAGTCACAATATTTTTTAATATCTTTGATGGGTGTGCCACAGCGTTTCAGATAAGTGATGCCCCGCATCCAGTTTGCGGATTCGTCGTTAAATATGCGATGATTACTGTCGTCTCTGCGGCAGGGGAGCAGTTCGATATCGGTATAATAACGGATGGTGTGCTCGGTCGTATGAAACATCTGGGCGAATTGTCTGATGGTATATTCCATAGGAGTCTCCTTTTGGATGGGGTCATGATGACACAATATAGTATGATGCATAAGATGCTTGACTTCGAGTTACACGAAGCTGATAGACTTATCATATACCAAGAAACGGTTCTGTGCAACTTTATTTCCATGGTATCAAAAATAGGAAAGAGGAGAGAAAATATGGGCTATTTGGGTGAAGAAATCAAAAAATTGGGATTTGGTCTGATGCGCCTGCCGCAAAAGGACGGTGTCATTGATGTGGAGCAGGTAAAGGAAATGGTGGATTTATTTATGGAAGCCGGGTTTACCTATTTCGATACGGCGTGGGCATACGCGGGCAGCGAGGATGCAATCCGGCAGGCGCTTGTGGAACGTTATCCAAGGGAGAGCTTCCAGCTTGCGACCAAGAACGCAGCTTGGATTAATTGCAAGACAAAAGAGGAGGCATACGCGCAGTTTGACACGTCATTGAAACAGACGGGAGCCGGATTTTTCGATTTTTATCTGTTGCATAATCTGGGAGAGGGCAGGTCGCACTATTTTGATGACTATGATATGTGGAACTGGGTGCAGGAGAAAAAGAAAGAGGGGCTGATAAAACATATAGGCTTTTCTTTTCATTCTACGCCGGAAGAGTTAGAGGAAATACTGAATGCGCATCCGGAAATGGAGTTTGTCCAATTGCAGATTAACTATGCAGATTGGGATAATCCGGCGGTGCAGTCGGGACGCTGTTATGAGGTGGCAAGAAAGCACGGGAAGCCGGTGGTGATTATGGAGCCTGTAAAGGGTGGTATGCTGGCGACGCCGCCGGAGTCGGTGACAAAGATTTTGAAGGCGGCGGAACCGGAGAAGTCGGTGGCATCTTGGGCAGTCCGTTTTGCAGCCGGTCTGGAAGGCGTGATTACGGTTCTCTCCGGTATGAGTACTATAGAGCAGATGAAGGATAATCTGTCTTATATGAAAACTTTTGACGGGCTTACGGAAAACCAGCGGGAAGCGTTACATAAGGCACAGGAGGAGTTAAAGAAGATTCCGTTGATTCCGTGTACTTCCTGCAACTACTGTGCGAAAGTATGTCCGATGCAGATTGGCATTTCCGGCTCCTTTACGGCGATGAATTATCTGACCCTCTACAGTGATATTGGAGCGGCGAAGCATCAGTATGGATGGCTTGTGGACGGTCATGGGTTAAAGCGTGCGGACGAATGTATCAAATGTGGAAAATGTGAAGAGGCATGCCCGCAGCACATTGCAATCAGAGATATGCTTGCGAAGGTGAGCGGGGCGCTGCTTGGGTAGTAGGATTGATAGAAGCTGTCAGAGAGGTGCGGTAAGAGAATGTTTCGTGAGCTCCTGTATTGTGTTATAATAAATGTGCAATATGCAGATTAGGCAGATAGGAGGAATTTGGAATGACCTATGAAGAATTAGTAAAACAGGTACAGGAGGCATATCAGGATGCAGACGCCTCCAAAGTAAAGGAGCATCTGGCAATCCAGTTTAATGTGGAAGGCGAGGCGGCAGGAGCATTTTACCTAGAGGTAGCAGATGGAAAAGTTACCGTACAGCCTTATGAGTACTATGACCGTGATGCGCTTGTTATCACGAAAGCAACGGTTCTTGAGGAAATTGCGGAGGGAAAACTGGATGTAGTCAAGGCATTTCTGACAGGAAAAATTAAAGTGGAAGGCAATGTAGGAAAAGCGGCGCTGTTAAAAGAGATTCCGGTAAAAGCCCCGGCAAAAACAGAAAAAGCGAACGCAAAGGGAAAGACAAAGAAAAAATAGCATCAGCTGCCAAGTGTTCTACGGGATAATCAAAAGTGTGAACCTAGACACTGGCAGTACGGATAAACCGCACTCCTCCCAGAACTGATGCTAAGAATATTATAGAGCAGTTTATGGGAGGATGCAAGGAATCTTAAAAAAAGAAGTGTCGTAAACTTCAATCAAATCAAAGCTTACAGACACCCTTAAAGTGGAGATAGGGGGACTCGAACCCCTGACCTATACGTTGCGAACGTATCGCTCTCCCAACTGAGCTATATCCCCATACAATTTTTGTAATCTAAAAACAAGAGCACTTTCTTGCCGACGCAAATGCTTTGCTTTGCTGACGCAAATGCTTTACCTTGCCGACGCAAATGCTTTGCTTTGCCGACGCAAATGCTTTGCTTTGCGTCTATTATAGCACATTATGCCAAGAATGCAAGGACAGCATGATAATTATTTCTGCAGATTAAGCATACACCGCAAAACTGACGATATAAAAATTGGTTAAATATTGCATATACAAGGGTGAAAATGATGGGGATAACTTTTTCGGGCATGAATCAATTGCAGAGGGCAGCATTGCTCACATCGGGCAGCGGTGGCGAACCGAACTGGTCGTATATTCCGTCTGCAGGAAAAAGCCGGAAGTCCAAGCAGGAATTTGTCAGTGAAATAAAAGACCATGCAAAAAGGGCGGCTACGGCAGCGAATAAGACAGAAGCGGAGTATATTGCAAATAGGGTGGTTCAACTGAACGCAGAATATTTATCGGATGTGGCTCCCGACCGCAAACAATTATATCAGCAGGCGAAAAATGCGATGAAGAATCAGAATGGAAATCCGAGATGCCATGGCGTGGGAGAGATAACACTGCTTGATTTTCTGGAAGCGGCAGAGGGAAGAGGAAGCAGTCTTGCAGAGAAAAGTTTTGCTTTGGCTGGCGGCGCTACATTAAGCTGTCCGATTCTGACGGGCGGCGGATATGGGGCGGAAATCAGTTATCAGGGCGTGAAAGTTCTGTCCAATACCGGATATGGGTGGAGTTATGAAATGACGCCGGCTGAACTTGAGAAGAAAAATGAATTCTATTCTATTTATTGGAAAGAGTATAGGGCAGTCAAAAGTGAGAGAGAGGAACAGTTGGCTGAAGTTCCCGATTATTTGGAGGACAGAATTTTTTTTGATGCGAAGTCATGATTGGTTCATGGAATGATTATGAATCTCAATGGAAAGAAGGATTGGGCATAACGGAAAATAGAAGAACGCGCAGAAGGGGGAATATCGGTGCAGGCGAAACAGGTCGATTTTTCTAAAGGAAGCGTTACGCAGAATATCATCCGGGTAGCGGCGCCTATGTTAGTAGCGCAGATTCTGAATCTGATGTATAATATTGTGGATAGGATTTACATAGGGAGGATTCCGAGGGAAGGACTTCTGGCACTGGGAGGTGTGGGACTGTGCTTTCCTTTTATTTCCTTAATCACGGCATTCACGAATCTGTACGGAGCGGGAGGTGCGCCTCTTTGTTCGATTGAGCGGGGACGGGGGAACGAGAAAGAGGCGGAAGAAATCATGAATACCTCTTTCTGGCTGCTCATGATTACGGGAGGAATACTGACCGTTCTGGGAAGCATTTTTTGCAGCCCGATTCTGACGTTGTTCGGTGCATCCGACACTTCGCTGCCGTATGCCTTATCCTATATGCGGATTTATCTTATGGGGACTATATTCTCCATGATTGCGCTTGGAATGAACCCCTTTATCAATTCTCAAGGGTTTGCGAATGTCGGCATGACTACCATTTTTCTTGGCGCCGCCGCGAACATTATTTTAGACCCGATTTTTATTTTTCTTTTTGGTCTCGGCGTGCAGGGGGCGGCTTGGGCTACCGTCTGTTCCCAGATTTTATCGGCGGTGTTTGTTATGCGTTTCCTGCTGGGCGGCAGGGCGGAACTGCGCATCAGACTAAGCAGCAAACCTTCTTTATGTAAAAGCCGTATTTTGGATATTATTGGACTGGGGAGCGCCGGTTTTGTGATGCAGTGTACGAATAGTCTGGTACAGATTGCATGTAACAGGATGTTGGGAACCTTCGGCGGAGATATTTACATTTCCACCATGACGATTATCAATTCCGTGCGACAGATTCTGGACACACCGGTACTGGCGATTACCGAAGGCGCTTCGCCGATTCTGAGCTATAATTATGGCGCCAAGAGATATGAGAATGTGAAGAGGGCAATCCGTGTTGTCACACTATCTGCGATTGTCTATACTGCGGTAATGTGGGTATTGATTTTGCTGTTGCCGGAAGTGTTTATTGGAATCTTTAACAAAGACGGTTCTCTTGTAGCGGTTGCGGTGCCTGCCCTTCGCATCTACTTTTTTGCCTTTATCTTTCAGGCGCTGCAATACAGCGGGCAGACGGTGTTTAAATCTCTCAATAAAAAGAAACAGGCGATTTTCTTTTCTCTGCTCAGAAAGGTGGTAATTGTGGTTCCCTTGACCTTTACGCTTCCCTATATTGGAAATCTTGGGGCAAAGGGCGTGTTTGTTGCCGAGCCGGTTTCCAATTTTTTGGGAGGAAGCGCCTGCTTTATCGCAATGGTCTGTATGATATTTCCGGAGCTTTCCAAGAATAAGAAACAGCCGGAGCAGTGAAGGCTTCATAATCGCAGGGCAGGTCTGGCTGTAGCAGGCAGATAATGAGAACCTCCCTATGCCGCGATGCTGTATGAATTTATAAAGGATGTAAAACGATGATGAAAGATAAGATTATTCCGCTTCCGAGAGAACAGTGGAAGGGGACGGTTGTCCCAATAGGATATACAACGGAAGAATATTATGATGTGGATATGCGAAAGATATCTGACGGAGGTGACATTGCATATGAGATTGCAATTTATAAGAAAAGGTTTGAGACGCCGGTGACGCATACGCCGGAAGAATATGATTTCCCGGATAGATTGTATCAGGAGCATTGGGAAAAGGCGAATGCATGGGGGATTGTTGAAGAATGCGAGGGTAAACAGAAATTGCGTGCCTGCATTGAGACATGCCCGGAAGAGTGGAGTAACCGTCTGATGGTTACAGAGTTGTGGGTGCATGAAACAATCAGAAGACAGGGGGTCGGGCACGCCCTTATGTCAATTGCAAAAGAGCAGGCGCTTTTACAACAGCGGCGGGCAATCATTCTGGAGACGCAGTCCTGCAATGTGAACGCCATCGCTTTTTATCAGAAGGAAGGATTTGAACCAATCGGCTTCGATACATGCTGCTATTCTAACAGGGATATGGAGAGGAAAGAAGTGCGCATCAATATGGGATATTTTCTGCGGTAGGGGCAGGGGACAACAAGGGATGGATTGTGGAATATCTAAATGCAGCCGATGCGCTTCTAAAGGAGCTTCTTACGGAATCCAAGATTCCTATTGACAACACTGCCCATGTGCACTAAAATAAAATTACTTCGAGACACGAACTATTATATGTGACAGGATAATATAATACGCCGAAACCATGAAACAGGAGCCGCCATGAACTTTAGAAATCTAGGAGTTCCAGAGGAACTGTCCCAATTTATCATAGATTATATAGAGGAAGTAAAAGAACTGATTTCCTCTGACCTATGGGAGAATGTTTTTCTGAACTGTTCCAAGAACGAAGTGCTTATTTTCTGGCTGCTGTATCGGAAGGAAGAAGTGAACATGACGGAGATTGCCGATTATATCCATGTGCCGCTCAACACGGCGACCGGGATTATCAGCCGCATGGAGAAGAACGGGTTTGTCATGCGCATGCGTTCTGAGGAGGATAAACGGGTGGTGCACATTCGTTTCGATGAAAAAGGCATGACGCAGTTTGAAGCGCTGGTGAACGAAATGTTCCGCTATGGAATGCAGGTCGTTGGTTCTCTGACAAAAGAGGAGATGGAGCTGCTTTACAAGATGACGGAAAAGGTTTTAGGAGTGCTGCGGCAGGAGAAGCAGAAGGAGACAGCGCCTAAAAAAGTCAGAAAGATTGAAATTGAGTAAACAAGGCAAGCAAAGGGCATCTATCTGTGAGAGCAGTAGCAGTAGATGCCATATAAAAGCACAAATACTTCGAGTAAGGAACTATTCGAGAGGAGAATAAAAGGAGGGTATCATGCAGAAGATTTATATTTTTACGGGAAAAGGAGGCGTCGGCAAGAGCAGCGTCGCGGCTGCCCATGCAATCAAGAGCGCACAGGAGGGGAAGCGGACGTTGCTCATGAGTACGGACATGGCGCACAATCTGGGGGACATTTTCGTAAGAAAGCTTGGCAGGGAACCGGAAAATGTACTGCCAAATCTGGACATTTATGAAATTGACCCGGAGTATGTGATGCGCAATGAGTTTTCGTTTATCATGGAATATTTGGGGAAACTGCTGTCGGAGAATGTGGTGCACAAGTCGGCGCAGGCACAGGCTGAGAAAAAAGGCACAGGTAAAACGGAATCGAACGGCTTACTGGAATTGGGAATGATGCCGGGGATGGAAGAGCTTTTTTCGCTGTTAAAAATTTTGGATGTCTACCACAGTAAAAAGTATGACAGATTGATGGTAGATTGTGCACCCACGGGAGAAACCTTGTCTTTGTTGAAGTTTCCGGAACTGCTCTCATGGTATATGGAGAAAATTTTTCCGATTGGAAAAGTTGGCGTGAGGGTGCTCGCACCCATAACGAAAGCGGTTCTTAAGGTAGAGATGCCCAATAAGCACGCCATGAACGATATAGAGAAAATGTACTTAAAGCTGGCAGAACTGGAGGAATTGTTGAAAGACAGGGACATTACATGCGTAAGGATTGTAACCACACCGGAGAAGATGGTGGTGGAAGAGACAAAAAGAAATTATATGTATCTGAATCTCTATCATTTCAATACGGACGCAGTTTATATTAACCGTATTCTGCCGCCGGGGATTGGCAATGCGTTTTTTGCCCAGTGGCTGGAAATCCAGCAGGAATATATTGCACAGATAAAAGAATGTTTTGCGGCGCTGCCTGTTTACGAGATCCCTTGGTATGACGAGGAACTAAAGGGAGTGCGTGCGATACAGCGGATTGTGGACGATGTGCTTGCCTGCACGGATGTGTTTGTAAGCGGGGCAGTTATGGAGCGGGAAACATTCATACAGACACAGGACGGCTATATGCTGGAAATGTATCTTCCGGGCGTAGACAAAGAGGATATCGACCTTTATCAGTCTGCCGCGGATTTGATTGTAAAGGTCGGTAATTTCAAACGCAACATTCCGTTGCCGAATATTCTGCGCAGCTACACGGTCGCAGGAGCGAAATATGAGGAGGAAAAATTACATATCCACTTTGTTCCATAAAGCGGCATTACAGGTTTGGACGGCAGCGGTATCAGATGAAAAAAAGAACAGTCATACGGGGAGGCAGAGAATGAATACAGAACTATTAGAGCGGCTCATGACAGCGAAGGAATATCAGAAGAAAGCATTTTACGCGCTGTTTCCGGAAGAGATGAGCGGTCACTTGGAAGTGATTGAGAAAGAATTGAAAATGATGTCTGCGGAGTTTTTGAAGGCGTGTGTACAAAATGAGAAGCGCAGGAAGGATACAAGTGAAAACAATGGGAGTGACCATGCAGCCGGTCGGGCGCAGAATACCGGCAGGCAGAAGGGTATGAGAAAAATCGACATTACATAATCAATAGGATGATTCAAGCGTCAAAGGGTGCGTTGGACAAAGGGGTAGCGCATCTTTTGCGTCCCGAATCTCAATATTTTTATGCGCATAAGCGGCGCAGAAACGGAGTTTATCATGAGAATTATCATTTACACGGGAAAAGGCGGTGTCGGCAAGACAAGCATGGCGGCGGCGACGGCATGTAAAATAGCGGGGAGCGGTAAGCGGGTGCTCATTATGAGCACGGATCAGGCGCACAGTCTGGGAGATTCCTTTGACATGAAAATCGGAAAAGAGGAGACGAGGGTTACGGAGCGCCTGTATGCGCTGGAGGTCGATACGGTTTATGAGAGTGAGAAAAGCTGGGGCAATCTTAAGGATTACTTTAAACAGCTTCTGACACTGAAGGGAGGAGATGGCATTGAAGTGGAGGAGCTGTTAGTGTTTCCGGGCTTGGAAGAGTTGTTTTCCATGTTTAAGATTCTGGATGTGTACGAGAGCGGCGCCTATGATACGATTATCGTGGACTGTGCGCCCACAGGAGAGACCTTGTCGCTGCTCAAATATCCGGAACAATTGTCCGGTTTCATAGAAAAGATTCTGCCGATTGAGAAAATTGGCGTCAAGACGATAGGAAAGGCAGTGGAGAGCGCTATGAAGCTTCCCATGCCGAAAGACAGTGTATTTGACGATATTGAATATTTAATGGATAAGATGAAGCGGCTGCAGAGGTTGCTGCTTAACAGGCAGATTGTGAGCCTGCGGGTCGTCACCACGCCGGAGAAAATCGTTATCAGTGAGGCGAAGCGCAACTTTACCTGTCTGTATTTATATCATTACAATGTGGACGCAGTGATTGTCAACCATGTTTATCCGGCAAGGGCAATGGAAGGATACTTCAATAAATGGGTGCAGGCACAGGAGGAAGCCTTGCAGGAAATTGCCAGAAGCTTTAGTGAAGTGCCGTGTTTTTATGTGGAATTGCAGCAGAGTGAAATTCGCACATTGGATGTATTGCGCAGGCTGGGAGAGCAGATTTTTGCGCAGTGTGATCCGGATGGGGTTTTGTTTACAGAAGAGATTTATGAGGTGAATCAAGAAGATAGAACCCTCAAAATTTATCTGCCCTTTGCAGATAAAGAGGAATTGTGTCTGGAACAGGAGCAGCGTGAACTGGTGGTGGGAGTGCGGAACGAAAAACGCAGGTTCCCGGTACCGCCGGAGTTTGCGGACTGTGAGGTAGAGGGGGCAAAATTTGAAGATGGATATCTGTATATTATGTTTTCGATATGAGCCTGCAGGTGATAAGCAGGATTCCCCTTTCAGAGTCGGATAACAGAAGATTTTTATGGAAATGCGACTGCATAATTGCTATAATGTATTTCATAATCTAAGGCAGAAAACTGCTGAAAGATAATGGAAGGGGCGTAGAAAGAGATGGAGATGCGAAGAAAGAAACTTCCGATTGGGATTGAAAATTTTGAAGAGCTCAGGAAAGAGAATTTTTACTATATAGATAAAACGGGGCTTATTGTTGAACTGCTTCATAATTGGGGAGCGGTGAATCTGTTTACTCGTCCCAGAAGATTTGGGAAAACGCTGAATATGAGCATGTTGGAGCATTTTTTCTCACTGAATGGTGATAAAAGCATTTTCGATGGATTGAAAATTTCAAAAGAAACTGCCCTTTGTAAAGAACATATGGGGAAATATCCGGTTGTATCTATTTCCTTAAAGGGAATCGAGGCACGGAATTATGATATGGCGTTTCAAATGGCAGTCCAGATTATAAAAAGAGTTCCTTTGAAAGTACAGTACCTTATGGAGAGTGAAGTTTTAAGTGAGCAGGATAAAGCAGAATACAGGAAACTTTTGGATGATCATATGTCGGAGGCAGTTTTTTGTAACAGCCTGAGAGTTTTATCGGAATTGTTGGAGAAACATCATGGAACAAAAGTGATTCTGCTGATTGATGAATATGATGTTCCACTGGCAAAAGCCCATGCGAATGGATACTATGAACAGATGATTTCCCTAATCCGGGGTCTGCTTGGAGAGGCGCTCAAAACAAACAGCAGCCTAAAATTAGCAGTCCTGACAGGGTGTCTTCAGATTTCAAAGGAAAGTATCTTTACAGGACTTAATAATTTAAAAGTCCGTTCCATTACAGATGTGCGGTTTGATGAATATTTTGGATTTACAGACCAAGAAGTAAAAACTCTTTTAGAGTGTTATGGATATCCGGATAATTATGATATGGCAAAAAAATGGTATGATGGATACCGTTTTGGGAATGTAGACGTATATTGCCCGTGGGATGTCTTGAATTACTGTGATGCTCTTCTGGATGACAGGAAGGCACAGCCGGAAAATTACTGGATTAACACCAGCAGCAATGATGCGGTAGGACATTTTATCCGGAAATCGGAGGATTCTACAATAAAACGGGAACTGGAACTTCTGGTGGCAGGAGAAACCGTTACAAAGGAGATTCATCAGGAACTTACCTATCCAGAAATGTATCAAACCGTTGACAATATCTGGAGTCTGCTTTTTACAACCGGATACCTCACACAGAGAGGAAAAGAAGATGGGCGGAAGATGATGCTGGCAATTCCCAATCTGGAAATCCGGGATATTTATGAGACGCAGATTATGGAATTTTTTAAAGAGACTGTCAAAAAAGACGGGGAAACCTTGAATCGTTTCTGCGATGCTCTTAAAGACGGAGAGGCAGAGGATGTGGAGAGAATTTTCACCGGATATTTAAGGAGAACCATCAGCATCCGGGATACAGCAGTTAGAAAGGACATGAAGGAAAACTTTTACCATGGAATTCTTTTGGGAATTCTGGGCGTGAAAGACCACTGGGGAGTTTCATCTAACCATGAAGCGGGAGAAGGATATGCGGATATCCTTACAGAACCGGATACCGGGGATATGGGGATTATCATTGAGATAAAATATGCGCACGATGGAGATTTGGATACTGCCTGCAGGAAAGCACTGAAGCAGGTCGAACATACTCGGTATGAAGCGATTCTTCTGGATGACGGGATAGAGAAGATTCTGAAATATGGGATTGCCTGCTATAAAAAACGGTGTAAGGTTCTACTGGCGGATAACTAGATAAAAATAAAGAGAAGAATTTTCAAACTGAATGTCTGGAGGGGAAAATGTACATTTTTGCAGGGATCATCATTCTTGTTGTAATCATAGCGCTGGCGGAGATTTTACCCATGTGTTTTATGCATCCGCTCGCCAGCGGCAAGGTGGAAGGCACAGATATCATAACCCTTAAGAATCGTAACAACAATCTGTTTTTGATACCGTCTGGCGAAAATTGGATTGTAATAGATGCAGGTTCTGATGTCAGAGAGATAAAATTGCAGATGGAGAGACTTTCGATTGATGCAAAGAAGGTTTTAGGGGTGTTTCTGACCCATACGGATTATGACCATGTGGCAGCCGTTTCGCTATTTTCAAATGCGGTGATTTATATGAGTGAGCTGGAAAAGCAGATGATAGACGGAAGCACATACAGACAGCCAATGAAGAAAAACAAACTGCCGGAAACGTGTGGTGCGGACAGAATCGTATATCTGCCGGATAATGAAGTGGTGCATCTTGGCGGGCACAGTGTGCGTATCCTATATGTGCCCGGACATACGAAAGGATCCGCGATGTATGCGGTGGATGGGAACTATCTGTTTACCGGAGATGCCTGCAGGATATCCCGTGGAGAAATCAAAGTGCATCCTTATACGATGAATCGCCGGCAGGCTCGTGAGTCTATTGTTAAGATAAAGAAAGAACTTGGCAGGTATGAGAAAGTGTTTACGGCGCATTATGGACAACTACAGTAGCGTAAAAAGAATAAAGTGAAAAAAATTTCAAAGAGCATACTTGCATTTACAGCTCTTAAGTGGTATATCTGTGAAAAAGATGATTGAGAAAGAGAGGATAAGCTTATGCAGTTTGAACAATTACAAAAAGACATGATAGCAGCCATGAAGGATCGGAACAAAGTGCGCAAGGATGCCATATCCGCGTTGGTTTCCGCGGCAAAGAAGGTTGCGATTGACGAAGGCACAAGAGACAATATCACGGAGGAAATCGTTGACCGCGTGATATTAAAAGAAATCAAGACCGTGAAGGAGCAGCTGGATACCTGCCCGACATCCCGCGAAGATTTACGGCAGGAGTATCAGGCTAGGTATGATATTTTTCAGGAATATGCCCCGAAGATGATGTCTGCGCAGGAAGTAGAGGCATTTTTGACGGAAAAATATGCCGACTTGCTGGCGCAGAAAAACAAAGGTCTGGTTATGAAGACAGTTATGCCGGAGCTGAAAGGCAAGGCAGAGGGAAGCGTAATCAATCAGGTTGTGGCAAAACTCTGCCAGTAGACAGGGCTTCGCTTTCGTACCGTGTTCGGATGTCGGAAATAAATCCGAAACGATCCCTGATAACTGTTATGTCAACCGTTCCTTCCGACTGGGAATAAAAGCGGCCACCCATCTCGTCTACGAGGATGCGGACTGGTTCTTTCCCGTAATACCAGAGACCGTCCTCGCTCTGCGTCAGTTCCCACGATACATATTCCTTTTCAAGTTCTTCGTCGCTCAGGCAGAGGAAGAAGTCGGTGCAAAAGGCGCCCGGCTCCACATGAAATTCATTGGCAAGGGCGGACAGCAGTTCCTTGTTCATGCGGACAGGGTCGTTGTCCGTATTTTGTTTCAGAATAGTAAAAACGATGTTTTCCGCCCGGTTTGGCGCGTCTTTTCCGAGCGTAAGGCTGCGGGTGGTAGAAACCTTCACGCCCCAGCGGGAAGCGTCGCTGGCACAGGAGCTGGTCAGGTAGGGAGAAAAGGGCGCCTGCGCGCAGGTGGCAAAGGCGACGGTGCTGCATGTCATAAAGCAGACAGCGATGGCAAGGAGAAAAACGGAGGCTTTTTTATAATGTAAAATACTCTGAATCCTTTTTTCCACCTCGGTTTTTGAAAAGGCGCTGTAGAGCAGCGAGGCGCGCCTGCCGGTGATTGCCATGGTGAGTAGATGGAACGCATAATTTTTTCGTTCTTCTTCGTCGCGGCAATGGTGCAGGACGGCTTCATCGCAGGCGGATTCAAGGTCTGTTGCAAGATATCTGGACATAACCCAGACAAGCAGGTTGAACCAGTTTACGATTAACGCGGCGAGCATGAATGTTTTCACCCAGTTATCTTTGCGTTTGATATGCATCGTCTCATGCAGCAGGATGTGACGCATCAATTCCCTGTCTTGAAAGTTCATGCGTGTGGGCAGATAGATACGTGGGGACAGTAAGCCGCAGGTTAACGGAGAGGCAATCTCATCATTGGTAAAGACCAAGGTATGTCCCATGTCCATTTCGCGCAGCAGTTCGTTTATTGTTCCATTATGTTCCACCAGAAGAGAATTTTTTAATTTTTGGAAATAGCGGTGTCTTTGCCATAATAAAATAACTGCCGTCAGTACAAAGCCGACCATATAGATCATACGCGCCATGGCATGTCTGTTTCTAAAAGGCAGATACTTGGATGCGGCAATGTCATATGAGACTGTATGGGGTTCATTGTCTTCCGCTATGCTGGCGTCAGCCACAGCCGGCATAGTGCGTATTGCGACCTCTTCTATTGCTGTTTCTGCATAGGCTGTCTCCGCGCCTTCCATAACTTTTGCAGTCTCAGTGACATGAATTGTCTCCGTGGAAGAGGAGAGATAGTCCAAAAGAGCAGAAAAGGGGGAGTCCCCGGATATCCTAATGGTGAGTGGACTGCTGAAAGAAAAGGGAACAAGCAGGCGTATCAGGATAACGCACCAGAGCAGAGGAAACACAAACTTTGGCAGTTTCTTTTTGAACAGGGCACGCAGGAAAAAGACAATCAGAATCATCATGCCTCCGTAAAGGGACATCAGTAAAAAGGGCATATCCATTCCAAAATGCAGCATATTATTTCGCCTCCTTAATCATCCGGGCAAGACGCGCAGCGTCTGCTTCTGAAATTCCTTGGTTTTTGAGAAAAGATGAAAAAAACAGTTCACTGGAACCGCCGAACATTTTGTCAATAAGCTGTTCCGTTTCACTCTGCGCCACTTCGTCTTTCGTGACAAGCGGTTTACATAAAAAGTTTGGTTCCTCGCGCGCTATGGCGCCTTTCTCGATACATTTCTTGATGACGGTATAGGTAGTGTTCTTATTCCAGCCAATGCGTTCGGACAAAACATCCACGATATCGCGGGCAGGCTTTTCTCCCTGTTCCCATAGGACCTCCATCACTTTTAATTCTGAATCAAATAACTTCATACAAATCCTCATTTCTGCGCACGTTTTTTGCGTATAGCGGGTTTGTGTCAAGTGCGCACAGACACAAATCCCACCTGTGTGCTTCGCAAAATCTCAAATCAGAATGAAGAACGCCGGTTTTTAGGTCATTCTTCGGTGTGAAAAAGATTTGCCAGCGTACTTTTAGCTATCCGTACCCATACAGACTATTGCAATAGTCCATGCCATACATATAGACTATCACAATAGTCTGCATAAGTCAAGAAAAGAGGTAAGACAAATTTGCAGTATCAAAGGATAAGACTTATAAAAGACCATAAATCAGCAAAAATGCGAAGAATCGAACAACTAGATAGGTTGCGAAAGCATAGTGCTTATGATATACTAGCCATGTTTTTTATTCTATAGGAAATTTCTATGCTTATTTCGAGTTCGCGAAGCGAATCTCGCAAATGAGCGAATCTCGCAAACGAGCGGAGCTCGTTTTTTTACATAATAGAAAATGCCTACGTTTATGCACGAGTTCGCGAAGCGAATCTCGCAAACGAGCGGAGCTCGTTTTTTTACCATCCTTATGGGATAGATACTGCAAAAAGTGAGAAAATATATGAGATATAACGTCTTGCTACGATAAGACTGAGGGAATACGGAAAAATGAGGACATTGAAAGAAATCATCAGCCGGTATATGCGGATGATTACGTGTATATTGGCAGTGATACTATTGATTATCTTTGCATATATTCAGATAACAAATGAGCAGAGAATGGCTTATGAGAGTGCCGTCAGGACATTTCTGCAGATTGAACAGCTTTTAGAGCAGAATCAGGAGGAACTTGAAGAAATCCGTAAGGAATACAGTGAGACCTGTCTGCACAACGCGGAAGTGATTGCTTACATCATCCAGAGCGACCCGTCTGTGTTAGGAAGCGTCGAAGAATTAAAGAGAATTGCCGCGTGTGTGGAAGTGGATGAAATCCACATTTTCGACGATACCGGGCGCATCTATGCAGGCACGCATCCGGAGTATTATGATTTTACATTTGATTCGGGTAAGCAGATGAATTTTTTTAAACCGATGCTGGAGGATAAGTCATTAAAGCTTGTGCAGGAGATTACGCCTAATACTGCGGAGGCTAAGTTAATGCAGTATTCGGCGTTGTGGAGTGCGAATGGACAATTCATTGTGCAGGTGGGGATGGAACCGGTCAATGTCATGAAGGCGACCAAAAAGAACGAGCTGTCGTATCTGTTTTCCTTGTTCCGCGTGAACCCGGATGCCCAATATTATGCAATTGATATGGAGAGTGGGCGGATAGTAGGCTCTACGGAGTTAGAGTGCGTGGGAAAGAATCTGACGGAAGTGGGATTAAGGCAGGGACAGCTTGAAGATGGCAGTAAAGGGTTCCATGCGGTGGTCAACGGAAGAGATTCCTTTTGCGTTTTTCAAGAGGTTGGCGGGAGATATGTAGGGCGGATTCTTTCCAGCAGGCAGCTGTATAAGAGAGTGTTGTGGACAACGGCAACGGTAGCAGTCTGTCTTATTGTGATAGCGCTGATTCTTGCGCGGGCAGTGATACGCTATATGAACCGGTATGTGGTGGACGATATTTACCGTGTGAACGAGAAGCTGCACAGGATTGCGCAGGGAAATCTGGACGAATTGGTCGATATTCAGAGCAGCACAGAGTTTCTGGAATTGAGCAGTTATATCAACAGCATGAAAAAAAGTCTTTTAGACAGCAACAAAAAGATGTCTTTTGTATTGAGCAAGACCAAAATGTATATCGGTGTATATGAGTACAATGAACATATGAAAAGAGTCCGTTTTACCGAGTATATCCCAAGGATTCTGCTACTGGATAAGGAAGAGGCGAAGAGACTGGCATCCGATTGTAAAGCTTTCCAACAATTTATCAATAAGCTGCGCGCACATCCGGTTCCGGATGAGGCGGGGACCTTTGAAGTGAAAGACCATTATGTGAAACTTGAGGAAATTGGCGAGGATGGCGGTGTATTCGGCGTCGTGATTGATGTGACGGGCGAAGTGATGAAACGCAGGCGGATAGAAGACGAGAGAGATATTGATATGCTGACCGGATTGTATAACAGACGGGGATTGGAAATAAGGCTGGAAAGATTGTTTGGCAGCGGGGAAGAACTTGGCAGCAGTGCGCTGGTCATGATTGACGCCGACAATTTGAAAGTAATCAATGACAGTTATGGGCACGAGAAGGGTGACGCCTATCTGGAACAGATTGCAAAACTGCTTATGGACTTGGAGACGAAAGCATCCGTGGCGGCAAGATGGGGCGGAGACGAGTTCGTTCTGTTCCTGTATGGATATGACAGTGAGAGGGAGCTTTGTGGGATGTTAAACCAGCTGGAAATCGTGCAGGAAAACAGGGAGGCATCGCTTGGGGAAGGCATCAGTGTTCCGCTCAGATTTTCCTTTGGTTATAGTCTGACAGGAGAACGGAGGGACTATCAGAATCTGTTAAAAGAGGCGGATGAGAAGATGTATGAGAATAAAAGAAGACGTAAGGAAAGGGGCGGAGCATCGTAATATGCTTCCGCCCATTGCTGTGTATCACAGAGTACTCCATAAGAACGGGAATCTCAGCGCTTTTGCCTGTGGGACGGCGCAGAAGAGGTATCCGGCTGATTAGGGGAGAAGGTTTCTGTGACCGTTTTTTCTTTGGCGGCAAGCGCCTCCGGCAGCCCCTTTAATGCGGCGAAGGGCATGAACTGCTTTGCCCTTTCCTCTACGGGCATCTTATGTCTTGGTTTATTCGCCACTTTTGTGTCCTCCTATCTGATGATTGCGCTCTCTTGTCGTAGCGCCTTCTTCAAAATTCATTCCTTTCAGAATAGCGTCTTTACCGAATTTGTGTTTGATATCCAAGACGGTCCGCTGCAGCTTGCGGCTGCGTTCCAGTTCATCTCCGTCCACCAGAAAATGATACTGATGATAGGTCTCAGGAGTCACATTGTTGCAGGTAATGTTGACGCGGCGGATGCCGCAGCCGGGGCGGACAATCTGCTGATAAAGCTTTGTTATCGCCGGAATGAGCAGCATGTCGGAGTTGGTTTCAACGTCTAATGACGTGGTGCCGTGGGCGGATGGAACATTCAGCCGGTTGGAGTAACCGACATGCAGGGTGACAGACTTAGTGACCAGATTCTGTTCCACCAAATCAAGGCAGAGCAAATCCATCATTTCTTTGACAACCAGTAATCCCTTTTCAAAGGAATAGTCACCGGCAAGCACCTGCCCGCTGCTGATACAGTTGGTGCGGGATTTATAGGACTTAATGTCTTTCATGGTGACGGGTTCGCGTCCCCATGCGTGGTCAATTAAAAGCTCGGCGTCAACGCCGAAAAGTCTGTACAGAAAATCTTCGTCAGCTTCGGCGATATCTTTCATCGTGCGGATGCCGTAAGGTTCCAGCCTTCTTGCAATGCCGGAGCCGATACGCCAGAAGTCAGTGAGTGGTTTGTGATGCCATAAGCTTTGGCGGTAGCTTTCTTCGTCAAGCTCTCCGATAAAATCAGAGGCGTGCTTGGCAGTGATGTCTAGGGCAATCTTGGCAAGATACAGATTGGTGCCGATGCCGCAGGTCGCCCGGATGCCGGTCGTCTGGTAGATGTCTTCCATGATTGTCTGCCCCAGCTTACGGGCGGACAGGTGATACAATTCCAGATAGTCGGTGACGTCCATGAATGCTTCGTCAATCGAGTATACATGGATATCTTCTTTGGCAATATATTTCAGATAAATAGCATAGATATCGGCGGAGGTGTCAATATATTTCTGCATACGCGGCGGTGCGGTGATATATTCCACATGTTTTGGAATTTCGAAAATCCGGCAGCGGTTATGAATGCCAAGCGCCTTCATGGCAGGCGTAATCGCAAGGCAGATTGTTTTCTCAGTGCGTTCCGGGTCTGCAACGACCAGATTGGTGGTCATCGGGTCCAGACCGCGCGCCACACATTCCACGGAAGCATAAAAAGATTTCAGGTCGATACAAAGATAAATGTGCTGCTTCACGAAATAAACTCCTTTCGTTGGGATAGGATTAGTATAGCATAAGAACATATGTTTGTATATTGGAAAATTTTATGATTGGATGAAAAAGGATGCCTTTTCATATTTTTACGTTTTTTAAAAGAAATAGAGACAAGACATAGAAAAAATGATAAAATAGTTAAGACTGTTTAAAAAGGGGAAACAAAGGGGCAGCGCAGAGTATATCATGAAGGGAAAAACTACAAATGAGCGTAATCAGCAGTAAGGATGTCAACGAAATTATCAGAAAGACATTGGGCATCATCAACCATAAGATTATGAACCACGGGGAGATTACGGGGTATATTCTTTATAAGATGATGGAGTACGAGAACACTTATACGGAGCAGCACTATACGGAGCAGGATCTGGTTGATTATACGATGATTGGCATTCTGCACGATATCGGACTGTATAAGGAAGAGAATGTCAAGAATGTATCCGATTTTGAGACGAAGAATTTGTGGCCTCATTCCATTTATGGATTTTTGTTTTTGAAATATCTTTCGCCTATGGGGGATAAGGCGGAGATAGTGCTGTATCATCATCTTGACTATAACAGACATAATCTGATTCAGAGCAGATATATGCATATCATTGAGCTTTTAAATCTGGCGGATTCCATGGATACTTTTCTGCATCTGAAGGAGGAAAGTCTGGCGCCGGACTATTTTGCAAAATATCGTGACATTAAGTTTTCCGGGGCGGCGCTCGACCTTTTTCACAAAGCAGAGGAGCGGTACGGTATTACGGAGAATCTCATTAACGGCAAGTACAGGGAAGAGCTGGATGTACTGCTCGCCAAGAGAGCCTTCTCCGAACAGTATAAAAGAGGCTTTCTGGAAATGCTCGTCTACACCATTGATTTCAGAAGCGAGCACACGGTAATACATACGCTGGCTACGGTGAATTTTGCCGAGCAGCTTGGAAGGCTTGCGAGAGTGTCGGGAAGGGACTTAAGGGATCTTCACTACGGCGCACTGTTACATGACCTTGGCAAAATAGCGATTCCGCTCAATATACTGGAGTCCACCGGCAGATTAAGCGACGATGAGATGAAGATTATGAAGGCGCATGTCCGTATCACGGAGATGATTCTGGAAGGAGTCGTGGACGATGCGGTGCTGCAGATAGCGGTCAGACACCATGAGAAGCTGGACGGAACGGGCTATCACAAGGGGCTGAAGGCGGAGGACTTGACACTGACCCAGCAGATTATCGCAGTGGCGGATATCTTAAGCGCGCTGTATGGCAAGCGCAGCTACAAGGAAGCGTTCAGTAAAGAGAAGATACTGGATATCATGAAGGGCGATGCGGAGCGCGGTAAGATTAACATGAATGTGGTAAACAGTCTGGAACGGAATTACGACAAGATTATCAAAGAGTTTGAGAAAGAGAAGGAGAATACAATCGGGCTGTATCTTAAGATTAAAGAACAATATGCAGTCATAAGCGAGAGGTTTAAAATGTTTGACTAGCGTGAGAAAGAGTTGCAGACTAAGAGAAAGGAATGGATATGAGTATGGAAAAAGCAAACGTGTATTTTACAACATTTAAAGCGACAGAGCATGAAAATTTATTGCAGAAGCTGCATCGTCTGATGAAGACGGCGGGATTTGAGAACATTGATTTTGCGGATAAATATGCGGCGATCAAGATTCATTTCGGCGAGTACGGGAATCTGGCGTTCCTTCGTCCGAATTACGCGAGAGTGGTAGCGGATTATGTCAAGGAGCTGGGAGGAAAGCCTTATCTTACCGACTGCAACACGCTCTACGTGGGCAGCAGGAAGAATGCGCTTGACCATCTGGAGACAGCCTATGTGAACGGATTTTCTCCGTATCAGACGGGATGTCATGTGATTATCGGCGACGGGTTAAAGGGAACGGATGAAACACTGGTTCCCATTAACGGTGAATATGTCAAGGAAGCGAAGATTGGGCATGCGGTTATGGATGCGGATATCTTCATTTCGCTGACACATTTTAAAGGACACGAGATGGCGGGATTCGGCGGCACGCTTAAGAATATCGGTATGGGCTGCGGTTCCAGAGCCGGCAAGATGGAGCAGCACTGTGAAGGCAAGCCGAGCGTTGATGCTTCCGCCTGTGTAGGCTGCGGCGCCTGCGACAGAATCTGTGCACATGGCGCGCCGATCATCGAAAATGGCAAAGCACATATTGACCATGATAAGTGTGTGGGCTGCGGACGATGCCTTGCGGTATGTCCGAAGGATGCCATTGCGGCGGATTTTGCGGATTCGATTGCGGTTCTGAATTACAAAATGGCGGAGTACAGTCTGGCAGTCTGCAAAGATCGCCCGTGTTTCCATGTATCTTTGATTTGTGATGTGTCGCCGAATTGTGATTGCCATTCCGAGAATGATATCCCGATTATTCCCAATGTCGGTATGCTTGCGTCCTTCGACCCGGTGGCATTGGATCAGGCATGTGCGGATTTATGCAATCAGATGACGCCCGTGGAAAGCAGTATCTTGGGTGAAAACATAAAAGAACACGGCAATGATGAGGGGCACGATCATTTCCATATGACCCATCCCGACACGGAGTGGAGAAGCTGCATTGCCCATGCCGTAAAAATCGGACTGGGTACGGACCAGTATGAATTGATCAGAATCTGACAGCCGTACAGTCAGATGATAGTAACAGAGTGTAAAAAACGGATAATAGAAAGAGAAAGGCAAAGTTGATTCATGAGGAATGTGGATGAGAAACTGGATGCGCTGCGCAGGCTGATGCGGGAGAGGAATCTTTCGGCGTATATCATTCCGACAGATGATTACCACTGCTCTGAGTATGTGGGAGAATATTTTAAGGCAAGAGAGTATATGTCAGGGTTCACCGGTTCAGCGGGAACCCTGATTGTATTGTGCGATAAGGCGGCACTTTGGACGGACGGCAGATATTTTATACAGGCAAAGGAGCAGCTTGCGGACAGCAGCATTGTGCTGATGAAGGCGGGACAGCCGGGGGTGCCCACAATAGCGGAGTATCTGGCGGATGAATTGGAAGAAGAGAGCATCATCGGGTTTGACGGACGGACCGTTACGGGGCAGTTTGTAGAGACGATTTCCGAGAAGACGGATGCAAAGCGGATGAGGTTTGCGGGCGGAGAAGATTTGGTGGATTTTATCTGGGAGAACCGTCCGAAGATTTCTGCGGAACCCGTATGGGAAATGGAGGCAAGTGATACAGGAGAGAGCAGGGAGGAGAAGCTTTGTGCCGTCAGGGAGAAAATGAAGGAAGAGGGGGCGGACATGCTGCTTTTAACTGCCCTTGACGAGATTGCATGGCTTCTCAATCTGCGTGGAAACGATGTGAAGTATACGCCGGTTTTTTTGGCATATATGCTTGTGATGCAAGAAAAAGCGGCGCTCTGTGTCAATGAACGGATTTTGCCGCAGGATATCCGAAAGAAGCTGACAGGGGCAGGGATTGACATCTGTCCGTATGGAGCTGTTGAGAAAATGCTGCATGACGTTCCGGAACAGGCAAGGGTATGGGTTGACGGCAGGAGCGTAAATTACAGTCTCTTAAACAGTCTGCCATCACAGGTAAGCAAGGTGGACAAATGCAGCCCCATCCTGCTTATGAAAGCCGTAAAGACACCGCAGGAGATGACACATATGCGAAATGCCCATATCAAAGACGGTGTGGCGGTGACGAAGTTTATCCGCTGGCTGAAGATGAGCGTGGATGAGGATGTGCGGACAGCCGGAAGCAGGGAAAAGATTACGGAGATGAGTGCGGCGGCAAAGCTGGAAGAATTTCGTTTGCAGCAGGAGGGGTATCTCGGAGCAAGCTTTGAGCCTATCATTGCATATGCTTCCCACGGTGCAATCGTACATTATGAACCGACCAGGCAGACGGATGCAGAGCTAAGGAGCGGCAGTTTTTGTCTGGCGGACACCGGCGGGCATTATCGGGATGGAACGACGGACGTTACCCGCACGGTGGCGTTAGGGAGCGTGACGGAGGAAGAAAAAAGATATTATACGATAGCGCTGCGGGGGCATCTGGCGCTTGGAGCCGCCAGATTTTTGTACGGCGTCTGCGGGCAGAATCTGGATGTGCTGGCTAGAGAACCACTGTGGGAGAACGGGCTGGACTATAACCACGGCACCGGGCATGGTGTGGGCTTCCTTCTGGGCGTGCATGAAGGACCACAGAGATTCCAGTGGCGTATTCCCATGAATGCGACGAGCATTCCGTTGGAGGAAGGCATGATCATTTCCAATGAACCGGGCATCTATCTGGAGGGGCGGTTTGGCATCCGGCATGAAAATCTTGTGCTGTGCCGTAAGGGAGAGCAAAACGGTTACGGGCAGTTTATGTATTTAGAACCGCTGACGATGGTGCCCTTTGACCGGGATGCGATTCTGCCAGAACTGATGACGGATAAGGAATTGCAATGGCTGAATGACTATCACAGTAAGGTATATGAGACGTTACGACCGCATTTTGAGGGAGAAGAATTGCAGTGGCTGCAGGAGGCGACCAAGGAGATTATCTGTTCATGAATCAGTTCGTTACCTTCCCAAGAAGCAGATGATTATCTTTTTTAAAATCAGATAAGACAATCACGTAATGGTTAGGAAGCGGGAAAAAGATAGGAAAATCTGGTGGAAAAAGATGATTTTGCACGTTATCTGTGGTATACTTCAAACAAGGCAAAGAGGGATGACACTGCGCAGAAATAACGGTAAACAGTGTTATGAAGCAGAAAGGGGTATTATATGGAACATCAGAATTTATCGGCAACAGATGCAATGGACAAATTAAAGAAAGGGAATGAGGCGTATCTGACAGCGACGGCTAATACCGGAGATATCTCACCCAAAATCAGACAGAAGACCTGCGATGAGGGGCAGACACCCTATGCCATCGTGATAACCTGTTCAGATTCAAGGGTAATACCGGAGAGCATTTTTATGGCAGGAATTGGCGAGTTGTTTACAATCCGCGTGGCAGGTAACGTGATGGACAATCATCAGCTTGGAAGTGTGGAGTATGCAGCAGACCATCTGGGCTGTAATCTGGTGGTGGTGCTTGGGCATACGAACTGCGGCGCCGTAGGTGCAACGATAAGCAGTGAGCCTTCTGGATTTGTTAAATACATAACGGATGAGATACGTGCGGCAATCGGCGACGAAAAGGATGAATATAAGGCAAGCTGCCTGAATGTGGAAAGAAGCGTTGCGCGCATCAAAGAAGGTTTAAAACTTTCAGTTACGGATAGACTGAAAGTATGCGGAGCAGTTTATCACATTGACAGCGGTCGTGTGGAATTTTTAGACTGATTCTGCAGGATGGTTCCGCAGTGGAATCATCGGTGAAGAACGGAAGCAATTCAGAATGGAGGACATGATGACTCAATCAGAGAAAAAGAACCCATATGCGGGCACACAGACGGAGAAAAATCTGCAGGCGGCGATTGCCGGAGAATCAACGGCGAGAAATAATTATACTTTTTTTGCATCGAAGGCAAAAAAAGACGGCTTTGAGCAGATTGCAGCAATTTTTCAGGAGACGGCGGACAACGAGAAAGAACATGCCAAAATCTGGTACAAGGAGCTGTATGGAATCGGAACTACGGCGGAGAATCTGGCGGCAGCGGCACAGGGAGAGAATTATGAGTGGACGGAAATGTATGCCGGATTTGCCAAGACAGCCGAGGAAGAGGGATTCCCGGAGTTGGCAGCAAAGTTCCGCATGGTTGCGGAAATCGAGAAACATCATGAAGAACGGTATCGTGCACTGCTGAAGAATGTGGAGATGCAGGAAGTGTTCAAGAAGAGTGAAGTTAAAGTCTGGGAGTGCAGGAACTGCGGTCATATTGTGGTTGGCACCGCAGCGCCGGAGGTTTGTCCGGTATGTGCACATCCGCAGGCGTATTTTGAAATCAGTGCGGACAATTATTGATAGCAGGAAGTATGATAGCAGAGGATACTTTATTGATTGGAGCAGGACATTATGTGTTCTGCTCTTTTCATCACGAAGAAGTAGCTGCTTATCAGTATCATGTCCGCGCCGAGCCAAGCCATAATCTCCGCATAGAAGATGCCGGTTTCTCCGACGACCATCGGCAGCAGGATGGCAGTGACCGCCCGCATGATAAACTCTGCGATGCCGGAAACCATGGGCAGGACGGTGTTGCCCATGCCTTGAATGGTAGAACGGGACACATGCAGAATATAGAGGATGGGCAGGCAGACGCTCATGATTGTCAGATAGTAGTAGGCTATCTGCAGGGTCTGTTCAAATTCTTCCGGCGTTCCGGAGATAAAACAGCTTAGGATTATTTTACCGCCGGCAAGCATGGTGACGGCAATGACCGCCGAAGTGATAAGCGCAATCAGAAGCGCTGCGCGCATACCTTTGCGGACGCGGTCGAGTCTGCCTGCACCCAGATTCTGTCCGGAGTAGGTGACCATGGAATAACCGTAGGAGGTTGCCGCTACTTCCAGTACGCCGTAGAGTTTGTTGGTGGCGGTAAACCCGGCGATAAAGATGACGCCGAATCCGTTGACTACGGTCTGCACGATCATCCCGCCGACCGATATGATGGCATTCTGGAATGCCATGGGGAATCCAAGCATTAAAAGCTTGGAGGACAACTGACCGTTTAGACGGTAATCGGAAGCGGTAAGTGTTAGTATCTCAATCTTGCGGATGTGGTGCAGGCAGTAGAGGCTAGAAATAATCTGGGCAATCAGAGTGGCAATTGCTGCGCCGCTGATACCGAAGTTTAAGACCAGCACAAACAGCAGGTCAAGCACAATGTTAGTTATGGCGGCGACAATCATGGCATGTAACGGCGTCCTGCCGTCGCCGAGAGAACGCAGAATCGTTGCGAACAGATTGTAGGACATTACAATCGGGACACCGAGATACATCAGGCGCAGATATAAAAGGGTATTGCCGATGATTTCAGGCGGAGTCTGCAAAAGCATAAGGACGGGGCGTGCGACCGCCTGTCCGCCACACAGTAAAATAACGGAAAATAGCAGTGACAGAACGATAGAGCAGCCGATTGTTTTCCGAAGCTTCTCATATTTGCCGGCACCAAATTCCTGCGCCATCAGAATGCCGAACCCCTGTGTGATGCCTTGGATAATGCCAAGCATCAGCCAGTTCATCCAGTCGGCGGCGCCTAAGGCGGCGAGGGCATTTACTCCAAGCCCCTTTCCCACCACCATTGTGTCTACAACGGTATAAAGCTGTTGAAAGACATTGCCAATCATAAGCGGCAGTGCAAAAGTGAAAATAAGGACGGCAGGTCTGCCGTCGGTCATATTTTTAATTCGTGAAGACATATCGTCATACCTCATCTGTAAAATACTTTGCTGTTCATCCCCAAAATGCATCTGTCCTGCCGGACAGTCTACCCGGTTGCCCCGATTGAATACTTATCTTATCAAAAAGCGGAAAAGGTTTCAATATCAAAATACCGTGTCAAGGGATTGAAATGTTATGTAATCTCTGATAAATGACATAAAAAATAATATGTGTGGAAAAACTACTTTAATATACGGAAAATATATTGATTTACATTGGAAAATGTTGTATGATGAGTTTACATAATCAAATTTACATAATTTGGAGTATATTTGGAGTATGAGTGACAGATTTCTAATAGATTGCGTAGTGGAGGGATTATTATGAAAAAAAAGAACATTTTGAGGAAAGCGGGTGCGATAGCATGTCTGGCGCTTAGCGTCGCCATTGCGCCGTGCAGCCGGATGAGCGTGCAAGCGGCGGAGGTGATTGCGACGGTACAGGGCAATGTGATGTCCGGTACAACGACGGATTTGTTAAAGCTTGCAACGAACGAGGGCAATATGGAGATTAAGCTGGATAGCGGAACGGATGCCAGTACATGCAAAGTCTTGCTTCCGGGCAGCAATATATATGTTGCCGTATCCCATGGCTCTGACGGATATCTTCATGCGGTCAGAATAACGAGTGGGGCGCAGAATTCGACGGTGACGCTCGATACGTCTTCAAGTTCGACTGTTACGGGAACCATCAGTGAAAAATCTGCAGGGGATGTGCTGGTAGTTAAGACACCGCAGGGTGAGATGCAGATTAAGCTGGACACAAATACGAATCTGAGCGGATGTTCCGTGCTGGTGGCTGACAGGACGTACAGCATAACCTGCGTGAGAGGCTCAGATGCTTATATGCACGCGACGAGTATTACGGATACGGCGGGAGGTGGTCTCGGGAGCAGCTCTACAGCGTCTACAACGCCGGTATCTTCCTTGACACCTGCGCCTGTATCACCAGTTACGACAGGCACATCGACGGTCACCGGTACCGTCAGTGACAAGACGAAGGATAATATGCTTTATCTGTCAACAAAATATGGTGAGATGGAGATTGTAATTGATGCCAATACGGATTCCAGAAACGGTTTGTTCCTTGTACCCGGCAGGACGCTGGTGGTTTCCGTTTACCGTGGGTCGGATGCTTACATGCACGCGGCGACAATCGTCGGGGCAAAGGAAGCCGTTCTTCCGGCGCAGGTTGATACCTCGTCTACCTCTACGGTATCCGGCACAATCGGAAATAAATCAACCGAAAACGTATTGTATCTGAGCACGTCGGCGGGCGATATGGAGCTTAAGATGGATGTGGTGCGCAGTATTACCGGCTGTAAAGTCCTTGTCTCAGGCAGGAAAGTTACGGTAACATGTGCGCGGGGTTCCGATGCTTATATGCATGCGGTGGATATTATAGGAAATTAGTAGAAAATAGGAAGAAACCGGACGAAAGTTTTTGCCGGGTGAATCAGATAAATAGTTAAAAATGATATAACAACAAAAAAGCGATTGGGATAAAAGAGCGGGGATATATAAAAATAACCACTCTCTTATCCCAAATTTTTTATTTTATCATTTTCTTCATTTCCTTCATTTTCTCATGCCCGTGTCCCTTCGGTGCCCCTTCTTTTTCTTTTTTTTGTGCAAAGCATACCCTTAAATGTGCAAATTATACCGAAAAGATTTTTTTTCGACAAAAAATATTATATACTTAGAAACTAGAAAAGTCTGTGCTAAGAAAATGAAATATTATTGTAAAAACAAAATATTACAGACGGAAAAGGGGTACAAAATTGTGTTAAAGACAATTAAGGGGAGGCTTACAATCAGCGTGATAGGAATCGTTGTGGTGAGCATTATTCTGACAACAATGGGTATTATCGCAGTGGCAGGCAAACGCATGGTGGATGATCAGACGCAGGCGCTGCAGTTGAATGCAGATAAATATGCTGAAGAGATTAACACGTGGATTGCCAATGAGAAGATGCTTGCGGCGGGAGCGGCAGGTAGTATCTCGGCGGGGAAATCTATTGATACGGATATCATACAGTCTGTGGTTGATACGCATGCGGCAGGCAGAATAGAGCTTTTAAATCTGTATTGCGGAACCAAGGACAGCCGGTTTATACAGTCGAATAGAGAGGCGGAAATACCGGAAGGGTATGACCCGGTAGAACGCGGCTGGTATAAGCAGGCAGCACAGGAGCAGAAAGTCATCGTGACGGATCCGTACTGGGATGTGCTTACAAATCAGATGTGTACAACGATTGCGGCGCCGATTTACATAGACGAAGAACTCGTCGGCGTTATCGGTTTGGACGTGACGTTGAATACCGTGACCAATTTGACGGGAAGTATTAACTATGATGCGGGTGTGTACGGATTCCTTGTGGACAGCAGCGGACATTATGTGGCGCATAGAAACAAAGAGTATGAGCCGACGGATACGGCATCGGTTGCAGTGACAGACATTATGCCGGGTTTGGAGAATCTGTTATCCGGTATGGACAACAGTGTGAAAAAGCTGAAGGATTACGATGGCAGTGAATGTTATTTTGCATTGGCGGATATTACGGGATGCAATTGGCAATTAGGCGTTGTCGTGCCTACTGCTAACGTCATGAGTTCTTTGATGACGATGATGATGGTGGGGGTTGCAATTGTGCTGGTGGTAATCCTGTTCGTGGCAATATTTATGACAGGTCTGATTGGGAAGATGCTGGCACCGGTGCAGACGTTAAAACAGTTTGCTTCCGGAGATTTTTCAGAGAATTCCGGGAAGACAGCTGCAATAAAGGCAATCCCGAAAGAGTACAAAAATGAGACGGAACAAATTAAGATGGCGACAGCAGAGGTGAAGCAGCAAATCAGGGAGATTATTCTGAATACCAAGCAGGAGGCGGAAAATATCGGCGTCATTGCCGAGAGCACTTCATCCAAGATGTCGGTTTTAAATGAAGATATTTCCGGTATTTCCGGACTGGCACAGCAGGTTATGGGACAGGCGGAAAGAACCAAAGAATTGGCCCAGAGCATCAAGATGAACGGGCAGGAACTGGGATATGCCATAGAAAATGTAGCAAAAAAAGCAGAAGAAGCGGCACAGCAGTCCAACAGTATTATGGGGCGTGCAGAAAGACAGAATGAGGAATCCGAGAAGGCTGCAGACGAAGCGGTTGCAATTTATGAGAATACAAGAGAGGATTTAGAGAGGGCAATTGCGGACAGCCAGAGGGTGCGGGAGATAGATACGCTGACAGAAGAGATACTTTCCATCAGTTCCAAGACAAATCTGCTGGCGTTAAATGCTTCTATCGAGGCGGCAAGAGCAGGCGAAGCAGGCAAAGGTTTTGCCGTTGTGGCGGATGAAATCAGAGAATTGGCAGATAATTCAAGAAAGGCGGTAGATGAGATACGCCGTGTGACGGAAAGCGTGGTGCATAATGTGGTTTTTTTGTCCGAAAGCTCCGGCAAGCTCTTGGAGTTCATGAACGGAAAAGTGATGGAGGATTACAAGGGAATGACGCAGCTTGCCGGTATTTATCAAAAGGATGCATCATTTTATAATGATATTTCAAGCGAACTGGGGGCGTCCTCACAGGAGATGAGCGCCAGTATGGCAGGCATTAACGAATCGATTCTTGAGATTACGGAACTTGTAGGCGAAGTGACTGCTTTCGTGGAGAATATGGAAAAATCAGCACAGGATTCTAACGATAATTCTGCTGCAGTTATGAAACAGATGGGAGAGCTGTTCCGTCTCAGTGAGCTTTTAAATAAGACCGTGGCTTCATTTAAGGTGTGATGTGCCGCAAAATCATAGTCGGGAAGAAAACGCCGATGGTAGTATAGATGTGTAAAAGGAATGGGAGGCATGTAAGAAAATGTTAGGAGGTCCGGTATACATAGCACTCATACGCTACGCAATCAGCTTGGCAGGAGTGATTTTGTTATTTTCTCTGATGAGTGAATCAAAATATGGCTGGAAGAAAACGGCTTTCTACTATGGGTGCTTCGGAGCGGTTCTGATTACAGGGGCATGTATATGGTATGCAATTGACCAGAAAAACTGCTCTAGAACTGTTGCGATTCTGATGTATGTATGTTTTACTATATTTGCCGTCTGTATGAGCAGGGATCAGATTTATCTGTCGATTTATAAGCTTGCGCTTACGTTTTATATGCTGGCGGCATTTCTGATTGGCGGGATTGAGGTTTCGATTATCTTTTTTGACAGAAACGTGTGGGCGGATATCATTGTCCGTATTGTGCTGATTGCAGTGATGGCATTTTTCATTAATGCGAAGATTAAAGTATCCATCAGAGGATTTGGTTATTATGTGGAAAACGAATTGGATAAATTCAGTGCGGCGGTCATGATCATCAGTCTGCTGTTTGGCATTGGATTTATCTTGAATCCGGACATTACCATAAAGACGCCATACCGCCTTTTTCAGATTATGGTGAACTTTTTCCTAACGGGAGCTTTACAGCTTCTTGTGTTCAGACTTTATCTGCACATCGGTAAGGAAAAAGAGTACCAGCAGGAGAATCAGTTGATGCAGCTGAATCATAGACTGCTGGAACGGAATATGGAACTGTTAGAGGAGTCTGTGGAATCGGGTAAAAGGATACGTCACGATGTGCGGCATCATAATGCACTGATAGCGGAGTATGCCCAGAGAGGACAAATAGAAGAATTGCTTCAATATCTGGACGAATATAACAAAATGACGGAAGAACAAGGTCTGGAAAAAATATGTGCCAATTCTGCAGTGAACAATATCCTGTCGGCATATACAAGAAGGGCGAGAAAAGAGCAGATAAAAGTCACATTGGATATAGAACAGAAAAAGAATCTGGGCATACCAAATATAGATTTGGTGACCATCTTGGCAAATGCTTATGAAAATGCCATTTATGGCTGTGTTGAAGTAAGGAAACAGTCTAAAGAAAGAGAATGCTCTATTCAGCTGATGCTAAAAAAGAAAAAGAATAAATTGGTTATTTATTGCAGTAACACATGCAGACTGGAGACGGAACTTAAAAATGGTCAGCCGAAGCCGGAATTTACGGGCGGAGTCGGCGTTTCAAGTATTTTAAGGACAGCAGAAAAGTTTGCGGGAGAATATGATTTTAAAAATGATAACGGTGTATTTGTCTTTCGGTTGATTATGAATATTCCGCCGATATCTGAAGCATGAATTTGAAAAATATAAGAGGGGAGGGGGAAAAGAATCCTGATGTATCGTATAGCGCTCTGTGACGATGAAGAAAAAGAAATGAATAAGACGAAAGAAATATTAGATGGATACGGAATAAAACGTTCTGAAGCGTGTCTGGAAGTGGTTTTTTTTGACAATGCGGATAAGCTTCTTGCCCGTATAAGAGATTATCAGTATACGCCGGATTTGATTGTGATGGATATTTATATGCCAAAGAAGATGGGGATTGATGCGGCAAAAGAGTTGCGCGCCATGGGGAGCAGCTGTAATATTATTTTCCTTACGACCTCAAAAGAACATGCGTTGGATGCATTTGGCGTGGAAGCAACGCAGTACCTCGTGAAACCATTGTCGGAGGAAGTGTTGTTTCCGATTCTGGATCGTCTGATTGAAGAAAATAAGGAAGTGCGCAAAAAATATCTGCTTTTTCGGATTGGCAACAGTATCCGCAGAGTGGAGGTAAATGATATCGTATACTGTGAGGCGCAGGGGAAAATACAGTGTCTGCATTTTACGGATGGAAGCCAGTGTGAGCTGCGCATTACGATGAGTGAGATTTATGAGAGGTTGTCCCAGTATCAGGAATTTGTACGTGCCGGTATTTCTTATATTGTTAATTTGGAGCATATAGAGAGCATGAGCAGGCAGGAGATGCGGATGGATAACGGGAAAGTTATTTTTCTGCCGCGGGGTTCCTTCCAGTTGCTTCGGGAGCGGTATTTCGGGTTCTATTGTGAGGATGATTTTTGATTGAGGAAGTTTTTAGGGACGAGATGAGCCGCACAACTGTGTTATGATAAAATTTTTAAATGTGAAATCAATATCTCGTTCGAGATAGTAAGTCGGAGCTTTCCGATTTCGGCGTTTCAGCCATATTTCACAAAAATATAAAATATGGCTGAATGCAGATGTGTAGCATAGCTCTGAATTTATATATGTTTTTTACAAGCGGTGATTTGCTCGATGCGCCCGAAGGGGATACAAGACGGAAGGAAGGACAGACCAAAGGCACGCAGCATGATGCGGGTCATTTTGATATTGCCTTGGAACTGGCGCGATATGTTGTGGGATGACTGCGTGAAAGAATAGGAGATGCGCGGTGTCACATGGTATATGAGAATGCTTCGCAGGCTTTGTGTTAGCGCCGGAATATTTTTTGAAAAACAACAGATACTTGTCTTAAACGATAATAAAAGGAGTTTAAGACAAGCTATGATTGAAGATGATACAATAAAACTGTTACGGGAATGTGATGCCGGCATTAAAATGGGTGTCGCCTCTATTGATGAGGTTCTGGATTATGTGCACGATGAGAGCTTCAGGAAATCTCTTGCGGATTGTAAAGACAAGCATGACAAATTAAAAGACGAAATTCAGACCTTGCTGGAACAATATCATGATGACGGGAAAGAACCTAATCCGATGGCGAAAAGTATGTCATGGGTGAAAACGAATGTGAAACTGGTCATGAATGAATCGGATGAAACCATCGCCGATTTGATTACGGACGGCTGCAATATGGGTGTAAAATCCCTCAATAAATATCTGAACCAGTATAAAGCGGCGGATGAGAAAACGAAAGATATCGCCAAGCGGCTAATCAATCTTGAAGAAAAGCTTGCCGTTGATATTCGTTGTTTCTTATAATTTTCATATAGAATTGCCGCAGTCATACTGTGCGGATAAGCAGAGCTTAAGAAGGAGTATTCTGTGAAAGAGACAAAGAGAGTAGAATTTACAAAGGCGATGAAACATACCCATACGATACTGTTGCCGGATATGCTGCATTATCATAATGAACTTTTGCAGGCGGCTTTTTCAGCGGGCGGATATCATTTGGAAATCCTCCCCGAAGAAACGAATCTGCATGGATATGCACTGCCTTATATAAACAGTGATTACTGCCTGCCGACAGTGCTGATTCTTGGGCAGGTATTGGCAGCAGTCCGTTCCGGGCGGTTTGATCCGGAGCGGATTGCTTTTATGGAACCGCAGACCGGAGGGGCATGTCGTGCCGGCAATATTTACAATTCTATCATACATAGTCTGAAAAAAGCCGGATACAGTCAGATTCCGGTCATTTCTCTCAATGCATTCGGTAAAGAGAAACATGCAGGGTTTACGATTACGCCAAAGCTGCTGTTCTGCGCCATTGCTGCAGTCTGTTTTGGTGATTTGCTTATGACGCTTTATCAGCAGGTGCGACCATATGAGTGTAGAAGAGGAGAGGCAAAAGCGTGTTTGGAGCGTTGGAATAAGAAGTTGTGTGAAGACATTTTAGCGGGGAAGCATATTTCCGGCAGGAAGCGTAAGGAGCAGTATCGGCAGATTGTCCGTGAGTTTGCGAAGATTCCGGTGGAAGAGAGAAGTATCCGGAGCGTCGGTATTACCGGAGAGATTTATATGAAGTTTTCCCCGATTGGGAATCGCCATTTAGAGCAATTTTTGCAGACACAGGACTGTGCGTACCGCATGGGCGGCTTTGTCAATTATGCTATTTACCTAGTAGACAGTGAATTGGAAGATCAGAGACTCTGTGGTTCAGGGCAGATGATACAGAAGGCTTATGGTACAGTGTTTCATTATCTGACTCGTATTCAGCAGGATATCAATCAGAGTATTGCAGAAGAGAGCCGGTTTGTGCCGGATGCGGATTTTGTTAAAATGAAAGAATTGGCGGCGCCTGTCATTGACAGGGGCTGCCACACGGGGGATGGCTGGCTGGTTGCGGCGGAAGTGGCGGATTTGGCAGAAAAAGGTTATCGGAATATTTTGATTGTACATCCCTTTGGCTGTCTTGTCAGTCATGTGTGTGAGCGCGGCATTATGAAGAAGCTTCATGAGCGGTATCCGGATGTGAATATACAGACTGTGGAATATGATTATGATTCTACCCGCGCATTACTGGAAAGCCGTATCCTCTTAGGAATCAGCGGGAGACCGGATAAACCGCCTACATAGATGTATGGAAAAGGAATTGACAGTTTTTGCGGAAACTTTTATAGTGGATTTATGAGGTGTTTTAAGGGATGATACTTACGGATGCGGATTTGTGTCTGCGTGCAGCTGACACAAACTCGTTCATGCACAGACTCAATAAACTGAGTCAAAAGTATGTGCAGAAATGAGGATGAATATGGGATTATTTAACCAGACAGAAAAGAAAAAGAAGAAAGAACAGAGCGAGCGCGTGGAAATAGTGCAGGCGGCGGAGAAGGAAGAGGTATCTTCCGGGCAGGAGATGCCGTCCGATGATTCTGATGGGGAGACGGAACAGGAAGTTTCACAGACCATAAGCACGCCGGATTATCTGCTTCGTATTGATGGGGCGCGTATGGAAGCTCTGCTTACGATATATCGTGACTTTTCGCTAGAGGAGCTGAATGCACTGTTGCAGGAGAACGGGGTGGTTGCCGGTATTAAGGAAGAGGCGCTTAAGGAACTTGCACAGGGAACAAAAATTTACGAGGAGACGATAGTAGCCGCCGGCAGTGATGCAAAAGACGGAAAGGATGGCTATTATGAATATTATTTCGATCCGGACCCTCCGACAAAACCGATTATTCTGTCGGACGGCTCGGTAGATTATAACGTATTAGGCAAGATGGAGCTGGTGACAGAGGGACAGCATCTTGCAACCTATCACCCGTCAATGCCTTCGACGGATGGCTGGGATGTTGTGGGGAATACTATTGAGGCATATGTGGGCAGAGAATTGCCGCCGTTACAGTGTATGCGCTGCGAGGCGGATGAAAGCGGCAGAAATTATTATGCCAGCTCTGAAGGCAATGTCACTGTGGCGGACGGATGCCTGACCGTAACGCCTGTCTATGTGGTTAAGGGCAACTTGGGAGCCGCGACCGGAAGTGTGGATTTTCATGGCGATGTGTTCGTAGAGGGAAATGTTTACGCTGGTGTTACCGTGAAAACGACCGGCAGCATTACCATCAACGGGCATGTGGAGACGGCGAATCTTTATGCGGGCAAAGATGTTATCTTAAAAAACGGGATGCAGGGTTCCGGGAACGGCGTTATCCGTGCAGGCGGCAATGTTATGGCGCGTTTTATAGAGCAGACAAGGGTTTATGCCGGGAAGGAAGTCAACACGGGCGCCTTGATGAACTGTGAAGTGGAATCGGGCGAGACTATAGTCATTGCCGGCAACAGAGGAAGCATTATCGGCGGCACCGTTACGGCGGTGGAACAGATTACGGCGGCTTCTATCGGAAACCGCGCGGGGGTAACAACGCAGATCGTGATCGGACTGGACTGTGAGTTTAAGTATAAGATGGCAAAAATAGACAGACAAATTGAGGATTATCAGAATAAGATGATGGATGCCGAGAGCGCGCTGGAACGTATTGCATGGCAGTTGCAGACTCAGCCGATGACGCCGGAGAGGAGTCAGGAAAAAGCGGAGCAGACGCGCAACAGAATCCATTATCAGCTCAAACTAAAGGAGATTACCACGAAACGGGAGCAGCTGATTGATATTAACCGGCGTGCAGCGGATGGAAAGGTAGTTGTCAGCGGTGCGGTCAATGCGGGAAGCATTATCATCATCAACGGGATGCGTGAGGAGCTGCATTCGGGGTTTAAGGACGTAACGTTTAAGAGGGGAAGAAAAGAAATGAAGATAGTATCGAATAAGTGGTGACGGGCGTGGTGCAAAAACATATGAGGCGGGTGGTCAACTGCGTTTTTCAATTGTGACGATACTGCAAATAATCTAAGAACCGCTTTACCGCTAGGGAAGCGGTTCTCCTGCTTCTTAGGGCAATGCCGATTTTTCTGTATGCGGGGACATCTAGTTCTTTTGCGATAATCCGATAGGGAATCCGTGAGAGTATCAGTTCCGGCAGGATACTGATGCCAAGACCGCTTTCCACCATCGACATGATGGCATAATCATCCCATGTTGTAAAATGAATGTCAGGCGTCAGATTACAGCGCTCAAATATTTCTGAAATTTCTGCCTTTGCGCCTTTTTCCAAAAGCAGAAACGGTTCATCGCACAATGCTGCCACCGGAAACTTATCAAGATATGCAAGAGGATGGTTTTCCGGAAGAATGGCAAGAAGCCTGTCTTGCTCCAAAAAATGCGTTTCAAATCCAAGGCGGGCAGGCAGGCGTAAGAAGCCGCAGTCAACCCGTCCGTTTGCAATCCATTCTTCAATTTCCGTATAATCACCGAGGAGCAGTTCATAGTCTATGCACGGGTAATCTTTCTGAAAATGTCTGATGATGTTCGGAAGCCAGTGGGTTGCCACACTGGAAAAAGTACCGATACGAATCAGCCCCGATTGCAGTCCGTTTAGTTCATCCACTTCCATCTGCAGTTTCTCATATTCTGTGCAGACATTTTTGGCGTAAGGGAGCAGTTTCAGACCGTCACTCGTCAGCTTCACACCGGATTTCCCTCTTTCTAATAGAATGATTTTCCATTCTTTTTCCAAGTCATTGATCATACGGCTGATGCCGGATTGGGAATAGTTTAGTACCTCGGCGGCTTTGGTAAAACTGCCATACTCAACGGTTTTCACAAACGCCATGTATTTTTGAAGATTCATATCCATATCGTCACCTCATGTCATGCTGCATGTCATGTCGCCTCGATGGTGCATACGATGCATCGAAAGTTTTCCATCTGATTTTGTCATGGATTACATGATAATTATTCGCTTTTGTTATCACGATGTAAATGGTAGACTGAATAAGAAAAAAAGTCAAGCAGGAGTGTGAAAGTAATTATGACTAAAGATACGTTTTATGTAAGTGAAATCCAAACCGAGGCGCCCGCTCATTTTCAGACAAAGCTTCAAGGACTTGTTTATGAGATGCTGGGGATTCTTCAAATCCCTTTTGAACGTGTCGATACGGACGAAGCGATTACGATGGAGGACTGTGTTGCCATTGATGAAAAACTGAAGATGCATATGGTGAAAACACTGTTTGTCTGTAACCGTCAGCGGACACAGTTTTATCTGTTTGTTACAGTGGGAGAGAAGCCCTTTCGCTCAAAAGATTTCAGCAATGCGTTAGGAATTGCCCGCGTTTCCTTTGCACCTGCAGAAGATATGGAAACGATGCTCGGCACAAAAATCGGCGCGGCAACTGTTCTCAGCAGTCTTTTAGACAGGGAAAATAACGTGCAGATTGTGTTTGACAAGGATGTGCTTTCAGAGGAATGGTACGGGTGCAGTGACGGTACGACAACAGGGTATATGAAAGTGCGGACAGAAGATATTTACCAAAAATTTCTGCCTTATACCAGACATACTGCGACTGTGATTGAGGTGTGATATGGGACTTTATCAAAACAGGATTGTAATAAAAGTAGGGACTTCCACTTTGGCAAATGAAATGGGAAAAAGCGATTTGCGTTCCTTTGACCGTCTTGCGTGTACGCTGTCTGATATTCAGAATATGGGATATGAAGTGATTCTGGTATCTTCCGGCGCGATTGCAGTAGGAACAAATAAACTGCATATGAAAGAGCGTCCTGCCAGTATGCGTATGAAGCAGGCAGCAGCGGCAGTCGGGCAGTGTAGCATCATGTATCTGTATGATAAGTTTTTTGGCGATTATGATAAGACGATTGCGCAGATTCTGTTAAATGCAAACGATATTGAGCAGGAAGAAAAAAAGGAGAATCTGATTAATACATTTAACGCGCTTCTTGAGATGGAAATCATTCCCATAGTCAACGAAAACGACTCTGTCAGTTATACAGAAATAGAATCGGAGGACAGATTGTTTGGTGATAATGACGTGCTTTCTGCGGTTGTCGCTATTCTATGCAGGGCGAAACGGTTAGTCATTCTGTCAGACATTGACGGTCTGTATGACGCCGATCCGCGGCTGCATACCGATGCGAAACTGATAAAAAGGATAGAGCAGATTGATGAAAAAGTATATTCCCTTGCGGGCGGGGCAGGTTCGAGGCGCGGAACAGGCGGTATGAAAACCAAGCTGCGGGCAGCCGGACTGGCTGCCGCACAGGGCATAGACACCATTATCACGAATGGAAAAAATCCAGAAGCGTTGTATGATATTGTAAAAGGAAAAGAGGCAGGAACCTTGTTTGCCGGAAGAAGGGTATAAGGTGTTGAAGAAATGAGAAGAGAATAAAGGATGGAAAGGGGAGGTTAGTATTTTGTGGTTTGATTGCGGTACTGCATCGGGGTCAGACCATATTTTTTTAAATACATTCTAAAAATATCCTTGGCTGGAAAAACCAAGATAACTGCTGATTTCAAAGCCCAATTCTTCTTTGAACTTTAATGTGATATCAGAGCGGTTTCCATAAGGTTGGAGATTGATATGATATCCTGCATTTGCTCACATTCTTTTATATAGGTATCGGAAAGACTGTACGCCTGCTCAATATCAAGACCGCCTGACACTGCACTTCTGGTAGCAAGCGTGAGTGTTACGATAAAGAGATTTTTCTCCTGACGGAGCGAATTGTCCGTCAATGTCCCGGCAGATATCTCATGCTCATGCTGGCGCATCAGTCTTTTTAAATATCCGGATTCCCCATTCTGAATATACTGTAACAATTCTCGTTCAAAGTAATAAGTATTATGAAAATCTTTCTTTTCCCTAGATTCAAATACCATATTGGAATGTACCTGAGAGATATATTTGCCTGTTCTGGCGGATATCTGGTTGAAAGAAGTATTGTAGTGTGTCAGTATTTGTACGATACGCATTTGTTTTCCGGAGTTTGAGCAATGAATACAAATATAGACGGTTATGAAGACTGCGGGAACCATCAAAAAGGGTTTCCCGCATAATAAGTTTTTATTTCCTTTTCCATATAGGGCAGCCACCATTCCAGATACCCTGCCTTGGTCGGGTGGATAGAGTCTGCCATGTAGAAACGGGATTGTTTATCAGACAGATTGTTGAAAGTTTCATTATTCCACATATTAATTATTCCGATTCCCCATTTTTCTTGTATCTTTTCAAGAAGCATAACCATTTTTTCATACTCTGCGCTGTCATATTTGGGATTGGTGTAAAATAACACAGGGCAGTTCCATGTATTTTGCGCATAGGCAATAATATATTCTATCGCACCGGCTACCGTATGTGTATCAAAATCTTCTATAGTTGTTGATGCGCTTATTTTGCCAAGCGGTTTTTTCTGCGTAGCGTCATTTGTGGATAACTGGCAGATAAATAAATCTGCTTTATCTACAGCCAGAGTATTTAATCTTTCGATGTAGGAATCCACGCATTCAGCGACCAGCGTTGTTCCGGAAACTGCTTCTTTTACAGCAATACAGCCTTCTTGCCTTTCTAAATAATCTGCAAAAGAAATACCCTGTGAGGCAGCTCCATATGTTACGGAAGAACCAAGAAATACGATTGTTTTGCCACTTAGTGTAATGTCCGAACTGGGTTTGACCTGTTCTAAATCGTATGCGTCTCCGTTTCCGGGAAGCCGTGCTGTTTTCATATCATGTAGTTTTGCAAATGGTCCCCAGCCCCATGCATATCCGCAATAAGCCATCCAGCTTACCTCTGATACAGCCAAAATACTGATTGCCATTCCTGTGTATTTTAATATTTTTTTCTTTTTCAATGTTGCTTCCTCCTTCTGTTCGTTTGATGTTGACATGATATCAGGCGAAGGAACGATATTCTGACGGAGTCTTTCCCATCGCCTTTTTAAATACCTTCACGAAATAATTGTTGTCTGTATAGCCGACATAGCTGCTGATTTCTTGGATAGGCAGGCTTGTTTCACGAAGCATTTCGGCAGCCTGACGGCATCTTAAGTCCGCGATGTACTGCGTTATGGTGCGTCCGGTTTCCTGCTTGAATAGTTTGGCAAGGTGGGAAGGGGAATAATCGGATATCTGGCACAGGGCATCTATGTTGATATTCTGTGTATAATTCAAGGAAAGATATTCTACGACTTTAATGATTGCAGGAGAGTAGCTGCTTGTGTTTATCAGGTGGTCGCGCACTGCAGTTGTCAATTCAATCAACATTTCATAACAATATTGCCGCTGTTTTTTGATATTGTCGGTGCCGGAGAGGCGTTGAACAGATTTTTGGGTAATCTGGTCAATCGTAATGATGGACAGACCACTCTGCTCTGCCGCTTTTCTTGCCAATGCGCGCAGGATGGAAATAGGGCTTTGATAGGCAGGGCTGCTGAACAGGTCGATAAGGGAAGCGGATTCGTCCTGCATTTCGTCGTAAGCCTGAATGATGCTCTCCACCTCCCCTTTTTCAATTAGTTTTAACAGACGGTTTTCGACATGGTAGCGCTGATAGATTTCGCTGTAGTCAATGGATTCCTGCTGGTATGTTTTTTGCTCCTTCGGTTCTTCCTGAAAACCTAGGAGTCTCCGGTAACGGTATCCGGGGAAAAGCGGATTAAAGGACGCTATACAGGCAGTGACAACACGCTGAATATGATAGATGGCAAGCAGCGGCAGGGCAGTATAGTATAATCTGAGGGAAGTGGCATAGGACGCCGGCATTTTGTTTTCAATCAGGAGCTTCTGCATTTTTTCGTCGGAATACTCTGTTCTGACATAGGGACCGATTAAAAAAATTTTCTGGTCAAATTGGAAAAAAAACAGGCACACATCGAGTTTGTCTACAATTTCATAGAAGGTCGCATCATCCATGGAATGTAGTAAATAGGAGAGGGAATCGGCGGTAAACATTGGCTGCAATGTCTTCTGAAAACAGTAGGCGTCCTCAAAAGCGGTGAGTGTCCGAATATCATTGTCGTATGTCGTAACCTCTGTATTTAGGAGATTGTGCAGAAGCTTTCTAAATAATTCTAAATCCATATTTTACTCCACCTTGGGAACAATATAGTTCTACAAATAATTAAATAGTTCTAATATTTTTGCTTTTTGTGCGCCCTATAGACAGCAACGCTACAGGATAACATTGTATAGATTATGGTTTCAGTATAGCATATTCTTTTATTTTTTCAACTATGCTTTATGAAATGAATGGAAGCAGAAAAAAATTTTTAAAACAGGACATAATAGTTCTATCAATAATTGAATATTTCTAACGTTTTCCCTTGTTTTTAGATACAATATGGTTAGTAATCATGTGGGTGTACAGAGAGAAGGAGGAAACAAAATGGGAAGTAAAGAACAATTGACGCAGAGTCAGATTGACAGTGTGCAGTACCGCCGCGCGAAGCTGTGGCAGATTATCATGGTCGCGTCCAGTGGTATGGTCGGTATGGGGTTTTACTGTCTGATTGGGCTCGCAAACTATTCGGCAAACCTTGGTTTTGGAATTGCGACAGTGGCAGTGGGAGGCATTCTGACCTTCACCCGTATTTTTGATGCGGTTACAGATCCTATGCTTGCGTTTATTTATGACAAGGTCAATACGCGTTTTGGCAAGGTCCGTATCCTGCTCGTCAGTGGATGGCTGGTGATGGTTCTGGCAACGCTGATGATGTATAGCTGGGCGACTGGCAAAGGGCATGGTTTTGCAGCCTTTGTATTGCTGTATATGCTTTATATTATCGGGTATACACTGTATAATATGACAGGACAGACATTATTCGCATTGATGACCAATGACCCGAAACAGCGGCCGATGGTGGGTGTATGGAGTACGGTTTTTAACTATGTGGTGCCAATTGCCCTGAATATGATTTATTATGTGGTGCTGATGCCGAAGTACGGCGGCTATAATCTGGAGTTTTTGTCGGCTGTCTGCTGGGTAACGATTGCGATATCTGCGGTAGGACTTGTGACAACCTGCATTGGTATTTCGGAATTTGATAAGCCGGAGAATTTCGCCGGCACTACGGCAAAGAGAGAAAAACTTAAGATAAAGGACATGATAGAGGTATTAAAGAACAATCGTCCCCTGCAGTGCTATATCGCGTCGGGAGCTTCCGACAAGATTGCGCAGCAGGTGGCAAGCCAGTCCATTATCAACACGATGCTGAGCGGGATTATCATCGGTAATATGTCTATTGCCACGACTTTGTCTACCGTGAGCATCATCCCTTCGATTTTGTTTGCAGTGGTGGGCGCCAAATATGCCGGAAAGCATGGTAATAAGAAGACGATTGTCACATGGACTTATCGGTGCATTTATGTGACCTGCGCGATGATTCTCTTCTTCGTTTTCTTACATATGGGCGGGGCGACGCGTAATATTGCTACGGTGGTTCCGCTGATGGTAGTGTATGTGGTTCTGACGCTTGCCATGAACGGTATGAAGATGTGCGTGACTACAGGAAACAATGCTTTCATGGCGGATGTCATCGACTATGAGCTGGACCGGGGAGGCAAATATGTGCCGGCGGTTGTGTCTGGCGTCTACAGCCTGATTGATAAACTGGTATCGTCTGTCAGTGCCTTGATTGCGACCGGTGCAGTGGCGCTGATTGGTTATCGGGAGACACTGCCGCAGCCTACAGACGAGTTGACGGGCGGTATTTTCTGGATGACCATGGCGCTTATGTATGGTTTCCCGCTGATAGGGTGGGTGGTCACCATAATTGCTATGAAGTATTGTTCTTTAGGAAAAGAAGAGATGGTGGAAGTACAGAAACGTATTGCGGATAAGAAAGCGGCTGCACTGAAAGAGGTCTAGGAGGAAACGTCTATGATGATTGAGAGCAGGGAATTTGGGCGTATAGAAGTGACGGATATTCCTTTGCCGGAAGAAAGCGGATCTGATGTGAAAGGAACCTATACGTTCTCTGGAAGAGTGCTTGTCGCGGTCAGAGAACCGGAGAAGGACAGAGACTGGTATCGGGTTTTTACGATGGAAGATGACGGAACAGCGGTGTGTGTGCTGTACGATGGGATAATACGGGAGAAAAAAGGTGCAAATGGCATCCGTTTTATGTGCTATGCGGACAATCAGAGAATATTATTAGGAGATTATGTGCTGGAGTGTGTGCCCGATTTGGATCACTGTACGTCTTCAGAGCTGGTGGAGGTGGTGCTGCCACAGGAAATTGCAAAAATTCCCGGTATCTTTATGCGGTGGTCAGAGCCGGTGATTGCCCCGGATAATGAGCATATCTGTTTTTCCACATTGACGGGAACAGGAGCATATAACTTCCTAGGAAAACTTGTAAGGCGTAAGTCGGCGTATGTGGTAGAGGATGCCTGCATCATAAGCACAGTAAATGGGATAGAGCCGGATCCAGACAATGAAGGGTTTTACCGTAGGAATATACAGCGGGGCGGGGAAGTCAAGCAGTTTGTAAGAGGCGGACGGGGAATCACGCTTGCCGGCGGCGGAAGAAGTATCAGCGAAAGTACCTTACAAATGCTGGACAGTGAAGCATTCTGCCAGATTACGGATACGCTTGGCTATGAAGAAACGGCAATCCTTTCTCCAAATGAGCGCTATGCCATATGTATGTCGCCCAGATTTTCAAAAGAGACAGACTGTGGTGTATTGGGTGTGGTTCCGTTATATCATGATGGTATCACGCGCGGAAAGTATTTGAATGTACTGTATCAGTATGCGATAGCCGGCGTGCGCTTTAAACGGGCGGGAAATATTGGTCCGGTATTGATTGATACAGAGCGTTCCATGAAAGAAGGACGCTTGTATGAGGGCGTTAATCTGAGTGACCCTGACGGAAAATGGGTTTATTATTCGCCGATGAGCTGGCATCCCGACAGCAACCGGGCAATGTGGAATGAAAGCACCCGGATTTGCGAAGGAGATGTGAAAAGCAGGCTGCGCCGGTGCAGGTTATTGGACAGAGCGCCTTCAGAGCCGGTTCCGGTTTTAAGGACACCGGATAAGGAGGAAATACCGTATGCCCTGCCGATTTCTTGTGCAGAACAACAGGAGAACCCCATACTGCCTTTGAAAATCAAAGGGACAGGCGGCGGGAGTGTGACAAATTCCTGCCTAGGGGACGATACCTATGAAACACGGTATGATAATTACAGTGAAGACGGCAGCACATTCTATGACGGATGGATCAGGGTATGTGCGCCTGCGAACATGTTTATGCCGGGCAGGACGGTGATAGAGAGCGATATCGATGTAACAGGCGAGCATAAGGGCAGTATGAAACTGCGTATCGTATTGCAGGCGGATGAACGGTTCCAGATTTATCTGGATAGAAGTCTGGACGAGAACGGAGAGCCCAAAAGCAACGGTTTTGCAGAGTTTGATGGGATAAGAAGAACGGTAGAAGATATGGCGGATTGACAGCTGTGGTTGGGACTGAAAACGGAAAGCGAGGAGCAGTGAAAATGGCAAGAATCGTTACGAAGATGAATGAACAGTGGGAGTTTGAGAAGCAGGGGAAGAGAACAGATATCAGTCTTCCGCATACATGGAACGCGGAGGATGGGCAGACCGGACCGGAACTATATTTTCGTGGTGTCTGCATTTATCGTAAGCAGATAAAGAAGCCGGTTCTTACGACGGGGCAGCAGGTTTATATGGAGTTTCGCGGCGTCAATTCTTCGGCACAAGTCCGTGTGAATGGCAAAGAACTTGTGCGTCATGACGGGGGATATTCCACGTTCCGGGTGAATGTTACCGATGTGCTGGAGGAGGACAATACGCTGGAGGTTCTGGTCGATAATGCGCCAAATACAAAAGTGTATCCACAAAGAGCGGATTTTACATTCTATGGCGGCATATATCGGGATGTCTATATGATTGTTACAGATTCGTCGCATTTTGATCTGGATTATTATGGCGGGAGCGGTTTTCGGATTACGCCGGAGATAAGAGGGGAAAATGCGGTAGTCCGTTTCGAGACTTATTCTGTTGGAGAAGCCGAGAAGATTGTGGTTTCTGTTGCGGGAGCAGGGGAGACGGAGCTTGCGTTGGAGACCATCGATGGGAAGACCTATGGAAAGGGCAGTATTACCATAGCGGATGTACATAAATGGGATGGCGTGGACGACCCGTATCTATATGAGGCGGCGGCAACCCTGTATCGCGGCGGCGCAGCGGTCGATGCGGTTACGGAGCGTTTTGGGTGCAGGGAATTTCGGTTTGACGCAAGAGAAGGATTTTTCTTAAATGGCAGGCGCTATCCGCTGCATGGCGTCTCGCGGCATCAAGACAGACTCGGTGTGGGAAATGCGCTCACACGCAAGATGCATGAGGAGGATATGGATTTGATTCTGTCCATGGGAGCCAATTCCATCCGGCTGGCACATTACCAGCATGACCAGTATTTTTATGATTTGTGCGATGAGAAGGGGATTGTGGCATGGGCGGAAATCCCATACATCACGGTTCATATGGATACCGGAAGAGAAAATAGCATAAAACAGATGAAGGAACTGATTACGCAGAACTATCATCATGCATCGATTGTGTGCTGGGCGTTGTCAAATGAAATCTCGCTTCAGGGTGTGACGGAAGATTTGATGGAAAACCACAGAATCCTAAACGACCTAGTGCACAAGATGGATGCGACGAGGGTTTCTGCGATGGCAAATCTGTTTCTGCTTGAAACGGACAGCCCGCTTGTAACACTGCCGGATATTCGCGGTTATAACCTGTATTATGGCTGGTATGTCGGGGAGATGGAGGACAACGATGCGTTTTTTGACGATTTTCATGAAAAATATCCGGATATTGCAATCGGACTGACCGAGTACGGGGCGGACGCCGTTATTACACTGCAGTCGCCAAAGCCGGAAAAAGGTGATTATACGGAGAGCTATCAGGCGCTCTACCATGAACATATGCTGGAAATGTTTGCGAAAAGACCATATCTGTGGGGAACCTATGTATGGAATATGTTTGAGTTTGCGGCTGCAGGAAGGGACGAAGCAGGAGACCCCGGCAAGAACCATAAGGGGCTTGTCACCTTTGACCGGAAACAGAAAAAGGATGCGTTCTATATTTACAAGGCATGGTGGAGCGCTGAGAAGTTCGTACATCTGTGCGGGAGCAGGTATCATGACAGGGTGGAGGATGTGACGGAGATTAAGGTCTACTCGAATCTGGAAAAGATTACGCTGTATGTGGATGACAAATTCTTTGCGGAAAAAGAGGGACAGCATGTGTTCCGGTTTCAGGTGCCGATTGACGGCACACACAGGATAAAGGCTGTGGGAGAAAGCATTGGGGAAGACAGCTATGAGGACAGCATGGAGATTGCAAAAGTGGATGCGCCGAACCCTTCTTATTTCATGTCGCTTGATAAAGTGCGCAACTGGTTTGACGCGCCGCAGGAGCCGGGGGAGGACAGGGAAGGTTATCTGTCTATCAACAGCACCATGGCGGAAATTCAGGCGACAGAACAGGGTGCCGCGCTGCTTGCAGGCATGATGAGCCAGATGACAGGGAAGACAGCCGGAGGAATGGGAGAAGGCGTCGCGATACCGGAGGCGATGCAGAAAATGGTTGCCAGACAACCGTTAAAGAAACTATTACAGCAGGGCGGGATGGAAGTGGAGCCGGAAAAGCTGCAAGAGCTCAACGCCGCGCTGAATCAGATACCAAAGAAATAGGGGTGAAGGAGGTTCAAGATGAGCAAATTTTCAAGTGATTTTCTGATGGGTGCTGCAACGGCGGCGCACCAAGTGGAGGGCGGCAACATTCACAGTGATTACTGGGCAATGGAACATATGGCGCACAGTACGTTCAACGAGCCTTCTTTGGATGCGGTAGACCATTATAACAGATACGAGGAAGATATCAGACTGATGGCACAGGCGGGGCTTTCGGCATATCGGTTTTCCATCGAGTGGGCGCGCATCGAACCGGAGGAGGGAAAATTTGACGAAGCAGAGATTGCACATTACAGAAACGTGTTGGAGTGCTGTCATGCAAATCATATGACGCCGGTAGTGACAATGATGCATTTTACATCTCCTGTCTGGGTGATTCAAAACGGCGGCTGGGAGAGTGAGCGCACTGTTTTGGCGTTTGCAAGGTACTGCGGATATGTGGCGGAGCGTCTGGGCGACCTGATGGGTTATGTTGTCACAATCAATGAAGCAAACATGGGACTTCAGGTTGCAAAGATTGCAGAGCGTTACAAAAGGCAGATGATGGCGAAGATGAGCCGGATGCAGGCGGAAGGACTGGAGGGTACTGCACAGATTGGCATGAACTTTAATACCATGATGGAGAATATGCAGCTGCAGAAGCAGGAAAATAAGGCAGCATTTGGCACGGAGGAGCCGCAGAATTTTGTGTCGGGGAGAACCGTGCAGGGAGATATCCTTGTGATGCGGGCGCATCAGGCGGCGAAAAAGGCGATGAAGGCAGTAAAACCGACGCTTCAGATCGGGTTGTCGCTTTCCCTGCATGATATACAGGCGGTATCGGGCGGTGAAGAAATGGCGCTTCGTGAGTGGGATGAAGAATTTTCCCATTATGTTCCGTACATTCTGGAGGACGATTTCTTTGGTCTGCAGAATTATACGCGCTCTGTGATTGGCGCGGATGGCATCCAGCCGGCGCCGCAGGGGGCAGAGCTGACCCAGATGGATTACGAGTTTTATCCGGAGGCGCTGGGGAATGTGATTCGGCGTGTTTCAAAAGAGTTTCGCGCAAACAAAAGGGATATGCCGATTATGGTCACGGAAAACGGCATTGCGACGGAGGATGACACAAGGCGCGTGGCGTTTATAGAGCAGGCGACAGATGGTGTGGCAGCCTGTATGCAGGCGGGGATTCCGATTATCGGATACATGTACTGGTCGCTTATGGATAATTTTGAATGGCAGAAAGGTTTTTCCATGAAATTCGGACTGATTGCGGTGAATCGTGCCACACAGGAGCGCATACCGAAGCCAAGTCTGGAATTTCTAGGGAAAATGGCAGAAAGCGTTATGTGAAAACCGTAGTGTAAGTTGTGCGATATAGATAAATCAGGGAGAGTGAAACTATGGCAAAAAAGGCGGTACAGCAGATTATGCTGGGAACAGTCACAAAAAATGAGGCGCAGGCACGTAATACGCTGCGGGCAATCAAGGAAGCAGGGTATGACGGGATTGAGCTGAATGGATTTATGATCAAACCGACTTCCTTTTTGGTGCGGGCGATGACAAAAGCGGCGGGTATGCCGGTTGGAAAGGGCGGCAATTTTGACTGGAGCGGGCTTGTGCGCGATGCGGGACTTGAGGTGGTGAGCGTTCATGAGGATTTAGGAAGCATCAAGAGGGAGCCGGACGCAGTTATCGCCGAGGCGCAGAAGTTTGGCACAGACAAGGTTGTGATAACAGGCATGTACCGTTTTGACTATTCTGACAGGGAGGCTGTGAAAGCGCTTGTCAAAGATTTGAACCAGTCGGGTGAGATTTTGAAAAAGGCGGGAATCAATCTTCTGTATCACAATCACAACTGTGAATTTCGTAAACTGGATAAAAAGATGACGGCGTATGATTATATCATAGAAAATACAGATGATACATGCGTCGGTTTTGAACTGGATTCCTACTGGCCGACGGAGGCGGGAGTGTCTGCGCTTACACTGATGAAAAAGCTTGGCACGCGCATGAAGCTCTATCATATCAACGACAGAGGAACACGGATATCGGGTCCTTCCATGACACCCATTCTCAAATCTGACAGTATGGAGCTTGGATATGGAAACATGGATTTGGAGAGTCTTTTGAAACAGGCATTGTCAGCCGATGTCGATGCCGTGATTCTTGAGAGCCACAAAAACTGGGCGGATAAATCACCGATTAAGTCGCTTCAGTTAAGTGCAGAATTTTTGAATCGTTATCTTTGAATCGTTATTCTACAGATTCCGTATCATATAAAAACATGGAGGGAAGTTATGAAATATTTTTGCAATCCAATTAATGTTCCTTATCGCTATCAGTTTAATATGGATCCGAGGTCAGATGGAAAGCTGCAGATTGACCGTGAGGCAGCGGATCCTTCCATGATATTGTTCCAAGGGAAATATTATATGTTTGTATCCATGAATCTGAGCGTATGGGTGTCCGAGGACATGGTGCACTGGGAGGCACACAGACTGCCGGACAATCTGCCGCTTTACGACTATGCCCCGGATGTGCGCGTGATTGGGGAATATGTGTATTTTTCCGCTTCCAAGAAAGGGGAAATCTGCAATTTTTACCGGACAAAGGATATTATCAATGGACCATACGAGGAGATTCCGGGGACATTTGATTTCTGGGATCCGAATCTGTTTTGCGATGATGACGGCAGAATCTATTTTTATTGGGGATGTTCCAATATCACACCGCTGTGGGGTGTGGAGCTGGAGCCTGAGACCATGAAGCCAAAGACGGAGAGGGTTGTACTGATTGATGGCGATGGCTATGAGAGAGGTTATGAGCGCATGGGTGTGGATAACTGTGAATTTCCGCGCAGTGAGGAGGAAGTGGAGCAGATGTTTCAGGGCTTTCTTGCGCAGAGCAAAGTGCCCGTGGAGCAGCTTCCCCAGCAGTATATTCCGCAGATTAGGGGGATGTTTACGCGCAGACCTTTTATCGAGGGTGCGTGGATGGATAAGCATGAAGGGAAGTACTATTTGCAGTATGCATGCCCCGGAGCGGAGTACAATGTCTATGCGGACGGCGTGTATGTGAGCGATTCGCCGCTCGGACCGTTCCGGCTGGCGGCGAACAATCCCTATTCCTATCATCCGGGCGGATTTATGCCGGGCGCAGGGCATGGCTCTACCATGTGGGATAAAAATGGAAACCTCTGGCATACATCGACCATGCGCATCAGTGTCAACCACCAGTTTGAACGGCGGGTGGGAATCTGGCGGGCAGGTTATGACAAGGACGGGGAGCTGTTCTGTAACCAGAATTATGGTGACTGGCCAATCGCGGTGGATGAAAATGGATGGGATGCATGGCGCGAGCCAAAGTGGTATCTGTTAAATTATAAAAAACCGGTATCTGCCTCTTCCTGTGCAGAGGGCAGCGACCCCGGCAGGGCAGTGGATGAAGATGCAAGGACATGGTGGAAGGCTGCAAATGCGGAGAGTGGACAATGGCTTGTTGTCGATTTGGAGAAAGTGATGGATATCCGGGCTGTTCAGATTAATTTTGCGGATGATAAGCTTCCCATTGCTTCGCCGGGAAAAATTCAGGGTTCCGCCACACAGCCAAGATATATTGAGGAGCGGGAACACAAAACCAGATGGATTCTGGATGGCTCGCAGGATGGATTACAATATTTTATGATTGAAGATAAATCCAAAGCTGAGACGGATTTGCCGCACGACTTTATCGTTCGGGAGAATGGCATCAGGGCGCGTTATGTAAGGCTGACGATTCTGCAGATTCCTTATGATGTGACGCCGTGCATTTCCGGACTTAGGATATTCGGTATCGGTGACGGGGTAAAACCGCAGGCGCCTGAGTACCGTGTACAAAGAAGCAGTGACCGGCTGGATTTGCTGGTGGATATTGAAAATACGGCGCTTGCTTCCGGCTATAACATATTGTGGGGACATGCGGAGGATAAACTGTATCACAGCTATCAGATTTATAAGAGTGAAGGTGCGCTGACGCAGAAAAGAATTGGCGCATTGGTGAAGACGCAGGATTATTTTGTGCGTGTCGATGCCTTTAACGAAAATGGGATTACACATGGAAAGGTGACGAGCTTATGAAAGCCATACATTTAAAAACAGAGCATTTGACGAACCCAATCGGGATTGATATCGCAAAACCATATTTGTCGTGGATTTGTGAGGACGGAATCACCCAGACGGCATATGAGATTGAGGCGGCAGAAGACGGGAAACTGCTATGGAACAGCGGCAAGGTCTGTGGTTCGCAGATGTATGCCATGTTTGGAAAAGAGCTGCAAAGCAGACAGCGCATAAGCTGGCGGGTCCGGCTCTGGGACGAGTCGGGGGATGAAGGAGTGTGGAGCGAGCCGGCAGTCTTTGAGACAGGGATTATGGATAAGTCCTTGTTCAAGGCAGCGTGGATTAACCCGGAGCTTGTCTGCAATCCGGAACTCCATAAACCGGCAAGCTATCTGAAAAAGAGCTTTCACGCCAAAAAGGGGAAGTCGGCAAGGCTTTACATCACCTGTCACGGGCTGTATGAAGTATCTCTCAACGGAAAGCGTGTGGGCGAATTTGTCCTTGCGCCCGGCTGCTACAATTATGACCGGAAGCTGGCTTATCAGACATACGATGTCACGGATTTGATTAAAGACGGAGAGAATCGGGCTGAGGTTATCCTTGGGGACGGCTGGTACCGGAGCGTATCAGGCGTTGACGGAGACCGCAATCTCTATGGGACGGATGTGGCGCTGTTTTTCCAACTGGAAATTGATAAAAAGGTCGTCTGTATTTCCGATGAGAGTTGGACGGCATCGCAGTCGGGACCAATCCGTGAGAACGATATGCAGCAAGGCGAGGTGGTAGATGCCCGCATGGAAGAAATTACAGATTATCATGAAGTAAAGGTTGAAGATTTCGGGGTGGAGACGCTTGCATGCGCCAACTGTATGCCGGTTGCGGAGATGGAACACTTTACGGGAAAATTGTTCAGAACGCCAAAGGGTGATGCGGTCATCGATTATGGGCAGAATATGGCAGGATATATCAAGTTCTGCGTAAAGGCACATGCCGGAGATAAAATCGTGCTGACGCATGGCGAGACACTGGATGAGAACGGCAATTTCACACAAGAGAATTTCCAAGACCGCAAGCGCCATAAGGAGGGCGGAACCAGACAGCAGGTGGTCTACACCTGCAAGGAAGGTTTCAATGAATACAAGGCAAAATTTACAATCTGGGGTTTCCGTTACGCGAAAGTGGAGACGGATATTGACTTGCAGGATGCGGAGTTTACCGCAATCGCAGTGTACTCGAAGATGCAGGAGCTGGGAACCTTTACCTGTTCCAATGCGGATGTGAACCAGCTGGTGCACAACAGCATATGGAGCCAGAAATCAAATTTCTGTGACGTTCCGACAGACTGTCCTACGAGGGAGCGCGCGGCGTGGACAGGCGATATGGGTGTTTTTGCAGAGACGGGGCTATATCTTGAGGACTGCTATCTGGTAATCCGCAAATGGCTGGCGGAGTGCCGCCTGACACAGCATGAGGACGGAAAGCTTGCCAATATTTCTCCGCGGAACAATCAGCCGAGTTTTTTTTCGGGACTGCTTGCAGGTTCCGTGGGATGGGGCGACGCATGTATCATTGTGCCGTATGTGCTTTATCGGCGTTACGGGGATGTGAGGATTCTTCAAGAAAATTATGAGATGATGCAGAAGTGGTATGCCTTTTTGGAAGAGCGGGCAAAGAATAAACCGGAGAATCCGACGGAGCTTATGAAACAAAATCCATACCGCGCCTATACCATTGAAACAGGGGTTGATTACGGTGAGTGGTGTGAGCCGGATGTGGAGAGCACTTCTGCGATGCGGACACCGCAGGAGAAGGTTGCCACCGCATATTTTGCACGTTCTGGACAGATGCTTTCCGAGATTGCGCAGATTCTGGGCAAAACGGAGGATGCGGAACGTTATCGTACCATTGCTGAGAACGCGCGGAAAGCATTTTGCTATATCGCGACGAAGGAGGGCAGGATTCATTCCGACCGGCAGGCGGAGTACGTGCGGGCAATCTCGTTTGGATTGCTGACGGAAGATGAGAAGCGGCAGGCGGCGGAAGACCTGAACCGTCTGGTGCAGAAAAATGACTACCATCTCAATACAGGTTTCCTTTCGACGCCACAGCTGTGTGCAGTGCTTGCGGATAACGGATATGTGGAAGCGGCGTACAGGCTGTTGCTGCAGGATACGATGCCGGGCTGGCTGTATCAAGTCAAAAAGGGCGCCACGACCATCTGGGAAACATGGGATGGAATTAACGAGGAAGGTGTTCCCTCTGCATCGCTGAACCATTATTCCAAGGGAGCCGTCACGGGCTGGTTGTTTGAGGGCGTGTGCGGTATCCATCTGACAGATGGTGAGATTGAGATAAAGCCGCAGCCTTGCAGTATGTTAGATTACGCGAAGGCGGTGTATCATTCGCCGGTGGGAGCTATCGAGAGCGGCTGGCGCTGTGAGGGTGAAAAGTTTGTATATGAGTTTGTCATTCCGGCGAATACCAGTGCGATGATTGTTCTTCCGGACGGGAGAAAGGAGCGCGTTGCGGCAGGAAGATATTGTTTCTGATATGTTAAAGAAGGGATTTATAATGCAGTTTTATAGAAAGAAAACGCTCTAGGTAGAGGGCAAAAAGAGATTAGAATGGCTCTGTGTATGATAAATATGCAGGGCCTTTTTTCAATCGGTGAAATATCTGTGATTGAATGAAAAGTATAATTAATGAGATGAGAATCAAATTTATGTCAGGGCATTGCAATATAACCTACAAAGTGTTAAGATAAAATATGCCTACAACTTGTGGGTATAAAGGGAGGACAATATGGCACAACAAATTTCGGAATCTGAACTGGTACTAATGAAAATTATTTGGAAGAATGGAGGGGCGGCGCTATATTCCCTCATCATGGAAGAATTGGAAAAAGACAAAAATGAGTGGAAGAATAATACGGTACTAACTTTGCTCTTCCGGCTGGGAGAAAAAAAGTACTTGAAAGTCAGGAAGATTGGCAGACGGAATGAATATGTGGCTGTGATAACAGAAGCAGAATATCAGACAATGCAGATGCACAGTTTTCTTGATAAAGTCTATGGGGGAAACGTGAAAAACTTAGTATCAACGTTGCTGCGGCAGGATATTCTTTCGGTAGACGAGCTGAAAGAGATAGAAAGCTTTTGGAGAAAAGAAAATGAATGAGTTTATGAAAACATTATTGTCACTGTCTGTCTCCGGTACGCTGCTGCTATACTTATCTGGGGATTGAAGCCGTTTTATAAGAATAAATTCAGTAAGCGTTGGCAGTATTATATTTGGATAATCGCTGCACTACGGTTTTTACTTCCTTGGACACTTGATATTACGATTGTTGGAGACTTGTTTGAGAAGTTTGATATGGTAGAGCTGACAAGTGAAACGCCTGCAATCCAAAATGCGCCTGTTTCCGTAAATGCGAATGCCGGTGAAGTAATGTCAATACAGACCAACAAGGATATAGTGGACGTTGACATGCACGGACCATTTACTATATATGTATGTCTGTTTTTTATCTGGTCAGTATTGGCGCTGGTTCTATTTGTCCGTAAGATAACGATTTATCAAAGTTTTATTCAATACATGAAAGCAGGCAGTACAGAGGTATCGGATATTAAAATCTTAAATCTGTTATCTGATTGTGAAGAAAAACTGAATATTAAAATAAGAGTGGAATTATCTTATAATCCGCTGATAGCTTCACCTATGATAATTGGCTTTTTTCGTCCAAGAATTGTTTTGCCAGCTGGCGGCATAGAAGATAAAGAGTTATCCTATATCTTTTTGCATGAGCTGACCCATTATAAACATAGAGACATGTTTTACAAGTGGCTGATACAGATTGTTGTGTGCGCACATTGGTTCAATCCTTTTGCATATCTGCTGGAAAAGGAAGTGAATAAATCCTGCGAGCTGTCGTGTGATGAAAAAGTCATATCGATACTTGGTGATAAAGCAAGGCGTGAGTATGGGGACATGTTACTTTCTTTTATGAAGTCAGACAATCTTTATAAAAGTTCTTTGGCTTCTGTCACTTTGACAGAGGGAGCAGAACAGTTAAAAGAAAGATTAGGTGCAATTATGAATTTTAAGAAAAAAACCAAATGGTGGATTTTTATATCCTTACTGCTTACGGCTATGCTTGGTTGTGGGTTTACCGTTTCGGGAGCATATGTAGCCAACGGGAACAAGCAGAAAAATCTTGATAACGCGACAGACACTTTTTCCTTATACACAAATTCGGCTGAAATTATCAGCTTTCAAAAAGATGAACAGACAACAACTAAGGAGGTTGCAGTCAGAATCAAAGAAAATGATGTTAAAATGCAGTTGAACGCAGCTGCTGATGGAGATAGTCACAGAACGCTTGAGGTAATCGATCCAACCGGTGAAGTGGTACGGACATATACCTTTGATCAAGATGGATTTATAGCAGGAGACAGAGAATGGCTTTATGGAAATGAATTGATTATGGTAACAGATGTTCTGTATCCCGGCACTTGGTATGTACGGTTAAGTACAAATCAAACGCCTGCGGAAAAAACGACTGTATCCGCGAAGCTGATTGACCCATTTGTGTGGGGGTTTGCATCCGATACGGATATACCGTCTGCTGAAATGGAAGAGGAAGAGAATGCGGATGATTCAACGTTGTACGCCCGGATGTATGATTATTATAGGAGTTATGCGCAGACAAAAGAAGATATTCAAAACGGTTATATCGTTAATACAGGCGTTTCTTTTAACGAACGGGCTATGCCTATCGTAATAGGCGGAGAAGGAACTAAATTTTATGTAAACCATGATAATCGTATCGATCTTTCTATCACCCTAAAAAATCTGGTAGACGGAACCGGACATCACTATTGGGCGCCTCTTACCGACGTATCCTTTGTAAGCTTTGAAGTATATGACCCGGAAGGTAAAGTCGCATATTCTTTCTATAAAGAAAAAGAGGATATAGAAAATGAGGTTGACATAGATACAGAATTAGCCGTATATCCGGGGGAATGGCAGTATAAAATTTCTTTTGCATATGTTACGGATGGAATCGAGCCGTCAGACATGGAAATTGCATTAAGATATCAGACCATATATGAAGATGATATGCAATGGCTTATCGATAACAAACTTCATAGGAACGATTAAATCATTACTATTTTTTAGAATCTTTAGAATGGGAGCATTCCTGTATGTATAAAGAAATAGTTTATGTTAAAGAACATGAAGGATTATCAGAAGACTGTCAAGAAATTAGATTTTTATTCAGTTTTGCAGAATGACAAAAGGGTGCTGGAGTACGCTGGAAACTATGTGTTCTGCATAAATACAGATAAAGATTTGGATGTAATGTTACAAAGTTATCAGTTGTTTTCCTTTATGATATTTTATAAGAATTCAAGAGAACGTTTAGATAGAAAAATGCAAAATTTTAATCAGGAAATATGTAACCAGTCGGAAAAGCATATTGTAGAAAATATATCAGAATTTACACGGATGAATTGTCGTGGGAAATTTATTCGCGGGACGCTGGTAAATCTTGGTTATAGTATTTTGAAAAGTGATATAGAGTATAGTGATGACTTGGCATTGGCTTTTGAAATCTATCAGACTGCGATATTGATCAATGATGATATTATCGATCATGCAAGTTTAAGGAGAAATCAGCCGACGATTCCGGTTCATTATATTAACGAATGGGAAAAGAAAGGGATAGAGATAAAAAGAAATGCTTATGATGTGGCTAATTCAATGGCAATTTGTGCTGGTGGTCTTGGTATGTGCTATGCAAATCAAAAAGTGGCACAAGCATACAGCAGGTCAGATAATCTGGGGATTTTATTAAAATATTTTAATCAAGTGATCGTAAACACTATTCAAGGCGAAATTATTGATGTTATTTTACCGTTTGAAGAGCAGAATCTATGTTCAAATGAAGATGAATTAGTAGATTCAATTACAGAGATATATCGTTTGAAAACAGCGTGGTATACAGTGATAGGACCTCTATGTTTAGGTTTGGTTTTAGCGGGTGGAGCAGATGAAGATGATATAGGGAAGAATATTGGCTCTGATATCACAGAGTTTAAGCAAACTTTATTATATGCATATATACGGAATCAGAAAGAATATTTTGGTGAGCTTCTTCGGTATTATGGAAACGAAAATTTAACCTGCGAGGATGTAAATAGAATTAGAGAGTTGTTCTCCGAGTCAGGCGCTTTAGCATATGCAGAACAGGAAATGAATATGTATTTTGAATTGGCAGTAAAGAGTTTGAAATTTATGAAATTTATACCCGAAGAGAAAGAAACAATACTCTTCGGGTTGATATGGTATCTAAAGCTGAGAAAATTTTAATCTTCTTATTATGGAAGAGGCGGTAATACCTCATTGATTGTTTCGCGCCACAACTGATAGAGCTGCGGAATCTCGTCGCTCTCTTTCTGGATTCTTCGATGTAAGCACTCCACGGCGGTTTTTCCATATTCGTCATATGTGGGTTGGCGTTCTATGCCCAGCATTGTAAAAAACTCTATTCCGGCTACTTCTCCCGGTGCGGCATGGTCGTAGGTGACGGCATGACTTGCCGCTTCAGAAAGAAATTGTCGGGTCTTTTCAAAGTCTCCTTGGATGCAATAGAGCTCGGCGAGTATTTCAAGAAGAACACAGTCATATTTATCAAACCATGTCAGAGTTTCTTCCGGCTGGATGCCGCGCAGAACAGTCCGAAGCCACCGGATGCAGTCGATCGCGGTGTCATAATCTTTACGCTGGAAAAACACGTTAGCATAGCCGATCATGATATAGTTGATATCCTCCGCAAAAGTGGAAAGCGCATTCCTCAGATATTTTTCTGCACCGTCCGCATCGTGGAGACAGTCGCTCAGCACCATGCCAATTAAGACATTGTTGATGCCGCAGACATTGTACTTTTTTAAAATCCGCAGTGCCGTGTCTGGGTCATGCAGCAACAGGTGTGCCTTTGCCATCTGCGTGCGGATGGAGACCTCGCTGACGGTCTCGTCCTGATTCTGCGCAATTAGTGCACAGGCGTGTTCCAGCAGTTCGATGGCCCGCCGGTTCGCTTCAAGATGCTCCGCGTTCTTGCCCAGCTTAAGATATAACAGGGCGCTCCGGTATACGATGTCAAAGTTGTTTGGATAGCTTTTTAATGCTTTTTCCGCCTCGGTAATCGCTTCGCCATACGCCTTTTCTTCTGCTAACGTCGCAATCCTGTCAAGAGAGGATGCGGCGCTTGCGTTTCTCCATTCATATCCGAGAAGAACATCGGTGGAGGTGTGAAACAAGTCAGCCATTTCTAGAATCAGATTGATTTCCGGTGTGGACTGATTTGACTCCCACTTATAAACGGCGCTTACGCTTACGCCCATCACCTCTGCAAACTGTTCCTGCGTCATTTTCCTTTCCTTGCGGAATTTTTTGATATTCTCTGAAAGTTTCACTCTCAAAATATATCCACCTCGCTTTCGTTTCGATGGCTTGATTATACCGTGAGAGCGTGTCTAAGTGAACATACCCGCAGTAAAAACAGTAAAAATATTTTTCTACTATTAGTATGGATTTGTTGTCTTTTCGAGACAAAAAATATAAAATATTGCCTTTGGAACATGGGATTGATATAATTTGCAGTATGATAATCTCTCGGAATCTTGAGTGATTATGGTCGGCACAGCTGACAATGGATGTTGAAAAGTGAATATTATCTGAAAAAAATAAAAATAGATATGAGAAACAGACATAACCGCTGCTATGCCTAAAAAGGTGTATAATAATCACAGGATTATGTCGTTTTTCAAATCAACTTCCGCAGGGTGGATTCAAAGGGCAAATACGATACTGGAGCAGTTCTCCCTGCCGGAGAACGGGGAGTTTACGACAGAGGATATCGATAAATATGTGTTCGGGCTAAGGGTTTATGAGGACCACTTTGAGTGGCTACTGAACTTAAATCCCGATACCCGCGGGGAACTGGATGATGCCGGTTCCCCTGTTTATTTCAAGAAGATAACGGTCACGCCGGATGACGAGAAGGCGTGGTTCAAGGAACATCCCAAGTGGTCGAAATCCAACAAATACGTTAAATGGAGGCACGGATTTATATTTGAGGACAAAAGAGGAACAGGGTAATGGGCTGTATCGGTCAGCCTTTCCGTCCTGTCCGTACTTTTTCTTACATTTCTGAAACCATTTCTTCCGCCCCGGCGGGCAGGCATTTCCCCAAAAACATTGCCTTACAGTCGGAAAACCTAAGCAGATATGCGAGCATCCCATACCTTGAGCCGAGAGCGTTCTGTTTGCTGATGTAACCGTCAATCAGCCGCCGGACTTCCTTTGGCAGTCCCCTCCTTCCGTGGTGTCGTATCTTAACTTTGAAACAAGGGACTTGCAAGTAGAAAATAAAAAGCCGCACGGCAAACACATGAAAAAAATAAAAAATCGATGAGTAAAGTACAGCTTGACGATTTTTTTACGGAAATCTGATATAATAATTTTAGAACATTTATATCAATGGAGAGGCTGAAAATGGATATTGAGATCATGAAATATTTTGAAGTAATAGAAGATAAAAGGGAACCGTGGAAAGTGAAACACAATCTTTTGGAAATTATATTTATGGCTATTGTAGCCACCATATGCAAATCAGAAACATGGCAGGAAATTGCAGCGTTTGCAGAAGAAAAAGAAGAGTGGTTCCGGAAATATCTTGTATTAGAGAATGAGATTCCATCACATGATACGTTTGAAAGATGTTTCCGTATCATCAATCCAAAGCAGTTCCAAAAATGTTTTGTCGCATCCCATGCCAGAACCTGCTGGTTTCATTGGCCCCTACAGTGATGCTCAGGATATCTTTATGACCGTCTGCGGTAATGCCCAGGACGATATAAGCGGCGCGGCTCAGGATACGCCCGTCTTCCCTGACCTTGTAATGGATGCAGTCCATGAATACGAACGGATAGACCGGATCCAGCGGCCCTGCCTGCCATTCCTTGATTTCCGGCAGTATCCTGTCAGTGATTTTGCTGACCATTTCCGCGGACAGTTCCATCCCGTAAAGCTCCTGTATCTGGTCATGGATATCCCTTGTGCTCATGCCCTTGCATAGAGGGAAATTACCTTTTCCTCTATGCCGGAAATATCCCGCTGGTACTTGGGAATGAGTTTTGGCTCAGACTTCCCTTCACGGTCTCTTGGGATATCAATCTGAAACTCCCCATACCGGCTTTTTAATGTTTTGGGAAGGGTGTAGACATCAGCCACGCTGTTTAGGCTGTTATCTGCAATGATCTGTCGAATCTGCTCCTTTGTTGCTGGCATAAAAAAATCCTCCTTTTTGGTAAGAATTGTCATATCTTAATTCTTACCAAAAAAGAGGTATTTTTTTCCAAAGACACAAACTATTTTACACTACCGTTTGAAAAGTCCGAAAGCCCTTGATTTTATTGGAAAGATGGCATAAGATGAAACAAGACAAACAAACCTTAATACTAATCCACACTTTTCAGCACATTTATTGCAAGCCATTCAGCTACTCCATCCTCATCATTTGATAATGTAATGCAATCTGCAATATCTTTAACATCTGGAATGGCATTATTTACAGCGACGCCTATTCCACACATTTTAAGCATTTCAATATCATTTTTATCATCACCAAAAGCCACAATTTCATTTAGTGATATATCTAATATTCTTGCCAGTTCCCGAATTGCCTGTACCTTTCCTGCCTTTTCTGGCAAAAAAGCATACCAGTTTTCCCCACGATAACTCTGTAAACGGCAATGATTTCTATTTGCTATTTCTAATGCTGTTTCATAATTTGGTAGCTCTGCCACAATTTTGTTAGCTTGACAAGATAGTGGTTTCTGATAATCACAATAAACTGCCTTATGTAATTTTTCGGACTCAGATATGTGCTTACTGTTCCAAAACACTTGACGTCCTGTTGCTACAGTTATTTCCGTCTTATCATCTCGTAAAAGTATATCATGTATAATTTGGTTTGTATCTTCAATTTCCAAATTACAGCCATATATTTGTTGTCCATGCCGATGAATAAGTGTTCCGTCTGTTGTAATCTCATAATCCGGTTGAATTTCTTCTATGTAGCGTTCTGCCCCTATCCAATACCTAGCGGTGGCTATTACAATGTAAATACCATAGTTCTGACATTGTTTCAAAACTAATTTTGTACGTTCTGATATACTGCCATCAGAACAAATCAAAGTTTCGTCAAGATCAGTCAAAATCATTTTGGGATTCATAATCTAACCTCCTATAATGCCAATATGTATTTTTAACAGAATACCACAATCACGCCCATATTTCTATTTCCTTTTCATTAAATTTCTTCCTCCTTCCGCCTAGTCCTGCCTTGCACCTCATAAGCGGCGGTCTGCCGTTTCCGCCGGATTATCTGCTTGGAAGTTTGGGAGGTTAGAGGTAATATACGAGGGTAGAGTATTAGATGCAGTAAAATTCACGGTTATTACAACGAAATGTCCGTTCATAGCATTAACAAAACTTTGTCCGTGTTTGTGTCGATACATACAATATATCCATATAAGGCAGGTGGTGAAAATGCTGTCGATAGCAGTATGTGATGATGAAGTCATAGAATGCTGCAACATGGCAAAGAAAATCAAGGATATTTTGGAAGAAATGAAAATACCATGCATTGTCCGTCAGTTCCGTAATGGAAAGGAATTGTTGCAGGAGTCGGAAAGTTTTGACATTGTTTTTCTTGATATTATCATGCAGGACTTGGATGGGATGAAAACAGCACAGATTTTGCGTGAAAAGGTATCTGATAAAATACTTATTTTTGTATCTTCCAGCAGGGAGTATGTGTTTGAAGCATATGATGTGGAGGCTTTCCAATATCTGTTAAAGCCCGTGAATGACAGGAAACTGAAAAAGGTACTGCAAAAAGCCGTCCGTAAAACGGAAAAATGTTCACAGGAATTTATCATTGTCAGCAAGGAGAGGCAGAAAAAGAAACTATTTCTTGATGACATATACTATTTTGAGATAAAGGGCAGAGTCGTTGAAGCTCATGGCAAAGAGGGGATTTTTACTTATTACGGGCAGATAGGGGAACTGGAGAACAGGCTGCAGGACAAAGGTTTTTTCAGATGCCATAAGAGTTATCTGGTTAATCTGAAACACGCTGATGGGTATAACAGACAGAAAATTGTTCTGGATAACGGGGAAAATATCGTGATCGCAAAAAGAAGATATGAGGAATTTTGTCAGGAGGTGCTTAAGGTTATGCGCGGAAATGGAGGCATTTTATGAGCCGGATTTCAGATTATGCAGATATTTTGATTATGGCACCATGTTATCTGGGATATTTATGGGCAGTGGATAAATTCTGCAAAAAGTTTTTATCGACTTCCAAAGCCAGGGAGCTATTGTTTGTGTTTTTTCCTTTTGTGGATGGCTGCTTTTGAATATTGCGGTCAGGATGTATGCAGTTCCTTATATTTTTTATGTGGCGGTTGGTTCTATATTTTTTATCGGATTAGTATTGCTATGTTTTAAGGAAGAATTGGAGAAACGGATTTTTGCCGCCGTTATATCGCTGATGGCTGTAAGGATGGTAGCAGAGTTCAGTGTCTCATTTTTATCGTGTATAGTATTATTTTTCCAGCACACAGTAGGAAAGACTCCGGAACCGCTTGTAGGTGATTTGGAAGGCGGAATGCTTGGCGGTGTCGGTTATTGTTCTGCCATAATATCGGTATGCTGGATGTCGAAACATCTTGAGACTGTTTTTAGCGGTAAGCGGGGAAAGTGGTATTGTCTCTTAGCTGTCCCCATGCTTATGCTGCTGGCAATGTTCGGCATTGTGTGCTGACAGGTCTGTCCTTTTTTGCAACAGGTTTTTATGTGTTTGGGATGAACCGGATTTATCTGGAACAGGAAAAAAGCAGCCGGTATCATTCACAGATTGCAGTTTATAAAATGTTGACTGAGCAGTACAGTCAGTCGGAGCGGTTAAGGCATGACATGAAAAACCATATAATTGCCTTGTTAGGGCTGTTTCGGGGCAGAGAATGGGAGAAGATGGGTGGCTACCTGAAACAGTTGGAAGAAAATGGTTTGGAGGACGTGGGGGATATGACGGGGAGTAAGGGTGTGGATGCACTCCTGTACCAGAAACGGAAACGGGCAGAAAGGGAAGAAGTCAGGTGGGAATGTGACATACAGATACCGAAAGCGTGTTGCATTCATGAGTTTGATCTGTGTGTGCTGTTTGGGAATATTCTGGATAATGCGCTGGAGGCGTGTGAACGCCTGCAATCCGCTGAATGCAGCTTTATTACCATCCATGCGGGAAAAGTAAAAAAATGTTTCCTGATTGAAGCCAAAAACAGTATGGATAGTATGGAGGAGTATAGAGAAGGTGTTTTAGGTAAAGAAAATCCACAGGGGCATGGAATCGGTCTGCAGAATGTAGGCGATGTGGTGAAAAAGTATGATGGGATAATGCAGACGGAGACAGGAAATGGTAATTTTGTAATTTCCATTCTGATTCCGCTGAATGATGCCGCATATGACATCAAACAGGCTGTTTGAAACAAGAACCTAATATCTTGTATTTACACTGTCGAAAGAACAGATGAAAGCTTTTATTATTTGAAAAGTGATAGGAGGATGGTGAGCCTGTCACCTACACAAGCACAGGAGAGACCGTTTCTGCAAAACAGAGCGCAAGCATTTCGGTTTCTGTTTAAAAGATATATTACTGAAACAATTTGACATACTTTCTCTGTCCGTGGCAGTGTGATGAAACTTATAGTCCGGGAAAGGGAGGCGCATTTTAGGTATGCAGGACATATGGGTATCTGTAAAGAGCATCAAGAACCATGCAAACCGCCACTATGGATTTGTGCCATATGTGGCGGTTTGTCGTTTCCGGTATGGATAGAGGTTGTTCCATGCTGAGAGGTATGTTTTATATGAACAGAGAAATTAAAGCATTCCTATAGAGAATGAAATTTGAACTTTGACAAAATAAAATCTCCCCGTATGATGTATATGAGTTTAGCGACTTTGATACATCAAAAGACAAAGGAGATTTTATAGCAATGAAAGTAAAATACGAAGACCGCCTGAAACAGAAATTACTCGCCATCAAGACAGACGCCCTTATAGTCGGCGTGGATATCGCTAAAAACTACCAGTGGGCAAGGTTTGTTGATTTCAGGGGCATAGAACACAGCCGGGCCCTGAAGTTCAAAAACAGCAAAAACGGCTTCGAGACCATCTTAGCAAGAATCCGGGAGATATGCAAGGAGGAAGATTTTGCGGAGGCTGATGTCGGGATGGAGCCGACGGGGCATTACTGGAAAACGTTTGCAAACTGGCTTGGTAAACAGGAAGGGATCACAGTAGTCCTTGTGAACCCGTATGCGACAAAACAGGCGAAAGAGCTGGATGACAACAGCCAGACAAAGTCGGATAAAAAAGATGCCCTCACAATCGCAAAACTGGTGAAGGACGGGAGGTATTTTGAACTGTACCTTCCCCATGACATTTATGCACAGCTCCGTGGACTGTCCGCAACAAGGACAGGACTGAACAGGCGAAAAAGTGCATTGAAGAACACTATCACGGCAGTCATGGATGAATATTTCCCGGAATATGTTGAAACGTTCAAATGTCCGCTTTCAGGCAAGGCATCGCGGCATATATTGAAAACCTGCCCGTTCCCTAAATATATCCTTGCACTTGGTGAGGACGGGGTTACGGATGAAATAAAAAAAGCAGTAAAGAAAACTGTTGGGAGAAAGAAAGCCGAACAGCTTGTAGAGGCTGCAAAGGAATCCATAGGAGTGGATTACGGGGAGGATGCTGCAAAACTGAAACTGCGGCTGATGCTGGAAGAAAGCCACCGTTCTCATGCTTGGGAGTCATTAAAAATATGCCATAATTCTCATGTTTGAGAGCCACTATATCATACTACATACAGATATTACTATTGGCATGACTACTGCCATAGCCATGCCCTAACAAGCAAACCAGCAAGCCCCTTATGGGGCTGCGCCGGAAGGAGAAAGTACTGAAAAAGCCCCTGAAAGGGGCAGCTGAGATATGGTGCAGTTGGCAGACCCTCAGTGCGCCTTCCGGGTGCAAGCAGGTAACATACGATGAGACTACGAATGAGGGAATGAAAAACGGTTATCGTATTTCTGAGTTTTTTATTATTCCGTAGATGGGAAAACATTGTTCCATTTTGGTTGATATTGTTCCGAACGTGGGGTATATTATTATTTAGAAAGCGAGGTGTATCCTTTATGTATATAACGGTAAAGCAGGCTGCGGAAAAATGGGGAATTTCGGACAGGCGGGTTCGTATCCTCTGCTCGGAAGGGAAGATTTCAGGTGTTACCCGTGAGGGACGCAGTTGGATGATTCCGGCAGATGCGAAAAAGCCAGAGGATGGACGGTTTAAAACAGCAGAAAGTTTGTTGACAGCTATAGACAGGAAGAAAATGGAACTAGACTCCAGACGACCGCTGACAGAGGGAGAAGTGGAACGTCTGACAGAGGAGTTTATTGTTGAATATACCTATAATTCCAATGCAATTGAGGGGAATACTTTAACCTTACGGGAGACGGATATGGTTTTACGTGGTCTGACGATTGACAGAAAGCCGTTAAAAGACCATATGGAGGCAGTTGGGCATAAAGAAGCATTTGATTTTGTGCGGGATTTGGTAAAACACCATGCGCCTTTGTCGGAGAGTGTCATTAAACAGATTCATTATCTTGTATTAGTGGATAAACGGGAGGATCGAGGCGTTTACAGAAGAGTCCCTGTCAGAATTATGGGGGCAAAACATGAACCGGTTCAGCCGTATTTGATTCAGCCAAAGATGGAACAGTTACTGGAGGCTTATAGAGATAGTACAGAGCATATTATTCCTCGGCTTGCACGGTTTCACATTGAATTTGAGGGGATTCATCCTTTTATTGATAAACTTGGTGCATAAGTCAAAGATGCTTATGTACAAAAACCATATATTGTAGTAAGGTACTCTCTGACTTAAATAAAAAATAATAGTTAGGGGGTATTTTTATGAATGAAAAAAGAGTAGTTGCAATCTACGCTCGGCAGAGTGTTGACAAGAAGGATAGTGTTTCTATTGAATCACAAATTGATGAATGTAAGAGACGGAATGTACATGATGATGAAATAGTGCAAGTCTACACTGATAAAGGCAAATCTGGTAAAAGCATAGTCGGTCGTGATGAATTGATGAAAATGATGAAAGCTGTTGAAGCTGATTTGGTTAGTCGTGTTGTTGTTTACAAGCTAGATAGATTTGCTCGGAATATAGCAGACTTCTATAATCTGCAAAAGACATTAGAAAATCATGGATGCTCATTTGTTAGTGTTACACAAGGATTTGATACATCTGATACTATGGGTAGGGCAATGATGGGGATTCTCGCTGTTTTCGCTCAAATGGAAAGAGAAAACATATCTGCTCGAATTAAAGATAACTATGATTATCGGGTAAAAGATAGACGCTGGGCAAGTGGTAAAGCACCTTTCGGATTTAGAAATGGTAAGATAGACGGTAAAACAACTTTGCTGCCTGTTGATGAAGAAGTTGCTGCTGTTCAGCAGATTTTCAAATTATATGCAACTGAACCGAATATCAGTATCGGCAAATTGCAGAATAAATTGATGGAAATGGGATTAACTGGACACCAGACAGATAAAGGCTTTTCCAGAACCACATTAACAAGGATTTTAAAGAATCCTGTCTATGCACCAGCGGATGAAATGATGCATAAGTATTTTGAGAAATTCCATATTCAATTTGTAAATGATGAAGAAGAATGGAACGGAGAAACAAGCGCATCAATAGTCGGAAAGAATAACAGAACAATAAACTCTGATGATAAAGAGGATATGAAAATCTATTTGACGAATGTTGAACCGATAATTGATACAGAAACATTTTTGCTCGTACAAAATAGAATGAGTGAAAATTCCGCTGTTGCTAGTGATAATAGCCCAAATACATATTTAAAAGAATTAGCTGGATTATTGAAATGTGCTGAATGTAATATGGCTATTAAAATGCAAGCTAGACCATGCTTGACTTGTACTGGAAGGTCACAAAAAAAGATTTGTAATGTATCTTTTAAAGGATTGCCACTGGAAACAGTTCAGGAGAATGTAGCAGCACAAGTTCAGGAGAGAATTGATAATCTGGATAGGTATGCAGCAGAACAAAGCCAAAAGAAAATCATACTGATGCATCAAATTAGCGAATTGCAAAAGCAAATGGACAGAATGATTGAATTAGCAAAGTTTTCTACAAAATCAGTTGATATACTGGCAAAAGAAATTGATGATATTCAATCACAAATTGATGAAAAGCAATTAAAGCTGAAACTGAATATTAATAGTTTGGATGTGGTAGAAATCAGATTGAAATTAAAATCCGTGTATGATGTTCATGGCGATACATTGAATTATCGGGAATTGTCTACAGAGTTAAAACAGACAGTATTAAGGACGCTGATTGATAAAATCTATCTATCTAAAAATGGTTCTGTAAAAATCGTATGGAAAGAATAGCAATAAAAAGGGAGAGGGTAAAACCTCTCCTTTTGCTTAATCCCAAAACTCTATCATAAATTCAATTATTTCTTTTGCACTTGTATTATGTCCTTCATAAGTTGTAATTGTTATAACTGGTTCGGGAGTTGGTTCAGGTTCAGGGTCTGGTGTAGGCTCTGGGTCTGGTGTAGGTTCTGGGTCTGGTGTGGGCTCTGGGTCTGGTGTAGGCTCTGGGTCTGGTGTAGGTTCAGGGTCTGGTGTGGGTTCAGGGTCTGGTGTGGGTTCAGGGTCTGGTGTAGGTTCAGGGTCTGGTGTAGGCTCTGGGTCTGGTGTAGGTTCAGGGTCTGGTGTGGGTTCAGGGTCTGGTGTGGGTTCAGGGTCTGGTGTGGGTTCTGGGTCTGGTGTGGGTTCTGGGGTTAAATCGCCGCTTTCCTCAATTATTCCACCTTCATACCACCAATTTAAAAATCCGTCTCTAGCTATCCATAAAGTAACTTGCCTATTGTCTTGTATCGTATACCATCTATGTACTTTTGCACCAGATATACTATCACCAACTACAGTAATTGCTTCTCCATGATTAGATGGGGGTGTTTTGGATGGTAATATATGTTCACCACTTGCAAGTTTTCCATCATAAGTCCATCTTATATAGTTGCCCCATTCGTCTTGTTCACCAACAAACCCATAGCTTTCAACAACTTCGGGGTCTGTTGTAGTGGCTACTCCTTCACCGTTGACATATACCTTATAACCAATTTCGCGGATGTAATAACCATCTAATTCATCTGCGCCTGTTACTATTAAATTTTCTTCAACAAAGTTTTCTTCTCCGAACCATGGAAGGTCAATATCAATGTCAAATCCTTTTTCCAGACTTGGATATCCTCTGTGAACGCTTGTAATATAATTATCACTATTAGTACCAATGTAAGCAGTTTTAGTAGTAAAGTTACAATTATCTTCATTTCCCAATCTAACAATATCGTATGTATTATCTGTGTAAAGAATCATTACTCTTCCCCATTCAAGGTCTGGAAGTAATTCTTTTGCCTTATTATAACGAAGCACCTTTGCAATCTCTTTGCCATTTTTTAATGTGCTAGGAATAGTTGTTTTAAGTGTAGATGCATCATTTCCGTTTACCATTACACCAGTAATAGTATTTGTTGCAAGAACTGGTGTAAGCAATGAACCGCAAACTACAACAGCAGACAAAGCTGCTGTTAATGCGGTATATATAGTTTTCTTTTTCATAATTTCAATCTCCTTTATTCTGGCAATTCAATAAAAATTTCTATTTCTTCTTTTGCGCTGCTTCTCGCCTTAATTCTGTCAGGGCTTTTATCACATAGACTTTCATGGTCTTTCATATCAAAATACCAATACATTGTGATTTCTTTTCCACAATATTTACATGTTTCAAAGTTTCTGTTTGGATTCTCTTTGCATGTTTCTTCGTGTCTTTCCATGCTGGTGCGCCAAACCATTTCAACTTCATCACCACAATACTGACATGTGGCATATTCGTTTTCAGTTGCATATACTGGTACAGTTAATGTACCGCAAATTATAGCCGCTGATAAAGCTGTTGCTAATGCGGCAATTCCTAATTTCTTTTTCATAATATTTAAAAATCTCCTTTATTATTTAAAGGCTTTTTAGCCTGTTTTTGTTTACACTTATATTGTACCACTAGAGATATTTAAAACCAAAAAAACAGAGAGCATAAAGCCCTCTGTATCGCTTCTTATGGTTTTAAAATCGGATTAGCAAAATTACTATTTACGATAGAATCAAAACCTTGTACTGCAAGAGTTATAAAAACACTTGTAAGCATTATATACATCCACACTGTAGCAACAGATTTTACGGATGTATAAGAATTGTCAATCTTTCGCTGATTTTTTGATGTCATTATCATGCAGATGTGATAAGCTATTAATGTTGATGCCATTACGGATGCTGCTGGTAATACTGCGGTATAAATTATGTTAAATATTCTTTTAAAGATATATAACGCTCCGCTATCATCAACTTTATACAAACCAAAATCACCAATTTCTATTTCAACGTCTGGCACATATACACTATACCATTCGCCTTTTTCATCATCCCATCTAGTTTCTTGGTGATAGCCAGGTGGAGCGATTCCCCAGTCTGTAGGTATTTCGGCTGCATGGAATTGATTCATGCACATAATAGCTGCAATGATTTCTAATACAATTACAATAGCTGCAAAGACAGCACATTTCTTGTAAATCCTCTTTTCGTCCTCTGTCCAGTTCTTCCAGAACCAGTTAATTTTCTTTGTATTTTCCATTTTGTTATTCTCCTTTATTTAAAGGCTTTTCTAGCCTGTTTTTTCTTTACACCTATATTGTACCACTAGAGATATATAAAACCAAAATAAGGGCATTACAGAGCGTTACAAGGGCATTAAAAAAGCATCCAGCGACTTAATCGCAAGATGCTCTACATGACTATATATAAAAGAAAAACAAAAAGCTAAATTTTGTTTGCATATATATAATATCAAAATAATTTTTGAATGTCAAATTACTCGGAAATTAAAAGAACCATGCCGACTTGCGGCACGATTCTTCAACACGACTTTAACAAATATTTTAGAAAATAGCTATAAAATTAGCTTGCATATATATGATACCAAAATGTTTTTTTAAAGTCAAATTACTGTAATTGTGATTTTAATGATTCAGCGTTTCTGTTATAAATATCTGTTCTTACTTCTTTATCTGTTGTCCAGAACTCCATACAGAAACAGGCATTTTCAGAATCAGTTATTAAAACAGTTAATATATTTCCACCTTTATCATATCCAGCTATTTTATAATCGCCTATTTCCTGATAAAAAGAATCCTCTGCTCCTGAATCAGCAATTTGTTTTGCATAACTCATTGTGCCGCCGTCTGAATCTAATATTTTGTACGTTAATTCTAATCCGCCAATTTGAGACTTATAAACAACAACAGTATTTTGTTCATTTGGAACAACTTCGGAATATTCTTCTGATATAGTAGTGATTTTTAAAGGGGTTTTCCAGTCAACGTCAACTTGCGTTAAAATATCCTCGGAATACTCTGGAAGGGCTGCTTGCTCTGCTGCAAGAGATTCTTGTTTTTCCTGTTGTTCTTTCTCCCAGTTTTCTATTTCCTTCTGGTCGGCTGCAATATTCGCTTTCTCGTCATCATTCATGTGTGACATGATTTCGTCTTTTGCTTTCTGCTCGTCCGACTTTCCGCATCCAGTGATTACAGACATAGCCATAATCAGGGATAATGTTACCATTACAATTTTCTTTTTCATAATTTTTTGTCTCCTTTTCTTTTGTGTATCTCCTGAGATACATATATATTATACCGCTAATACGGTATTTAACAAAATAGGTAAGATGGATAAAGAGGGATTCCGTAGCCGCCGACATTGTGGGAAATGTGTATAACTGGCTGCACATGTAGTTGTGGATAACTCTGTTTGCAGAGTGTGGGAAAGATTCCCTTCCTTTTCCATGCTCTGTGAATAGAGTTATCCATGGCTACATAGCCTGTTATGCATATTTTCCACAATGTTTTCTTTTACCCTTTATAATAAGGATTTGAGCAATTCTAAAAAATCTCTCATGCCTTGCTGGTATGCCATTCTCTCCCAGATAGCAGCACTCCATGTCGTACTACCGATAAAATCATCAAGCCGCCGTTTCTGCTCGTCTGTTAGGTCGCTGCTCAATAAGTCATAGGCTTTGCCTTCTTCTTCCTTTGCTCGCTTATATTCCTCGGTTTTCTGTACTTTGTCAATTATGCGGTTTTCTGTTAGAGCCTGTGTTATCAGTTCCAAAACGCTATCTTCATTCATCATGTAATTCGTCCTCGTCTCTCTTGCCTTGTAAAGACATTAGCAGATTATACATATCCTTCATGCCTTGCTGGTAAGCTAATTTCTCCATATTAGCAGCTACCTCTCCTTGTGCCGTTCCGTATCTGTTAATAAGTTTCTTTTGCTCGTCTGATAATGTAGCATCTAATTTTAAATAGACTTCTTGCTCATGCGTTAATGCTGCTCGATACTCTTCATCATTATTCATGATTCTTGAAAGACGCTCATTCGTTAAATGTTCAGTGATAATATCGAAAACTTCATTTTCCATATTTTTCCCCTTTCGTCATACGTTGCTAACTAGATACATAAGTAAGTATAGATACATTTGTATGTATTTGCAAGCAAAATTTTCCCATTCATAATAATTGTGTCGGGAAGGGGTGAAAACATGGTAAGCTATCGCCCATTATGGGAAACAATGGAAAAACAGGGTGTGACAACATACACATTAATTGAAAAGCATGGGTTTAATCCCAGAACGTTAAATAACTTGAAGCATAACAAAGGAATCACTACTTTTAATCTTGAAAGATTATGCAACATTTTAAACTGTACTCCGAATGACGTTTTAGAATTTGTACCAGATAAAAAATGAGAGAAAGAGCATTGATTATTTTTTCAGTGTTCTTTTTTAGTTGAAAAAGAAGAGCCTGAAACTCTTCTTTTTTCACATACTATATATAGTGTTTTAGGATTTTATAAAACCACAATATATAGTGGCTGCAAATAGCGAAATCAACGTGGCTGCGCTGTTTTTTTCTGACTTGGATAATTCTGCATCTAGGATTCTGAAATCACAATCTCGTCCATTTCTATACATTATTCACAATAAATAATCTGATATTAAACGAAAATTTTGTGAAATATTTTCCCTTTGCAAATTTGACTTGTTATCCTTTGTAGGTGTACAATATAATCAGAAAGTGAGAGATAGAACTCACTAAACAAAATACTAATAATAAATAATAGATGGCAATAAGCCAATAAAGGAGAATAATTAAATGAAAAATAGAACAACTTTTAATCGCCGTGTCGGCATCCGTTTAACTGATGGACAGTTTTACACATTACAGAACCTTGCAAACTTCCACAATATGTCTGTAGCAGACTTTGTAAAGAGAAGTTGCGGCATTGATGGTATTGATTCCCAGATGGAATTTATACCAGTAGCAAACGGAAACGGAACTTATGAACTGATTGACAATACTCCTGATTCTGTAAAAGAAGGAAGAGTAACTTTAAAAGAATGGCATGATACAAACGATTTTATGAACCTCGAACACAAATTTGAAGATTTGGAAGAAGAAGTAAATAAACTGTTTAATAGAGAATACTGCAACCCTGATTATGATTACTCTGATGAAGAAACAGGACGTACACTAAAAGGAGAAAGCGGACTTCCAGCAAGAGCAGACGAACTTTGCTATATTGATTGTATTGAAATAGTTGCTGATAGATATAAGGTTTCTAGGGATGTTACAAAAGATAGCCTTATGACTTACATTAAGACAAAGAAACTTCCTAATTTTGGGGATGAACAGGAAATGTGATTTAATGAATAGGGGGGCTTCGGCTCTCCTATTTTTTTAAAGGAGATGGTGATTTGATGAAATCTTATTTTGAGATGCTTTCCGAAGCTGCTAACAACTTTGGAACTAAATATGATAATTGGGATAAGTGTTTAAGAGATACCGCTAATAAATATAATACTGATGCCGATTTATTAATTAAATACTGTAGAGGTTGTGAACCAGATACGGATGAAGAATACTGGTGGAATAAGATGTAAAAGGATTTTGTTATTAAGTATGGATGGTATATAATAAAAAGTAACCAGACTTAAAATGGTTGAAAGAATTGGGGAACTCGCTCATTTAAGAGAAGGAAACATATAAGACAGTAGATGGCTTGGAACTTGGGCGGCGGTCAAGAGGGGGTGCATGGGATGCCCCACCAGTGGGGCATGACACGCCCCCTCTCTTGACATTTTATATTGAATTTACGGGGGTTTGAAGAACCCTTCTATTATATCTAATTATATATAGATAAATAATAAAAAAATTAATTGAAATATATCAAAAAAATTGTAGAAAATAATTAACTAAAAACAATAAAAATACATAAAAAAATAAAGAGCTACCAACTCTTTATTTTTAAAAGAAGCGTTCCTGTCAAAAACGTTCATCTGTATTCGTATTTATATAATACTCCTTTATAGATAAATTGTCAAATAAGAACGCTTCTTTCAAGAAGTGTTTTTTTATTGTAATTCGATAAAGGAGAAATTATGGGAAGAAAAAAAGATTACAATAATACTTATAATAATAAGCCTGAAAATTATGCTGAACACACAAATGCAGCAACAGGGGCTTACACCAAAACAGGCGCAAGCGGAGACATTAAAACAGAGAACAAAGACTTTTTCCAAACAAATATACGTTATCAGGCGGAATTAGCAGAACTGGCAATAACAGAACCAGCGGCATCCGCAATTTTTATGTTGATGACAGCACGTATGGAAAATAATAATATATTTATTACTAGTAAACCTAAATTAGCAGAAGCGATACATAGAAGCACTGATACAGTAAAAAGAGCATTAAAGGTATTAAGAGAAAGAAATTTTATTGCTGTGTATCTTAGAGTAAACGGAAATCAAGGAACCGCATACTTCATCAATCCTCATATTTGTTGTAAAGTTTCTGCCATGCAAAAACAATATCTAATTGAAAAGTATCTTACGCTTGTAGATAATAAAAACTATCATGCAAGTGAAGAGAATATTGATGTAAAGGCTCTGATTGATAAAGACCGATTAGTATTAAGGAGTGATGAAAAGAAACAGCTTGATACATTAAATAGGCTTGATAATGTTGAATTACACGCAATGTTGCAACTTCCATTGCTGGCAAAAGGAAAGAGTCAAGAAGAGATTTTAGAAATGATTAATTTCCTTAAAAACGAAATTCCTTTAACAGAGGAAGAACAGAAAGAGACGGAACATGATATTAAAAACAGGAAAAAAGGCATTGAACTTATGAAGGAACGTAAAAGAATAATAGAGGAAGAATCTAGGGTAATTGAAGAACTTAAAATAGCAGAGCATAAATCAGATATGACAAAGAAAAGTGATGGTGGAGTTATAAATGTTCTGTTAGATTCGTACTGGCAAGATGCTTTTAAGGAGAATAATGAAAATGGATAAAGAAATGATAAAACAAATGGAACAATTCCAGAAGGATTTTCCAGACGCAACACCTAAAGATAAAAGAGATTTCCTCGAATTTTTATCTTTATGTTCTGTGTTTGAAATAACAGAGGATGACCCATTCGGAATATTAAAGGATGATGGTAAATTCGGGATATTAAATAATGAGTATGAACAGTCTAAATTTATCGCTAAATTGAACGATAAAAAACATTTTGAAACGGATGCAGATAGAATAGTAAAAGATTTGCTGTATAGATGTGCTTTGGAGAAATTAGCAGAACAAGGTGTTGATATTCCCGATATTACAGATGAATGGAATGAAGAAAATGAAGCATATAGGCAATGGTGCAACAAGGCTCACACAAGCCCCAAAACGGCAAATAAGCCGCAAGGAACAGTTGAGAGTGATGATGACATTTATGACATTTGGGAATAATCTGACGATATACAAAAAGGCTCTTAACAGAGCCTTTTTTGTTGTTCTGAATTTTGGTTTTATGTATCTGATGAGGTATAATTAAAGTATCAGAACAGATATACAAAATTAAGGAGAAAGAAATAATGAAAAGAAAAACACAACAAATACATCTGCATATAAGCAAGACAGATAAAGAAATTATAGAGAATGCAGCAAAGAACAGAGAAATGAATGTAAGTGAATTTATTCGCTATTGCTGCCAATACACGATTAACAATAATCCTGTTAGAGTTTTTACTAACGATTAAAGAGGGCTTCGGCTCTTTTTTGTTTTCAGAAAAATGGATGGTATAATATAGTTAATTAGTTATTTTTTTATTTTGCGCCTTGCGCCTCTCTCACATTAACAGGATGCAAAAAGTCCTAGAGAATACTAGAACGCTCGCAGGTAGTGTTAATGAGGGATTGTAGTTTAGAGTTATTTTAGTTTTAGGATATAAAAACTTATCATCAAAACGACTTTAAACAGAATAGAAAAAAGCTATAAAAAATTATCAGATTTGTTGTATATTGGACACTTTATGTGTAATATATCTATGCAACAAATATTTAAAATTAACTTGCAAAAACAATACATGATATATGTGAAAGGAAAAGAATTATGATTAAAAAAATTACTTGTAACTATATTCAATATCACAAAGAGCGTGATTGCGGATTTGGAATTGCTTTAGGCGATTATCTAAATGAAGATACATGGATTAGCTGTTTTGAAACTTGGGCTATAATAGGGTATGATGATGAAGATAATCCGATTTTTGGAGAGGGTTTTGAAGAGTATCGTAACAATTTAAAATACTACGATAAAGAAACTGGCTTATATTATTACAATCATTTCCCTACTGACTATACATACGATGAAATTAAAATCTATGTAAATGAAGAAGGTATAGTGCAAAAAATTACTCTTGAATATGATGAAGAGATTGAAAAAGAACGTCTTGAATCTAAAGGGTATTCTAAGTATGACGCAAATGATTGGAATATTAGGTATGTACATGAACTCGACTGGGGAGAAATCTAAAGCTGGTATGAGTAAAAACTGAATATTTTGTTTGCAAGGGAAACGGCTTAGGCTGTCTCCCTTTTTTATAAAATGACTATTGAAAAGGAATAAAAGAAAATGAAAAAAGGAACAAAATTTAGAACATTTATAGTAAATCATAGATATGGCGTAAATGAGTATTGTAAAGAAAAATACAATATGGATATTGATAAAGAATTAGGCAGACTTGCTACAAAGTTTGAGAAACAATCAATTGATTTACAAAATGAAACTGTTAGAGTTATGAACTCATTAATTCCTGACAGAGAAGCAGTATATGATATGATAGTTGATTTAACATATCAGCTATAAATGATTTATTAACAACTGAATATTTTGTTTGCAAGAGAGATAGCTTCGGCTTCTCTCTTATTTTTTTACTTACAAACGACTTTAAAACAAAAACAGATAAGGAGAAAAAAGCTATGAAGATTAACGTTTATGAAATGGTAACTAATAGGATTATCGGTATGTTGGAAGAAGGAATTATTCCTTGGGAAAAACCGTGGACTGGAACTAGAGACGGTGCTTTTAATCGTATCTCTAAAAAGCCTTATTCGCTGTTAAATCAGATGCTGCTGAAGCATGATGGAGAATACGCAACATTTAAACAATGGCAAGATTTAGGCGGTAAGGTTCGTAAAGGTGAAAAATCAGAAATCATTGTTTTCTGGAAAATGACATCCACTAAAGAAGAGGATGAAAACGGAGAAGAGAAAACAAAGCTGATACCAGTCCTGAAATATTTCAACGTATTTCATATCAGTCAAGTTGATGGAGTTGAACCACTTCCAGAAGAAGAGATTGAAACAACGGAATTAGAACCGATTGAAGAAGTCGAAAAAATTCTGATGGACTATATCACAAGAGAGGGGATTAAACTTGAAAGTGAAAAAAGTAATAAGGCTTATTACTCTCCCTCTTTAGATGTGATACATCTCCCTCTGATGGAACAATTTAAAAACACTGAAGAATATTACTCTACATTCGCTCATGAATCTGTCCATAGTACAATGGCAGAATCAAGGTGCAATAGAAAGACTGAAAACAAGAACGCTGCTTTCGGTTCTGCGGATTATAGCAAAGAAGAACTCGTGGCAGAGTTAGGAGCAGCAAGCATCCTGAATATGTTAGGGATTGAAACACAAAGCAGTTTTAGAAACAGTACCGCATACATTCAAAGCTGGATTAAAGTTTTAAAGAATGATGTAAAATTTATTGTGTCGGCTTCTTCTAAATCTGAAAAAGCCGTGAAATATATCCTGAATGTAAAGGATGAAGAAGAACAAAATGTTGGAGAGAATTAAGATGTATAAGAAATATTTTTTGAGAAATGAAATTGGTGATATGACGATAAGTGACCTCTGTTCTTCTATCCAATACGCAATACATAAAGACGTATTAGAGCGATATGGAAGAGTTGGGGAAACCATCTGGAACAAATGTATTAACAGACCATTAGAACAGATTGATACATGGATTCCTATTTGGAACTACGTTAAAATCATTTAGCATTGCATTATTTAAGAGCCGTAAGGCTCTTATTTTTATGGTCTGATAAGACCATAAGAAGAAAAAAATTCTGCTGGATTCATAGCAGAATTACCGCTGCATCTGCGATAAAATCCGTAGAGGATTTCGGGCAGATAAGGCGGTGTGTCGATGACGCTGGAACGGATGAAAAAACACTAAATCATTCGGGAGAGTGAAGGCGATAAGAGACACGGGAAGGTGGTTACATACTAGGTTTATCTAGTATGTAAACGAGCTTCCCGTGTAAAAAAGCAAAATTAACTTAAAAAATCGCCGTTGGTGACGGCGCTAGCCGTCAACGGCGATAATAAATGATTTGGTGCTTTTTTGAAAAAAATTTGGATTAACTTATTAAAAATTGGCATAATATTTTTATCTTATTTTAAACAAAAAGATACTGCAAGAAATTTAAGGAATGTCAAGACAAATATTTCTTAAAAAATTTTCTTAAAAATATTTTACTTGCAAAAACTAAAAAATCGTGCATTACATTTATATCTTAATACTATCAAAAGATACTGCAAGAAAATCTAAAAAAGTCAAATAAAAGAAAATCCAGAAAATTATTAAACGCATAAAACGGAACAATACGTATTAATTTGGTAATGCGTGATAAAGGGAAGGACAGCTAATACGTAATAAATAAGTTAATGCGTATTAAATCCATAATGCGTAATAAGAATCAGGAGAAATAATGCATATTATCAAATTAATGCGTATTAAATTGAATAATACGTAATAAAGGAAACTCAAATTAAAGCGTAATAATAAAATAATACGCATTAAATTAAATAATACGTAATAAGAGGGGCAAAGAATAATACGCATAAAAGCCCTATCACATAATGAGAAAAATAATGCGTATTAAGAAGAAAAAAGCTGGATTCTTTCAAGGCTTATATACCTCTGGGGATTTTTGAAATACAAGAAAACTGCGGTAAAATATAAGTATCAAGTTAATTTTTTTTAGTAATATCACCTTCTGGTGATGAATAATGCAAAAACAAATTGTTTTAAGTAAGCATACACGAACAAGTATTTTCCTGTTTGTGGTTTTTCCAGTAGTGTAGGCGAAAAAATTTATAGTACAGATGTAACGTCAAACAGCGTTATCTTAAAAAAGTGTTAGGAAGGAGAAGCGAAAAATTAAATAGTAAATTTTAATCTGTATTATGGAGTAAACTTTTTAAATGTTAGTCATCCAAAATTGTTTTGGGTAGGAAGAAATGATTCTGGATGCATCAAAGATGCAGACAGCAGCATTTAAAAAAAGCTGGTCTAAAACCTATTTTTAGGTCACAAATTATTACTTTATAGCGACTTAGGAACTTTGGTTCTTAACAGAAAAAATAAAAAAGGAGATTATATATGCAAGCAAAAAAGCAAAAAATCAGCATACTAATTGTAGGCGATTTAAAAGATAAAATAGCATTTGGACAATCTAAATATCAGGCGAAAAAAGAAGCTGGATTAACATTTGGACAAAGTACATATAAGATTTATTCCGAACAATCTTATAATACATACAAAAAAGAATGTTTAAAATTTGCGAATTGGCTGAATGAAGAAAAAGGAATTAAAAAGGTAAGAAGCCTTGATGAAGTAAAGCCTTATGCAAAGGAATATATAGAAGATAGAATTGAAAACGGTTATTCTGCTTGGACGGTAAAAACAGAAAGAAGCGCACTTGGAATGTTATATGGAGAAACAATTCAGATAGATAAAATCCCTGTTAGAACTCCAAAAGATATAAAGAGAAGTAGAGGGGAAACAAAAAATGATACATACCATTCCAGAGACGGAAAATATAAAGACCTCTTTACGGTATGTCTTGCGACTGGTGGAAGAAGAAAAGATATAAATAAATTAACTCCTAGCTGCTTTACTGAAATAGATGGCAAACTATATGTCAATTTCTTTAAAAGTAAAGGTGGAAGAAATAGACTTACTCCTGTTTTAGACAAATATCAGGATGATGTAAAAAGAATTGTTGATGAAGCAAGGGTGAATGGAGAAAAGAAAATGTTTCCTCGTATTCCGAAAGAAATTGATGTGCATGGATTAAGAAGGGAATACTGTCAAGGTTTATATGACGAAATAAAGGATAATAAGGAATTAAGAGATAAAATCCTAGAGAATTATCCGCCTAGAAGAGAATTAAAAACATACAAAGATAAAGACGGAAATTCTTATACAAAAGAGATTAAATCAGATGTATATAAAGATAGAGATGGTAATGTGTGGCAACGTGATGATATATACGTATTAAGTCAAGCCCTCGGACATAATAGACTGGATGTATCTGTTACACACTACCTCAAAAATAATTAACACTCTCATTCAAGAGTGTTTTTTTGACTTCTGAAAAGTGTGTGATATAATAATAAGTGAGAGAAAAAATTATATATATATTTTTTTTATTTGCCGTGTGGAACACTCTGTATATCAGGGTGTTCTTTTTTGTTCTGGTGCATCAGTGCTTTTGTTCTGATTTTTTCAGCATAACCAGTAAAAATCCAGTGAAAAAAGATGCTTCAAAAATCCATTATTTTTGCGTTGTAAAATTGCACAAAAAAATCGCCTTTTTAAGCATTTTCAGAGCCTTAAAAGGTGCTTTTTTGCCCGATTTTTTGTGCATATTGACGAACGATTTTCATGAAATCGACGTGGCTGCGTTCTGGTGATTAAAAGTGATAATTTCCCCATTGCCTGAATTTTCGACGCAATCTCGTCGATTGTTTACAATTTGTTCATAATTACGTTTTTGATAATTTGACTTGTTATCCTTTAAAGGTGTACAATATAGGTATAAAAGAAAACAAGCCGATAATGGCTATATTAAATATAAAGGAGAATTGAACAATGAAGCTAAATATTGTAAAAATGCTATTTGCACTTTTAATGTCAACAAGCATATTCAGCACTAACCTGATTACAAAAATTGAGCCTGAATATGTAACTGCAAATAATGATGAAATGAATCTTACTTTTGAGATACAAAAAGAAGAACCTATTGAAGAAATTGAAAACACTGTTGAGATTGAAACAGTAAAAGAATACGTGATTGATGAAGAAGTGATACCAGTAACCAAACTAGGAACTGAATCCCCTGAAACGGTAGAAGCTGATGAATCTGTTGAACCAGTAGTTGAAGAACCGATTCAGAACGATATTGCAGAAGAACCTATACAAGAGATTCCTGAAACTATTGAAGAAGAAGTAAAACAGGATGCTCCTGTTGTTACAAGAGAAAGTAATATATATGTGAATGGTATTTCTGTTTATATTACTGATTCTGTAAATGATACCGATTATAATACCGTGATTGGCTGGATTTCTAATATGCCCTCATTCCTTACAGACCATTTAAACAGCATTAACATTGTGGATGATATTTCACAATACACAATAACTGATAATAATGCTTCTGGTTGCACAAAAGGAAGTGATATTTATGTAATGGCTGCTAGTATTACTGACAGAAAGAAAACTCTATACCACGAAGCTGGACACGCTCTTGATAACTTTGGTGGATATTCTTATACCAGCAAATGGGAAAGTATTACTGCTGCTGAATGGGGTGGAGAAGGACATTATGAAACTGCTCGTGAATCCTTTGCAGAATCGGTAGCACGTTATTATATGGGTAATCTGGATAAGACACAAAGCTATACGGCAATAGAAAGCCTTGTAAGCACTGGCGCACTTGGAGCGGATGACGGATTTAAAGAAAATTATGTTACTCTGTATGCAGAGTATAAAGCCATCTGGATTTATTCTGGTGCTGATGATTTTTATAATCCTGTTATTGCTACGATTGAAATAGGTGATAGTGTTCAATCAACTGCTATAAATGTTGATGGAACTTGGTATAAAGTAGATATTAATGGACAGGAAGGATATTGTAGGGCTGATATGGTATCTTTATAATATAAGAGAATTAAGAGGGCTTCGGCTCTCTTTTTGTATGGTAATAGATGGCTTGGAACTTGGGCGGCGGTCAAGAGGGGGGCGTGTCATGCCCCACCAGTGGGGCATTCCATGCACCCCCTCTTGACGTTTTACATTGAATTTCCGTGGGTTTGAAGAACCCTTCTATTATATCTATTTATATATAGACATAAAAAATTATTTTTACTTGAAATATATCAAAAAACATACATAGAATAATTAACCAAAAAGAAAAGAAAAATCATCAATCAATTAATACTTCTATAAATAGACATAACAAACAAAATGTATTATACTTGTTATCATTAAAGGAAGGAGCAGCAAAATGAGAAGGATTATTAAGAACGCTATAAAATGCAATCATTGTGGAGATATTATCACTTCTTCATATCGACATGATTTTGTGACTTGTAAATGTGGCTGCTGCTCGGTTGATGGTGGAAATGATTACCTTAGAAGAGGGTTTATCAACTCCCCTGATGATTTTACTGACATGAGCGAATTTGAAGAGGATGAAAATAATCCTTGACTTGTGAACCATGTTCTGATGGAAATGGCAGAACCGGGCGGCTGCTTGTAAATCTGGAATTAATGAAGGCCGGATACCCGCCGATTGACATTAAGTTTTCAGATCGCATTTCTTATTATAATGCGTTTGATGAATATCATGTAAAACATAATTTAGGCGCAATGGAAAAGCTGTTTGCGGGTTATGTGAATGCAAGGCTGGACAATTACTTGATGATGCTGGAAAAATAATTATATGAGTAGGGAGGAATTTGTATGTTTATTTTAGGAAACTTTGGAGGTCATGACTTACTATAAAATTATCTTGAATTTATTCGTTTATCCGTATATAATATAAAGAAACTTTTGTAAGAGGAGGTGCTGTATGCTCGACTATACTTCTGTAAAAGAAGCAGCAGAAAATTCCTTATGGTGCGGATAAACCGTCTGACAGACGGAAAAAATACAGTTCCCATAAAGACCAGGAAGAAGGTGATCCCGGTGTATAACCCACAGCTTGAAACATTTCTTGTGGTTGCTGATTCCGGCAGTTTTTCAAAAGCGGCAGAGGCACTGTACATATCCCCCAATGCGGTCATAAAGCAGATGAATTCTTTAGAAACAAATCTGGGGATTATATTGTTTGAGCGCACACATAGGGGGCTTCTGTTGACAGAGGCAGGAAAGTCTTTCTACCGTGATTCCAAATATATCATCCAGTATGCAAAAGATTCCATAATACGAGCCCAAAATGCATGGCAAAAAGAAGGGGCGGTTATCCGCATTGGCACATCGCCCATGACGCCTGCACAGATTCTTGTAGAGCTATGGCCGAAAATCCATGCACTCTGCCCGGAAATGAAGTTTAACCTTGTGCCTTTTGAGAATACGCCGGAAAATGCCCGTGAGATCTTAAAAAATCTCGGACAGAATATTGACATGGTAGCGGGTATTTTTGATGACCGGTTATTGGAATACAGACAGTGCGACGGACTGGAGCTTTGCAGGGCGCCGCTCTGCTGTGCAGTGTCGCTTAGCAATCCCTTGGCGGAGAAAGATATGCTGGAGCCGGACGATCTACATGGACAGAACCTGATGATCCTGGAACGGGGGCAGATGGAGCAGATGGATATCCTGCGCGATGACCTTGCCAGGAGGCATCCGCAGATCCATATTGTGAATTTTGATTTCTACAGTACGGAAACGTTCAACCAGTGCGAAAATGGCAGCGATATTCTGGTAGCCGTGGCAAACTGGCAGAATGTACACCCTCTGCTGAAAATTATCCCTGTCAACTGGAACCATGCAATCCCATTTGGGCTTCTTCACTCTTCCGAGCCATCCCCGGCTGTCAGAGCCTGCATCGAAGCAGTTGTCAGGGTGTATAACCTGGAACACCAGATGACGTAATGTTAGTTACAACCTTAAGGTTCATACTGACGAACAAAACGAGACTTCCCAGAAGGTCTCGTTTTTTTTATACTGAAAACACAATAAGCATAATACGGACCGGCATTTAACAGCCGAAATACAAGGAGGAAATGATCATGGAATATGTAACTTTGAATAATGGAATCAGGATGCCCATTCTTGGATACGGCGTATACCAGGTGGAGGCAGCGGAGACTGAGCGCTGTGTTCTGGATGCGATCAGCGTGGGCTACCGCTCCATTGACACCGCCCAGGCATATGCGAATGAGGAGGCCGTTGGCGAAGCCGTCACAAAATGCGGCGTTCCCCGAAATGAGCTGTTTCTCACCACAAAGGTCTGGATATCCAATGCCGGTTATGAGAAAGCGAAGAAATCCATTGAAGATTCGCTGAAGAAATTGAAAACGGAATATATCGACCTCCTGCTCATCCACCAGCCATTCAATGATTATTATGGAACCTACCGTGCGATGGAGGAAGCCTACAAAGACGGGACTGTCCGTGCGATAGGCGTATCCAATTTTTATCCTGACAGGCTGATTGATCTGTGTCAGTTTGTGGAGACCCGGCCTGCCGTCAACCAGGTAGAGACCCATGTATTCCAGCAGCAGGCAAAGGCGCATGAGATCATGGAAAAATACCATGTACAGCATGAGTCATGGGGACCGTTTGCAGAGGGGCGCAATGACTTTTTCCAGAACAGGGTATTGAACGAGATCGGGGCAAAGTACCATAAAAGTGCAGCACAGACGGCTCTCCGTTATCTGATTCAGAACGGCGTGGTGGTTATCCCGAAATCTACCCATAAGGAGCGTATGATCCAGAATCTCGATGTGTTTGATTTTACCCTTACAGACGGCGATATGGCTGCGATTAAAGCGCTGGATGAAGGGGAAAGCCTGTTTTTCTCCCATTATGACCCGGCAACCGTGGAATTTTTGACCGGGCTCGGAAAATAAGAAAAAGCGGCAGGAGATAGGAGGAAGATCAGGATGAAAAAACGAATTTTAGGGAACGGGCTTAATGTATCTGAAATCGGTCTTGGCTGCATGGGATTCAGCCATGCCTATGGGACGGCCTGTGACAAAGGCGAGGCTGTCCGCATGATCCGTAAGGCTGCGGATATGGGGTACACTTTTTTTGACACAGCAGAATGCTATACCGGGCTGTGCGCGGACGGCACGGTTTCATATAACGAAGAAATTGTGGGGGAGGCGCTTGCTCCCGTCCGTAACCATGTGGTCATTGCCACGAAAGGCGGTGTCCGGCACGAGGGGGACAGCCTTGCCGTGGACAGCCGCCCGGCAACTCTCCGTGCTTCTGTGGAAGGAAGCCTGAAACGGCTTGGCACGGAAGTCATCGATCTTTATTACCAGCACCGTATTGACCCAAACGTGGAGCCGGAGGAGGTGGCGGGGACAATGCAGGAGCTTATCAGAGAGGGAAAGATCCTTCATTGGGGTATATCGGAGGCAACGGAGGAGTATCTGCGCCGTGCGGATGCGGTCTGCAAGGTGGCGGCGGTACAGAACCGTTATTCCATGATGGCCCGCTGGCATGAGAGCCTGTTCCCGGTATTGGAGGAACTGAATGTGGGATATGTGGCATTCAGCCCGCTGGCAAATGGGTTCCTCACGGATGCTTTTGGAAAAGGGAGTACCTTTGAAGAAGGGGATTTCCGGAGATTTATGCCGCAGTACCAGGATGCATCCTATGACGCGAATGAAAAGCTCCTTGCCCTTGTGCGTGATATGGCAGGGGAAAAGCAGGCGACGCCTGCCCAGATATCCCTTGCATGGATGATCCGCAAGAAGCCGTACATTGTTCCGATTCCCGGTTCCAGAAAGGAACACCGTCTTATAGAAAATGCCGGGGCATCAGAAGTGGATCTGACAGAGATGGATGTCAGGGCTTTGGATGAGGCGCTTGACCGCATGGAAATGTCCGGCGTATTTGGCGGGCATGCTGCAAAATAGACTTTTGCAGCAGGCTGCGGATTGGAGGGCGTTATTTTGGCTTGTAGTCTACTATCGTGGGTCGGCAAGAAGGGAGGAGGCAAATTGAAAAGAAAAGGCATAGCAGCCTGTGCGGTCATTTTGCTTTTGTGTACTGGAGCAGCCACAGCCTGTGCCGAAAAAAAGCAAAGCGGACAGGAAGTACAGCGCGTGGAAGAGCAGCAAGGCATGGAAGAACAGCGGGGGAAAGAAAAGGAAACGAATGTGTTAATGGAAACAGAAAAAGAGGATGCAGTATCTGATACGGATGCGGGATCGAATGCTGCACAGGAAGCAGTGAACCGTTTTCCGGCAGAGCTGGCTGAGATTCCGGAGGTATATTACAGGCCGGCTTCCGAACAGGGAACACTGGTCAATCTTTACTACGATACTTACGAATCCATGACTTACAGCCAGAAAAGTAAGCCCCTGAATAAGCGCGCTGTTGTATATCTGCCTTATGGCTATTCGGAGGAAGAACAGTACAACGTGTTTTACCTGATGCATGGCGGATGGAGCAATGAAACGGCATATCTCGGAGTCCCTGGCAGGGAAAGCGTGTTTAAAAATATTCTCGACCACGGCATTGAGGACGGAATGATCCGCCCTATGATCGTTGTGTGCCCGACATACAACAATGAAAGTGAGTCGGACAGCGGCGATTACAGACTTGCCCTGCGTCTGACGGAAAATTACCACAATGAGCTGGTAAATGATCTGATCCCGGCAGTTGAGGGACAGTACAGCACTTACGCTGAAAATGTAACGGCGGACGGGATAAAGGCATCCCGTGACCACAGGGCATTTGCCGGTTTTTCCATGGGTTCTGTTGCCACATGGCGCACATTTGAATACTGCCTTGACTATTTCAGATACTTTTTCCCTGAGAGCGGGAGCCTTACTACCGATGAAAAAAGAATGGCTGCCATGGTGGAAGATTCCGGGCATGAATGGAATGATTTCTTTATTTATGCGGCATCGGGAACAGATGATTTTGCTTATTCCTCATTCAGGCAGCAGATTGACAATATGATTGCCGAGGGTGAAACATTCCGTTTTGCCGACAATGAAACGGAGGGAAATATTTATTACCTTGAAAAAGAGGGGGGGATACACAATTACGAATATGCGCACCTATATCTTTACAATGGATTATGCTGGATATGGGATGAAACTGAAACTGACAGAGAGACAGGGAATCCTATGGAAAGCAATACGGAAAAGATTGGTATGTTTGCCATGGATTCTACTGTGGCAGATGTAATAAATGATCCGGTTTTTGAGGGTTTTGGAAGGCTGCTTTTCCCTGTGGACAGGAGCGTGGATACCAGTATGACATTGGAGGAGATCAGCAATAGCGGAGTGTATGTCTGGTATTCCAATATCCGGCCGGAAAAGACGGTGGAAATACTGAATGAGCTGAAACGGGAAGCCGCAGAAGGGACGCCTGTATTTTACAGCATTTACACAGAAGAGGAAATGGAAGAGGATGCATCAAAAAAGGATACCGGGCTGTTTCTCTTCCGTGGGAAGCCGGGAGCGGAGTTTGCAGTCATGAATGCCGGCGGCGGATTTATGTACGTGGGTGCTATGCATGATAGTTTTCCCCATGCCTTGGAAGTGAGCCAGCAGGGATATCATTCCTTTGCATTGATCTACAGGCCGGACAGAGCCTATGAGGATTTAGCGAAAGCAATCTGCTTTATTTATGATAATGCGGATGCGCTTCAGGTGAATCCGGAAGGCTATTCTCTTTGGGGCGGTTCAGCGGGGGCAAGAATGGCGGCAACGCTGGGAAACGAAAGCTATTTGAAGCAGTTTACCGGGAGGGAAGATATTCCGCAGGCAGCAGCGGTGATCATGCAATACACAGGTTATACAGATGTTTCTCCAGACGATGCGCCGACTTATGTGTGTGTTGGCACAAGGGACGGGATTGCAGACTGGAGGACTATGCAGGGCAGACTGGATAAATTGGAGGCTCTGGGCATACCGACAGAATTTCATTCCTATGATGGACTGGGTCATGGATTTGGAATCGGCACGGGGACAGTTGCGGAAGGATGGGTCAGTGATGCCATTGCCTTTTGGGAAAATCAGATGGAGGAATAGTAGATGAACAATTTTATTTTTGAGAACGCAACAAAGACTTATTTCGGGAAAAGCTGTGTGAAAGAATACCTGGCCAGCCTTGTAAGACCTTACGGGGACAATATCATGCTGGCATATGGCGGAGGGTCTATCAGAAAAAATGGAATTTATGATGAGGTCATCGGTATTTTAAAATCTTTAGGGAAGAACGTCATAGAATTTTCCGGGATCATGCCAAACCCGACTTATGCAAAGGTGCTTGAGGGTGCAGCACTGGCAAAGGAAAGCCACGCTGATCTGATTCTTGGCGTCGGAGGCGGAAGCGTGATGGACTGTTGCAAGGCAATCTCCATAGCGGCAGTCTATGACGGTGATGTATGGGATGATTTTTGGGCAAGTGCAGGCGTCTTTGATTTTGAGCCTTTACCGCTGGGGGTTATCGTAACAGCGGCGGGCACAGGAAGTGAAATGAACGGCGGAGCTGTCATTACAAATGAAGAACTGAAAATAAAGACAGGAAGGGATTACCCGAAATGCAATCCGAAATTTGCCCTTCTTGATCCGGCCTATACCTACAGCGTACCCGCCAGGCAGATGGTTTCGGGAGGCTTTGATACGCTGTCACATATTATGGAGATTTATTTCAGTGAACCAGATGAAGATAATGTTTCTGACGATATTTCCGAAGCGCTTATGAAAAATACGATCCGGAATCTCCGTGGGGCAATCAAGAACCCGCAGGATGATACAGCCCGGAGCAATCTGATGTGGGATGCGGCAATGGCAGAGAACCGTATCATCAAGCTGGGCAAAAAAACGGATTTTGAATGCCATCAGATGGAGCATCAGCTTGGCGCGTATACAAACTGCAATCATGGAGAGGGGTTAAGTGTCCTGCACCCGGTTTATTACCGTCATATTTACAGGAACGGACTTACCAAATTTGCCCGGTTTGCGGTAAATGTCTGGAATATCCCCTGTGAAGGAAAAAGTGAGGAAGAGCTGGCGGCGGCAGGCGTGGAAGCATTGGAGGATTTTATCCGGGAAATAGGACTTCCAACGACCCTGCGTGAGTTGGGAGTGACTGAGGACACAGATTTGAAAGCCATTGCTGACTCCTGCAGTCTTGCTCCCGGCAGCTATAAGAAAATGAGCCACGAAGAAATCTACGAAATATTGAAAGAATGTTTCTGATTGAAAAGGAGAAGTTTATATGAAAAAAATTCTATCTATTGCACTTTGTATGTTTATGGTTTTCGGTCTTGCTGGATGTGGTGGCGATAAGCATCCAAATGACGAAGCGGACACAACATCTAAAACAGAGACGGAAAACTCAGTAACAGAGCAGGAAATGTCAGCACCAAAGGAAATGCCTTCTGAAACCGAACATCCGACAGACGGCAGCGGCAAGATTCTTGTAGTTTATTATTCTGCTTCCGGCAACACGAAAGCGGTTGCTGAAATTGTTGCCGAAGCTGCAGGGGCGGATCTCTTTGAGTTGACTCCCACAGAAATTTATACAAGTGAAGATTTAGACTGGACGGATGAGGACAGCCGTGTTTCCCGTGAGCATAGTGATGAATCCCTGCGGGATATTCCGCTGACCGAGACAATGGTTGCAAATTGGGAAGAATACGATACTGTGCTGATCGGCTATCCCATTTGGTGGGGAATTGCCGCATGGCCGGTAGACGGATTTATTTCTGCAAACGATTTTACTGGAAAGACGGTCATCCCGTTTTGTACGTCAGCCAGCTCCGGCTTTGGAGAAAGCGGCGAATTGCTGGAAGAGACCGCCGGAACCGGAACATGGCTGGAGGGAAAACGGTTTTCATCAAGACCTTCTGAGGAAGATGTCCGTTCATGGGTTGATGGTTTGGCATTATAATAAAAAGGAAATGTGAGATGGAGGTAAAAAATGAGTAAAAAGGTATTGATTCTTTTAGGGAGTCCGAGGAAAAACGGTAACTCTGACATTCTTTGTACACGAGTTAATCCTGATATAACATTAAAAATGCAGCAATTAGTCTTCGTTAAAATTGATAGATTTTTTTCTATATATGAAAAATTTCAGCAATGTATTTTAGATTTATCTGTATCTCAAAAGACACATTACCGTGATTATTATACAATCATAACAGAACTTGAGGAATATATAGATTCGACCAAGGTATGGTCGTTAGAATCGAAAAAGCAAAAAATATTATCATCGAAAAAATATCATCGTTACCAAAAACAAAAAAATTTACATAACCAGAACACAGATTGATCTTCAGTGTCTGGTTATTTTCTTTTACAATCCTTAAGTCATCTAAATGATTACCCCAAAATGAATTGTATACGCTTTGAGCAACATAGATTCTATAAAATGTTGATTTTATACGGCTGAATTTTGAAATGTCTTGGAAAAGCCTATTGCAACATGGAAAGGCGCTTATTACACCATTTTCGAAAGGACCTTGAAATGACAAATAAAAACAGATGTATTTCCGGCTATTCGAATGAAGATAGATAAATTGTTAAAAGTTACAAATACGTATAGATTTTCTCGTGGTGCGATTTTTGCAATTAATGCAGATGAATATGAAAATAATCAGTTAGAGAAGGAAATTGAAAATATTGAGGAATATCATAAAAGCGGTAAGCTTCAAATTGCAGAAACATATAATCGGTTTGAAGAAAAAGGATTAAGAGGACTTTGTATTTCACCTGATATGCCAATAGAATATTTAATCTATGACAGCTTTACAAACCCCAATCAGATACATGTTTCGATGGGTAAGGCAGGGGTGCTGGAAAGAAAAATATGCACTGCACTGGATGTAATTTACTATCTTGATTTTATGGAAGATACTGATGAATTATTTGAATATCTTTCTTATTCAAAAGAGAGAGATTACAAGAGCACTTTTGGATTTGGGAGTGATGCTGCGCATTATTTTACTTGGAAATATCAAGGTCGCTATATTGCAAAAGGTGCAATTGTATTTGATATGCTTGATGTGGGATATGATACGGAAAATGAAGCCGTTGTTGAATATTTTCGAGAGAAATTGAGTGAATATCCGTTTCAAGTGAATGATTATCTTTTTTAGGAGCCTTTCTCGTGGAAAATTGAAAAAAAGGATTCAGAGAATTATGAATATGTGTATGAATAAGGTTATGGTTTCAAGATATAAAGAAATTGGTTTTCCTATTGTGTCATATTCAGAACTGGTTGAAATAATTTCAGAAAATGGAACAAAAAATCAACATATATAATAAATTTTTTTGATTATTGGTTGACTAGATATCTTTAAAAGGTAGAAAGGCTCTGCACACTGCAGGGCTTTTCTTAGTTGCATTAAAAGCGGTGATTATTCCACGCATCTGAGTCCATCAATATTCCTTTGAGATCCACTTGCATATGAACGAAATCTGCTTGACTTTTGCCATGTCCTAGGATACTCAAAGTGAGACTTCTAACGTGGAATAATCAACGGTTTTAGGAGCAAATTGGAAAGTTATATAGCGTTTGGGATTCAGAAGTTGTAGTAGTATTGTGGAAAAATCCAAAAGTTTTAATTTTCCCACGATGCAGATTATGGCGGAATCCCATTCGCCCATTTATTCTTTCTATTTTTCTCCAAATCTTTTTTCTGCTAAGCAATACCGCATAGTTTAATCAAATTCCCTACTTGACAATAGCTTTCAGTCGTACTATTATTTGCTTATGAATATTTATTGCGAATATTCGCAAATACAGTTCAGAAGAAAGGAGAAGTAAAACTATGCCATCAAAGCCAGTCCTTTCGGACGCTGATAAAAAAGCAATCCGCAAAAAGCTGGAAGAACTATGCGAGGAATGTTGGATAGCGCAAGGGTATAAAAAGACAAGCATAAAAAATCTCTGCGATAAGGCAGTTATATCTATTGGGACTTTTTATACGCTCTACCCGACAAAAGAAGATTTATTTCTTGAAACAATCACAAATATACAAAGGAGGTTGACAGAAAAAATTATCGACATAAACAGGAACAGCCAGACCAAAGAGGGATTTGCACAGTCCATGAAAAAGCTTTTCCGGGAATATGACAGCAAGCCGTTCCTCTACAATGTCAATACGCCGGATTTCCAGTCTTTTGTAACAAAGCTACCCGAAGAAACAATTAAGAAAATCAAATTTGACAGTTTTGATTTTTTCAGACAGGTTTTCCATGCCGCAAACCTCAATCTGAAAATGGAGGAAGCACAGGCGTATGGAATTTTAAGTGCGCTGCTGTCAACAGTCAATGCAAAAGAAACACTTTCCGTCACTTGTGATTATTTCGCTGTTTTCGATTTCATGGTGGATAGCCTTGTGGCAGATATTTTTGAGTAAAGGAGATTTTTATGACGGAATTTGAGTACAAAACCATATCAATCGACAGCAAGGAAACAGACATTTCCGAAAAATCATTGTCTGATAAGCTAAACCATTACGGTAAGAACGGTTGGGAACTGGTTACTTGCTTTTCCTATCCGTGCATAGGCAGCTCCGGGTATTCTCTTATCGGAATTGCGCAGAAAGCAACTTTCATATTCAAAAGGCGGTTATGCCTCGAAAAGGGGGCGAGTGAATGACAAATGCGGTTGAAGTCCGACATTTATCAAAATCCATTGAGGGCAGCCCCATATTGAATGATATTTGCATGAGTGTAAAGCAAGGGGAAGTATATGGATTTTTGGGTGCAAACGGCGCGGGAAAAACTTCACTGATGAAATCATTGTATCACATCATCTTTCTCGATACAGGTACGGTATGTTTATTAGGCGAAACGATCAACAAGGGGAACAATCCTGTTTTCTCCCGTATCGGCAGCATTATTGAAAGCCCTGTTTTTTACAGCCATTTAAGCGCATACGAAAACATGGAACTCCATTGCCGGTACATGGGCGCAGACAACGAATGCTGCGCTTCGGAAAACATCATGGAAACGCTGTCATTGTTAGGAATTGCAGAAACAGGAAATAAAGCCGTGGGGAAATTTTCATTGGGAATGAAGCAGCGGCTTGCGCTTGCAAGGGCGATGCTCACGAAGCCGGATTTGCTTATTTTAGACGAACCTATAAACGGCTTAGACCCACAGGGAATTATCGAAGTGCGGGAACTGTTGTTGCGAATCAACCATGAATACCACACAAGCATTTTAATATCCAGCCATATCCTTGACGAATTATCTAAAATTGCCGATACAATCGGAATTATCGACCACGGCGCTATGCTTGCAGAGGTATCAATGAAAGAACTCACAGAAAAAGGGATAGACCTTGAAACCTATTATTTAGGCTTATTGGGAGGAGGTGAAAACAATGTGGAATCTTATCCGCATGGAAATTAAAAAAGTGCCATTAAAGCCGCATATTGCCGGGCTGTTAGCAGCTAACTTTATCATCTTTCTGCTCTCCGTCTTTACGTCCAGCCTTTTGACTGCAAGCGGCAATATATCCACGCTTCCGGGATTTGCCCCAGTCCGGTTAGATACTGTTACATTGGCGGCAATGCTTGTAAAGACGACTCTGATTGTATGGGAAGCGGTATTGATTTCCGTATTCGTGATTGAAGAATACAGAAACAAGACAATCAGTTTGCTTTTCACCTACCCAATCATCCGCACAAAACTGATTATGTCAAAACTGATTTTGATATGTGGCATTATGTTTTTGTTTCATGCGCTGTCAAATATCTTCCAATATGCCAGTATCTTTCTTGCGGGAAAATGGTTTGATTTTGTCACGTTCAGCTTTGGAAACATACTGGTACAGACGGTTACAACAATATCCGCTATCCTGTTGGGGCTTCTCCCGCTGTATGTTGGAATGATAAAGAAATCAACGATTGCAACCGTTGTTTCATCTATCGTTATTGTTGCCATAGCGTCAAACTCACAGGGAAGCAGCGCAGGACTTTTATCAATTCCCGTTGCGGCAATTATTTTTGGCATTGTAGGAGTTGCTTTTTCGGCAATCGCAATGAGGAAAATGATTTTGTCAGATTTAAGCAATTAAAAGAAAGGGGGCGATAATATGAATTTGGCAATTCAGAATTTTCCAATTCCCGATTTTGTACCTGTTCCAAGTGCGGAAATCATGCAGACTATTTCAATCGTATCATTGATTGTTGGTATCTGCCTTGTAGGTGTTGGATTGCTTTTTCAATTTCTTTATAAAAGAAATTTTTTCTGCAACAAGAAAAAAGGGAAAGAAAAGAAAGCCACAGTCTTATGGATTGTCATAGGCGTTGGCGTGTTGCTTATTGTAAATCACGGCATACAGTT
>CANOEC010000003.1 GCA_947564735.1 uncultured Lachnospiraceae bacterium | reverse complement strand
AAGGTTGGAAAATTATAAAAGCTTTGACTAAGCATGGTACACTTAAGACACTTTAGTCTACATTGATATTCAAAGAGGGGCGAATTATCTCGCCCCTTTATCCTTGTTATGGTAATTCTTTTCTGTATACTGTTTTTCCGCTTCTCTTTGATGATGTATTGCAAGGCCTTGAAAATCAAGGAAAGTTAGGGGAGTTAATAGATAAACCGGAATTCTGATAAGACACTTTTTATAGCATTTATTAACTGTTATATCTTATCTTCAAAAAAGTCCATAAACCCTTGAAAATGTTAAATTTATAGCAAGTGAGTTTGCCCTTAGACTTTCCCTTGTGTTATATCCTCTTCCCTCATGTTACGAAGGCTCATAAGGGCAAAAATAAGGGGAAGAAAAACCTGTAATAAATTATAACATGAAATAAATCAGGCGAAAAGAACTGATTGAAATGCTTTCTTAATTTCTCTGAAAATGCAATTAGAAAAGAAAGGACAGATAAGGTATGAAATTGATACATGCAGAATACAATAGCCCTTTGACAATAGAATCTGCCCTTTGATTCTATTGTATGTACAACAGCGTTAATGTAACCACTTTTGACGGGTATATCTTGCGGATTGACTGTAATGTGGCGGAAGATGGATTGAGGACTACTCCCTGCTCGGAATGTGCCTTAAATGCTCTGGCAATAGATGAACCGCTTGAATATGCTCGTTTGGCGCTTGATGGTGATTTGCAGATGTGGGTGGATGTAGAAGATTCCTTAGAATTGTGGTAATGTCTATAAAGAGAGGTTCCGTTTGTGCCTCTCTTTATTTTTGAATTATATTTCTCGCATTCTGCCTCTAATTTGGGAAAATTCAGACAACGGTTTCTGCCTGTAAATGGCTCATTGGAGCTATATTTTTTGTACAATACATTTGCCTTATTACAAATCACTTCGCTGTTGGTCTGGCGCCATTCTAATTCTTGTACGCACAATCGTTTATAGTATTTGATGTTTTCCCTATCTCTCTTAAAAATAGTAGTATCGACAAGCTGTAATTGTTCTTCTTCAATAGGTATCATCAGATTGCAATTAAGGACACCTAAAAGCTTTCCATTTACTTCAATCTTTGAAAAATCCATAGAGTTTTTCATATTTTTATGCTTTTCCTTTGGAGATGAAAGCGGTATACAATATTTATGAATACCGCAAATAATAACAATTCCAACAAAAACCCTGTTATCTTTTCCTGTCTGTGGCGAAACGGAAAGCGCTTTATCATCTACATTATGTAGATTACGGATATATTTCATATCCGCCTTGTATAATTTAAAATCTGTCTGCATATCTCTCCTCGTAAAAAAATGGCTATGCGTTTCCACATAGCCATTTGTGTAGTAACTCCATTAGAGTTGCTAACGCTTTTAGCAGTCCACTTTGCGGTAGGACTCACCACTAATAGTATAATACCACATTACTCAAAATAGTCATTCCTTTCCAATATTTTTATTTGCTTGGTTTATGCACCTAAAAAAATAATAATAAAATTACATATTCTCCCGATAAGCGAAAATATTCTCTGTTTTATGGGAATACAAAATATTTAGTGTCTGCTATAATTTAAATAAAATGGTATACATATAAAATATCGTATTTATGACAGGAGGAATTTTACACATGAGTAGGATATCATTGCGAATTGCCGACTTGCGTAAGAAAAACAGGGTAACGCAACAAGAACTGGCAGATTGTATTGGCGTATCGTTTCAAACAATCAGCAAATGGGAAACGGGCCTTAGTATGCCGGACATTACCATTCTTCCATTACTGGCAGATTATTTTTCGGTGTCAACAGACCAGATCTTGGGATTAAAACCACTTGATGGAGAAATGTATATCCCGGAAAAAACAGCCACAAAGAATTTTTGGAATCAAAAACTGGAATACCTTTTACGAACACGAAAAGGTTATTGGAATGATGATTATGCAAAGTTTCTTATTTCGCAGGTTTGGAAGATTGATAAACCGATTTCTGTTTTAGACTGCGGATGTGGATATGGATTTTTAGGATTGTTATTACTTCCATTCCTACCCACGGGAAGCACTTATACAGGAATTGATTTTGCCGAGGACTTAATTAAAGAAGGGGAAAATCTTTTTAATCACAAAAAAATGGAAGCAACTTTTCTATGCAAAAATGTTTTTGAGCATTCAGCCGAAAACCAGTATGATTTTGTAATATGTCAGGCAGTTCTCCGACATTTGGACAATCCGGCAGCATTTATACAAAAAATGATTACTTTTGCAAGACCTGATGGGTATGTGGTCTGTATCGATGCCAACAGGGAATTTGAATGCTGCGGGCTTTATATAGACGGCATGGACTATCAGGAGTTATGCAGACATGACGGGCTGGAAAAAAAGTGGCAGACTGAACTCACAATGCAGGGGCGGGATTATGCAGTTGCTATCAGGACTGCACATATGATGCAGAAATTGGGACTCATTGATGTTGATGTGAGGATGAATGACAAAGTGGAGTTTGTTACTACACAGTCAGTCAATTATGATGAAACAAAAAGTGATTTTATTGCATATAATGATTGGACTTCCGGCATGAGCAATGAGGAGAGGGACAAACTAATCCTCTACTTGCTGACGCATGGCTTATCCCATAAAGAAGCCGAGGATTACTGCAATCGAAATATTAAAATTGCGGAATTTTTTTCAGACAATCCTGATGCCGAATACACGTTTATGAAAGGACAAATGATTTCTTATGGAAGAAAGGTTGGAAAAAAGGACGGAAAAGAAGCAGATACTTCTGATTGATATGTACGGTGTTATCATAAAAGAAAGTAAGGGATATTTTATTCCATATACATTTGAGCATTTTGACAAAAAGGAACATGATCGACTCATAAAGGCATTTCGTGAGGACTGTTTATTCACAAAAGCCGGAAATGGGCATCTAAGTTCTGATGAATTTCTCTCCCTGTTAGGTTATCCCAATCCAACTGAAACTATGCGAGATTATCTGAAGAATTATTTGAATTTTGACAACGACTTTGTGCAGTTTGCCGAACACAATTATAAGCAATATGATTTTGTGCTGCTATCAAATGATGTGAGAGAATGGAGCAGGTACTTATTGGAATTGCACGGGATTCAGAAATATTTCAAAAGGTGCATTGTCAGCGGAGAGATTCATATGCGCAAACCGGAAAGCCGGATTTTTGACTACACAATCGGGCATATACAATGTAGTCCACAGGAATGTATTTTGGTTGACAACAGCGTCCAAAACCTGAATGCAGCACAAAATGCAGGAATAAATGCAGTTTTGTTTAACAGGGATCACGAAGCGTATGCTGGCAATGTTGTAAATAACTTTCAGGAACTGGACAGTATTCTAAAAAAATTGATGTGAGGAGGACATGAATATGGATGATAATTACAATTTGTCAGTAGGATGTATTGTCAGAAAAGGAAATCAGGTTCTGCTTGTAAGACACACATATGGCGGGGCAAATGGAAAACTGTTGATTCCCGGAGGATTTTGTCATGAAAACGAGCTGCCGGAGGAGGCTGCTGTGCGGGAAGTTTTTGAAGAAACACATATTACAGCAGAGGTAAAACGCATGGTGGGTATTCGCTGTGACAGAAAAACGTGGTATCTGTTATTGGAAATGGACTATATTGACGGTGTTCCCATAAGTGATATGCACGAAAACAGCGAAGCCTTATTCTGTGAGATATCAGAAGCCTTAATGCGAAGTGACTGTACTGAAATGACAAAGGTTTCACTTAGAAAACTTCTTGATAACTCCGCAGACTATTTCCATTCCGATATAGAATATAAAGCGCACAAAGGAAATAATTATACACTTTATATTTGAGCTAGTATATCTTCTGCACAGCATACTATAAAGAGGGACAATTTATCATCCTGCCCCTCTATCATTTTGCCTTAGTATTCGCTCGCTTGGCTGATGCATTTGCTTTTGATAATTTTGTATTTTTTCCTGCAAGGTATCTTTTTGTATCTTTACTCCATAGTTTTTTCCCCATTCAGCCTCTTGTTCCGTATAAGCTGCATAGGCGTTGTAAGATTTGCGAAAAGTCCGGTTAAACTCCTGCACATTCTGATATCCATATTTTTTGACAATACCGGATAATCCGGTTTTCAGAATGTCAATTTCTTCATTTTTGCGGTCTATTTTGCTTTGCAGTTCGCCTTTCTTGGTAAATCTTGCAAGTCCTTTTAGGTCATCACGCTCAAGTTCCCATGCATTGCGTTCCTTTTCTGCCTCAAAAATGATTTCATTCTGCCGTTTCAGTTCCTTGAAAACCTTAAACAGCTTCGGATAAGTGGCTGCCTCGGCTGACATGACAGGCTTTGGCGGTATCTTCGGTTTGTTTGGCATTTCTTGTTCCGTTGGTTTTGGGACAGGCACTTTTGAACAGCTTATTTTTTGTGGTAAAGATGTTACGCTCGTATATCTCGCCTTTCTTGATAGTCTTACAGCCTTTGCGTATATTCCCGTTTTTATCAAGTCTCTCTTTCTTGGTGAGGACGTGTTTCCCCTGCTCGTCATAAAACATGTTCCTTGTTGCAGTCTTTTCTATGGGTTCGGGCAATATTTCAAAAACCGGTTGCATATCAGACAAAGCACTTGATATAATCTATCTGCGTGTAGGTATATATACTGTCCTTCGAACAGCTTGGGCTTCGGTCTGATACATACCATTAGGCGGTTTTTACATCATTCTTATCCCGCAGGTCTTTCCCCTCGTTCACTTCCATGAACTTCTCCAAGATGTCGCTCTTGATAAGTACCTTCCTCCCGACTTTCAGGACGGGCAGTTTTCCCCACTCCACCAGTTTCCGCAGGGTATTCCTCCCGATACCCGTATAGCCGGCAGCTTCTTCTATGGACAGTGCGATTTTCGTTTCGGTCATTTGCTCACCTCCCCTCTAATTGCATAACGCAATTTTGATACAGTCCTACTATAAACCTTTTATATTTTCCTGTCAAGCATTATGAAATTATAAAAACAAATATCAAATTGCATATTGCATTATTAACGGTTCTATGCTATACTTTACCCATACCGACAAAGGAGGCGTATCAGCATGAAAGATAAAGAATTACGCAGGTTAATCGGTAGCAGGGCAAAACAGCGGAGGGTTGAGTTGGGACTGAACCAGCCTTATGTCGCAGAGAAGATGGGGGTAGCCACTTCCACAATCGTGCGTTATGAGGCGGGAACAATCGACAACACAAAAAAGCTGGTCTTGGAAGGTCTGTCAGAAGCTCTCCATGTATCTGTAGAGTGGCTAAAGGGAGAAACAGAGGAATACGAAACGGATATTACGGATAAGAGGGAATTGCTGATTCGTGATGTGATGTCTTCCATTCTCGCAAAGCTGCCTTATGACATGGAACAGGCGGAATCAGACTTCTCCAAAGATTTACTGCTGCTGATGTTAAGGGAATATGCATTGTTCGTGGATTCTTTTCAGTATGCCTGTAAGAATTTCATGGACAATGCGGAAAATGCCGCACTCGCACAGACAATAGGGTTTGAATCGAATAAGGAATATAACGAAATTATGTTTCTTAGGGAAATCACCCACACCGTGAATATGCTTAACGATATGGGCGACATTGTGAGGCTTTATTCCAAAAATCCCGAAACAGCCACCGTAAGGCTTGCTAATCTTCTTTCTATGGTATCAGAAGAAGAATCCGAATCGGTATAGTTTGGCAGCCGGAGTTAAAGCTATCCGCAGGATAGCATATATACTTACACGCAGAAAGCATTTCATCAGTTCCGATTGCCATACGCAATAAAGATTGCGTTTATCGAAAGGAGAAACGATTATGGCAAAAGGATCGGTACGGAAGAAAGGGAAAAAATGGTACTACCGCTTTTATGTAGAGGACGCCAGTGGGACTTTGGTACAGAAAGAGTGTGCGGGAACTTGAACTCCCTGCAACTGTAGAAACAGCCTGCCGGACAGCGGCAAGGAAAGTACCGGAGTTGGAGGGTTTCCACTTCCACACATTGAGGCACACGCCACAAGGGAGGCAAAGTGGGATTCTGCAAAACTCTTGGATAAGGTTGTTGGAATGAATTAAAATTGAATAAGAAAAAACCTTCCCTTGTAGCTTGCTCATAAGGGTAAAAACAAGGGAAAAGGATACATATTTTGAGGTTGGGCATACTGCAAAGCCTTGAAAATAGGGGGAAATTGAATCAGTTAATAGATAAACCGGAATTTGTACGACTACCATTCCACTTCTATCACACATTTATCTGCACCAGTTTTTATACTTTTAAGTAATGTAACTTTTGCATCTTTCCCGAATACTTTGCTAAAAATTCCTTCCGCATTACCTAAAGTGCAATAACACCATGTTTTCGATAATTCCTGTGGAATCCTTTTGACGCAGGCACAATAGCATTCAGGATAACAAAATAAAATTCTGTTATCAGACACATATTCCATGAAAGCAAATGTTTCGTTCTGATTAAATGTATTTACAAACTCTTCTATACTATTCGCCCTGTTTAAATATCTTAGAAGTTTGTTGGCAATTGATTTTCCGTCATTACATCTACAGTCTTTTCTAACTCTAATAATGGTATCCACATCAAAATGCTCTTCAAGATAACTGCATGTATTTTTTGCCCATTCATATTTCTTTTCAATACTTGCACTTTTGGACAATGGATATTTTTTCTCAAATTCTTTTGCTGTATCATGTCCCGCATTTCTATGCAAACTTTCAACTAAACGAACAGAATGTGCATTATCATTTTTAGCCATAGTATCTATCCTCTACAAATTCAGCTTGCCGTTCTCAACAACATAAAACAGTATATCATATCTTTTTATAAAATCCCACATCTTTCCGAAACAAAATGCAAGCAAAACTGTTAAAAGTGACAGTACCGTCTCCGTTCTGATATTCCCTTTATGGTATAGTTTTGATGTAGGATTTTTCAAAAATGGTATAGGAACGGTGTAGAAAAACCTATATCAAATCTACACCGTTGCCATTCCGTTGCAGTTCCCGGTCGAAAATTTGTTTCCCAGTGATAAAGACCGGAGTCTGTGATACACTTATCTTGTGTGTAGGCATATTAGGACTTCGGTCTGATTGCCAATGGGGCAGGCGTTATGGCTGCCTCTTACTATGTCCGGACAGTTTTCACTTCCAGACGGTTCCGCAGCACCGGGATTTTTTCTCATTCCACCAGCTTCCGCATGGTGTTCCTGCCGATGCCTGTATATTCGGACGCTTCTTCTATAGTCATTCCAATTTTAACCTCTGCCATAAAATCCCCCATTTCTTTTGACAATCCGTTTCTGCTCCTTTTGCTTTGTTGCGCATATCTGTTTACCCCCCCCTTCTTGTATTTTTGTAATATTGCATTATGCAACACAGTAAAATACATGATATGATTACGTGGTTTGTTTACAAAGCCTTTTGCGGTTATTTCCATTTTGCGTATTGCAATATATGTTTTTGCGCGCTATTATGGACTTGTAACAAAGAAATACAGTCCCCTTTAACAGCTTATAATAAGCAAGGGAAACACAGTACAGGGAGATCACGATGGAGAAGAAAGAACTTCGCAGGATAATCGGTGAACGGGCGAAACGGAGGATATGGGTGCGGATATGGCGGACAGCCGAGATTTTAAGACTGAATATGCCATGAGTAGGATTATGGGTGATTTCCCGCTTGACATGGCAGAGGGGGAAAGTGATTTTTCCAAAGATTTATTGCTTTTGTTCCTTTATGAGTACCGTATGTTCAACCAGTCCCTTTCCCATGCGTTGAAGGAGTATGGCACAGGCGGGGATTTTAACGGGGCAATGTCAAAGGTCATGGGCTTTGAATCCGAGCAGGAATTTAACAATGTCATGTTTTTACGGGAGATTATGCGTTTCATCAACAGCACGAGTGAAATCAGTGACATTGTGCGGACTTACGCCAAACAGCCGGAGCTTGCGAAGACAAGGCTGAAAAATCTGTTGGGTGAACATTCTCTGTAACAAAAAGGGCAACCGTAGTTCTGGCTATCCACCAGATAGTTTATATGCCTACACGCAAACAAGCATATCTTTTCAGTTCCGATTGCCAAGTCAGGAAAGGAGATTTTATATGGCAAAAGGTTCTGTAAGAAAAAAAGGAAAGAATTGGTACTACCGCTTTTATGTGGAGAATGAGAGCGGAAATCTGGTGCAGAAGTAGTATGCAGGCACAGAGAGTAAAAGCGAAATGGAGAAACTTCTCCGCAAGGCAATGGAGGATTACGAGGAAAAGAAGTTTGTGGCAAAGACGGAGAATATCACGCTGGGAATGATGCTTGACCGATGGATTGACGAGGAAGTTAAGCAGGGAACACTAAGTAACGGCACAGTAATGAGTTACCAGACTGTCATTCGGCAGATACGGAAACACCCATTGCAGACCGTAGGTGATACAACAAAAATACGGAAAATGCAACATTTCACAAATGGATTTATTCGTAAAGAATGGAGAAAACATGGATTACAAGATTGCAATATGTGACGATTCCGATGCAGACAGACAATTCATATCAGGCTTGGTAAGCAGCTGGGGCGTTCATACCGGTCACAGCGTGCAGATTTCCACTTTTTCTTCTGCCGAAAACTTCCTGTTCCACTATGCCGAGGAGAAGGACTATGATATTTTGTTTCTTGATATAGAGATGGGAGCAATGGATGGCGTCACCATGGCAAAAAAGCTGCGTTGTGACAATGATACCGTTCAAATTGTTTTTGTTACAGGATATTCCGATTATATTCTGGAAGGCTATGAAGTGGCTGCTCTTCATTATCTGATGAAACCGGTCGGGAAGGACAAACTGTTTTCTGTCCTTGACCGGGCGGCTTATAAGCTGTCAAAAAATGAGAAAGTTTTGAACCTTAAGATTGGTGGTGAAATGGTTCGGATTCCTATCTATCAAATAAGGTATGCCGATGTGTCCGGCAATTATGTGACCATCCATGCTTCGGATAATCTGACCGTAAAGATGACGCTGAATGAATTGGAAAGAAAGCTGGATGACCGTTTTTATCGTGTGGGTCGTTCGGCGGTCGTTAATCTGACACAGATAGACCGTGTCACAAAGGCGGAAATCAGGTTGCATGATGGTACGGCTATCCCTCTGCCCCAGGGCGCCTATGAAGGTGTTAACCGTGCAATTATCAATATGAGGTGACAAACATATGGGATTTTTTTCAAAAAGAATTGATCAACAGATTGCTTCCTATCAACATGAGCTGACTGAAACACATTACCGGGAAATAGACAATATGTATCGCAAAATTCGTGGGTGGCGGCATGACTACCGTAATCATATCCAAGTGATGAAAGCGTATGCGGCATCGGAAAACTGGGATGCTGTCAAACGATATCTTGATTTGCTGGATGATGACCTGACCAGCGTAGATACTGTCATTAAAACAGGAAATCCCATGACGGATGCTATCCTAAATTCAAAAATTTCGCTGGCAAACGAAAGGAACGTCAAGGTCGTAGCTGATGCATGTATTCCTGTGAAACTGAACTTGTCAGAGATTGACTTGTGTTGTATCATCGGAAACCTGTTTGATAATGCAATTGAAGCCAGTATGAAACTTCCTGAGGAAAAACGGGTGATCCGCTTATATATGGACCTGCGAAATACGCAGCTTTATATTTCCATCACGAATTTTACTGCCGGAAAGAAATTGAAAAAAGAGGGAAAACTATTCCGAAGTACAAAGGGCGAAGGACACGGCTTCGGTCTGGTTCGGATTGATACGATTGTGGAGCGGCTGGACGGATATATCAGCCGCAACAGTGAAGATGGAGCATTCACAACAGAAATACTGCTTCCGCAGATGTAAAAATTGCAATTTATCCCCCGGAAATAACGATTCGTCCCCAGAATAATCAGGGGACGATTTTTTGTGATAGTGTAAATTCCACAAAAGGACGGTGTTTATGTATGGCTAAGGAAGAAAAACAAAAACGGAAAAAGGCAAAAGCTGTTAAACCGAAGTATAATATGTGGCAGAATGCATGGTTTATGATAAAAGTGGCATGGACTTCTGAAGAAAAAAAGGTGATTATTCTCAGCCTGCTTTCCGCAGCGCTGGCAGTCACACTAAATCTTGTCAATCTGTATGTCTCGCCCACGATACTGTCAGCGGTGGAAAGACACGTTTCCGCAGGGGAATTGTTTTTGACCATTGCAGGCTTTGCGCTTGGTCTTATGCTCGTATCGGCGGCATCCGCTTATGTGAATACGAACACGCTGTTTGGCAGAATCAGCCTTCGTATTGAGATTGCGAATCTTTTAAACAGAAAAGCAGCAGAAACATCTTATCCCAATGTTGATGATGACAAATTCAGAAAACTGCTTGTCAAATCCCGTGAGTGTACATTTTCCAGCAATGAGGCGATAGAAGCCATATGGACAACGCTGACAACGCTTGTAACCAATATTGTCGGATTTTTCATCTATGTAAGCCTTCTGGCAGCTGTGCAGCCGTTCCTCATTTTTGTTATCCTCGCGACAGCATTGGTCAGCTTTTTGATAGGTAATTGTGTGAATGGATATGGATATCGTCATCGTGAGGAAGAAGCGGAATACGAAAGACACATGAATTATCTTTCGATGCGTGTGGAGGACTTGACTGTGGCAAAGGATATCCGCATCTTTGGTCTTCGCCCATGGATTGAAGAATTGTATGAAAAAGCAATGAACTGTTATACCGCTTTCCATAAAAAAGCGCAGGGCGTATATATTTGGTCTCCGATTGCAGATTTGGTTTTTACCTTCCTTCGTAATGCCATCGCATACGCTTTCTTGATTTTACTTGTGATTCGGGATGGGCTTGGCGTATCGGAATTTCTCTTGTATTTCACTGCGGCTGGCGGCTTTACCGAATGGGTATCGGGAATTTTGAGTGGGCTTAGTACCCTGTATAAGCAGTCTCTGGATATCTCTACCGTTCGTGAATGTCTGGAATATGAGGAACCCTTTTTGTTTGATGGCGGCAGGCGTATTAAAGCAAAGGCAGGGAGAGAATATGAGCTCAGGCTGGAGGGCGTCTCTTTCCGCTATCCGGGAGCAGATAAGGATACCTTGACAGATATAAATCTTACGCTGCATCCCGGCGAAAAGCTGGCGGTGGTGGGATTAAACGGGGCAGGCAAAACAACCTTGATTAAATTAATCTGCGGCTTTCTCGATCCTACCAAGGGCAGGGTGCTGCTTAATGGAGAGGATATACGAGGCTATAATCGTGCGGACTATTACACAATGTTCTCGGCTGTATTCCAAGATTTTTCTTTGCTGGCAGGAACGATAGCGGTCAATGTTGCGCAGAGCGATAGCGGCATTGATATGGAACGCGTGAGGGAATGTGTGGAAAAAGCGGGACTGCGTGCCAAAATCGATGCTCTGCCTGACGGTTATGAGACCTGTCTTAACCGCGAGGTATATGAGGAGGCGACGCTTCTTTCCGGCGGTGAAACACAGTGCCTGATGCTGGCGAGGGCGCTTTACAAAAATGCTCCCATTATCATCCTTGATGAACCTACTGCCGCCCTTGACCCTATTGCGGAATCGGAGATGTATCAAAAATATCATGAAGTGACAGGCGCTAAGTCGTCCATTTACATTTCTCACCGCCTTGCTTCCACCCGCTTTTGCGACCGCATTATTTTGATTGACGATGCGGGAATCTGCGAAGAAGGTACGCATGAGGAGCTGTTAAGGCTTGGCGGCAGATACGCCGGTCTCTATGCGGTACAAAGTAAATATTACAGGGAAGGAGATGCTGAAAATGAGTAAAAAGTCTATGTCATGGAGCGAAATGATAAAACTCAATAACCGTGCATTTTATTTATACTTCAGGCATTACCCGCAGATGGTGCTTTCACGCATGGTCTGCGTAATGTGGGACGCTCTTACGCCATATGTCGGCATCTATTTCTCTGCGCTTGTGATCGATGAGCTTGCAGGCGGAAAAGATGCCGGACGGCTACGGTTTCTTGTGATGCTTACACTTGTGTCCGGCGCTGTGATCGCACTGCTGTCTGCATTGTTTAATAAGTGGAAGGAAACACACAATGCAGGTCTTTGGTGGAAGGTAAATGCTCTCCTTTTTGAAAAGCTTCTTGCTATGGATTATGTGAGCCGGGATGAAGCCAGAACCGCAGAGCTTCTTTTCATCATCCGGCAGAATCAGGGCGGCAGCGGCTGGGGACTGCATCGGGTGTTAGGAGGTTACGAAGAGGTATGTTCGTCCGTGTTTACGCTTGTGGGCGGTATCGCTTTGACGGTTTCATTGTTTGTAAGCCGCGTACCCGAGCGTGCGGGAGTGTACACCATTTTGAATCATCCCCTGTCTGCCGTGCTTATGATTGCTGTTATGCTCACGATAACCTATATTGCACCGGTGCTCTCCAATAAGGCGAACAGCTATTGGGCGTTTAGTGTGCAATCTTTAAATCTGGCAAATCGTTTGTACGCTTTTTTTGGGGCTCTCGGTTATCACAGAGAGACTGCAGCAGATGTAAGAATGTACAGGCAGGATAAGATTTGTGAAAGAAGTAACCGGGAGAACAGGGAGAACACCTTTGGCTCAAAGGGGCTAATGGCAAAATATGGAAGAGGTCCCATGGGACTTTGTAATGCCGTATCATCAGCAGTTTCGGTGATTTTCACAGGTATGGTCTATGCTTTCGTCTGTCTGAAAGCGTGGGCAGGAGCGTTTGGGCTTGGCGCGGTGGCACAGTATATTGCATCCATTACAAAAGTATCCGTCGGAATGTCCGGTCTGATTTCAGCGCTGGGAGATATGCGCAATAATGCCGCCTTCCTTGTTCCGGTATTTGAGTTCTTCGATATACCGAATACTATGTATCAGGGCAGTCTTACGGTGGAAAAGCGGCGTGACCGCAAATATGAAGTGGAATTTCGTAACGTTTCCTTCAAATATCCCGGAAGCGAAAATTATGCCCTCCGCAATGTCAGCATAAAGTTTGAAATCGGCAGACGACTGGCTGTTGTAGGCATGAACGGAAGCGGTAAGACGACCTTCATTAAGCTGCTGTGCCGTTTGTATGATCCCACGGAAGGGGAGATTCTGCTCAATGGTATCGATATCCGCAAGTATAATTATGCAGAATACATGATGATTTTTTCCGTCGTCTTTCAGGACTTCCAGCTCTTCGCATTAAAGCTGGGCGAGAATGTGGCATCTGGGACTTCCTATGACCGCGGGCGGGTCAGGGATTCACTGGAAAAAGCAGGCTTTGCCGAAAGGCTCTTGGAGCTGCCGGACGGAGTAGAGACTTATTTGTATAAGGATTATGATAAGAGCGGCGTCAATATTTCGGGCGGTGAAGCGCAGAAGATTGCCATCGCACGTGCGCTTTATAAAGATGCCCCGTTTATCATCCTTGATGAGCCCACTGCCGCCCTTGACCCTGTTGCGGAAGCTGATATTTATGCAAAGTTTAATGAGATTGCCGGAGATAAAACGGCAATCTATATCAGCCACCGCCTTTCCTCCTGTAAATTCTGCGACATGATCGTTGTGTTTCATGAGGGAGCAATCATCCAGCAGGGCACGCATGATTCTCTCGTGGCAGATGAAAACGGGAAATACCATGAACTGTGGCATGCACAGGCACAGTATTATACAGAATGAAAGTAGGATATCAAGCTGCATTGCTATGTTGTTGTGGAACATAAACTGAAGAGGTTCGAGCCAGAATATGTAGGAAAATTGAACTTTTATGTTACCGCAGTAAATAAACAATTAACAGGAGATGGCGATAATCCAGCAATAGGTTTGCTTATTTGCAAGGATAATGTTGTGGCAGAATATTCTTTGGAAGAAGTTTCGCAACCGATTGGTATTGCAGGATATGAATTAAGCAATGTCCTCAGCAAAGAATATGAGCGCAGTCTTCCGACAATAGAAATGTTGGAATCTGAAGTGGCAAAAATGATGGATACAAAATAGTCTGCAAGTTGTAGACTATTTTGTACCTATCTATCTTTCGTTATTATCAGCTCAATAAGGCATATAAAGAAAATATGTTACCACAATTCTAATGAATCTTCTGCATCTACCCACGTCTGCATACAGTCCTCAAGATATAGCCTTGCATACTCAAGTGGTTTATCTATTGCTAAAGCATTCAAAGCACATTCAGAGCATGGCGTGGTTTTTAATCCTTCTTCTGCTTTTCCGCAGTCTATTTTCAATATATATCCATCAAAAGTAGTCACGCCAATACAGTTGTGGTACATATTGTACTCTGCATAAATAAATCTCATATCCTATCCACCTTCTTTTTATATTAGAAAATTTTTGGAAAGCATCTCCATCAGTTCACCATACCTGTTCATTTTGTGTTATACTTTGTTACAGATTTTTCCTGTCTATGCCCTGTGTCCTTACGAGAGTTTGGTAACAAAAACAATCCGTTGAAAATTTTTTGAAGTCGTTTGAAAAAGTGAAAGATTTGGTAAAAAGTCCCTAAAAAATATATTCTTTTCTGTAAAAAGTCCCTTTAAAAATTTTTAAATATTGCTTAAAAGTCGTTTGAAAAAGTTGAAAAGCAGTGTATACTATACAATAAGCATAGGCAGGAGGTGTAGATATCATGCTGAAAAGAAAGATTACGCAAAGTTTGATTGACTGGAAAAACACGTCAGGACATAAGCCGCTTATTATTAAGGGGTGCAGGCAATGCGGAAAGACGTTTTCTGTCATGGATTTTGCGAAGAATTATTATAAAAACGTAGTATATCTGAATTTTTTTGAAAATCCGGATTATGCATCTGTGTTCGAGGGTTCTCTGGAGATTAATCATATTATTATGTTGCTTTCCGCGCTCATGCCGGGCAACGCTGTGTTTGAGGCGGGAGAGACTGTGCTAATTCTGGATGAAATTCAAGAATGTCCGGATGCAAGAACCGCTCTCAAATTTTTTCATACGGACGGACGGTTTGATGTGATCGGAACAGGTTCTCTTCTGGGGGTGAAAGATTATGGAAAAGAGCCGAAATCTATACCGGTAGGCTTTGAAAATGTTATTGATATGTATCCGCTGGACTTTGAAGAATTTCTGTGGGCGAATGGGATGACAGAACAGATTATTGATTTGTTGAAGCAAAATCTCGAAACACAGACACCAATACCCGAAGCATTGCACAATCGTATGAGACAGATGCTTTTACAATATACAGTTGTGGGCGGAATGCCGGATGCGGTCCAGACTTTTGTAAATACAAAGCAGATGGATGAGGTGCTGCGCATCCAGCGGAATATTGTTCGTTCTTATGAGGATGATATGGTAAAGTACGCAGGACAGAAAGACAAATCCCATATCAGAGAGTGCTTTGAATCCATTCCGAAACAGCTTGGCAAAGAAAATAAGAAGTTTCAGTATTCCGTCGTAAAAAAAGGTTCTACTGCCTCCAGATATGCCGGAAGTCTGCAATGGATTGAGGATGCCGGTATCATTGCCCGCTGCTATAACCTTTCGATTACGCAGCTCCCTTTAGACGGCAACGCGGAAAGGGACGTTTTTAAGGTATATATGCAGGACTGCGGGCTGTTTGTCAGTATGCTGGAGGACGGCACACAGTATGATATTTTACAGGGAAATCTATATGGATATAAAGGCGCTATTTTCGAGAATCTGATTGCGGATATTTTTGTTAAGATGGGACGGAAACTTTATTATTTTCATAAAGATTCCGGACTGGAAATCGATTTTGTGATTCGTTATAAAGGTGAGTGTACTCTTGTGGAAGTAAAGGCGGTAAACGGCAATGCCAAAAGCGTGAAAACGATTCTGCGCCACCCTGAGAAATACCATGTGGAAAGAGCAGTCAAACTGGGTGATTACAATATCGGAAAGTCGGGACAGATGCTGGTTCTGCCGGTTTATATGGCGTTTTTGCTGAGAGAATTCTAAATACTGTCATAAAACTATTAATAACGTAGAAAATATTAGAAAAACAGAGTATAATAAAAATTTATAAGATGTGAAAGCAAAAACGATAGAATTCTTCTCTTGACAAAAAATCCCGGAGTTACTATAGTAATGGTAATGTATAGTAAAGGTGATGACAAAGAGGAGTACATGACAACCGCCGTCAGAGAGAGCCGCCGTATGCTGGAAGGCAGCTTCGGAAGAGGAATCATGGAAGGTAGCTTTGGAGCCGGGACGCCGAACAGGAAAGGTATTTTCCGTGGAGACGGAAAGTACGGCAGAGGCACAGTAAGCGTCCACGCCCAATCCCCGTTAGCGGATTAAGATTTCTGAAAGATTGCGGATTGCGTCACAGATGTGCGGCGAAAGAGCCGGATTGTGGTGTATGCACGGACGGACAGGAATCGGTGAGTGAGAAACAAAGGTGGTACCGCGCATATGCGCCCTTTGCCGAATGAGTAAGTCGGCGGAGGGCGTTTTTTCGCGCATAAGCAGAGTAGGAAGTCTTTCGAGTCTGCTTATGCGCAGAGGCGGAAGCCGTTTAAAGTAAGTTGGGAAGCACAGCCATCAACAAAGAGGAGAGAAGACCATGAGTAAAGAATTGGCAAAAACCTATGACCCCAAAGGCATAGAAGACAGACTGTATCAGAAATGGATGGACAAGAAATATTTTCATGCAAAGGTTGACGAGACGAAGAAACCCTTCACCATCGTCATTCCGCCGCCAAATATTACGGGACAGCTCCATATGGGACATGCGCTTGACAATACCATGCAGGATATTTTAATCCGCTATAAGAGAATGCAGGGCTACAATGCCCTCTGGCAGCCCGGCACGGACCACGCCTCTATTGCGACGGAAGTGCGGATTATCGAGAAACTCAAAGAGGAAGGCATCTCCAAGGAAGATTTAGGGCGCGAGGGCTTCTTGAAGCGCGCGTGGGAGTGGAAGGACGAGTATGGCGGACGAATCATCAGCCAGCTTAAGAAATTAGGTTCTTCCTGCGACTGGGACAGGGAGCGCTTTACCATGGACGAAGGCTGCAACAGGGCGGTCACGGAAGTGTTCTGCAAGATGCATGAGAAGGGCTGGATTTACAAGGGCAGCAGGATTATCAACTGGTGTCCGGTATGCAATACGTCTATTTCCGATGCGGAAGTGGAATATGAAGAACAGGCAGGTCATTTCTGGCATATCAAATATCCGCTCGTGGATGAGAACGGGCAGCCCAGCAAGACGGAGTTTCTGGAGTTTGCGACGACCCGTCCGGAGACGATGCTCGGCGATACGGCTGTTGCAGTGAATCCGAACGATGAAAGATATACTTATTTAAAAGGAAGGCAGGTCTGGCTTCCAATCGTGAATAAGGCGATTCCGGTCGTGGAGGATGAATATGTTGATATGGAGTTTGGTACAGGCGTCGTTAAGATTACCCCGGCACACGACCCGAATGATTTTGAGGTAGGCAGACGTCATCATCTTCCCGAAGTCAATATTATGAACGATGACGCAACCATCAATGCAAACGGCGGAAAATACGAAGGACTTGACCGCTATGAGGCGAGAAAGCAGATTGTAAAGGAACTGGAAGCAGAAGGGCTTTTGGTTAAAATAGAAGATTACTCTCATAATGTGGGAACCCATGACCGCTGTAAGACGACCATCGAGCCGATGATTAAGAAACAATGGTTCGTAAAGATGGACGAACTGATAGGGCCTGCGGTGGAAGCGGTTAAGAAGGGTGAAATCAAGTTGATTCCGGAGCGCATGGACAAGACCTACTTTAACTGGACGGACAATATCCGCGACTGGTGTATCAGCCGTCAGTTGTGGTGGGGACACAGGATTCCGGCATATTACTGCGACGCGTGCGGCGAGGTGGTTGTGGCAAAGCAGACGCCAGAGGTATGTCCGAAATGCGGCTGCACCCATTTTACGCAGGATCCGGATACATTAGACACATGGTTTTCTTCTGCGTTGTGGCCCTTTTCCACACTGGGTTGGCCCGAAATGACGGAGGACTTGAAATATTTTTATCCGACGGACGTGCTTGTGACAGGGTATGATATCATTTTCTTCTGGGTTATCCGCATGATTTTTTCCGGATATGAGCAGATGGGGGAGAAACCCTTCCATACTGTATTATTCCACGGATTAGTGCGTGATTCCCAAGGACGCAAGATGAGCAAATCTCTCGGTAACGGTATCGATCCGTTAGAGATTATAGATAAGTATGGCGCGGACGCGCTTCGACTGACATTGATTACAGGAAATGCGCCGGGCAATGATATGCGTTTCTACTATGAAAGAGTGGAGGCAAGCAGGAATTTTGCGAACAAGGTCTGGAACGCATCCCGTTTTATCATGATGAATATGGAGCAGGCGCAGGAAAAGACAGGAAGCCGTGGCTGGGAAGTATCCTATGATGAAATCAGAAAGAATCTGGAACCGGCGGACAAGTGGATTATTTCCAAGTTAAATACGCTGGTGAAGGATGTGACAGACAATATCGATCATTATGAACTTGGTATCGCGGTACAGAAGGTATATGATTTCATCTGGGATGAATTCTGCGACTGGTATATCGAGATGGTAAAACCCCGTTTATATCAGAAGGATACGGACGCGCAGGAGAGTAATAACGCGGCGCTGTGGACGCTTAAAAATGTCCTGCTTGACGCGCTGAAGCTCCTCCACCCTTACATGCCTTTTATCACGGAAGAAATCTTCTGTACGATTCAGAGTGAGGAAGAGTCCATCATGATTTCCAAATGGCCCGTGTATACGGAACAAAGGGTATTCGGGGAAGAGGAAAAGGCAATCGAACTGATGAAAGAAGCCGTTCGCGGCATCCGAAATATCCGCACGCAGATGAATGTTGCGCCAAGTCGTAAGGCGGCCGTATTCGTTGTCAGTGACGGTGCGGAGGTACGAAGGATTTTTGAGGAGGGCAGCCTGTTCTTTGCAGCCCTTGCAGGGGCATCCGAGGTGACGGTGCAGGCGGATAAGAGCGGTATCGCCGATGACGCGGTATCGGTAGTGATTCCGGGCGCAACGGTCTATATTCCTTTTGCAGAACTGGTGGACATCGCGCAGGAAATCGAGCGTCTGCAGAAAGAGGAAAAGCGCCTGAACGGCGAGCTTGCCAGAGTAAACGGCATGTTGAACAATGAGAAGTTTATGTCCAAGGCGCCGGAAGCCAAGGTGGCGGAAGAGCGCGCGAAGCTGGAAAAATATACGCAGATGCTTGCGCAGGTAAAAGAAAGACTGATACAGCTGGGCAAATAAAAGTCATGCACGCAGAAAAAGTACATGTTCTTTTGATTTAGGGCTGGTAAAGTCTGCTAAGATAGTGTAAAGTAATACTAGGGCATTATGTTTTTTGAGACAGTGCAAGATAAGAAATTCAGACGCGGAAAGGGAGGTGAGCCATGTGAGCGGAATCAAGTTTTCATCAGAGCAGATGGATAAATTAAAAAATGCCATGCACAGGGCGGCAATGCCCGGTACAGGGTCATTGGTGACAACGACGGAAGAGACACAGAATGCACGGGGAACGGAAGAAGCAGGATGGGATGCGAAAGGCACGAATCTTGCGAAGGGCACTTATCTGCGTGTGGAAGAAGATGAAATGGCGGCGTGGCTTTATCTGGCGCCTCCTGACGACGGACAGATATATACGAAGAATGAGTTGATTACCTATCTGGAGCGGAACGGTGTGGTGAAAGGTTATCACAGCTCGAATCTCTCGGCAATGATTAAGAAGAAGGTTTATGACAGAGAGATTCTGGTGGCGAAGGGAGCAAAGTGCGTGGAAGGGCAGGACGGATATTTTGAATATCTGTTTTCGCCAGAGGAGTACGGCGTTCCTAAAATCCGGGAAGACGGCACGGTTGACTATACGAATATGAGTGCGCTCCAGAATGTGCGCAAGGGCGATAAGGTTGCCATTTATCATTATGCGGTGCAGGGGACGGACGGTTATACGGTCTGTGGCGCCGAGATGAAGGTGAAGCCGAGCAGAGATTTGCCGCCGATGCGTGGCAAAGGTATTTTGCGGGAGAACAATATTTATTATGCGCAGTCTGACGGTAAGATTGAGGTAAAGGACGGTAAAGTAGATATCCAGAATGTCCATGAGATTATGGGCGATGTGGATATGATTATCGGTAAGGTTGAGTTCTTCGGTGATGTGATTATCAACGGCAATGTGGAGAGCGGTGTGGTCATCCGGGCAGGACGTAACATTGAGATTCACGGTACGACAGGTGCAGCGACGCTTTTTGCCGGCGGAGATGTGGTCTTAAGCCGCGGAATTCAGGGCGGCGGTAAGATATCGGCAAGAGGCAGCGTTTTTGCTGATTTTATTGAGAATACCATGGTAGATGCGGGCGGAACGGTGCAGTCGAATACAATTTTGAACGCCCGGATATATGCCAAGGATAAGGTGATTACGACAGGGAAAAAGGGCGTGATCATCGGCGGTTATACGCATGGACTCAAAGGGATTGAGGTGATGGCAGCCGGTAACGATGCGGAAGTTAAAACAATTCTGCACTGTGGGTATGAGCCGGAGGCTTTCAGCCGTCTTGTGGATGTGCGGCAGAGAGAACGGGAAACGAAGGATAAGATATCGGAGCTTGTGGAGACGATGACAGAGGCGCTGCGTGAAAAGCGAATGCGCGGAGCGAGCACGTCGGCTGCGACGGAAGCGAAGCTGTCACAGTGGAACAGGCTGAAAGACCAGTATTTTGAAGAACTGGATAAAATTGGCAGGGAGCGGGAAACGTTAGAAGAGATTATGGAAGAGAGTAAAGGCGCCTCTATCAAGGTGGACGGCAATCTGTACCGCAATGTAGTTATCAGCGTGAATGCCGAACAGAAGGTGATTGACAGGACGACCTGCTTTATGAAATATGCTGCGCCTAAGAGTATAATAGAAGGAACCGTAATTATTCATAATTAGCGGATATGGAAGATATCATGACAGGTCAGATTTTTACTTACGGTGAAGCGGAAGCGTATATTAACAGGATTCCGAAATTTACCGGTAAGAGCAGTATGGAGGATACCCGGAAGTTTTTGGTGCATCTGGGGAAGCCGGCACACAGTTGTAAAGTAATTCACGTAGCAGGCACAAACGGAAAAGGTTCCGTTTGTGCTTATTTGTGTTCGGTGTTTGCACAAGCCGGAATTTTGGCGGGGATGTTTACGTCACCCCATCTTGTTACGATGCGGGAAAGGATAGCCGTGAACGGCAAAATGGTGACGGAGGCGGAATTTTTACATGCCTTTTGTCTTGTTATGGATAAACTGGCTGATTTGCCGCCGGATCTTGCAGGGAGAGGGTATCATCCGAGCTTTTTTGAATTTCTCTTTTTTATGGCGATGGTTCTGTTTGAAGATGCGGGCGTGGAGTATGTGGTGTTAGAGACCGGGCTTGGAGGCAGACTGGACGCTACGAATGCGGTGGAGAATAAGAAGATGTGCATTATTACGTCTATCGGTTATGACCATATGGAATATCTGGGGGATACATTAGCGCAGATTGCGGAAGAAAAAGCGGGGATTATGCGGGCAGGCGTTCCGGTCATCTATTTTGACAGACCTGAAGAGGCTGCCGGAAAGATAGCGGAATGTGCGGACTGTATAGGTGCAGAGAAAATCCCGGTATTCGCGCAGGCGATAAAAGAAATAAAGATTAAGAATAAAACAATTGATTTTTCTCTCCATTTAAACTATTATGATTATATTGGTTTTACTGTGTCCACTTCGGCGGTCTATCAGATTGAAAATGCGGCGCTGGCGGTCAAGGCATTGGAGCGGCTTTCTGATAAACGGATTACGGTGCGCATCATGCAGGAGGGAATCCGTAAGATGGTCTGGGAGGGCAGGATGGAAGAAGTGCTTCCATCGGTATATGTTGACGGCGCCCATAATATAGACGGGATTTATGCCTTTATGGAGACAGTAAGAACACAGCCTTGCAGCGGGAAACGGGTTTTGCTGTTTTCCGTCGTGAAAGACAAACAATATCAGGCAGTGATTGAAGCGATAGCTTCTTCAGGACTGTTTTATAAAATCGGAGTTGTGGCGCTTACAAACGAGCGCGCACTGCCGGTTCATATGTTAGAAGATTTGTATAGACAGTATACCGGACTCCGGTGTAAAGCGTATGACAGTTTGGATGCAGCATATAAGGAGCTGATACTTGGTAAGGATGACGGAGATAACGTGTATATTGTCGGTTCATTATATCTGGTGGGCGAGATGAAAGCCCTTTTAAGGAGTCATAAGCATGATTAATTTTGAAGAAGAGTTAAAGAAGTTTCATCCCAGTCTGGAAGTGGAAGACGCGGAGGAAGCTATTTATAATCAGGATTTGACAGATATGGCAGACTTGATGGTCAAGATCGTCAAGGAATCAGAAGCGAAGAAAACGGGCGTAGAATAGAGGATTGGCATAGATGATTTGTTATCGGTGTGGATGTAATCTGTCTGAGCATGATTTTTGCACGAGTTGCGGTGCCGATGTAGCCCTGTATAAGAAAATCATATATATCTCCAACCGTTTTTACAATGAAGGTCTGGAGAGGGCAAATGTCAGGGATCTGACAGGAGCAATTACCAGTTTAAGACAGAGTTTAAAATTTAATAAAAATAACGTAGAAGCCCGTAATCTTCTGGGACTCGTGTATTTTGAGACCGGAGAAGTGGTGGCGGCATTAAGCGAATGGGTAATCAGTAAGAATTTAAGACCAAAAAAGAATATAGCGGATGATTATATCGATATGATTCAGACGAACCAGAACCGTCTGGATATTATCAATCAGACGATTAAAAAGTATAATCAGGCGCTCACTTATTGTAATCAGGACAGTCTGGATCTGGCTGTCATCCAGTTGAAAAAGGTGCTTTCTTTAAATCCAAGATTTATCAGGGCACATCAGCTTTTGGCGCTTTTATATATCAACAATGAAGAGTGGGAGAAAGCCAAGCGGGAGCTGATGAAGTGTCTCGATATCGATACGAATAATATTGCGACGCTGCGGTATCTGAAGGAAGTAGACGAAATGCTCGTGCCGGAGGAGGGCGTTAAGAATCCTCCGAAGAAAAAGCATAAATCAGATGAAATCATCAAGTATCAGAGCGGAAATGAGACGATTATCCAGCCGGTTAATGTGAAGGAAGGCAGGGGAGTCACTTCGCTTCTGAATCTCGGAATCGGCATTATCATTGGTGTGGCGATTGCTGTATTTCTGATTCTGCCGGCGAGAGTGCAGACGGCAAAGGCAAGCATTGATGAAGAACTGCGCAGGGTGAGTGAACAATCGGATGGCAAATCGGCTACGATTGATGAATTGCAGCTTCAGATTAGCGAGCTGACGGAGACGAATAATAATTTACAGCAGGATTTGGAGGCTTATCTTGGTACGGACGGTACGCTTAAGTCAGTTGACAGCCTGATGAAAGCGGCTGGCGCATATCTGACGAATCCGGAAGAAGTTACGGTAGTTGCGGATTATCTGGAAGAGATAGAAGAAGAGGATGCAGAGGAAGAGACAAGCAATTCGGAAGCCTTTGAGAGTCTTTACAATACGTTGCTTGCGCTTGTAGGACCAAGTATAGCGGAGTCATATTATAATGACGGCTATGAGGCATACAGGCAGGAGAACTATGAAGATGCGATTCCGAATCTGGAGAAAGCATTTAAGTATGACGCTACGAACGGGGAGGCGCTTTACAATCTTGCCAATGCGTATTATCGCATAGGGGAGGAAGATAAGGCGAGAACTACTTACCTACAGATTATCCAGTTGTTCCCGGGAACGGAGAAGGCAAGTAAGTCGGAGGCGTTCTTGGAGGATATGGGTAACGCAGAGTAGGCGTTGATAAAATCAGATAAAGACACGAAAGACAAAGGACATGGCATTTGCCATGTCCTTTCTGTGATAGGAAATTTTGCCAAACGGAAAGGAGTTTACATAACGTGGAAGACTTTAAAGTGATTGACAATTATCTGATGATAAGGCTGCCGGATGAAATAGACCATCACAAATCGGTTGACATAAGTGCAAAAGCGGACCGTTATATTTTATCAAAAAAGGTTGGAAACGTGGTATTTGATTTTGAGAGGACAACCTTTATGGACAGTTCCGGCATTGGGATTATACTGGGCAGATATAAGAAGATTTCATGTTTCGGGGGCAAGGTGTATGCAATCAATGCGGATAACCGGATTCGCAGGATTCTGCTGATGTCCGGGCTGCAGAATATTGTGGAAATAGTGAAGGCATAGGAATGGAGGATATGATGATAGAGATTATTGAAAAGAAAGATACGGAACGGATTACAAATGAAATGCGGATTGAATTTGCAGCAATATCGGATAATGAGTCTTTTGCAAGAATGGCAATTGCAGCTTTCATTGCGCCGTTAAATCCCACTTTGGAAGAACTGTCGGATGTAAAGACCGCCGTTTCAGAGGCGGTGACCAATGCAATCATACACGGATATGAGAACAGGAGCCGTCTGGATGACAGGGTATATATGAAATGCCGTCTGCAGGGAGATGTTCTGGAAGTGGAAGTTGCGGACAGAGGAATCGGAATAGACGATATCAGAATGGCAATGGAGCCGCTTTATACTTCAAGACCGGAGCTGGAACGTTCCGGCATGGGGTTTGCCTTTATGGAAGCCTTTATGGATAATCTGGAAGTGCAGTCGGAGCCGGATATTGGGACAAGCGTGAAGATGTATAAGAAAATCGGAACCAGTTCATGGATAGACAGCGAGGAATAGCCGATGGAAGAGACTGCCGTATTAATCGAACGTTCACAGGCAGGAGATAAAGAGGCAAGAGAGAAACTGATAGAGGAAAATCTGGGACTGGTTAGGCATATCGTAAAGCGTTTCGTAGGGCGTGGGTATGATATGGAGGATTTATTCCAAATCGGATGTATCGGATTGATGAAAGCGATTGACAAATTTGACCTCAGCTATGAAGTACGCTTTTCTACCTATGCGGTTCCTATGATTCAGGGAGAAATCAAACGATTCTTGCGGGATGACGGCATGGTCAAGGTCAGCCGGACGCTTAAGGAAAACGGCTGGAAAATAAAACAGGCGGCGGAACATCTGTCACAGGAGTATGGCAGGGAAGCGACTCTGCAGGAACTATCCGGGGCGACGGGGCTGTCTGTCGAGGACATTGTGATGGCGCTTGACGCAAACGTGGAGGTGGAATCAATTTACAAGTCGGTTTATCAATCCGATGGAAATGAGATATATCTGGTAGATCAGGTAGTAAGAGGAAACGGTCAGGGCAGTTTTGGCGTTGGCAAGACGGTAACGGGCATGAGCAGCGACTGCGAAGATGTGGAGAAAGAAAAAATATTAAATCATATGCTGCTTGAACAACTCTTAGGTCAACTTGAGGAGAAAGAACGTGAATTGATTCATATGCGATATTTTCAAGATAAGACGCAGGTTGAGGTGGCGAAGCATATGGGAATCAGTCAGGTGCAGGTCAGCCGTATGGAGAAGCGTATTTTATTGCAGCTAAGAGAAAAAGTTTGATTATAGAATCGTTCGTATGAATCCGAAAGCAGCAAAGGATTCGTGCGGATGATTTTTTTATGATAGGATGATGTTGGGGTCAAAAGGTGCTTTTGGTAAATGTAAGATGGCAGATTGCACAAAATATTCCCTTGTGTTGGGTTTCGTCATATGGATTTTCTAAATATTCCATGAAAGGTTTTGGACGCGGACGAAACCGCCCTCTATTCTCCATCCGGGCTCATGACGGGCTTTTCGGGACATCCGTGTCCCGAAATTTCTGAATATTGTACGGAACATATAAGAAAATCTCATATGACTACACAGGACAGCTTCGCGAATATTTTGTGCAATCTGCCGATATAAAATCGCCAGAGCACCTTTTGACCCCAACATCATCATGATAGGAAATCAAGATAATCTGCGAAGCAGATTTTCTTATATGAATAAAAAACGGCACAATCCAAGATACTAACATGGAAAAGTGGATGATATGGTAAGGAATATAAAACGGAAATTGCCAGATAAGCAGATAAGGAAGCAGAGGAGTATAGTTATGTCAACTAATAGCGCTACAATTTATATCAATGCGCAGCAGAATGTAGAATTGCAGTCGGAAGACGTCTATGTGAAAGATATCGGGAAGCTGACCTGCAGGGATGCTCATATACTGGCAAAGGTCAAGGCGGTCAAATTGCACTGCTTCAAAAAGGGTGAACCGAAAAGACAGGTTATCAGTCTGTTGAAGGTGATTGAAGAGATTGACAAGGTCTGTCCGGGGGTGAGTGTTGAAAGTATCGGGGAATCCGCCGTTATGGTGGAATATATTAATGTCAATAAGCACAAGGGACCGCTGCAGATGATAAAACTGATATTTGTGGCAATGGTCAGCTTTTTTGGTACGGCTTTTACCATTATGGCTTTTCATAATGACATCGGGATCAATGATGTATTTTCCAAGATTTACGAGATGGTTATGGGACAGCCGGGCGACGGCTACGGCATTTTGGAGCTAGCCTATTCGATTGGACTTGCCATAGGCATTATCGTTTTCTTTAACCACATCGGCGGCAGAAGGATTACGAAGGACCCGACGCCAATCGAGGTGGAGATGCGGGTATATGAAACGGACGTCAATAAGGCGCTGATAGAGACGGCGGACAGAGAAGGAAAGACGATGGATGTACAATGAAGAAGACTACGGTATCAAATGGCGGAAAATCCGTGAGGTGGACAGTATCCGGAAAGGGGGATAGCATATGCTGTTAAAACAGATGCTTCTGGGAATCATCGGAGTCAGCAGCGGACTGATCGTGTCTGCGGGGGTCTTTACGGTATTGATTTCGGTGGGATTAATTCCCCGGTTTGCCGGTAAGATGCATGTGGCGCGTAAAATATTTGTGTTGGAAGAGATGGTAGTGTTCGGCACGCTCTTTGGAGGATTCTTTAGTATTTTTGGCGATTGGGGCATGGTAGGTGAATTTGTGAAGAAACACCAGCTGTTTGGAGAGGGCGCGACGGAGGGCGTGTGGAATCTGACAGGGACATTGTTTTTGCTTATCTTTGGTGTTTTTGCAGGAATTTTTGTAGGATGCCTTGCGCTTGCGATTGCGGAAATGCTGAATACGATACCGGTTTTTGCAAGAAGAATCGGATTCCGGCACGGACTAGGAATCGCGATTCTGGCGGTTGCGCTTGGAAAACTGCTCGGCAGCCTGATTTATTTTACGCAACAGGTGTTTTTATATGGTGGCTGATGAATGCTTCAATGGACATGGATGGCTGGGCTGTTACGGGCTTTTTTGTTCAAAAATTTTGTATGATAGACGGCTTTTTGATAGACGGCTTTTGGAAAGTAAAAAATGGAAAGTGGAAAGGAAGAAAGAATATGGCACAGAGTCAACAGAAACCACAGACAATGCAGGAAAAAAAGGAACAGGATTACAGGAAACATGTTGAGCAGGTGACGCCAAAGCACAGCCTGCCCGTTCAAATGATTAAGGCATTTATAACAGGTGGTATTATATGTCTGCTGGGACAATGTATCCTAAATTATGCGACGAACCGGATGGGACTGGATAAAGAGACAGCGGCATCGTGGTGCTCCATGCTGTTAGTGCTGACCAGCGTGATTCTCACAGGATGTAATCTCTATCCAAAGCTGGTAGAATGGGGCGGCGGCGGCGCCCTCGTACCGATTACGGGGTTTGCCAATTCTGTAGCGTCTGCGGCAATCGAGTACCAGAAGGAAGGACAGGTATTCGGTATCGGCTGTAAGATTTTTACGATTGCCGGTCCGGTCATTCTATTTGGCATCGTGACAAGCTGGGGATTGGGATTGCTTTACTGGATTGGGAAATTACTCGGTATGGCGTAGCGGAAGTTAAATAAATATCAATTGTTATCATGCAAAATAATAGGAAAAAGAAATAATATGGTATACAATATAAAAACATGGATGCGAGTATATGCAGAAGTTTTGAAGTGGCGGCGATGGACAAGGTGCGAAAAATGAAATTTTTGCAGGAAGAAAGGAGCAGGGGATTACGATGATGAATAAGACAGCGGCAGAGCTTAAGAACCATCATCCGGAACGGACTGGAAGGCTGACTTTGCCGACGGATGTGGATATGGTTGAGGAGACAATCCGTCTCAAAAATCTACTGGGGGCGGATGCCCTCAGAGACTGTGACGGTACGAATATGCCGGCGGAGCTTCTAAGTCAGGATGCTAAGATATATGCGACTTATTATACGACGAGAAAAGATAATGAGTGGGCGATGCAAAATCCGGAGGAGATACAGCAGGAATACTTAATCAGTGACCGGCTGACGGCGAAGGGGGAGCGTCTGCGTATAGAACTCATGAAAGGTTTTCATACGGAGCAGCTAAAGGTGAATACGATTGACGATCCGAAACGATGGTGGGAGGTGGTTGACCGGACGACGGGGGAAGTGGTCCCTGTGAGTCAATGGGAATACGATGCGGCGACCGGGGAAGTCGTTATTGAGACGATTCCATATCATCAGTATACCGTCAGTTTCCTTGCGTTTCTGATATGGGATCCGGTACATATGTATAATTTTATTACAAATGATTGGAAGGATGCGCCGCACCAGCTCACATATGACGTCAGACAGCCTAAGACGCAGGCGTATGTGAAGGACAAGCTAAGGCGGTGGTGCGAGGAGAATCCGGATGTGGATGTGGTGCGTTTCACCACATTTTTCCATCAGTTTACCCTTACCTTCGACGACTTAAAAAGGGAGAAGTTCGTGGAATGGTTCGGCTACAGCGCCAGTGTCAGTCCATATATCCTCGAACAGTTTGAAAAATGGGCAGGCTATCCGTTCCGTCCGGAATACATTGTGGATCAGGGATATCACAACTCTATCTTCAGGGTGCCTTCCAAGGAATTTAGAGATTTTATAGAGTTCCAGCAGATAGAAGTTTCCAAGCTTGCGAAGGAGATGGTCGATATTGTGCACAGTTACGGCAAGGAAGCCATGATGTTTCTTGGCGATCACTGGATTGGCACAGAGCCTTTTGGCAAGTATTTTGGGAATATCGGCTTGGATGCAGTTGTTGGTTCTGTGGGTGATGGTGTTACATTGCGCATGATTTCTGATATCAAGGGTGTGAAGTACACGGAGGGAAGACTGCTTCCGTATTTCTTTCCGGATGTGTTTACCGAGGGCGGCGACCCGATTGGGGAAGCACAGGACAACTGGTTGAAAGCAAGACGTGCCATTCTGCGCTCACCCCTTGACCGGATTGGATACGGGGGTTATTTAAAGCTTGCAAGCGAGTGGCAGGGCTTTGTGGAGCAGATTCAGAAGGTGGTAAATGAGTTTCGGCAGATTCACGAGAATATGCAGGGGACGAAAGCCTATACGGCGCCTTTTAAGGTTGCAATCTTAAACTGCTGGGGGAATTTAAGAAGATGGATGGCGAATCAGGTGCACCATGCACTATGGTATCGTGAGATATACTCTTATGTGGGTGTGATTGAATGCTTAAGCGGAATGCCGGTTGATGTAGAATTTATTACCTTTGATGAGGTGCGGAATGGAATCGATCCGGCAATCAAGGTAATCATAAATGCGGGAGACGCTTATACCTCGTGGAGCGGCGCCGAAAACTGGAAGGATGAAAGGGTGGTGTGCGCAATCCGTCGATTTGTGGATGAGGGCGGCGGCTTCATCGGTGTGGGCGAGCCAAGCGCATGTCAGTATCAGGGCCGGTATTTTCAGTTAAGCGATGTGCTGGGAGTTGACAGGGAACTAGGTTTTTCCATGAGTACGGATAAGTATAATGAATTGTATGATGAGTCGAAAGGAAGACACTTTATTCTGGAGGATATCGAGGGAGCGATTGATTTCGGAGAGGGTAAGAGCCGTATCTATGCGCAGGGCGAGAATTATCAGATACTTGATATGGACGGGAAATACAGCCGTCTCGTGGTCAATGAATATGGTAAGGGCAGGAGTGTTTACTTTACGGGACTCCCGTATTCCCCGCAAAACTGCAGGATTCTTCTTCGGGCAATTTACTTTGCGGCGCACAAGGAAGAGGAGATGAAGAAGTACTATGTCACCAACGTGGAGACGGAGCTTGCCGTTTTTGAAAAGAGTGGCAGAATTGCCGTCATCAATAATTCCAAGGAGCCGAAACGGACGCAGCTTTACGTGTACGGCAAGCTGCAGGAGACGCTTGATTTAGAGCCGATGGAGATGCGCTGGGTGGAAATTTAATAAAATAACATATGCTACGCTGTTTCTGGAAAGCATGAAGCTTTTCCGGAAACAGCGTAAGGCGTGGAGAATGGAAACATGACAACGGAGAAAATATTGATTGTAGAGGACGATGAGGGGTTAAACCGTGGTATTTCTTTTGCATTGGAGCAGGAAGAGTATGCGGTCGTATGCGCTCGCTCTTTGCGGGAGGCGGAGACGCTGTATCAGAGAGAAAATCCGGCTGCTGTGATATTGGATTTGAATCTGCCCGACGGAGACTGTCTGGATTTTTGTAAAAGGATACGGCGGTTATCGGAAGAGACGGCAATTCTGATGCTGACTGCGCGGGATCTGGAAACGGATGAAATTATGGGGCTGTCGAACGGCGCAGATGATTATATGGTGAAGCCTTTCTCTGTTGCGGTCTTAAAAATCCGTCTGCAGAATATCCTTAGCCGGAAAAGAGTAAAAACGGATGGAAGTATGGAAAATTCCGGAGGGGATATGGGTCATGTGCTCATGTCGGGGGATGTGGTCTTGGATTGCAAGACCTTTCGCGCCTTACTGGGCGGACGGGAACTGGATTTGAGCATAACGGAGTTCCGGCTGCTGCAGTATTTTCTGGAGAATAAAAACCAAGCGTTATTAAAAGAGCAGATTCTGCGCCGGGTATGGGATTCGGATGGAAATTTTGTCGAGGAAAATACGCTCTCTGTCAATATCAGCCGTCTTAGAAAGAAGCTGGGCGGGAACTATATCCGCACCATTCAGGGAATCGGATATCTGTGGGAAGACGGTGGGGCGCATTCTGCTGTGAAACGTCTTGGAACGGAGGAGGGCGTATGACGCAGCAAACCGTAATCCTGATACTGGCGGTCTGTCTTACGCTGTGTCTTGCTGCGCTCATCGCGGGCACAGCGTATTTTATGGTGCAGTGGAGGAAGATGGATCGGATTTTGGAGAATTTCTGGGGGATGGATGGTAATGGGGCACAGAATATGCCGCAGGATGCGGATATCGTTGAGACGCGGGAATCCCGGATTGTGAGCCAGTTGTTGCACATATTAAATAGCACACGTTATAAAGAGCTTCAGGCAGTAGAGGACAAAGAACAGGTGATGGAGCTGATATCAGACTTAGCGCATCAGTTTAAGACGCCGCTTGCAAATATCGTGATGGACATGGAGATTCTGCAGGATGATCTGCTTGAGGAGGAGCGACGCCATGAATTTTTAAACCATGCAAAAAAGCAGGCGGACAAACTGCAATGGCTGATGGCTGACCTTCTGAAAGCTTCCAGACTGGAAAACGGCATGATACGCTTTGATGCTGGAAATAACGGAATTAAGGAGACGATTGCGAGAGCCGTAAACGCGGTTTATGCGCAGGTATCAGCAAAGAACATTGAGCTGATAGTAGAAGAATTTAAGGATTTTAATCTTTACCATAATCCGAAATGGACGGCGGAGGCGATGGCGAATATTCTGGAAAATGCGGTGAAATACTCCCCGGCGAACAGTGCGGTACGGATTACCCTGACCAGATTGGATTTCTATACAAAGATTACGATTACGGATGAAGGAATCGGTATTCCGGAGAGCGAGTATCATTTGATTTTCAAGCGCTTTTACCGTGGCAGGGATGTGGAGCAGCAGGAAGGCAGCGGACTTGGACTGTATCTGGCGCAGCTTATTTTGCAGTGTGAGAAAGGTTATATCACGGTGTCCTCCAAGGCTGGATATGGGAGCAGTTTCTCGCTGTTTCTGCTGAATGAGAATTAGGCTGCTTTGTATGACAAAATTGTCACATCTTTTTCTTCTCCTTGTCACAATGCTGTAAGATGCATCTGTTAAAATAGATTTGTAGAATCGGGGCGTCAAAAGAAACTACGCTTTGTACAGCAGATGCCCGACAAGGAGGAGTGCTATGAAAATCTTAGAGACCCATGATTTAAAAAAATATTACGGAAGCGGCGATACGCAGGTCAAAGCACTTGACGGTATCAATTTGTCCATAGAGGAGGGTGAATTTGCCGCAGTTGTGGGAACTTCCGGGTCCGGTAAGTCCACGCTTCTGCACATGTTAGGAGGACTCGATTATGCGACGTCCGGCACGGTGACGGTGGCAGGCAAGAAGATTTTTGGGTTGAAGGAGCGGGATTTAACGATTTTCCGGAGAAGACAGATTGGATTTGTTTTTCAAAGCTATAATCTGGTGCCAATATTGAGTGTATATGAAAATATTGTTTTACCCCTTCAACTGGACGGAAGAAATGCGGATCAGTCCTTTGTGCAAAGTATTGTGCACACCCTTGGCTTAGAAAGCAAGCTGGATAATCTTCCGGGGCAGCTTTCGGGCGGACAGCAGCAGAGAGTCGCGATTGCCCGTGCACTCGTGACAAAACCGGCGATTATCCTTGCCGACGAGCCGACCGGCAATCTGGACAGCAAGACGACGCAGGAGGTGCTGGGCCTTCTCAAGCTGACCAGCGGACAGTTCCACCAGACAATTGTGATGATTACGCACAATGAAGCGCTGGCACAGCTTTGCGACAGGGTCATTCATATAGAAGACGGCAGGATTGTGGATGACTGCGTGCAGGGAGGTGGCGTTCATGAAGAATAATAACGGCGCTGCAATCCGGAAATTGTCGGACCGCAGTCTTAAGAATAACCGTATGCGGAATCTTTTTGCGGTAGCGGCAATCGCACTGACAGGGCTTTTGTTTACGGCGGTCTTTTCTCTGATGAGCGGCACCATGCAGACAGCGCAGGAAAGTACGATGCGGGAAGTGGGCGGCAGATTCCATGCAGGCTTAAAAGGCGCCACAAGAAAGCAGTATGAGAAGGTGGCTGCTGACCCTGCGGTGGTAAAGAGCAGTTATGATATTTTTATTGGAATAGCGGATAATCTTGTGAAATGGCAGGCGGAAATCCGCTATCTGCCTAAGGAGGATGCGCTGTACGATATGTTCATCGAACTGAAAGAGGGGCATCTTCCAGTGGCGGAGAATGAAATTGTGGTGAACACGTTTGTGTTCGATGAATTGGATCTGCCCTATGCGCTGGGGGAGAAGATACCGCTGACCTTCCGCTTTATGGACAAGACGATAGAAGATGAGTTCGTGGTAAGCGGCTGGTATGAGGGCGATTATGTGTCACATGCCAGTGAACTTTTCGTATCGGCAGGTTACTGGGAGCGAATCAAGGGCTCGCTTACGGACGAAGATTTCTTAAGATGGCAGGAAGAACACCCGGAAGACCGGGATGTGGGTTTGTATGCCGGCAATCTTTTCTTTGATAACGCCTCCAATCTGGAGGAAAAGATACAGACAGTCATACGGAATGCCGGGTATGAGCCGGGCGCGGAACTTGAGTACGGTGTCAACTGGGCGTATATGAGCAGCCGCGTGGAGGCAGCGGATCCCTTTACGATAGTGATTTTGTGTAGTGCGGTTTTCGTCATTCTGGTGACAGGTTATCTGATTATCTATAATATTTTTCAGATTTCCGTCATCAGCGATATCAGATTCTACGGTCTGCTCAAGACCATCGGGACGACGACAAGGCAGCTTCGCAGGCTGGTGAGACGACAGGCGTTATTATTGTCAGTCATCGGCATCCCGATTGGAATGGCTACCGGCTTTGGGGTTGGAAAATGTGCACTGCCGTTTATGCTGAGCTTCTCAGATTATTCGGGCGTGGATGTCTCCTTGCGGTTCAATCCGTGGATTTTGGTCTTCAGCGCTGCGTTTTCGGCGTTGACGGTCTTTTTGAGCAGCCGTAGGCCCGCTAAGATTGCGGGAAGCATTTCACCGGTGGAAGCGGTCAAGTATACGGAAGCCAATCCTTCGGGCAAGACCGCAGGAAGAAAAAAGAAGCGGCACACCGAACGCAGGAGATTCGGTGTGGTCTCCATGGCAGTATCCAATCTGGGAAGAAACAAACGCACCACGTTTGTTGTCATAGCGGCGATTTCATTCAGCATGATTCTGCTGTCAATCATTATGACTGCGGTGGGAAGCTTTCGGATTGAGCAGTTTATGGAACAGAGGATTGTGGGCGATTTCATGCTGGGGAATATCAATCTCACATCCGGGTCACCGCGCAGCGGCGTGGTGGAGATCGACCCGGCATATCTGGCGCTGGCAGATAAACAGGCAGGCATCGAGGAGCGGTGGGAAATGTGGACCTACTTACGCAGAACCAATCTGCAGATGGATGAGCAGGCGCGCAAGCAGCTTCAGAAGCTGGATGCAGAGGGAAAACTGCGACGGGATGGACACAGTGATGCGAATCTTGAGCTGATCATGCGGGGAGAAAAGGCGATGAACGGATATTTCTACGGATATGACGACGGGCTGCTGTCACAGTTAAAGGTGCTTGACGGAACGTTGGATATTGAGAAATTCCGGACGGGGGATTATGTTCTGCTGACACAGATTCTTGGGGGCGACTGGTTACCTGTGGAAGACCATATCTATCATCCGGGGGATAAGGTGACGTTGGAAATGTTTACCGAAAATTCTACATGGCGCGAGGTTACGAACGAGGCAGGGGAGACGGTTGATGTCATCTACGAGAATATGGAGGAAAAAGAGTATGAGGTGATGGCGATCGTCGAGATTCCCGACAGTATGAATCTGCATCGATACAGCGCAAATGCATGCGATGTGGTACTGCCGCTTACGGAGGCGGATATTGCGGGATCAGAGCAGCAAAGCGGCGATGAAGGGATGCAGCAGGGCTGGCAGCGGTTTATGGTATCTTACGAAGTCAGCGAGGAAGAGCAGGCAGTGTTCGAGGCGGCGGTCAAGTCATACACGGACAGCCATGCGACGATGGGTTATGTGACGAAAGACAATCTGCGCAAGGAGTTTGACAATATGGTGACGGTGATCGCCGTCGTCGGCATATCCCTTGCCGCTGTGATTGCATTCATCGGCATCCTGAATTTCATCAATGCAGTCGTAACAGGCGTTATTTCTAGGAGACGCGAGTTTGCCATGCTGCAAAGCATCGGCATGACGGATGAACAGCTTCAGAAGACACTGGTCTGTGAAGGCTGCGGATACATCGTGATTGCAGGTGGCATCAGTCTGGTTGTGGGGAGTGTGTTGTCCTATCTGACGGTAAATGCATTAAATCATGTGCTTCTGTTCTTCGAGTATCGGTTTCAAATCTGGTCGTTTGTGATGATGATTCCGGTTCTGATGCTGGTGGCGGTGGCTGCGCCGGTGACGGCATATAGGAAGCTTGGAAAAAAGAGTATTGTGGAGCGGCTGAGGGAGGAGTAAGGAGCAAGAAACAAGAAGCAGATTATCTCTTGGCAGCGTCCAAGAGAAAAGAGGTTAGTCAGTATATTTGAAAGAGGTTCTTCTAAGGCATGTTGCTGGGGGAGCCTCTTTTTGATATGATATCCGTGACAACAGTTGGCAGGCAGGGAGGTTGATTATGAAAAAGCATATGTTATCCATAGCGCTGTCTATATGTATACTATGGGCGGCAGGATGCGGCGTGCAGACGGATGCGGGTAAAGAAACCGAACAGAGTCAAGATTCCTTGCGTGTGGCGGAGGATACTATAGATACGGATAGTATTGTAGATAGGGAGAACACCGTGGATACGGATGATGTCCTGAAACTCTGTCAAGATATTTATGCCGAAGAGACGGCTTCTCATACAGTGGAAGAAATGCAGTATACGGAAATGATGCAGATCATCATTCAAAGACTCGGAGAACAGGGTTACCCGGCGATAGACAGTAAGAATCAGATTGACATGACACAGAGAGAACGGGTATTATCGTTTTGCAACGCGGTGGAGCAGTCAAAAGGAGCCGAGGTGACGATTCTGGTACTTGAAACGCCGGAGAAATTATATGGGTATTATTTATACACGGAAAGCGGACAAGTGGAAGTTATCAAAGAATACTACCAATATAATAACGAATGTTTTGAAAAAGCGGGGCGGTAAGCTATCATGCCGATACATGGCAGTATACGGCGGAAGGATATCTGATTTTTACCGGCAGTTCCTATTCTGCGCAGTCCTATGTGCTTACGATGAGCGATGTGCCGGAAGTGACAGCCATGCGGGTGGAGCCGTTAGATAGTAAGTGCAGGGAACTAAACCGGCTTTACATGCTTCCCGTAGGTTATGGGAGGAATAATATGTTTCTGTGTGACTGGAACGTGGAAGATTTCGGCGAACTGGATTTCTATGACGCGTTTGACTGCTTCTATGCTATGAGAAACGGACGGACGGTTCCCTATTTGCCGGATGAAAATATCAGTGTCGGAACGGTATATCAGATTCCGCAGGAGGAATTTGAAGGCGTGCTTATGGAATATCTTCCTGTGGACAGGGAGAGAATACGTTCCCACACAAGGTATTTACCCGAAAAGAAAGTGTACGAGTACCGTTCGAGGGGATTCTATGAAGCAGAATACACCAATATTCCCTATCCGGAAGTGGTCGGTTATGCCGAAAACGATGACGGAACGGTCACGCTCAGCGTCAATGCGGTATATCCCGGTGAGGGAACCTCCAAGGCGTATACCCATGAGGTGGTGGTACGTCCCATGCAGGACGGCGGATGTCAGTATTTGTCAAACAAAATGCTTCCTTCTAAGGACGATTATGGCATGGAATGGCATACGGATCGGTTGACAGAAGAAGAGTGGAATGAGGTTTATGAAAAACAGGAGAGCAATTTAGGGAGTCTGTAGGAGCTGTGGTCTAAGCGTGATAACGATGCAGGCTGGTAAGATGGGCTGATAAAATCTCACATAAAAAAGATGATTTCACCTTAGAGAAATGATATACTAGGTTGAGAAGATTTTACGGGATAGCTGTTGATAACCAGTTCCCGTAGAAAATTGATGGTTTGCAATACAGAAAGGGATAGGTATTTATATGGCACCGGTGAATCCACAGGCGACATGTCATGCTAAGAAATTGTTACAATACCTGACAGAAATTGGAGGGCGGCAAATCGTCACGGGTCAGCATACCCAGACGGCCGCGATGGAGGAAATTGATAAAATCCGGGAGATTACCGGCAAGGAGCCGGCGCTTCGTGGATTTGAGCTGCTTGCCTATTCTCCCAATATCCGATATGAGACAGGAGACGAGCACTGTCGGGTTGAGATAGATGAGAACCGCAATACGCTGGAACATGCAAGGGAATTTGGAAAAAAAGGCGGTATTGTCGCCTTTACATGGCACTGGTTTTCACCCCTTGGCGGATGGGACAAGAGCTTTTATGCCGAGAAGACGGAGTTTGACCCGGAAAGAGTGTTTTATGACGGTACGGCGGAGCGGGAAGCCTTTTATCATGACATGGATGAGATGGCAGGATACTTAAAGCCATTTTTGGACGAGGATATCCCGATATTGTGGCGTCCTTTTCACGAATCCGAGGGAGAGTGGTTCTGGTGGGGCAGAAAGGGTCCGGCGGTGGCGGCAGGATTATACCGGTTAATGTACGAGCATTTCGTGAATGTGCATCATTTGGACAATCTGCTGTGGGTATGGAACTGTCCGCTTAAGGAGGGATATCCGGGCGATGACGTCGTAGATATCATTTCGCGGGATTTATATGCCGAAAAAGGAACGAAGACGGATTATCGCAGGGAATATGAGGAACTGATTTCGATTACACAGGCAAAAAAGCCGGTGGCTTTGGCGGAGATTGGTATTCTTCCGGACATCCGGCAGCTTGAGGGAAGCCGTGTACCGTGGTGTTATTATATGACGTGGAGCAAGGGATTTGTAATGACGGAGGAATTTAACAGTCACGAGGCGCTTTGCGAGATATATGACAGTCCATATGCGGTAACATATCCGGCGAAGATACGGGAGTGACATTTATGCAGTCAATCATCAATAGTTTTATGACGGCGCTCGCCACATACTCTAAGATTCCGATGCCAAACGCAGCGCGCTATGAGAAAAATGCGAAGTATACGCTCTGCTTTATGCCGGTGCCGGGGCTTGTGATAGGGATACTGCTCTTTTTTTGGAGCAGAATCTGCGAAGCGTGCGGATTTGGGCAGGTCTGTTTCGCGCTGGTGGGGACGGTAATCCCGGTGATTGTCACTGGCGGCATTCATTTCAGTGGATTTATGCATACCATAGACATCCTGCAATCATATGGGAAGATGGAGAGGAAGCCTGAGCTGTTGCAAGAGGCGCGTACAAGTGATTTTTCCGTGATTGCGGCAATTTCTTTTGGGATGCTTTATGCGGCAGGGCTGACCTTAATCTGGAAAGAAAATCAGCTTCTTTTGCTGGGGCTTAGTTATGTGATAGCAAGGATTTTAAGCGGTATGAGTCTGGTTTGGTTTCCGGCGGCAAAGGAGGAAGGTGCGCGGAAGGCTTCTTTTGTCCCGGACAAGAGGAAGGTGCGTATCGTGCTGGTTACGCTTCTGGCGGTTTCCTTTGTCAGCGCGGTACTGATTCAGCCGGTAATCGGCGCTGTGATGTCGCTGGCGGCGATGTGGGTGTGGACTTACTATTACTATATGTCTAAGAGACGATTTGGCGGCGTTACGGATGAACTGACAGGATATTTCTTATGCCTGTGTGAATTGTCCAGTGTTCTTACAATTGGGATGATTGGAAGAATTATGTAAACTGACAGGCGCGTTGATATCATGTTCCATATAAGAACAGATGTTATCATATAAGGAATTTAATGATTTTTCATAGAAGGAATGCAGGATGAGCAGCAAGAAACTGGTAGTTGGGATTCTGGCGCATGTGGACGCCGGAAAGACCACTTTGGCGGAGAGCATATTATATACAAGCGGCAGTATACGCAAAATGGGACGGGTAGACCACAAGGACGCCTTTCTGGACACGGACAGGCAGGAGCGGGACCGGGGAATTACGATTTTTTCCAAGCAGGCTGTACTACGCTGGAAAGATATGGAAATTACCCTGATGGACACGCCGGGGCACGTGGATTTTTCGGCGGAAATGGAGAGGACTTTGCAGATACTTGACTACGCGGTGCTGGTGATCAGCGGCGCGGACGGTATACAGGGACATGTCTCTACGCTCTGGCGGCTGCTTGCAAGATATCATGTGCCGGTATTTCTTTTTGTCAACAAGATGGATCAGCCGGATACCGATGCAGAGTGGCTTATGGGCGAGATGAAGGAAAAGCTGGATGAGCGGTGTGTTGCGTTTGGCAGCCGGGACGCGGCGTTTTTTGAGGATATTGCGGTATGTGATGAAGAAATTCTTACGCAGTATCTTGCGACGGATGGTGTGGATACCATTGAAGATGAAGAAATTACAAAATTAGTCAAAGAACGCAAGGTATTTCCGTGCTTTTTTGGTTCGGCGCTCAAGGTGGAAGGGGTTACGGAATTATTGGACGGGTTAGCCATGTATATGAGAATGCCTTTATATGAAGAGTCATTCGGGGCGAGAGTATATAAGATTTCCAGAGATGCGCAGGGAAACCGGCTGACGCATGTGAAGATTACGGGCGGTGCGCTTAAGGTAAAACAGACAATCTCCACACATGGACGCGGTGGAAAGTATGCTGCGGACATGGGCGCGGCGGATAACGTGACGGAAGAGAAAGTGGATCAGATTCGGGTTTATTCGGGCGATAAATATAGCGTGGAGCAGGAAGTAACGGCAGGGTGCGTCTGTGCCCTGACGGGTCCGGCATCTACGTTCAGCGGGGAAGGGCTGGGGATGGAGGAAGGCAATACGGTTCCGGTGCTTGAGCCTGTGATGACGTATCGTATTGTACTGCCGGAAGGATGCGATGTGCATCGGATGTATAATATGTTATGTCAACTTGAGGAGGAAGAGCCGCAGCTTCATATCGTGTGGAAGGCGCAGGTTGGCGAGATTCAGGTGCAGCTGATGGGCGAAGTGCAGATTGAGATTCTGCGCAATCTGATTGCCGACCGGTTTGGCGTGGAAGTAACTTTTGATACGGGCAGCATTGTCTATAAGGAGACGATAACGGCTGCAGTGGAAGGTGTCGGACACTACGAACCCCTCAGACACTATGCGGAAGTGCATTTGCTCTTGGAACCGGGGGAGCCGGGCAGCGGACTGCAGTTTCGTACAGACTGCAGCGAGGATGTGCTTGACCGGAACTGGCAGCGCCTTGTTATGACGCATTTGGAGGAAAAAGAGCATGTGGGCGTTTTGACCGGTTCACCGCTCACAGATATACAGATTACGCTTGTGACAGGGCGTGCGCATTTGAAGCATACGGAGGGCGGAGATTTCAGGCAGGCGACTTACCGTGCCGTCAGACAGGGTTTATGCCGGACACAGAATATACTGTTAGAGCCGGTATATGCGTTCAGACTGGAACTGCCGGCGGCGATGATTGGACGCGGAATGACCGATATGCAGGCGAAGTGCGGACAGTTTGACGCGCCTTGGACGGAGGGAGAGTATGCTGTGCTTACGGGTACGGTTCCGGCGTCCGAGATGGCGGGATATCAGGCGCAGGTGTTGGCTTATTCGGGCGGAAAGGGCAGACTGTATACAGAATTAAAAGGATATGAGCCGTGTCATAATGCCGAGGCGGTGATTGCGGCGACAGGCTACGAGGCGGAGCGAGATATGGATAATCCGTGCAGTTCCGTGTTTTGTGCCCATGGAGCAGGATTCGTGGTGGAATGGGATCAGGTGGAAGAATATATGCATCTTGCGTATGTGACAAAGGACGGTCAATATACGCGGACAGATGCTGGCGAAGAAGGCTCAGGACTGCCATCGGAAGGGAGCACCGGACAGGGACAGAATACAAGCGGGGAAATCAGAAACGGGCATGCGAGAATTGGCGGCAGGAAGCAATCGGGCGGCATATCAGATGTTATCGGACAGGATGAGATTGATGAAATCATGAACCGCACATACGGCACAAAAGAAAGAAAGAAGCAGGGCTGGGCAAGGACGATACGCGCCAGAAGAGCAGGCGAGAGCCCTATGCGGCAATCGAAACCCGATTCGGAAGGAAAAGCGGCGGGTGGGGCGGCACGTGCAGGGAATACGGCAGGACAGAGCCATGACAGCCGCACAGACGAAGAGTATTTACTGGTGGACGGGTATAATATTATATTTGCGTGGGATTCCTTAAATGAACTGGCGCAGACGAATCTTGACAGTGCGCGGGGCAGACTGATGGATATTCTGAGTAATTTTCAGGGATACCGCAAGATGAGACTTATCTTAGTCTTTGACGCTTATAAAGTGAAGGGGAATCCCGGAAGCACGGTCCGATATCATAACATTGACGTTGTGTACACGAAGGAAGCTGAGACGGCGGACCAGTATATCGAGAAAGTGACGCATGAGATTGGCAGGAAGCACCGTGTGAGGGTGGCGACATCCGATGGGCTGGAACAGCTTATCATCATGGGTGCAGGCGCGGTACGCGTGTCGGCAAGGGAATTGCAGGATGAAATCATGGCTGTTGCAAAGGAACTGAGACAGGTGTTTCTCGATCGTCCCGGAAAACCTTCGGATGGTAAAAAGTATCTGCTGGAAGACGCGGACGATGATGTGACGGCATATGTGGAGCGTATGAGACAGGGAACGGACGAGTAAAACCGCCCAGCAGGGCAAAAGATAAACAGGATAGGATAATGAGACAGGGTAAAAACATGCCGGAAAATAAGAAGAGAGAACATAATATGGCGGATGAAATATTAGAGACCAGAGCGGAAAAAACCAAAGCAGAAGAAACCAGAGCGGAAGACTGCAGGACATTAGAAACCGGAGCAGAAGAGACAGATGTGAAAGAAGATGGAGCAGAGGAGTATGATGTGGAAGAAAACCGCATCAAGAACGATATACCTGAGACGGTCTGGCTGACTTACATCAATGCATTTCTTAGGTTTGAAGTGAATGAACAGCGCAGATTGCTCAAGGGCGTCGAGAAACAAATCGGTCAGTTGGAAAGACGTATCGCGCGTAAGAAGGGACAGGAAAGCCACCAGATACTGGCGGATATGAAAGAACTGCATAAACGCGCCGTTGCAATCGGATATACGGTGGCGACCCGTAAGGAGAAAAGGCTGCTCAAAAAATACAAACATACATTGCGTATGCTGGTAAGGCTGGATATTTCCTTTTTAAATAAAATGACTAATGGAGTCAATCCGGAAGACGTGGTGCAGATGAAGAAGACCGCAGAGCTTCTGCGCACGAAATCGCTTTATGAAATCTACAAAGAGGAGTATATGCAGTATCTCGTGGGACAGCGGATTGAGGAACTGATGGAAGCGGAGCCGGAGAAACAGTATCCGGAGGCGCGGGGTATGAAACGCCATTTTATCCTGCATATCGGACCGACCAACAGCGGCAAGACCTATCAGGCGCTGCAGAGGCTGAGACAGGCTTATCATGGAATCTATTTAGGACCCCTTCGTCTTCTGGCGCTGGAAGTCTATGACAGGATGATGGCGGCGGGCATTCCGTGCAGCATGATTACGGGAGAAGAAGCGATTCGCACGCCGGGAAGCTTCGTGCAGGCGTCCACGGTGGAGATACTGGATATCAGAGAAGTGTACGATATCGCGGTGATCGATGAGGCGCAGATGATGGCGGACGAGAACAGAGGAAGTTTCTGGACACGGGCGCTTCTCGGCATTCGCGCCGAGGAGATTCATGTGTGCTGCTCCGGCACGGCGGAGAATCTTTTGGTCAGAATGATTAGAAGATGCAGTGACACATACGAGATTGTACGCCATGAGCGCAATACGAAGCTGGAGTTTATCCCCAAGCGCTTCGATATGGGCAAGGACGTGGAACCGGGCGACGCGCTGATTGCTTTTTCCAAAAAAAACGTGCTGGCAATTGCGGCATCGCTTGAGGGCAGAGGAATCAAAGCAAGTGTTATTTATGGGAATCTGCCGCCCCAGACGAGACAGGAGCAGGTACGGCTTTTTACGGAAGGAATCAATCAGGTGGTGGTGGCGACGGATGCTATCGGGATGGGTATTAATCTGCCCATCAGGCGCATCGTGTTCATGAACAGCATGAAGTTTGACGGTACGGACAAGCGCAGGCTGGAAGCGGAGGAAATCAGGCAGATTGCGGGACGTGCGGGCAGATACGGTTATTATGATGTGGGATATGTGCAGTCGGCGATGGATATCGAGTATATCGGTAAGAAGCTGGAAGAGCCGCTTTATTCGTTAAAAAGAGCAAGGATTGGGTTTCCGGAGGTACTATTGGATATTGATATGGAAATGGATGAAATCATTGAAGCGTGGGAGCGGACGAAGAATCTACCCATGTACGACAAGATTTCCATGGCGGAGAGCGTGAAGAAATACCGCTATCTTAAGAATTACCGTAAGAAGCTGACATATATGGAAGACCGGAAATTTGTGCTGTCGCTGATTACATGTCCCTTTGACGTCAAAGACAGGGAGGTGCTGCGGCTGTGGCTTAAGTATTGTGAGAAACCGACGCAGTTTCATAATTGTCCGATGCTGCCGCAGGATTTTTCATTGGAAGGGCTGGAGTCCTATTATAAGCAGCTGGATTTATATACGCAGTTTTCCGGCAGGATGAATTGGGAAGTGGATAAGGAAGAGGTGGCGGTCAACAGAGAGTGGGCGCAGCATGAGATTGGTGAACTGCTCAAGGAGGATAAGGGACAGTTTGAAAAAAAATGCCGTGGCTGCGGAGCGGTTCTTCCATGGGATTATGCTTATCCGATTTGTCAGGAATGTTATCATGCGGTAGGCGAGGAGGACGACAGAGTGCGGCGTTCCATGCACAGGTATCCGCACGACCGCAGGTGGAGATAGAATAAGGTTTTCTGACGGAAACTTAAATTCCGTGCACGCCTTCAGCGTAAAAACTCTTCGGAATGGAAGGAAAGGTTGAAAGAATTGCAGTCCGAGAAGGAGGCATGGTTATAAAGATGATATATACTTACTATATTGATGTGACACAATTTGAAAATGAGGAACTTTTTCAGGAGAAGCTAAATCTATTGTCGCCGTACAGGCAGCAGAAGATAGCGATTCTGAAGCATGAAAAGGACAAGAACAGAAGCCTTGGCGCGGGGGTCGCCTTGGATCATGCGCTGGAAACCTACGGGCTCAGGGAAAAAAGCATTGAATATGAATTTGGGGAATGGGGTAAGCCGTCTTTGAAATATCAGCAGAGCATTCATTTTTCACTGTCCCATTCGGGGGATTATGCGATATGCAGTATCGGTGACAAGCCTATGGGAAATGATATTGAACGGATTAAACCGGGAAGACTCAAGGTAGCCGACCGTTTTTTTGCAAAAGAGGAGCTGGAATGGATGTATGAAATACAGGATGAGGAAGAAATCACGCAGAGGATGTTCCGCATCTGGACGATGAAGGAAAGCTTTTTAAAGGCAACCGGAAAAGGTATCTCCCTGCCGTTAGGTGATTTTGCGGTCATAATGAATAAGGATAAGATACGCGTAAAGCATACGTTTAACGCGAAGTATTACCATCTGAAAGAATATCCGGATATTGCCGGTTACCGGGTGGCAGTCTGCTGTGAGGAGAGCAGGGATGCTGCGTACAGCATGATACCGGTGCTGCTTTAGAGAGAAAAAGATCTAAGAAGTATAGTTTTCATATAAAATATCCATACTATCTGATAGGAAATATTTTCAAGAAGATTCGGAGAAATTTGCGAGAGTAGAAAAAGGAGATAGCAGGATGTTAGGAAAACAGAGCCTTCAATTTGTCAATAAACCATATCTGATTAGCAGCGGCGCCATTGTGGGGAGCAAGGAAGCCAAGGGTCCCATGGGGCAGTTGTTTGATAAAGTGTGTTATGATGATAAATTCGGCGCAGATACATGGGAAGAGGCGGAGAGCAGTTTACAGAAAGAGGCATTGGAGATAGCGCTTCAGAAGGGCGGACTGCAGAAGCAGGATATACAGGTGGTTTATGCGGGCGATCTGCTGGGACAGTCCATTGCAAGCAGTTTCGGACTTGCCGGCTATCAGATTCCGCATGTGGGGCTATATGGGGCTTGTTCTACGTGTGGGTTGTCTATTGCCATGGGATGCATGGCAGTGGCGGGCAATTTTGTTGAAAAGGCGGCATGTATTACTTCAAGCCATTTTGCCAGTGCGGAAAAAGAGTTCCGGTTTCCGCTTGCCTATGGCAATCAGCGTCCGAAATCTGCGACATGGACGGTGACCGGGAGCGGCGCGTTTATTCTTTCTGCGCAGCCGGGCAGACAAGTCCGTGCCGTTGTATCGGGTGTCACCATCGGCAAGATTATGGATTATGGGCTGAAGGATTCGATGAACATGGGTGCATGTATGGCACCGGCAGCCGCAGATACAATCAGGCAGAATCTGGAGGACTTTGGCAGGACGCCCGGCGACTATGACAAAATAATTACCGGAGACCTTGGCACGGTAGGACAGAAACTGCTTTTTGACCTGCTTGCCGAAAAGCAGATTGACATCACGAAGCAGCATATGGACTGTGGAATCGAAATCTATGACAGCGAACGGCAGGATACCAATGCAGGCGGCTCAGGATGCGGATGCAGCGCGGTTGTGTTGTCAGCCTATATTCTTAAGAAAATCGAGGAAGGTGTCTGGAAGAGAGTGTTGTTTCTGCCGACGGGGGCGCTTCTGTCCAAGACAAGCTTTAATGAGGGGCAGACGATACCGGGTATCGCGCATGGGGTGGTGCTGGAGCATTATAAAGGCTAGAGGTGACTGGCGATAAGTGCAGAGGCGGTGAGAACAGAACCGATGTGATGGGTATCACGTCGGTTTTTGTGCGTAGGAGATGTGGGGCTCAAAGATGCTCCCGCGCATAGGTTTATGAAAAGTGCATATACAATATATGGCGCTTTACCATGAAATGTCTTGTGTTTAACGCTATATCTTGTTATTGTATTTAGTGTTATCATAATTTCGTTTGCGAAAATTTTACAGGACTTCATGAAAAATAATATGAATGATAATTGTATTCAGATTCGATTTGTGATATACCTGTTTCATATTCTACTGCTGTGGAACGATTAAGAATGCTATATTCACGGCATCTTCGGAGCAGCGCTCCGTCATTATTGTAAACGAAAGGAAACACATCTATGAATCTGAATCAACAATTTCAACGCGCGCATGGCGCAATCCCCTATGGTATGACGAATGATTATATGTTCCGGGCAGTTTTGCAGTCAAATAACAAAGTGCTTCGTGGACTGATATGCTCCCTGCTGCATCTGTCAGAGACGGAAGTAATCTCTGTCGAAATTGTCAACCCTGTCATTTTGGGAAAGGCGGTTGAAGACAAGGAAATGCGTCTGGATATCAATGTGCTTCTAAATGATAGTACATTGATTAATCTTGAAATGCAGATTACCAATAAATTGAACTGGAAAGAACGCTCAGTCATGTATCTGTGCCGTTCCTTTGACCAATTGGAGCACGGACAGGATTATACAGAGGCAAGACCGGTGATACATATTGGTTTTCTGAATTATACATTATTTGATGAATATCCTGAATTTTATGCTTCTTATAAACTGATAAACGTAAAAAATCATCAAAAATATAGTGACAGCATCACACTGAATGTGATAGACTTATCTCGTATAGATTTGGCAACGGAAGAAGATAAAAGGTATCATATACATGAGTGGGCATTACTTTTTAAGGCAATAACTTGGGAGGAAATGAGAATGCTGGCATCGAAAGACGAATGTATGAATGAGGCAGCGGAAACAATATTTAAATTTAATACTGACGAACAGGTACGCAAGATGTGCCGCGACCGTGAGGAATATTATCAGGATTTGCGTAATTATGAGAGAGCGGTTTCGCAGCGGGATAGGGACATTGCAAATTATCAAAGGGTTATCGTGGAGAAAGATGGTAAAATTGCAGAACAGATAAATATTTTGGCACAGAGAGAAAATGAGATAGCGCAGAGTGCCAAGCTCATACAGGAGCGTGAAGAAGAGATAGCGCAGAGTGCCAAGCTTATACAGGAGCGTGAAGAAGAAATAGCGCAGAGTGCCAAGCTTATACAAGAAAGAGATGAAGAAATTGCAATGCTCCGCAGAGAACTTGAAGGACTGAAAGGGCGGCGATAAAGATGGAAGACGGAAAAGTAATCGTAAAAAGAGAGTCATCTTCTGAAGAAATGAAGATCCTAATTTCGGGGATGCTTCGCAGGGAAGACAGGAAATTCGTTCGAGTTTCGTTCTTTAGGGATGAAGATTGGGCGGAGGGCGTCGTTCCGGACGGAATCATTGAGCACTCTGAAGGCTTTACAAAGGAAGAAATCAGTAAGCTGGAAGATTATCTTGTGGGGGAGAAAGCGGCGATTCTTGAACAGGCGAAGGGCGTGAATCCGATTAGAAAAATGTTTGATATGTAACTTTGGAATTAGAAAAATATGTGCATATAAGATTGATAGAGCTTTTTTTGCCATAAGAATCGTATATCGAATTAGTAGAGGACCTTTTGCGCACGGATTTTAATACGAAAATTAGGAGGAAATTATTATGAAGGCATTATTTATTGGTGGAACCGGTACGATTAGTACGGCAATCTCCGTAAAGCTTTTGGAAGAAGGGCATGAGTTATGGCTGATTAACCGGGGAACACGTAATAATGTATTGCCGCTAGGGGTAAATATCATTCGGGCTGACATCGAAGATGAGGAAGATGTGGCACGAAAGCTGGCGGATCAGACCTTTGACGTGGTAGCGGATTTTATTGCATTTACGCCACAGCAGCTTGAGAGGGATTATCGGTTATTCAAAGGAAGGACAAAGCAGTTTATCTATATCAGTTCGGCTTCCGCATATCAGAAACCGTTGTCGGATTACCGTATCAATGAGGGGACGCCGCTTGCGAATCCTTACTGGGAGTATTCGCGCAACAAGATTGCGGGTGAGGAACTGCTGATGAAATTATATCGTGAGGAAGGGTTTCCAATTACGATTGTGCGCCCAAGTCATACCTACAGTGAGCGGGCGGTGCCGCTTGGTCTGCACGGACCGGGTGGAAGTTATCAGGTGCTTAAGCGGATGCTTGACGGGAAAAAGGTCATTATTCACGGAGATGGCACTTCCCTTTGGACGATGACGCACAGTCATGATTTTGCAAATGGATTTGTGGGATTGATGGGAAATGTCCATGCGCTTGGTGAGGCAGTGCAGATTACGAGTGATGAGACGCTGACGTGGAATCAGATTTATCGGGTAGTAGCGGACGCGCTTGGCGTGGGGCTTAAGGCTTGTTATGTTTCTAGCGAGTTTGCTGCGGCGTCAACTCCGGCGAAGTGGGATTTGCGAGGTGGTTTGTTAGGCGATAAAGCAAATAGTGTGGTATTTGATAATGCGAAGCTGAAGCGGCTTGTACCGGGTTATACAGCAACTATTCGTTTCGATGAGGGAGCGCGTATGGCGGTAGAGTATGTGCTTAGTCATCCGGAATGCCAGAAGGAAGACCTAGAATTTGACAAATGGTGCGACAATGTGATTGCGGCGCAGGAAGAGGCTGTTGCAAGAGTAAAAGGATATTAGATTGAAAGGGGATAGACGATGCGGGAGATGGAATTCAAGATGGAGCGTCCCGGATTGTTGAAGGAAGGGGATCATGTTACCGTGACAGAGGGAGTTCTTCCAAGCAATTATTATTATACGATTGACCCTTCTCTGGCAATGTCGGGAAATTTTCCCTTTCGGGAGCGAATGTTGGAACGTGAAGGCGTGGTGACGGAAGTCATTGAGAATGCGCGGGGATTTTATGTACGGGCGCGGTTCGGGGAATTATAAAAAGAAAGAGAGGTATATATTATGTTAACTAAAGTATCTACAGACAAAGCACCAGCGGCAATTGGACCTTATTCACAGGGGATTATTGCAGGAGATTTTCTATTTGCGTCGGGGCAGATTCCTATCAATCCGGCAACCGGAGAAATTATGGGAAGCGATATCACGGAGCAGGCTGAGCAGGTTATGAAAAATGTGGGGGCAATTCTTAAAGAGGCTGGGACTGATTATACGAACGTGGTGAAAACAACGTGTTTCCTTGCCGAGATGGCAGATTTTGCTGCCTTTAATGCCGTGTATGAGAAGTATTTTACAGAGAAGCCCGCCAGAAGTTGTGTAGCAGTCAAACAGCTTCCTAAGGATGTGCTGTGCGAAGTTGAAGTGATAGTGTATTTGAAATGATATTATGTAAACTATAATGGAGACGTGAAAATGCTGTGCAGAAATAGTATATAGGATTCGGGTGTCAAAAGGTGCTTTGCACAATCTGCCGGTAGTATTTTGTAAAAGTTTTATTTGCCCCAACATCATCTATATAGAAAAGGTAAGATGAAAATGTGACACGGTAAGAGTACACAGAGGCATAATATGGAAATCGGATGCAAAAATAATATACTATGAGGTTTACATAAATTATGAACAAGGACAATATCATTCTTATTGGTATGCCCGGTGCAGGAAAGAGTACGGTAGGTGTCGTGCTGGCAAAAAAGCTGGGGTATGCTTTTATGGATTCAGATTTGTTAATTCAGAGCAAAGAGGGCAGATTGTTACATGAAATCATATCGGAGCGGGGTGTAGAAGGGTTCTGGAAGATTGAGGAAACAGTCAATGCATCCATTGAGACGCATAGATGTGTGATTGCCACTGGAGGCAGTGCGGTATACGGTGATAAGGCAATGAGGCATTTTAAGCAGGTTGGAAGCCTTATATACCTAAAATTATCTTGTGCTGCGATTGCTGACAGGCTGGGGGATTTGAATGAGCGCGGTGTGACACTGAGGGAGGGACAAGGACTGCCGGAGCTTTATACCGAAAGAGTTCCTCTATATGAAAAGTATGCTGATTTCACAGTAGACTGTGAAGTGTTGTCAATTCGTGAGATTGTGGAGCAGATTGCAAATAAAGTTATGTAAACTTAAACACATATTTATGGAATAATATATCATTGGAAAGAAACGAAAAATCTTTCCACCATCTGCATATTATTTCCGGATTTGCAGAGAATATCATCAAAAAGAACGGGACGGTGATTTTGGATGGATTATTTCAACGCATTCTGGGTGGGTGGTCTGATTTGTGCACTGGTACAGATTTTACTGGAAAAAACAAAACTGATGCCGGGACGCATCATGGTGATGCTTGTCTGTACGGGTGCGGTCATCAGTTTTTTCGGATGGTATGAACCGTTTATGGAGTATGCGGGCGCAGGTGCAAGTGTGCCGCTTCTCGGATATGGCAACATTTTGATGAAAGGTGTTAAGGAAGCGGTTTCGGAAAGCGGATTTATCGGACTGTTTCAAGGGGGATTCAAGACAGGTGCGGTTGGGTGCTGCGCTGCGCTTGTGTTCGGATATCTGGCAAGTCTTGTTTTCAAGCCGAAAATGAAAGGGTAGAAGTTTCTTCTACCCTTTTTGCATATTTTTTAGCCCTTTTCCGTGAGAAAATCATATTGTGACATGAATAACTTATAGTATTCTCCTTTTAGGGAAAGTAGTTCTTCATGAGTGCCCATCTCAAGAATATTTCCTTTATCAACATACATAATGCAGCCGGCATTCTTGATGGTAGACAGCCGGTGGGCGATAATGAAGGATGTGCGCCCCTGCAGCAGCCGGTCAAGTCCTTTCTGCAGTAGGATTTCGGTTTCTGTATCAATACTGGAGGTCGCCTCGTCGAGAATCAGGATTGCCGGATTCTCCAGAAGCGCTCTGGCGAAGCTAATAAGCTGGCGCTGTCCTGCGGACAGACGGCTTCCGCGTTCGTTGACCTGCGTCTGATAGCCATTTTCCATTTCCATAATAAAGTCGTGGGCACAGACAGTCTTTGCCGCGTTGATGACATCTTCATCGGTGGCTTCGAGATTTCCATAACGTATATTATCCATAATGGTGCCGGAGAAGATAAAGCTGTCCTGCATCATGATGCCCATCTGCTTATGCAGAGATTTTAAAGTTACTTTAGAGATGTCTATACCATCAATCAGAATCTCGCCGGAATCCACGTTGTAGAAGCGGCTGATAAGATTGACGATGGTCGATTTTCCTGCGCCGGTAGGTCCGACAATGGCGAAGGTATCGCCGGGATGCGCGGTAAAATTGACCTTATTTAATATCTGTACATTGTCTTCATAACTGAAACACACATCCTTAAATACTACTTCGCCACGTATTGGCGGGATGGGAACGGCATCCGGCACGTCTTTTACGTTGACCGGTTCGTCAATGGTTTCAAAGATGCGTTCCAGATACGCAATTGCAGTTAGCAGCGAGTTGTAGAAGGAGGCAAGTGTATTGATCGGTTCCCAGAATCTTGATATGTAGGAGGTAAAAGCAATCAGGATACCGATTGTTACACCGTAGAGCTCTCCGGAAATCCATCCGATGCCGACGACGTAGATAAAAGCGGTCGTCACAGTAGAGATGGAGTCAATGCAGGGCCACATGATAAAATTGTATTTTACAGCGCGCATCCATGCACCGCGGTAATTGTCACTGAGGCGGTTAAAGATGGAAGTATTTTCTTTTTCACGGACAAACGACTGGGTGACCCGGATACCGTTTATGCTTTCTGCAATGTATGCGGTCAGGTTTGACTGCTTGTTGCTTTGTATCTGCCATGCGCGCCGTTGCCTTCTTTTCACGAAAATAATGACTGCCATCAGTACGGGGAGTCCGCACAGACAGATCAAGGTAAGCCTTACATGCAGTGCAAACATGAAAAACAGGATAAAAATCAGATTACACATATCCGTAATCGTATTGATAATACCGTTGGACAACAGATCGCTTAAGCTGTTGACGTAATTGACTACGCGTACCTGAATCTTACCATGCGGACGTTCATCATAGTAGGAGAAAGGAAGCTCCTGCAAATGGCAGAAAATGTCCGAACGAAGTTCATGAACCACGGATTGTCCTACGCGGCTTGTGATGCGGATTTTTAAACGGATGCAGACGCAGGCATACAATACAATAACGAGCGATATTAATGTAATGATTACAATAGCCTTAATATTACCGGCTGGAATATAAGTGTCCATGATTTCGCTGATAAAGATGGGAAAGAGCATGGTCAGCGCTGAGGAGGACAACATCAAAAACAGAGCAAGTGCAAGCTGACCGCGGTAGGGTCTGACATATTTGAGCAGTCTGCTAAGCTGTTTGATGTCGTAGCTTTCTTCTATTATCTCGTCAATATCATATTTATTACGCGCCATAGTATCCGCCTCCTTTCCCGGAAGTCCGGTTCAGTTCGTCTACATATTTCTCATATTCACCGTACTGGTGATGGAATACGGTAGCATAATAGCCGTTATTCTTCATAAGCTCATCGTGTGTACCCTGTTCCACGATGCGTCCGTCGTTGACCACCAGTATCAAATCAGAATCCTTGATAGAAGAAATGCGGTATGCGACAACGAAGATAGTACACCTGTTATCTAATGTGCTAAGCTGTTTTTGTATGTAACTTTCGGTTTCCATATCGACAGCAGATGTGGTGTCGTCGAGAATCAGTATCGAAGGATTCTTTAATAGGGCACGGGCAAGCGAAATTCGTTGCTTCTGACCGCCGGAAAGACCGACGCCTCGTTCCCCCACAATCGTGTCATATCCATCAGGCATCTGACGGATGAAGCCGTCGGCGTCCGCCATGATTGCAGCCTTTTCTACATCCTCAAAGGGACAGTCCGGTTTGCTGTAGGCGATATTGCCTTCAATCGTGTCGGAGAAGAGGAATACATCCTGCATCGCCATACCGATATTTTGGCGTAAATTATATAGATCCAAATCTTTCACGTTTCTGCCGTCAACGAGAACTTCGCCATCTGTCACATCGTAGAAACGGCACAGCAGATTCATGATGGTTGATTTGCCCGAACCGGTGGAACCTAAGATTCCTACGGTCTGACCGCTTTTTACATGAAAGCTGACGTTGTGTATGATATCTTCATCATCTGCACTGTAGGACACATTCCTAAACTCGACGTCGCCCTTTAAGCGTTTGCAGGGAATCGCCTTTGCCGGAAACTTTACGTTGGGCTCTTCGCTGTAGGTGGCATATATTTTTTCAACAGAGGTTGTAAAACGCTGTATATCGTTGATGCGCCAGCCAATTTGACGCAGCGGATTCATGAGCATCCACAGATAACCGTTGACGGTTACATAGTTTCCTAATGTCATGGAGCCTTGGATTACCATGATACTGCCCACGAGCATAAGGATGATGGTGAGCATATTGGAGAGAAACTCAAATTGCGGTACATATTTCGTCCAGATTTCGGCGGCAGCAAGTTCGGCATCGCGGTAGCCGTCATTTTCTTTATTAAATTTTCCGATTTCATAGTCTTCTTTGGAAAATGCTTTCACCACACGGTTTCCGCTGATATTTTCCTGCACAAAGGTGTTCAGGGATGAAAACTGCTCTCTGATATGCTGGAAGCAGGGGCGTCCATTCTTCGTCTGGCTCAATGTTACGAGCAGGGAAAAAGGCAGCACGAAGCACATGCACAGCGCAAGTTTTACATTTACGGTAAACACCATGATTAGTGCAAACAGGAAAAGAAATACGTTTTCATACACTTGATAAATAACAAATGCTATGAAATGACGAATGGCGTCCATATCACCGGTCTGCCGACTGAGCAGATCACCGGTTCTCTTCTTGTTATAGAAGTTAAAGTCTTCCTGTAAAAGTTTGCGGTACACCGTATCACGCATAGCGTAGAGGACATCCTGAGAGCAGGTCTCAAAAATAACCTGTGACAGATAACGCAGGGCACCTCTGAGTATGGTGATGACAATCAGTAATGTAATAAGCCGGGGTAATAGGTCGTACTGTCCGTTCATGATGACATCGTCTACAATAGAACCGGACACAATCGGTTTGACGATTGCAAGTACAGAGATAACTGTGACGAGCACAAGACCGAAGAAAATGCTCCGGTTGTGCTTTCTTAAGAAAGAATAAAACCATTTCATGGGAGTCATAAATAGGTACCTCTCTGTTCATCCTTTTTGTGCGCTTAGATATGAATATAGTCCTAAAAGAAAAATAAGTAAAGGGGGATTTTCAATTTTATGAGAAAATTTTTTTCATAAAAATCAAGCGGCGAAGCAAACGTAAAAAGTAGAATAAAAATATATTTTTGAGAATGTTGAAGACAATTGAAGGAGCGCTTCGTTATAATAGATAGAGTTACAAAGTTAACTTGTGGAACAAATTTACAAAGTTAACTTGTGGAACAAATTTACAAAGTTAATTTGTGGAACAAATTTACTTATAGGAAGGGGGCAAATCCAATTAACAGGGAAGAACAGTTGTCAGCGCTGATTGATTCTTACCAACATCTTGTTTTTTCTATATGTTATAAGATGACATCGGATTATTTTGCCTCCGAGGACTTGACGCAGGATACATTCCTATCTGCGTACAATCATTTGAAGGACTTTGACGGAAACCATGAAAAGGCATGGCTGTGCAGGATTGCAACGAATAAATGTCTGGACTGGCTGCAGAGCGCCGGAAGACGGAGTATCCCGACAGAAGATGTCGGGATGGAGGAAGTCCATATATCGGGTGAGACACCGGAAAGCATCTGTTTGGAGGAGGAAGTACGAGAGACATTATTGGCAAGGTGCAGGGCATTGAAGCCACCGTATGATGAGATCGCCAAAGCTTACTATTATGATGAAATGGATGCTGCGGAGATTGCGAGGCAAAAAGGTATGAAGCTTAAAACGGTGCAGACGCAGGTTTACCGGGCACGGTCAATGCTGCGCAAGCTGTATGGAAAGGAGAAGGGCGCATGATATATCATATAGACGATGAAAAGAAAAAAATAAGCCGGACGCGAAATGATTGTTTATTTGATGGTCTGACTGACGAGGCACTCGCGGAGCTTATCAGGCAGGTAGAGTCGGAGGAAATGCTTCATGCCCCAAGGCAGCTTAAGCAAAATATTTTTGACAGTCTGCGGCGGGAAAGGCGTGCTGCGAAGAAAAGACAGACCTTTGCCTACCGTGCGAAAGTGCTGGTAGCTATGGCGGCAGCACTCGCAGCGCTAATCTTTATGCCAAACGACCGTGCGGAAAGCGTACAGAGGACGTCTGTACGTCAGGAAGAGAGCGGGGCGGTTGAGGAACTTGATGAGATAGCAAGACAGAGAGCGCAGGAGCGGGATGAGGATTGGGCAAGATATCTGGCAGAACGCGAGCGTGGTGGCATGAGAGGATTCTTTGATGATGTGAATGAAAAAGTGACGCAATTTGGAGCACATTTGTATTCTGGTTTCAATAAAAGATAGAAGATGGAGGAAAATAAAATGCAGAGAAAAAAGAGCAGGTTTTGGTCATTTGTGTGGTCGCTTGTACCGGGGGCAGGCGAGATGTATCTGGGATTTATGAAGATGGGAGTCAGTCTCATGCTGGGGTTTATGTGCTTGATTGCAATTGCAGCGCTTACGAATATTGGCGCGTTGTCGGTTTTTCCGATCGCCATGTGGTTTTACAGCTTTTTCCATGCGAATAATCTGTCGGGTTTAGACGATCAGACGTTTCATGCAATTGAGGATAGATTCTTTTTCGGGTTGGATGAATGGGACAGCATCGGGAAAATTGGCGCTAAGTTGTCAGGGAGTAGGAAAAAGGGTATGGCGGCAATCTTTATCTTAATCGGTATAGCAATGCTGTGGCAGGCAGTATTTGATATTCTGTGTGATATTTTCGGATGGGATAATGATATCTTACGCCAGATTCACTACTTTGTGAGAGATACTTTACCGCGGTTTGTGGTCGGTATTGCTATTATCTGGGGCGGAATCATCATGATTCGCGGCAGGAAAACGGAGGCTGGTTATGATGAACTGGACAGACAGCCGGAACGCTGGATTGAACCGGGTGGAGAACAGGAACATGATATGGAGTCAGACAGATAACGTAACCAATAACAGGCGCATTGGAGGGAGGATGTTTACATGGAACAGAATGCAGAATACAATCAAGGGATGGATAGGATCCAGATAGAAGATACAAGGCAGGAGACAGGTGCAGGTCAGAAAATGCACGTCAGCCACGAGAAAGAGATGAAGGATATACAGACCCGCAGAGTCGGCTCCGTGACCTTTGGGATTACGCTGGTATGCTATGGGATACTTTTCTTGGTGCATATCTTTGTGCCGATGGTAAGATACAGCGTCATCTTTAGATGCTGGCCTGTAATCTTTATTCTGCTGGGGAGTGAGATATTGGTGGAGAATTATAAGTGCAGGAGGAAGGAATGGAAGATCGTGTATGATTTTCCGGCGGTGATTATGCTGGGAGTCATGTTATTCTTCGCAATGATTATGGCGGCAATTGATTATGAGCTTGCCTATGCTTACAAGATGGGATACGAAGCGATGTGGTTTTTCTAATAAGCCGGGTTTTATCACAGTTCTTCGTAAGAGATTCCCTTTTTGTCGAGGAATTGCCTGAGCGTCTGATCCCACAAGGCGTCGGGGGTTTTATCCATAAGAAAGGTATGAAAGGCGGTGCCGGTCACGAGGGTGAGAACGGTGCCGTCGTATTTTATGTTTAAGACAAAAGCCTTTATCTGCTGCGATGTTATGGCTGTATCGCCTTTTGACAGGATAGGCTGCACATATTGGGGAATCAGATGCAGCACAAACCGGAATGCGGAAGGTGTGTGTGTACCTTTGATTAAGTCAAAACAGATTGGGCGCATATTTTTCCACATGGAAAAATCATAGGGGTGAATCGTCTCATCCTCCCATTCTTCTGTCGTATAGAACTCTCTGTTCATATGTCCATCTATTTGAAAGGTGTTGTATGTGCTGACTGTCGCTTCTTCCAGTAAAAAGGAATCAAAGTCATCGCTGCCAAGCAGCCTGCCCATGAAATGTTTAACGTTCGTTATTTTCAGTGAAATCATAATATGCTCCATTCCGGAATAGGGTGTTTTAATAATTCTTGTGACGCAAGCCGCGGGGCTTGCGTCTAGTATATCATAGGTGTCAGGAAAAAAGAAAGATGTATCTTTTCTATTTGCAATACATAGAAAAACATGTTATCATAAGTGGTAACGAAAACTATGTTGAATGGTAATGGAGGCTTTATGAGTTATAAAATTGTAGTAGACAGTTGTTGTGAATTGCCGGCAAAGCTAAAAAGGGATGAAAGATTCCAGATTATTCCGCTTGGGCTGGAAGTGAATGAGGAGCTTATCTGGGATGATGCAACGTTTAACCAGAAGGAATTTTTGGAAAAAGTGGCGGCATGTCCGCAGTGTCCCAAATCATCCTGCCCTTCGCCGGAGAAATTTATGGAGGCATATCAGTGTGAGGCGGATGAAGTCTATGTGGTTACATTGTCGTCCCACTTAAGCGGCAGCTACAACAGCGCAGAACTCGGCAAGAATCTGTATTGTGAGAAGTATGGGGAAAAGAAGATTCATGTGGTGGATTCGGAATCTGCAAGCTGTGGAGAAACTCAGCTTGCAATAAGAATCATGCGATACAAAGAAGCAGGGTTATCTTTTGAAGAGACAGTAGAGAAGATAGAAGTTTTCAAGCGTAAGATGCGCACTTATTTTGTACTGGATAATCTGGAGACACTCCGCAAGAACGGACGGCTTACCGGCGTTAAAGCACTGGTGGCGTCCACACTCAGTATTAAGCCTGTTATGGTAGGAAATCTGGGCGTTATCGAACAGAAAAGTCAGGCGATTGGCATCAACAAAGCACTTGCAAAGATGGCGGACTGTCTGGTAGCAGATGTTCATCAGACCGAAAAAAGAACCCTTATGATTACGCATTGTAACTGTCTTGAGAGGGCACAGTACATGCGCTCCTTAATGGAAAAGAGAGCGGTTTTCAAGAATGTCGTGATTATGGATACGGCAGGCGTCAGCACGATGTATGCCAATGACGGCGGAATTATCGTCACACTGTAAGTATGCATGGGTCATGGTATCTTCCGGTGTTTTTTGAGAAGTGACGATTGATAAAAATGTTCCAAAATCGGGAAGAAATGTCAAAGTCGGCAATCTGTGTGGAGGGACCACGCATGGGAGGCAGGATAGTTGTCTGTCTGACTTTTGCGAATGTCACATGTGCACAGTTGTCGTCTTTTTTTGCACATATAATTTTGCCTCTTGGATGCAGAGCGCCTTTTGTCACCCGACATCATCCATATAGGAAATTACTCTGTTTATGCACGAGTTCGCGAAGCAAATCTCGCAATTGAGCAAATCTCGCAATTGAGCAAATCTCGCAATTGAGCAAATCTCGCAATTGAGCGAAGCTCGCAAACGAGCGAAGCTCGTTTTTTTACATAATCAAAAATTCAATCGGTGAGGTTGCCAGTGCAATAACAATCAGAAGCTGTATCACTAGGATGGCTGGCATTCCATACAGAAAATACCAATGCCTTGTTTTATGGTGAAACAGGTGCATACCCGCAATAGAACCAATACTGCCGCCGATGATGGCAAGCACAAACAGGGTGGATTCCGGAATACGCCATGCGCGTTTGCGGGCTTTGTATTTATCTACGCCCATCATAATGAAGCTTATGAAATTGATAGCAACAAAATATATGATGATTAATGTAATTGTGTTCATAAGAATAAGAGTGTCCCTTTTTATGTGATATCATACGATGTTAGTGAAATGTATTGACTAAATATGATATTAGCATATCACATGAAATCGGAAAAAAAAAGGCTGGTTTGGGAAAAGAATATGAAATAAATGTGAAAAAACATAGGAAAAATCTATAAAAATTAAGGAAATGCAAAGTATACCTCTAAATGTGCAAAGTATACCATAGCAGGCTATTAGAACTGGATGGGACGGCTGCGATGCCTTAAGGTTATAATACTTTTCATAAAAAACAACCTCCGATTATTGAAGTTTTCAATTTTTTATCGGAGGTTGTTTATATGTTCCTTAAAATAGATACAAGAATTATAACAATCGTGTATTTACAATAAAGTGCAATCTGCTTAAATCAGTTTCACACCGTTCTCCTGCATTTTCATGGCGCGAACTTTGCAGGACAATCCAAACAGATTGATGAAGCCTTCTGCATCGTGATGGTCGTACATATCGCCTGTGGTGAAGGAAGCGATGCTTTCGTTGTAGAGTGTGTACGGAGAAGTGGTTCCGGCTTTGATGATATTGCCTTTGTACAGTTTGAATTTCACTTCGCCGGTCACATACTGCTGTGTGGACTCGATGAATGCCTGCACTGCTTCGCGAAGGGGTGTAAACCATTTGCCCTCGTATACGATTTGTGCAAATTTGTTGCCCATATCAGCTTTGAGCGCGTAGGTGTCGCGGTCAAGAATCAGTTCCTCAAGCTGCTGGTGCGCTTCGTAGAGGATTGTTCCGCCGGGGGTCTCATACACACCGCGGGATTTCATACCTACGACACGGTTTTCTACGATGTCTACAATACCGATGCCATGTTTTCCGCCCAGTTTATTTAAGGTAGCAATGATTTCCGATACTTTCATCTGCTTGCCGTTGACGGAGGTAGGAACGCCTTTTTCAAATGTCATAGTCACATATTCGCCTTCTTCGGGAGCCTTTTCGGGTGTGGTGCCCAGAACTAACAAATGTTCGTAGTTAGGCTCGTTGGCAGGGTCTTCCAGTTCCAGACCTTCATGGCTGATATGCCATAAGTTGCGGTCACGGCTGTAGCTGGAGTCTGCGGAGAAGGGGAGGTTGATGCCATGTTTACGGCAGTATTCAATTTCTTCCTCACGGGAATTTAACGTCCATTTCTCATTTCTCCAAGCAGCAATGATTTTTAAGTCGGGTGCTAGGGCTTTGATGCCAAGCTCAAAACGAATCTGGTCGTTACCCTTGCCGGTAGCGCCGTGGCAGATTGCAGTAGCGCCTTCCTTGCGGGCAATTTCAACTAATTTCTTGGCAATGACAGGTCTTGCCATGGATGTACCGAGCAGATATTTATTTTCGTAAACAGCGTGCGCCTTGACGCAGGGCATGATGAAATCATCACAGAACTCATCTGTCAGATCTTCAATATAGAGTTTGGATGCGCCGCTTGATAAAGCTCTTTCTTCGAGACCGTCAAGTTCTTCCGCCTGTCCGCAGTTACCGCACACGCAGATAACTTCGTAGTCAAAATTTTCTTTTAACCAAGGGATGATAACGGTCGTGTCGAGTCCGCCTGAGTAAGCAAGAACTACTTTTTCTTTCATAATAGAATCTCCTTTTTGTAAATGATAAGTTTTATGTGTTGCATTTATATAGGAAAACAACTTTCCGACACATTTGTTCCTAAGTTAATATACAACAAGTTGATACAGAATGCAAGTGTAAATTTATGCATAATCATATGAATATTTTAATAAATAGTGTATAAAAACAAAAAAGACTTGAATATTATGTAAAAATATCGTATTATTATGCAAACATGGAAAAGCGCAGATGCATTTGCGCACGGTTAGAGGGCGTGGTATAGTAAAGTGTCGGAGTAATTTCCGTTTATGAGGAGGACAGGATATGGCTGTTTCAACTATAAAAGCTGTTTTTCAAAGTGATATTCATCGAGTGTGGGAAGTTGTAACCTCCCTCAAAAATTATTTATGGCGCAGTGACTTAAGTAAAATCGAAATTATAAATGAAAAACAATTTACAGAGTACACAAAAGACGGTTTTCCAACGACATTTACAATTACCGTAACAGAACCCTATAAGCGTTGGGAATTTGATATGGAAAATCGTAATATGAAAGGTCATTGGACAGGTGTTTTTATGGAAAAGGGCGGAAGCACGGAAGTTGATTTCACCGAAGAAGTAACAGCAAAGAAAAATATCATGAAGCCTTTTGTAAAATTATATTTGAAAAAACAGCAGGAATTATACGTGGAGGATTTAAGGAAAGCGCTATGACAACATTTTAAGGATGACATTTATGTATATGCAAAATCAGATAGGGAGGGACAAGATGGAAAGAAGGGATAAAGTCAACTATTACTTGGATTTAGCCAAGATGGTGGCGCAGCGGTCTACCTGTTTAAGACGGCATTACGGGGCGGTAATTGTGAAGAATGACGAGGTCATCTCCACTGGTTATGTGGGGGCGCCCAGAGGGAGAAATAACTGTACGGATATCGGGGAATGCATCCGTATCAAAATGGAGATTCCAAGAGGCGAGCGGTACGAGTTGTGCAGGAGCGTCCATGCAGAGGCAAATGCAATCATCAGTGCATCAAGAGATAAGATGCTTGGAAGTTCCCTGTATCTGGTAGGCGTGGAAGCCGGCACGGGAGAATATGTGAAAAATTCCTGCAGCTGCAGCATGTGTAAGAGGCTGATTATTAATGCCGGGATTGAGACGGTTTATGTCAGGGATTCGGAGGATGAGTATCGGGCAATTCCTGTCAGACAGTGGATTGAGAATGATGAGTCTTTAGAGGGAGTTTTGGGGTACTAGCCATGTGGCAACGGAATGAATGGGAGAACAGAGCATGATAAGGGCAATGACAATCGGGGATTACGAAGGGGTTAAGGCGCTTTGGCTGACAATCAAAGGTTTCGCAATCAGGAGCATAGATGATTCCAGAGAGGGAGTTGTACGTTTTTTAGAACGGAATCCGGGCACCAGTGTGGTGGCAGTGGAGGATGACAGGATTGTGGGGGCGATTCTGTGCGGACATGACGGCAGACGAGGCTGTCTGTACCATGTCTGCGTGGCAAAAGAGTATCGTTTGAAGGGAATCGGCAAGGAGATGGTCGTCTACTGCATGGAAGCGTTGAAGAAAGAAAAAATCAACAAAGTATCGCTGATTGCTTTTACGGCGAACGATGTCGGCAATGCATTCTGGCGGCAGATTGGGTGGACGAAGAGAGAGGATTTGAATTATTATGATTTTACCTTAAATACGGAGAATATTACGGCTTTTATCCGTGAATGATGTTCCAATCAGAATAAAAATTCGGAAACATTCTGCCGATATATATTTATAGAACAAACAACGAAGAAGCAAGGAAGTGACGGCATGAAAATTAAAGAGGCAAGAGCTGCGTACACACAGCAGCTGGATATTTTGAGAAAGCGGCAGAGGGAACTGCTTAAGCAGAAAGAAGAGCATGAGGCGCAGGCGTTTGGCGCTGCGGGTAATATGTCTTTGGGCGGTGACGGAAGCAGTGGCGGCGTGATGATTGAACTGTCTGAGGAATACCGGAAACGTGCACAACAGCTGCAGGAAAAAATTGACAGTGTAAAGGAGCAGATTGAGGAGCGCATCAAGCTTAGGGATGAAGTTATCGAAATGGAGGTCGGCATCGCAAACGCTGAGGTGGCAAAGCAGCAGGGTGAGTCAATGAAGGACTACGGCGAGGAGATGGCGAAATGTCTGGAGATTGCAAGGCGTATCGGGAACGGAGACAGGGTTCCGGCACAGGATGAAAAGAAATTGATGGATTTTAACATGGAGCTTTACATGGCTGCAAAGAACATGGCGGCGATGAACATGGATAAGAAGCATAAGGATTATGACTCGCTCTGGGAAGACGAGGAGGAAAAGGGAGAAAATCCGGATCCTATGGAGATGGCGGCTGAGACGGAGATTAACGTTGATATTCCGGATATCAACCTTGAGGATGGCGCAGAGTAAACTAATCCGAAGGTAGACTGATACCGAAAGTGGATAAATCTGCAAAATATGACTTTTCAATGAGAAACAAATGTATTAAAATAGGAAAGTATATGTGGAAATTTTAAGTCAGTATCCGACATTGACTTAGAATTTCTGAGTTATGTACTGAATACGGATAAAACTGCTCTGCGGATGAAGAACAGGAGAAATAGATTATGTCTGGCAGGCGGTTTTGATATGGAGGATGGGTATGAAAGTAATAGAAGGAGGCGTTACTGCCGCTCAGGGCTTCGAGGCGGCAGGCATTGAGGCGGCAATCAAATATCAGAATAGAAAAGATATGGCGTTGGTATACAGCAAGGCGCCTTGTAAGGCAGCCGGAGTTTTTACGAGCAATGTGGTGAAGGCGGCGCCGGTCAGATGGGATAGAGAAATTGTGGCGCATTCGCCGTATGTACAGGCAGTGGTTGCCAATTCGGGAATTGCCAATGCGGCGACGGGAAAACAGGGCTATGAGTGCTGTAAACAGACGGCGGAGCAGACCGCAAAGCTTTTGGGGATTGCTGCGGACGCAGTTCTGGTGGCGTCAACCGGTGTCATTGGCAGCCAGCTTCCTATAGACAGGATTCTTGCAGGAGTAGAAAAGCTTGTTGAAACAAAGAGCGATACGACAGAGGCGGGAACGCTTGCAGCGGAAGCAATCATGACCACCGATACGATATCCAAGCAGGCGGCGGTTCAAATTGAGATAGGCGGCAGGACGGTTACCATAGGCGGCATGTGTAAGGGTTCCGGCATGATTCATCCGAATATGTGTACGATGCTTGGATTTGTGACGACGGATATCGCCATTTCCAAGGAGCTTCTGCAGGAGGCGCTAAGTGAGGATGTGGTCGATACCTTCAATATGATTTCTGTGGATGGGGATACTTCTACAAATGACACGCTTGTCGTATTGTCCAACGGTATGGCGGGCAATCCGGAAGTCACGACGAAAAACAGTGATTATGATAAATTTAAGGAAGCGCTGCATTATATTAATGTCACGCTTGCGAAGATGATGGCAGGGGACGGCGAAGGTGCGACCGCATTATTTGAGACGAAGGTGGTTCATGCGGAGTCGAAACAGGCGGCGAGAACGCTTGCGCGTTCGGTCATCGGTTCCAGTCTTTGTAAAGCGGCAATCTATGGACATGACGCCAATTTCGGAAGATTTTTGTGTGCGCTGGGATACTCCGGCGTGAATTTTGACCCGGATAAGGTGGAACTCTATTTTGAAAATAAGGATAAGAGCATTTTAATCTACAAAGGCGGCGTGGCGGCGGATTACAGTGAAGAAGAAGCGTCACAGATTCTGGCGTCTCCGGAAGTCAGGGTGCTTGTGGATATGCATATGGGAGACGCTGAAGCGACGGCGTGGGGCTGTGATTTAAGCTATGATTATGTAAAAATCAATGCGGACTACAGAAGTTAGGAGTTTACATAACATGAATGCATAACATTGCAGCAGAGAATAACAACCAAATGAAGAAGCGGAATAGCCACAGGGCATAGCTGACATCTGAGGGCGCGGTAGGACGGCAGGGCATACAGTCATATATAAGGAAAGGAACAGAAAAGAGGATACAGGCAGTCATGGAACAGAAAGAAATGAATAAGATTCTGGAAAAGGCGGAGGTTCTTATCGAGGCGCTCCCCTATATCCAGAAGTTTAACCGTAAAATTATCGTTGTAAAGTATGGCGGCAGCGCCATGAGCAATGAAGAATTGCAGAGAAATGTCATCAAAGACGTTACACTGTTAAAGCTCGTAGGTTTTAAGCCAATTATCGTGCACGGCGGCGGAAAGGAAATCAGCCGCTGGGTCGGTAAGGTGGGCAAGGAAGCGAAGTTCGTCAACGGACTGCGTGTAACGGACGAGGAGACGATGGAGATTGCGGAGATGGTCCTCAATAAAGTCAACAAGAATCTTGTGCGGATGGTAGAGGAGTTAGGCGTCAAGGCAGTCGGCATCAGCGGCAAGGATGCGGGGCTTTTGCAGTGCACGAAGAGATATCCGGGCGGCGAAGATATCGGTTATGTGGGAGAAATCTGTGGTGTAGACCCTAAGGTTTTGTATGATTTATTGGAAAAGGATTTTCTTCCGATTGTTGCACCCATCGGATTAGACGAGCAGTTTATGACTTACAATATCAATGCGGACGATGCGGCATGTGCAATCGCCAAGGCGGTGAGTGCAGACAAGTTAGTCTTTTTGACAGACATTGAAGGACTGTATCGCGATATCAATGATAAGTCCAGCTTTATTTCCAGACTGACAGCTTCGCAGGCGGACGAATTGATAGAAAGCGGATGTATCGGCGGCGGGATGCTTCCTAAGCTTGGCAACTGTACGGATGCCATTAAGGAAGGCGTCAACAGAGTGCATATTCTGGACGGAAGGATTGCGCACTGCCTGCTGCTGGAGATATTTACGGATCAAGGTATCGGTACGGCAATCATTGCGGACAAAGATTCGGAGCAATGCCTGAACAGATAGCGTATGCACTGTGCAAAAACAGGATAATAGGAGAGACGAAAACGATGAGTACAGCAATGCAGAATTATATAAATGAGGCGGAACAGGCGCTTCTTCACACCTACAACCGTTATCAGGTTGTATTCGAGAAGGGGGACGGCGTGTACCTTTATGATACGGACGGTAAGCGGTATCTGGATTTTGTGTCCGGTATCGCCGTGTTTGCCCTTGGTTATCATAATGAGGAGTACAATGATGCCTTAAAAGAGCAGATTGATAAGATTATCCATACGTCTAATTATTATTACAATATGCCTGCGATTGAAGCGGCGAAGAAAATCAAGCAGATTTCCGGTATGGACCGGGTATTTTTCACCAACAGTGGTGCGGAGGCGATAGAAGGTGCGATTAAGACAGCAAGAAAATATGCATACTTAAAAGACGGCAGAACAGACCATGAAATCATCGCCATGAATCATTCTTTCCACGGCAGGACGATGGGGGCATTGTCGATAACCGGAAATCCGCATTACCGAGAGGCTTTTGAGCCGATGATAGGTAATATCAGATTTGCAGATTTGAATGATTTCGACAGTGTGTTTTCGCAGGTGACGGATAAGACCTGTGCGATTATTTTTGAGACAGTACAGGGTGAGGGCGGTATCTATCCGGCGACGGAAGAATTTATGCAGAAAGTGCGCCGGCTTTGCGACGAGAGAGATATACTGATGATTCTGGATGAGATTCAGTGCGGCATGGGGCGCACCGGAGAGATGTTCGCATGGCAGCGTTACGGTATCAGACCCGACGTGATGACGATGGCGAAGGCGCTTGGCTGCGGCGTGCCTGTGGGGGCGTTTGCCATGACGGAAAAGGTGGGTGCGCATTCTCTTGTTGCGGGCGACCACGGAACCACTTACGGCGGCAATCCGCTGGCGTGTGCGGCTGTCTGTAAGGTCATAGAATTGTTTGAAAAGATGAATGTACTTGACAATGTGCGTGATGTGGGCGATTATTTAGGACAGCGTCTTGATGAACTGGCTGCAGAGTTTGACTGTGTGGAGACAAGGCGGGGTATCGGTATGATGCAGGGACTTGTTTTTGACAGACCGGTGGGGGATATTATCGTAAAGGCAATGGATAAGGGGCTTGTGCTCATCAATGCCGGAACGAACATCATCCGGTTTGTGCCAGCCCTCGTGATTACCAGAGAAAATGTAGATGATATGACAGCGATTCTGAAAGAAAGTATAAAAGAAGTGTGCGAGGGTAAATAGACTGGGGAATAGGCGGAAAATAAAAAGGAGATTAAAGTGACTCTGAAGAAAAGATTGACTACGATTCTGTTGATTGCACTTTGTGCGGGCGGCATCTACGGAGTCGGCAGGCTGGGCATTACGGTGCCGCAGGACGAAGAAGAGGAAATAGAAGACGACTCTCTTTTTGGGCATAGAGAGACGTTATATTTATGGTATACGGACGAGGCGCTGACGGACTACTTAAGCAGTGTGGCAGTTTCCTACAGTGAGTATCAGGATGATGTGCGGGTAGTACCCGTTTATACATCCGGGCGGGAATATCTGGAAACGATCAATCAGGCTTCTTTACATGACGAAGAATTACCGGATCTTTATATTGCCAGCAATGACTCTTTGGAAAAGGCTTATCTTGCAGGACTTGCGTCAACGATAAAGGTTCCGGAAGGCGTACTTTCGCTCGAAAGCTTTTTTCCGGAGACAGCGGTGAATGCAGTGACCTATCATGGGAAACAGATTGCCTATCCGTTTTATTTTGAGACAAGCTGTTTTTTGTATAATGAAACGTATCTGCAAGACTGGGCAAAGGCACAGATAGAAGCGGAACAGGATGTACAGGAGGCGCAGGAGGCGCAGGATGCGCTTGAGAGCGGGGAAGCGCCTGCAGAGACACAGGAGTCCGCGGATGCAGGTGACGGTTTAGAAGCTTCCGGTGAGTCGGCGGGAGGCACCATCACGGAAGAAGCGGTGCAGGCGAAGGTGGAGGAGGCGCTTCCGAAGACCATAGATGACATTCTTGCCTTTGCGGATGTATACGATGCTCCGGATCAGGTGGAAGTTTTTAAATGGGATGTATCCGATATCTTCTATAATTATTTTTTTGTGGGAGATTCCATTGACGTGGGCGGAAAGTACGGAGATGACGCGGATTCCATCCGTATTTATAATGAAGACGCCATCAAATGTATGCGTGTCTATCAGAATTTGAACCAGTTCTTTTCCATTGATACGAAGGAAATCAGCTATGACGCTGTTTTACAGGATTTTATTGACGGAAAGATTGTATACACGGTGGCGACGACGGATGCGCTCACCAAGATAGAATCGGCAAAGTCTGCAGGCGATTTTGTTTATGAATACGGTATCTCCACGATGCCGGATGTGAGTGACGAGTTAAGCTCCGCTTCGCTGTCGGTGACACAGTGCGTAGTCGTAAACGGTTATTCCTTAAAAAAGGAGATGGCAAACGATTTTGCAGTGTATCTGACGGAGCATTCCGCCGACGGTCTTTTTGCAAGGACAGGAAAGCTTCCGCTCTGCGATAGCGGGGACACTTATACAGATCCCAACAAAGCGGCATTTTTGCAGGAATATAGCTGCTCCATTCCGATGCCAAAGATGATTGAGACGAGCAATTTCTGGGTGGAATTGGAGATTGCCTTTGCAAAGATCTGGGGAGGCGAGGATGCCAACGGCGACTTGAAAGCATTATCCGAAAAGATTATGTCTCAGGTGGTAGGCGGCGAATATGAGGAGACGTATATTGATGTTCCGGAAGAAGTCGTAGAAGAGTACGAGGATGAGGAGTCTACGGAGGGTGAGGGAGAACCGTCAGACGCAGAGGAGAAGGAAGAGTAGGATACGGTTCGTTTGCCGGACAGATAAAAACAGACAAAATCATATGTGCAGTGCATATTTGAAGGAAATAGAGGACATGCTAAGACAAGGCTGGAAACAGTCTTGTTTTTAATGTATAGGAAATCATTAGGAGGAATACAGCATGTTCGGATTTTTGATTGCATTATTGTCAGGGGCTTTGATGAGCATTCAAGGCGTATTTAACACACAGGTGACGAAGACGTCGGGAATTTGGGTCGCCAATGCATTCGTACAGTTTACGGCGCTGCTTGTCTGTCTGGCGGCATGGCTTGTCACGGACCGGTCTTCTTTTACAACGCTGTGGAAGGTGGAGCCGAAGTACATGCTTTTGGGCGGCGCCATTGGCGCTTTTATCACTTATACGGTTATTAAGGGCATGGAGATGTTAGGACCTGCAAGGGCGGTCATGATCATAGTCATTTCACAGTTAATCGTCGCGTATCTGATTGAGCTGTTGGGACTGTTTGGCGTGGAAAAACAGCCACTTGAAGTGCGTAAGTTTGTCGGTATGGGAATTGCAATCGCCGGAATTATAATTTTTAAGTGGACATAGCAGGTAATTTATTTTACAATGAAAATACAATGCATAGCGGGAGCTTCCTTGGGAATCCGACAGGGTTTGGAAAGGATACTATGCAAAGAAAAAAAAGAACATATCAGACAGTCATTCAAAGAAACGGCAGGGTGGGGTTACGTTGTATTGTCTATCCTGCAGGGGTTTTATTTACGTTATTTTTGTGCGTGATTTCCTCCGGCTGTACCCGCAGGGAGCAGCTTGTGCTGGAAAGCGATGCGACGCTGCAGGAAGAAGAACGGCAGGTCGCAGAGAAAACGGCAGGAGAAGCCGACACGCAGATAGAGGCAGTTTTGCCGGCACAGACAGGGACGGCTCCAGTTTATCAGGATGTCACTGCAGATGGCGCACAGGATGCGGAGCAGCGGATTGTAGCAGAGCAGGAGCCGCAGAAGATATTCGTGCATGTATGTGGTGCGGTGGAAAAGCCCGGAGTCTATGAGTTGCAGGAAGGCAGCAGAGTCTACGAAGCAGTGGAGAAAGCCGGTGGATTTACAGAGGATGCGGATTCGAGTTATGTAAACCAAGCGCAACGGCTGGCGGATGGCACGAAGCTGGTCATCCCGACAACGGAGCAGGTAGAAGAAGCATTGGAGACGAAGGCGGAAGCAGATATCGGTATTGTTGAGCAGGCGCAGGAAGGACAGGGGACGGCAGACGATGTCGTGACCGGACAGACGGAGGGTGTGCAGGATGCAGTATCGGATACTGCGGGAGCCGGCGGTACATATGGTGAAACGGCGGACGGGCGGGTTAATATCAACACGGCGTCGGAAGATGAGTTGTGCAGCATTCCCGGTATCGGAAGTACGAGAGCGGCGGCAATCGTGGCATACAGGCAGGAGAACGGCGGCTTTAGGAAATTAGAGGATATCATGAATGTAAGCGGTATCAAGGAAGGGACGTACAATAAGATAAAAGACAAGATTAAAGTGTATTAAGGCGGACTGAAGGAATGGGACAGAGGGTTTTGGTAGTTGATGATGAAAAATTGATAGTGAAAGGAATACGGTTTAGTCTGGAGCAGGACGGCATGGAAGTGGACTGTGCCTACGATGGTGAAGAAGCGCTGCAATTTGCGCAGCAGAACCGGTATGATATGATTCTGCTTGACGTGATGCTTCCCAAAATGACCGGATTTGAAGTGTGCCAGCAGATTCGTGAATTTTCCAATGTGCCGATTGTGATGTTGACGGCAAAAGGCGATGATATGGATAAGATACTGGGGTTAGATTATGGTGCGGACGATTATATCACGAAGCCTTTTAATATTTTGGAAGTAAAGGCGCGAATCAAAGCGATTATGCGCAGGACCAACCGCAAAGGCGAGGACAAGGAATCGCCAAAGATGCTGGAGAAAGGCAGCCTGCGGGTGGATTGTGACGGAAGAAGGGTCTATATTGAAAGGAAAGAGATTAATCTGACAGCCAAGGAATTTGAAGTACTGGAGCTGCTCATGAAAAACCCGGGCAAGGTATACAGCAGGGAGAAGCTGTTAAATCTTGTGTGGGGCAATGATTATCCGGGAGATGTCAGGACGGTGGATGTACATATCAGAAGGCTGAGAGAGAAGATTGAGAATATCCCCAGCGAGCCTGCATATGTGCGGACTAAATGGGGTGTGGGATATTACTTTGCTTAAGTTAAACGTTCATAAATTAAAATTTCTAAAAAGTCTGAAAACGAGAATTTTTCTGATTTTGTTTATTGTAGGACTGATTCCTTGTATCAGTATGCGATATGCAATCTTGCAGAACTATGAGCAGCGTGCCGTTGACGTCAGGACATCTGACGTCACCACGCAGCTTAGGATTCTGGCAAATCACCTGATTACTTACCATTATTTGCAGGATACCTCATCCGAGGTAATCAATGCGGAAATTAATCAGTTATCCAGTCTCTATGACGGTCGGGTTATGATTATCAATAATGATTTGCGCATTGTCAAGGACACTTATGGAATCAGCGAGAACAAGACGATTATTTCGGAGGAAGTCATTCGCTGTATCAAGGGTGAGAGTGAAAGCAAGTACGATAAAGGCAACAGATACATTGAGATGACCATTCCCATTACGGAAACAATTAATGTGGGAGAAGGACCGGATGCAGAGAATAAAGAACAGGTGCGCGGTGTTATGCTGGTAAGCGCTTCCACGGACAGTATCATGATAACGATGGACATTCTGAGCCGGAAAGCGCTGATTGTGGAAGTGATAGTAATCATTGCTATTTTTATCGTATCCGTTCTGGCGGCGAAGGTTCTGATCAGACCCTTTGAGAAGATTACGGAAGCGCTTAACGAAGCGCAGGAAGGATATACCGATACGCCGATTTCTGTCACGGACTGTCTGGAGACGGAGCATATCGGGGATGCGTTCAACAGAGTACTCGGCAGAATGAAGATGTTGGACGATTCCAGACAGGAATTTGTATCGAATGTTTCCCACGAGCTGAAGACGCCGATTACATCCATGAAAGTACTGGCGGATTCGCTGATTAGCCAGAAAGATGTGCCGATCGAGGTATATCAGGAGTTTATGGAAGATATCACCAAAGAGGTGGAACGGGAAGATAAGATTATAACGGATTTGCTTTCGCTGGTCAAAATGGACAGAACGGCGGCAGATTTGTCGATTACGGAAGTCGATATGAATGTACTGGTTGAGCTGATTATGAGAAGGCTGCGTCCGATCGCGCAGAAGAGGGATGTGGAGCTTGTCTATGAAAGCATACGTCCGGTCATGGCAGCGGTGGACGAAGTCAAGATGACGATGATTTTCTCGAATCTGGTGGAGAATGCAATCAAGTACAATAAGGAACACGGCTGGGTGAAGGTAACGCTGGACGCCGACCACCAGTTTTTTACCGTGATAGTGGCAGATTCGGGGCTTGGTATTCCGAAAGAATCTTTAGACCATATTTATGAGAGATTTTACCGCGTGGACAAGTCCCGTTCCAGAGAGATAGGCGGGACGGGGCTTGGACTTGCGATTACAAGAAGCGCGATTATTATGCACAGAGGTTCTATCAGAGTGGAAAGTATCGAGGGAGAAGGCACCACGTTCACGGTGCGTATTCCACTGACCTATATCGCCGTTTAAAGAAAGGAGTAGAATGGAAAAAGTAATAAAATACACATTATGGCTGTGCTTTTTGGCAGCTGTCTTGTGCTGTTCCTCTTGTGGCAGGAAGGAGCCGGTGCAGGATGGTCAGGTATATAATATATATTATGTAAACAATGAGGAAACCAAGACGCTCACGAGAGAGTATGTCAGTAAGACTGAAGATGCGGGGCTTTTACTTGGTGAATTGTTTGCGCAGCTTGCCAAAATTCCGGATAAATTAGAATATGAGGCGCCGTTGTCAAACGGTTTTAGTCTGCTGGGATATACACTGGACAATGGTCAGCTGACGTTGAATTTTGATGGGCAGTATAAAGAGATGGACATTACCAAAGAAGTGCTTGTGAGGGCGGCGATTGTCCGGACCTTGACGCAGATTCCGGAGATTAGTTATGTGACGTTTACTGTGCAGGGGGAATTACTTGCGGACAGTGCAGGGAATGCCATCGGTACGATGTCGAAGGATACGTTTATTGACAATGCGGGGAATGAGATTAACGCCTATGAGAAAGTGAACCTCAGATTGTATTTTGCAAGCGGGGACGGCGTGGGACTGGTGGAAGAAAACCGCAGGAATGTGGTGTACAGCAGTAATATTTCCATGGAAAAACTGGTGGTGGAGAAGCTGATAGAGGGTCCGGCGACGGAGGGGGCGTATCCGATTATGGATCCTTCGACGAAAATTGTCAGTGTCACGACCAAGGATGGAACATGTTATGTAAACTTGAGCGAGGATTTTTTAAATCAGCCCTACAACACAAGTGCGGAGGTGACGGTCTATGCCATCACCAATTCACTGGTAGAGTTATCCAATGTGAATAAGGTTCAGATTACGGTTAACGGGGAAAAGAATGTTTCCTATAGGGAAAAGATTAATTTGAGCAGCGTTTTTGAGAGAAATCTGGATTTGCTTGTGGCGCCGGAAGAAAAATAAGGGGGAAAGAGTATAGAAATGATACGGTTAAGAAGACCTTTGTGTCTGGCAGGGGCGGTGTATGCAGCGGCGCTGACGGCTGCCATGTTTTTTTCGGTGCGGGGCGCGCCCGCCTATGAGATATTGGACAGGGAGCAGGTCACGGTGGCGGGCTATGTGGACCGGAAAGAACATCGTTTGTCACAGGGAAAGGAGCTGCAGGTCATTTCATTGACCGAGGCGGTGGTTATCAAAGAAAGTCAAATCACAATTCTGGAACAATTCTTATCAGATTCTGAGAAGATTCCAAGATACAGGTTACATCATTTTTGGAAAGAAAACAGAGAGAGACTGCAAAAAGAGGATGCTGCGGGGATAGAAGGCGTTCTTTGTTATATGGATGATACGGAGGCGGAGGACGGTGAACTTCTGCTGACAGGGAGTCTTGTGATGATACAGGGAGAGTATCGGAGTTTTGCACATGCTACAAATCCGGGAGAATTTGATGCGGCGGATTATTATCGGATAATGGGACAGCAGGGAAAAATCATGAAGAGCCGCTGTATCAGAGAGAGTACGGCGTATCATGGCTTTCGGGAAAGTATGTACCGGCTTAAGGAGTATCTGGCGCTTTTGCTGGATAACTGTTATGACGAGCAGGATGCTTCCGTCATGAAGGCGATGCTTTTGGGAGAAAAGGGGACGCTTGATGCGCAGATAAAAGAACTGTACCAGCAAAACGGCATCATTCATATTCTGGCGATTAGTGGTGTCAAGATGTTATCTTTGGTATCCCCCTACCCTTAAAAAAAGCCCGTAAATTGGGCGTTTGTGCGGTTACATATTGCTGAAAGTTACATTATTTTTGAGGACTTTTTGGGGCAAATATCTTCACATTGTCCTAGTTGGAAAAGAGGGGGATAGAGGTTTGGAGTACAATCTTGCAAAAGTATCTACAATTTTGCAAAAGTAAATAAAATTTAGCAAAAGATATACTGTTCAGCAAAAGGGATAAAATATGGAGAAGGTAATGCATGATAACAAATAAAGAACTAAAATTGATAAACAAAAAATACTTCACAATATTGCAAGCCGGCGGATTTGCTATTAGTATTCAATCCAATAATACAAGACACTATTGGCATTTGATTGTTGAGGAATATCTTCATTTCCAGCATTACAAAGTGTATCATAAACATAAGCAGTCAGATGAGTTTCATGCTCATAGGGACGAGCCTAATCTGCAAACCGCCTTGCAACATATTATGGAACATGACAGGTTTCAGATGAATGGAAGAAAGTAGATTTGCAATAGATTTACATAAAAAATAAAGTTTGCTTGACCGAGTAAGTCTATGCTGCTAAAATTACATATAGAATGCATACAAAGGAAGTGATTTAGTGGCTAGAGGAAAAAGTATTAATGTATACCTAATTGATGGAGAAGCTAATGGAAAAATAAAGGCTCAAATATCAAATTGGAATGGAATTGCCTATAAAATACCACGCAGCCTTTTGGCTGAATGTAAAGATTTGGATGCGTTTAAGCAGAGTGGAGTTTATTTTTTGTTTGGTAATAGAATGGTTTATGTTGGACAAGCAGAAGTGCGTAAAAGTGGAAAAGGGATTCAGCAAAGAATTCTTGATCATGAGGTAGATAAATATAAAGACTGTTGGGATGAAGTGGTTATATTTACAACAAAGGACAATTCATTAGGACGAACTGACATTTCATATCTTGAAAATCGCTTTTATAATAAAGCGGTGGAAGCTGGACGATTTGAAGTAAAAAATAGTAATGAGCCCACTATGGGTACTGTTACAGAAGAAAAGGAAAGTGAATTGGAGGAGTTTATAGATCAAGCAGAACTGATATTAGGAGCATTAGGATATAAAGTTTTTGAGAATGCGGATATTCAAAGTAATATACAAACAAATAATTACAGTAGTAAGTCAGCAACAAAAGTAATTATCCCGCCTTTGCCTGAAGGGATTGAGGGAGTGGGAGATTTCATCTTGCAGTCGATGAAAAATCTGCAAGATGCCGGATACATATTTTCGGATGAAGATATGGCAGTTTTACTTGATCCGATACTATGTAATAGTAAAGATTTATTTAATTTACAGAACTCAGGTGTTGCTTTCTTTAAAATTTACAATGAAGAGGAGGAACGCCCGCATTATTTAAATGGAATGCAGAGGTATTATACGCCAAAAAAAGTGGTGTTAGAATATGGAAAATACAAAGTTCTTTTGACCAAAGAATGGTTTGATAAGTATAATCACAGAGGACTATTTATCAAATGGTATAATAACTTGCATTAAAAAAGTTGCGAGTATTTGGAATGGTGTATGATTAAGGCGGGGTGAAAAATGGATAACTTAACCAAAGAACAGCGGCATAAAAATATGGCTAACATAAAATCAGAAAATACTTCGATTGAAATATGTTTACGAAAAGCATTGTGGAAAAATGGATACAGATATAGAAAAAATTATAAAATGCTTCCTGGTAAGCCGGATATTGTATTAACAAAATATAAGATTGCAATTTTTTGTGATAGTGAGTTTTTTCATGGTAAAAATTGGGAAGTTCTTAAACCACGAATAGAAAAAGGCAGTAACTCAGATTTTTGGATTAAGAAGATAAATCGAAATAGGGAACGCGACGATGAAGTAAATAAGCAGTTGTTATTCTTGGGATGGACGGTTATTCGCTTTTGGGGAAATGATATAAAGAAAAATGTTGATGAATGCGTTAAAGTTCTTGATGAAACTGTCTTCGATATCATTACAGAGAATTATGATATATAAAAAGATTGGCTGCTGCCAATCTTTTTTGGTGGAAGGATAATTTTAGTAACGGGACAAATCTAGCGTATAAGAATTGGGAAGGCAAACATTTGCAATATCAATACAAAAATCTTCAAGTTTTCTGAGTAATGGTTTATCATATACATTTTTGATGTTGGTCGCAGGATAGCCGTTCGCAGGAGAATATCGCCGGACTAATCTTGGAGGAAGTCCTGCAGTTGTAGGAATCATTGCATCTAGTGTGTTGTAAAGTGTTTGTGGCATATAAATCGCAATGAAACCTCTCTGTTTATATTGCTTTACACGATCAGGAGACCATTCTTTAGGGTCATCAAATAATCCAAAACCAATAACAGGAGCAGCATTTTGGCCGGTACCGCTAACAATAAGACGCTCTTTAGCTTTGTAGCTTTTTACAGAAATAAAAAGATTAAACGGAGATCCCATTATTGCATAATCTCCGATCCAATCCCAAGTTTTTGGGAGTTTATCATAACGATTTGGGGCTGCAGCATCGAGAGCAATTTTGCAGATTAATTCAGTGACAGCTCCGGTCACTTTAACATCTTCAGTAAGTCCTGCATTTATTATATCTGCATGGACAGAATCCCTAGCAGATAAAATTTGATATATATTGGAGTATTGAATTTGGGGAGTGGCATTTGTTAAACCGCTTCGTCTGAGTGTTTCTTCAAAAATTAGTTGAGATTGGGTAATATCGGTTTTTGCTTTGTTTTGCACATCTATATAATCATTGATGAATGGCATATCTAACCCCTCCTTGTTGGAATAGAAATATTATATCATAGTCCAAAGATTTAGTATACAGATAAAAAATAAATGAAAAACAACTTCACTTTATTGACAAAATGTGATAAAATGAGGACAGATTGACCTACTATCAAGAGGAGAGAAGCCGGATATGGATATTTATGAAGCAGTTAAGGAAAAAAGAAAAAGTTTGGGTCTTACTCAAAAGGATTTTGCAGATGCACTTGGAATGGGGAGAAATGGTGAGAGAACTTTGAGACGGTGGGAGAATGGGGAATCTACACCATCTGTATTGGAGTATAAGAGTATTATGCAGTTTGCTAATGTTGTGCCATATGAAGAACAACATAAAAAGGCTAAATTTAAATATATTGATTTGTTTGCGGGTATCGGTGGAATCCGAATTCCTTTTCAGGAGCTTGGAGGTACTTGTGTATTTACCTCTGAATGGGATAAATTTGCTCAGAAAACATATCGGGTAAATTTTGGGGATGAGCCACAAGGAGACATTACAAAAATTTCGGCCTCAGATATTCCGGATTTTGATATTTTACTTGCAGGATTTCCGTGTCAGCCGTTTTCTCAGGCAGGTCTGAAAAAAGGGTTTTCTGACACCAGAGGCACTTTGTTTTTTGAAATAGAGAGAATTCTAAAAGAAAAAAATCCAAAGGCATTTCTGTTGGAAAATGTTAAACAGCTAAAAGGACATGATAAAGGAAGGACATTGCGAGTAATTTTAGAGCATTTGGATTCATTGAATTATTATGTAAATTACGCAATTCTGCGAGCGGGAGATTTTGGGGTTCCGCAGAATCGTGAAAGAATTTACATTGTGGGATTGAGTAAAAATTATTTTGATTTGCCGGAAGGGTATACCTTTGAATTTCCTAAACCAATGAATCAGAAAACTAGACTCGGAGATATATTGGAAAAAAGTGTGGACGAGAAATATACAATTAGTGATGCATTATGGGAAGGTCATCAGCGTAGAAAAAAAGAGCATCAAGAAAAAGGGAATGGCTTTGGTTACACTTTGTTTAATGAAGAATCAGAGTATACTAATACAATTAGTGCGCGTTATTATAAAGATGGTAGCGAAATACTGATTGATCAGGGAAAGGGAAAAAATCCAAGGAAACTCACTCCGAGAGAATGTGCAAGATTGCAGGGATTTCCAGAGAAATTCATTATTCCAGTTTCTGATACACAGGCATATAAGCAATTTGGTAACTCTGTTGCTGTGCCGGTTGTGCGGGCTGTTGCAAAAAGGATTGTTATAGAAATAAAAAAATTGCCGAGGAAAGAGGTATGATAAATGGATGAAAAATATATATTAACCGATTTGGGAAGTGTGGCTGAGATAATACATTCAAAAATAGAAAAGGAGTTTACGCATGATGATATACAGTTAAGCACAGGGTTTAAGGAAGCATTTAGTAACTACGCCACTTCGTCAGGAAGTAGTGTGGAATATATGAAAACTACAGTAATTATTTCAAATTCAGCTGGACAAAAAATATATGCGCCTAATCAGTGGTTTGTATTAGCAGCATATGCAGTGGAGTTTGTTCAAGAGATAATAAAGTACAGGAATCTTACGGAAGAATTATTGGATACCTACAAAAATAGATTTATTCAAGATAATGGAAGGCCTTTTGAGAAAAAAGACATTTACAAATCATTAAAAACTGATGAACTAAGTAAATTCAAAGATGTTTTTATTGATTCAATGACGGAAATGTTGCAAAAAGATATAGATGACAAGCAGATTGTAGAAAACAATGTGGAATTGTTATATAGGTTTGTATCTGATGATAAATGGTGGTATGGGGGTAAGGGAATAGAAAGGACAAATGATTTTTATGTTTCTCCTATATTGGGTATTTTAAATTTAGTAAACGCCAGCCAGTCATATGTTGCAACGATTACATATGCCTATGTTAATAATGAAAAGCTGAGAAGGGAACTATCTACTATGGTTTTGGCTGACTCAAATGAAATCTTGGATGAGGATGGAAAATTAGAAAATGAATACCAACGAGCAGCAAGAATTTTGAATGAGTATATTTTGGAGTCAGGAATTGTTTATGAGAAAACAGAACATGAATTGGTTTCAATATTGGATGAGTTTAGAAAAAAGTTTGCACCTGAAAGACTTATGGAGCTGTCTGATGAAGATTTGTTGCGTGAAATGTTCTATACAGCGGAACAGACTAATGACAGTATGTGTTATTGGTTAGAGTTTCAGAAGGATTGCAGAAGTCAGTTTGGCAGTGTGACGGGAGGAACCTCTCTTAAGTTTGGATTATATCAGAATAAGGAAGGCGAGTGGATTACAGGTAGTCCGGCAAAAAAGGAGATTATTTCATTTGATGAGGCCGTTCAAGTTGGAAAGTCTATCCGAGATAAATTGGCAAGAGGTGTAGAAATAATAGAAGACAGCACACTCGATGATGTTTCGGATTATGAAGAACTCCATGATAAACTTGTGGATGCTTTGGGTAATTTTGCTACTAATAACTGGGTGCATAAATATTTTTATATGATGTTCCCAAATAAATTTGCAACATGGCATTCCGAAGATTGGCAGAAACATGGATTGCGGGCACTGCTCATTAATCCAAGTAGCAAGACCTATGGCAGAAGCGGGCAGATAGCCATAGTTGCAAAATATGCCGGATTGATGGCTACGCATTTTGGGGAGGCGTTCTATGATAAGTTCGGGGGAATTAAGCAGTTTTGTAGGCTTGGAACTTCTGATCATGATGGAAATTATGCAGAAGATTGGAGAAAACAGAATATTGCAGCCATAGGTTGGCCGGCAGTTGGCTCATTAGAAAATTATGTACAGACGAATGGTTATACGGGAAGGGATATTGTAAAAAAGGCTCTTGCAGAAAAAATGCAGGATGAATACTATCCCAACGATGCCGGAACTGCATCACGAAAAGCAGGAGAATTGCAGACCTTTTATAAAACCACACAAGACAGTATTTTTGTAATGATGGATGGGGAGGAGTTGCTTGCACTGTGCGATGATGTGGGTAATTATACATATAATGAGAATAATGTCCATATGCCACACAATAAGTCCGTAACATGGCACTGCTGCTTTGATGAAGAGGAAAGACTGCCAAAGAAAGCAGAAGGGCATATGACATCATGTGTTGAACTGAAAGATGATGAAAATTTGCTATATCTGTATAAAAAATATTATTATGATTTGCCGGAAGAAGGTGAGGAAGAAATGTCAGAGATTAAGTCGCAAACAGAAGAATATATTGAGCCTAATTATAATACAGGTTTTGAATGTGATTTTGACAAAAACAGAATTGTGTTCGGTGCACCGGGAACGGGAAAGAGCTATAAACTGAAACAGGAGTCAGAGGAACTTTTAGGTTGTGCAGAAAACCATATGGAGCGTGTTACTTTCCACACAGATTATTCTTATTCGCAGTTTGTCGGATCATATAAGCCCGTGACAGATACGGCTGGAAACATCCGATATGATTTTGTGCCGGGACCATTCATGCGTGTATATGTTAATGCCGTTAAAAATACGCAGCAGATTATGAAATTGTATGAAACAATCGAACAGGCAGATACCATGTATATGTTTCCAACAAATCCGAATCCGACAAATGAGGATGAGAAGTGGGACTTGTTTGAGGAAATAACGGAAGTAAATCAAGTGGAGACATTCCATGCATCAAAAGAAGCCAAGGTGGGTGATTTGGCACTTATCTATGTGGCAAATACCAAACCTGGCTACAAAAACGGTATATATGCCATTGGAAAAATAGTATCAAAGAACGAAGACGTCGCAGCAGTTCGATTTGATTATGTATCGTATTATTGGCCGATTGTGGATTATGAAACGCTTAAGGAATTCAATCCAAATATCCGCAGTAACGGCAGAGTAAGTGATAAAATCATGGAACTGATCAAAGATACCATTATTCCTGCAAATCCATATTTGCTTCTTATTGAAGAAATTAACAGAGCTAAGGTGGCAGCAGTTTTTGGAGATGTGTTTCAATTGTTAGACCGGGACGATGATGGAGTAAGTGAATATGAAATCCAAACCTCTGAAGATGTGAGAAAGTACCTTGCATCAAAATTGGGAGGTGTCCCAGAAGACTGGCTCAAAATAAAGCTGCCTGATAATATGTTTATTTGGGCATCAATGAACAGTGCGGACCAAGGGGTTTTTCCTATGGATACGGCATTCAAGAGAAGATGGAGTTTTGAATATCTTGGAATCAATGAAAATGAAGAAAAAGTAGAGGGAATGATTCGGCTTGGTGATGATCCGGAGCCTATCGAATGGAATACGCTCCGTAAGGCAATCAATGACAAGTTGGCGAAGCAGTATAAGGTAAACGAAGATAAGCTGATGGGACCATTTTTCCTTTCAAAGAAAGTTCTGAAGACGGATGAGGAAGGAATGATTGAGGATACGGAAGGATTCATACGGACTTTCAAGAGCAAGGTCATCATGTATTTGTATGAGGATGCTGCAAAACAACACAAGTATAAGCTGTTTGAAGGCTGTGATAATTCAAAATATTCATCTGTATGTGATGCGTTTGATAAAATTGGAATCAGAATATTTGGAGATAATTTCAAAGCTGATTATTATAACAATCAGGAAGGGTAAGCCGTATGAAAATCATTTCGAGCTATGTCAGGGAGCAGAGGCGGTATTCCAAGAATGAGCTTCGGAGTCTATTTGCTTATGACGAGCAGGGAGTCGAACAGTTTATAAAGAATTTGAAGGCCTATAGCGTCCTGAAAACCGTAAATAATAATATGGAACAACTGGTGCTTTCTGATTTGGTGGATGAGGATATCCAAATAGCAGATGAATCCGCTGGAAACGATGAGTACCTGTATGTTTTTACTTATGTTGGCGTTATAACCTATGGCAGCAGGATTATAAAAATATATCCAAAGTATCTCCTTTCGGCGGTTGATCCGCTAGAAGAGATGAAGCAGGTCATGAAGGTTTTAGAGCGTTACAGCAATTCCGAGGAGCAGATTGTAAATCTGTTTAATGGCGATGGGGATAACCGCAGTTTCAATTTGCTTGCAATTATCCTTTATTTACTCAATGACTATCATGAGTATGGGGTGTACAACAACAGCGAAGATATAGTGGAGGTTAATGGAGAAGGGGCAATCCTTTGGGAAAAAACTATTAATGAGGGATTTACCATTATTCGGGATAATCGGCCTTATTATACAGAGCTATATACCGAAAAAACTATTGACGATGAAATGGATTACTTCAAGAGACTTCATGAGTGCATTTTGACCGAATGCTCCGAGCAGCTTCATGATTCTGAGTTGGAGGAACTGTTCGAGATGGCTTCTGTGGAACTGTCTGATGAGAGTTTAGAGGATTTTGGCGACAAGGAATACATATTGGATAGAATCCAAGCTGAACTCAGTTTACAGTTCAACACCAGAAGACAGATACTTCTGAAAACAATGTATACCTATGTTTCACAGGACAAGAGAGTATTGGAGGAAAACGAAGGAATCAGTATGTTTGGAACGACAGCTTTCCATGTTGTGTGGGAAAAAATATGCGCAGAGGTATTTAATAATAAGTTGGCAACACCTATTGGCGGTCTTGGATTATCTAAGCCTTTGGCAGTTGAGTTTAAGCAGGAAAAGAAACTGATAGAAATAATCGATTTGCCAGAATGGAAAGCTGCTGATATGGATAAACCAATACTTGCCAAGGATACGCTCATACCTGATATTATTACAACAGGACAAAGTGCGGAGGGAGATTATTTTATAATTTTGGATGCCAAGTATTATAATATCCAACTTGAAAAGGGTAAAGCACTGCGGGGCAATCCGGGAATTGGAGATGTGACAAAACAATATCTTTATCAGTTGGCATATATGAATTTTATTAAAAAACAGTCAATTCCTATAGTAAAAAATTGTTTTATTATGCCTACTGAAAAAAAAGATATTATTGTTAAAGGCACAGTAAGACTGGCAATGTTGGAAGCATTGGGATTGGAAAACATAGAAATACGCCAACTGCCAGCACACAGGGTTTATGAATACTATCTTACAAGGAAGAAAATGCCAATAGAGGAATTGGTATTGTAGTGAAGAAGTGAAAGAGGTATGATATGGCATTTTTAAAGTTTATTGATGAAGTTGGAGCAGATAACTTTTTAAGTGGGAATATATGGTTGAAAGCGGTAAAAGAATATAGAAATCAAGAGAATGCGATAGTTGCCGGAAAACAAGACCTTGAGGAGGGAAGGTTTTTTACCCCAAAATATACTACTCCGAATGGAAGCCCAATAAATTTTAGACTTGAGCCTGATGAAGAGATTGGTCATGTCTTATGTTTATATCATATGAGTGATGAGTTGGATTTAGAGGGATTGAAAAGAATGGCTGAATTTGGAAATCATGTTGTCATTATTAAAGACGAATGGGAATTTATACGGAGATTAGATAGGGAAGTTGAGAGTACAGCATGTTTATTTTTGGGAAAAGATGTTTTCTATTATAGTGAAAGTATTGAAGATGATATGGAAGCCATGCGATTATTGTCTTCAGGTAAAGAAAATTTTGCATTTTTGAAAAGAGAGGCCGATTTGTCGTTTCAAAAAGAATATAGGTATCTGGTAATGGATGCCACCCAAAATAAAGAAAAATGGATGAAAATTAAAATTGGGGATTTATCAGACATAGCAGACATTCAATTGTCAGATGCTTTTATTAAAGCATATATGTAGCATTGAATTCCGTGACATCTATACGGAGTTTTTTGAAGAATAAAGGCAGCACACTAAAATGGGGGCAGATATGATTATTTGGATTGATGGTGTCAACGGCGTGGGGAAATCTCATGTGGCAGCAGAACTGGAAGAGTTGCTTTCTGAAAAGAATGCAGAATATGTGGAGTCTGACCTGTATTGGAATGATTTAGTGCAAAATGATTTTCTTAAGGCACTTAGTGGCTTTGATCCTTATTACAATGCGTATTTTATGGAAACACTTAGGAAAGTGTTAGAAGAAAAGATGAATGATTGCGGCAAGATACTTATTGTGCCAATGTCGCTCGTTGATAAGTTATGTGAAAAAGAGCTGTTTCAATATTTTGAAGAAAAGGGAACAGCTATGACTCATGTTATTCTTGAAGCAAAAAAAGAAACAATCATAGCCCGTATAGAAAATGATCCGATACGAGATGAAAGTGCACAGATACAACAGAAAGCAAAAGTAGACTGGCAGATGAAATATTTGAAAAAGGAATATCCTGATGCAGTAAGAATCAATACTGAAGATAGAACCATACATGAAACTGCTGTTGAAATTATGGAATTAAACTTTTTATAAAAAGGGGGTTGACAGTACAATCCTCCTTTGTTATATTAATAGTGTCAATCGTTAAGTTGACGGTTGACGACTGTTGTTCTGTTTTTAAAAACCTAAGAATAGGACAGGCTTACCATAAAAAATATAATAAATAAATGGCGCACATAACAATGAATAAAGTGTAAATGAGTGAAAATGAAAAAATTAAAATTAAGAGAAAGTGCGGTTGAAAACAATGAATGAGAACGAAAAGGTAAGTTTTGGGAAACATATTGAAACACTAAGAAAAAGTAGAGGAAAATCACTAAGAGAAACAGCAAAAGCAATAGGGGTTTCTCCACAATTTTACAGTGAGGTGGAGAAAGACAGAAGAAGTGCCTTCACAAAAGAGCGCCTTGAAAGACTGGCGGCATATTTAATCCTGACAGAAACAGAAACTCATACACTTTATGACATAGCGGCACAAGCGAGAACATCATCCGATATTGTAGTTCCACAGGACTGCGTAGACTATCTGGTTGATAATTCGTATGTGGTAGAAGCCTTGAGGTTATCAAAGGAAACAGGAGCAGGAGAAAAAGAATGGCAGGTACTTCTTGATGAATTAAAAGCTCGAAAGGGGTAGAACGCAATTTATGTACAGACCAGATTTTAAATGCCGGAGTAATGGAGTGCCTATTTTATTCAATAAGGACATTGAAGAGGATGCAGAGAATTTCATAAAGGATTTTGATGCGGATATTCTTACACATCCAAGGGCGGTGGACATTGAGAAATTTGCGGAGTTCTATCTGGGACTCACGCCTGAATATAACAATCTCTCACACTGCGGACTTATTCTTGGAAGAATGGTGTTTAATGATACGGACAGGATTCCCATATATGATGCGGAAAGACAGAGAGCTGAATACATATCTGCAAGCCGTGGAACTGTCATCATAGATAATACCATTGTCGATGATGAACACCGTCTGCGTTCAACAATGGGACATGAGGCAGGACATTGGATTTATCAGCAGTCTTATTTCTACACGGATCCGAACCAGCTTACATTCTTTGATATGATTGACAGGATGGGAACAGCCTGTAGGAAATCCGACATAGAGGGCGGAGTTGGAACAAAAAGAACACTGTCGACAGACCATGACTGGCTTGAGCATCAGGCAAAGTATTTCAGTGCTGCCATTTTGATGCCGAGGGAAGCAATGAAGGTGGTATGCGGGGATGAAGCCGTAAGAAGGAATCTGACAGCGGAGGCTCCGGGACTTGAGGAGATTTTTCTGGCAAACCATGTAGCCGAGGTATTCAATGTATCGGTGGAGTCTGCAAGAATCAGGATTAAGCAGCTGGAGTATGACTTTAAACCAACCATGCATAATAATCCTGCCATATTTACCATAGGGTATCCGGAACGGGTATTTTCGCTTTAACGAAAAGCACCTCGGAAGAGGTGCTTAAAAAATCCTCAAGATGTCAACCGATAAGTTGACAAAAATATTAGAAAAAAATAAAATTTGACAAATAAGTAAAATTTGATACAATAGTAACATAGAGGAGGCGGAAGAAATGGAGTATCAGAACACATTATTCTTATCAAATGTTGATAATATCAGAAAGGTGTTTCATGAAAAAGTTGGAGAGCTTGAGACAGAAATAGGAGTGAGTACAGGTTATTTTGCACGATTATCTCAAAAACCTGACACCCTGCCGGGTGCAGAAGTGTTGATGAAGATTGCGCTTCATTATGGCGTTTCTATTGATAGCCTACTTCTCCACAGTTATGCAACTTGTTCAGAAACAGATAAAATAATGTCGGAATATGTTGAGAAATTAATATCTTGGACTTTGGATGGAAATATAAAGTGGGAAAGGACAGATGAATTTATATCTATGCTTAACATAGAATTGCCTGCCAAATTATTTCAGCATAGAAAGAAGGTATTTTGCAATGGAACGTTTTATGAATGTACCATGAGCGATGGAAGCAGAACAAAAATAATGCCGATTACAGGTAAGGTCTTTGAGGATAAAGAAAGGGGTGGGTATGAACTTATAATATATGATCCAACGACAGATAAATACATGCCGGCTTGTGCCACTGATTTGGTTGGGGATATGTTAAAAATGAGGTTGCATAATTTGTATATGGCGATAGTGTTGAATGAGGAAAAGTTTATTCCGGGGGATGATGTGAAAAATTATGTTACACGATTTTTGGAAAATAATAATGGGGAGGGATAGCAGAATGAGGAGAAAAAAATTGAGTTGTCCGTTTTGCGGTTTCAAAAGACTGATTGATGCTGATGAAAATAATCAGTCGGAGCTGATCGCGGAAGATCAAATGCCAGTTGATTGGCATCCTGATTATTTTCAGAAGTGTCCGCAATGTAAAAAGCAGATAGGAATACGGAAAGTAAGTTAATATCCGTACAGAGCACGATGCAAATGACATACGCGCCTGACAGATAGCAGATGAATGCTGTTTGTCAGGCTCTTTTTTTGCTTTTTTCCCAGAGCTTTTTTAGAACTTGAAAATAGTTATAGAAATTATCAGAGATCGTTTTACAAAAAAATCGAAACTGGATATATAAATATGTCTGCATTTTGGGAGAGAAAACCCGCAAGAAGAATTTTTCCAACCTTTATCGAAGGGAAGGGGAGAATATCTGTGCGGAAAGACGCATTTTATTCACGCAATTGCCTACAAAGTTTTTGAAAATACAGAACCGAGGATGTTCTTATGATTGATGATATCCAGTTTACGATTAGAAAAAATAAATAACCTTGTTCAAAGTGGTCAATAGGTGACCAGTTTGGATTTTATGATTACGACATCGAAAGGAAAGGAGGTGTGTAATGAGTGCTGACAGCTAATGAGAGACGAAGTCAGATAACTGAATATATCTCAAACAAAAGATTCTTCACTCTGCAGAATCTGATGGATGAGTTCAAAATCAGCAAGCGCACAGCGCAGCGTGACATTGAGTTTCTCTGTGGCGAGCCTAATTACATACCGATTGATTCCACGCAGGGAAATGGCGGTGGATACCATGTGGCCGATGGTTGGTACGCAAGCCATAAATACTTAAAGCCGAATCAGGCAGAACTGCTTCATCGCCTGTCAGAAGGACTGCAGCCAGAGGACAAGCTGATCATGGAACAGATCCTTAGAACTTTCGAGTTGTCAAATAGAGCATAGCGGCAGAAAGGATGAAAAAGATATGGCAAGAAAAACAAATATGGTTTTTATCTGCTCCGCCTATCGTGGCGATGTGGAAACGAATGTGGTAAAAGCGAGGGAGTATGCAAGATTCGCAGCCCGCTGCGGATACAGTCCCGTAGTGCCACATCTGCTGTTTCCGCAATTTTTAGCAGATGACAAGCCGGATGAGCGCATCAGGGGTATTGAACTTGGAATTGACCAGTTGAAACAGTGCGACATGATGTGGATTTTCGGAACAGGCATCACGGAAGGCATGGAGTATGAAATCGAAAAGGCAAAAGAGCTGGGTATTCCCGTGGGAATGTTTGACACGGACTGTAGTGAAATAAAGCCGGATACACTGAAGATTGATGACCGTGTGAATGCGGAATTCCGCAGGAAAGTGGATGGATTGAAATGGAGGTAGAGGAATTATGAGCGGATACGCAATGATAGCAGAAGGCTTGAAGATGATGGCAGCAGGGTATGAACAGCTTGCAGATGTTTCCCCTGCGGTGTCTGCTCCTGCAACAAAGCCTGAAAAGCCGGAGAAAACGGCTAAGAAGGTGGCAGACACGCCAATGCAGGAAGCAAAGAAAGAGACGGCAGAACCGAAGGCTGATGTGGCAACGGTACGTGCCGCCATGAGACAGAAGATCAAGGACGGCAAGATGGAAGCGTGTCAGGATGTCCTGCGCTCGTTCGGCGTTGAGAAGCTGACGGATGTGCCGGAGGAGAAACTGGCAGAGCTGCTTGCCAAAGTGGAGGTGCTTTGATGGGGAAACATGCAAAAGCCTCCCCGTCGAAGCTGAAGCAGATTCTCGGCTGCACGGCATCGCTTGATGCAGAAGCGGGATTCCCGGATGAGGAATCCACATATGCGGCCGAAGGAACTGCCCTTCATGCGATGGCGGAGCATCTGATAAAGAAGCATCTTAAGATATGCACCAGACGGCCCAATTCGGATTATTACACGGATGAAAATCTTGAGGCCGTGGACGAGTATGTCTCGGCCGTGTGCGAGGCAGTCGGGGAAGCCCATAAGGTATGCAGGGATCCGATGTTTGATGTCGAACACAGGGTAGACTTGAGCACTTATGTCGGGGACTGTTTCGGGACGGCGGATATGGTCATTGTCACGGATACAAAGGTACACATTTTTGACCTTAAGATGGGGCAGGGAATCCCGGTCTATGCAGAGGATAATCCGCAGCTGATGGCTTACGGACTGGGTATCTTAAGTGAAGTGGAGATGCTTTATCCGATTGAAACGGTGGAACTGACCATCGTGCAGCCGAGGCTGCAGTCATATTCCACATGGGAGATCGGCGTAGAAGAACTGAAGGCATGGGGCAGGGATGTGTTTGTGCCGAAAGTGGCGGAAGCGCTGGAACACCGGGGTTCTTTCCATCCGGGAACGGAAACGTGCCGTTTCTGCAAGGCGAGATTCCAGTGCCGTGCAAGGGCGGAGTTCTTCCTTGAGGTGGCCCGTCTTGAATTCAGACAGCCGGAACTTCTCACGGATGAAGAGATGGCGGATGTGCTGCTGAAAGCGGATGCCCTGAAAAAGTGGGTGGAAGAGGTGTATGCCTATGCACAGAACGAAGCCGTGGAGAACCATAAAGAATGGCCGGGGTTTAAGATTGTGCGCGGCAAGTCAAACCGTAAATACACGGATGAGGATGCCGTGTCGGAGGCTGCAAAGGCAGCCGGGTTCGAGGATATTTATAAGATGGCACTTATCGGGATTACCGAAATGGAGCGCCTTATGGGCAAAAAGAAATTTAGTGAGATTTTAGGCGGACTGGTTTATAAGCCGGAGGGGAAATTAGTCCTCGTGCCTGAAACTGATAGAAGAGAAGCATATAAACATGACACGGCAAGAGAGGATTTTGCCGAATGAAGAAGGAGGAAATTATTATGAGTACAGTAAACAACAATCCCACAAAGGTGGTCATTCCCTGCAGATTTTCCTATTTTAACTGCTGGGAGCCGCAGAGCATCAACGGGTCGGATCCGAAGTATTCCATTTCGGCGATCATCGATAAGGATGACAAGGAGACTATCGCCAAGATCCAGAAAGCGGTGGAAGCGGCAAAGCAGGAGTCACTTCCGAAGTGGGGCGGCAAGGTTCCTGCGAACCTGAAACTGCCTTTGAGGGATGGCGATATCGACCGTCCGGAAGATGAGGCTTATGCCCACAGCATGTTCTTAAATGCCAACAGCAAACAGGCTCCGCAGATTGTGGATAAGCATGTCCAGCCCATTCTTGACCAGAGTGAGGTTTACAGCGGCTGCTACGGAAGGATCAGCGTGACATTTTTCGGATACAACAGTAACGGTAACAGAGGCGTTGGCGCGGGACTTGGCAATATCCAGATGTTAAGGCAGGGACCTTCTCTTGGAAGCCGTACCAATGCGGCAGATGATTTTGATTCCGTGGAGAATGACGGCGAGGGTTTTCTCGACTGATGCCGTAAGGCATTAACTGATGCGCTCCGGGCGGCATGGTCCGTCCGGGGCGTTTTTGGAAGGAGGGATGCCGGATGGTAAGGATACTGGCGATTGATATTGAAACATACAGTGATGCTTCTCTGCCGAACTGCGGTGTATACCGCTACGTTGATTCGGATGAATTCCAGATATTATTGTTTGCATACTGCATTGATGACGGGAAGATAGGGATGGTGGATCTGGCGCAGGGAGAGGAGCTTCCGCAGGAAATAGTGGAGATGCTTCTTTCAGAAGATGTCATAAAGACGGCGTTTAATGCAAATTTTGAACGCATCTGTCTTTCCAAGCATCTCGGAATACATTTGAAGCCGGAGAGCTGGCGGTGTACGGCGGTGCAGTCCTCCATGCTTGCGCTTCCCCTGACACTGGAAGGAGTTGGAGCGGTGCTTGGACTGGACAGACAGAAGATGTCAGAGGGAAAGGAACTGATCAAATTTTTCTGTTCCCCATGTAAGCCGACCAAAGCCAATGGCGGCAGGACAAGAAATCTGCCGGCGGATGTGCCGGAGAAATGGGAGCTGTTCAAAACATACTGCATCCGTGATGTCGATGTGGAGAAACAGATACGGAAGAGGCTTTATAAATATCCGATTACGGACAGGGAGCAGGAAATTTACTGCCTCGACCAGCGGATCAATGACCGTGGAATCATGGTGGATTTAAATTTGGTGAACAACGCCATAACCTGTGACCTGCTATACAAAGAGGCGGCATCGGAGCGGGCATATGAACTGACGGGGCTTGAAAACCCTAACAGCGTGCCGCAGCTTAAGTCGTGGCTTGCAAAGAACGGCCAGAAAGTGGATTCCCTTGCAAAAGAAAACGTGAAGGAACTGGTAAAGGCAACAACCGGGAATGTGCAGGAGATGCTAAAGCTCCGTCTCGCCACATCAAAAACCTCGGTGAAAAAATATGAAGCCATCGACCGCGCGGTGTGTTCGGATAACCGTGTCCGGGGGCTGCTCAAACATTACGGCGCAAACAGGACGGGGCGGTGGGCAGGACGGCTGGTGCAGATCCATAACCTTCCCCAGAACCACATTGAGGATCTGGAACTGGCGAGGGCGCTTGTCACGGAAGGAAGATATGAGGAGATAGAGCTTCTTTATGAAAATACACCCAATGTGCTGTCGGAACTTATCAGGACGGCTTTTGTGGCAAAACCCGGCTGCCGGTTTATTGTATCCGACTTTTCCGCAATCGAGGCGAGGGTGCTGGCTTGGCTGTCCGGCGAGCAGTGGAGGATTGAAGCCTTTAATGGCGGCGCTGATATTTACTGCGCCAGTGCCACGCAGATGTTCGGCATCCCGGTGGAAAAGGGCGGTGTCAACGGGCATTTACGGCAGAAGGGCAAGATTGCAGAGCTGGCGCTCGGCTATGGGGGAAGCACGGGAGCCTTGATTTCGATGGGTGCTTTGTCGATGGGGCTTTCCGAGGAGGAACTGCCGGGACTTGTAAATTCATGGCGAACGGCGAATCCGCATATTACGGAATTCTGGTGGGCGGTCCATAATGCTGCCATTGCCGCAGTAAGGGAAAAGAGACCGGCAAGGATCGGCAGGATAGGAATCGGCTGCGAAAGCGGAATGATGTTTATTACGCTTCCATCTGGAAGGAAACTTGCCTATGCAAAACCGAGGATGGGTACGAACAAATTCGGAGGGGATTCCATTACCTTTGAGGGGATCGGCGAAAGCAAAAAGTGGATGAGGCTTGAAACTTACGGTCCGAAACTGGTGGAGAATGTCGTTCAGGCAGCTTCTAGGGATATTCTGGCAGAGGCGATGCTCCGCTTGGAGAGGGCGGGATTTGACATCGTCTGCCATGTGCATGACGAGGTTGTTCTGGAAGTACCGGAGGGCATAAGGAGCGTGGAGGAAGTAAACGCCATCATGGCCGTAAACCCGGAATGGGCTGCAGGGCTGCCGTTATCGGCGGCCGGATTTGAAAGCCCGTTTTATAAAAAAGATTAGGAGGCATTGCAATGGATACGGATTGCTATGAAAAACTGACCAATGCCATCATCATACAGGCAGTAAAGGATTTCAGAATTGCATACAGAAGAATGCTGCGTGATCCAGAAAGCAGGGAGGCAGCGGGTGAGGTGGCAAGACAGAGCAGATTTTTTGTGTCGGACTGGTATGCGACGCTTACAGACTTGGATGGTTCGATGCTGATAAATAAGATTATGGAAACCGAGAAGCAGAAGTTCCGGGAGAAAGGGGGCAGACATGGAGAGGCTTGTACTCAGTTACCCGAGAGGACGGATGGAACTGAATGTGCCGGAGTTCTTCCCCTGTAAAATTGATGTGGCAAGAAAGATATTTCCATTTGTCGGGCAGTGGGCATCGGATGAAGACTTCGATGCCCTGTGGGACTATCTTTCACAGCAATATGAAATACAGTGGAAAATCAGGGAGGACAGCCGTACTGAATCGGAGCGTGCCGGAGTTTCGGAGAATATGCAGATGCAGGAATTTTACCTTTCGGAATGCAGGAAGGCTGATGTTCTGCTTAAGCGCATCAAGCGCAACATAGAATTATTGATTGGAGGAAGGAACGGATGAAAATTGCAGTATCAGTGGGAAATTCACGCATGGCAAAGCAGTGGAACTGCGAGGAGATGGAACTGGATGATTTCCGTGACCGCATCAAGACTACCATACGGACTGCGGAAACACAGGAGCAGTACAAGAAACTGCCGAAGGGGCAGCAGGATGACATCAAGGATGTGGGCGGATTTGTTATGGGGCGGCTGAAAGACGGAAGAAGGAAGAAGGACAGCGTGGTTTCCCGTTCCGGGCTGACTCTTGACATGGATTATGCGGAAACAGATACGGTGGCGCAGCTTCGGATGCTCAATCCGTACAAGGCATATATCTACAGTACGCATAAACACACAGCCGATAAGCCGAGGCTCCGTCTTATCATTCCGCTTTCACGGGAAGTGAATCCTGATGAATATATGGCAGTTGCAAGGAAGGCGGCGGAGGACATCGGCATGGATCTGTTCGATGACACAACCTATGAGCCGAACCGCCTCATGTTCTGGCCAAGCACTTCAAGTGACGGGGATTTTGTATTTGAGGAGATGGATGGCGATATATTAAACCCGGATGATGTTCTTGCGCGTTATGATGACTGGAAAGACATATCTTCGTGGCCGGTATCCGAGCGTCAGAAGACAATGGTTAGGAAAAGCATCAGGAAGCAGGAGGATCCGCTTGGCAAGAGAGGAATCATCGGTGCGTTCAACAGGACCTATACCGTGACACAGGCAATTGATGCCTTTATCCCGAATGTTTACCAGCCGAGTGCAATGGAGGGGCGGTATGATTATGTTCTTGCAGATTCTGCAGCCGGAGTGGTGGTTTATGACGATGTATTTGCATACTCGCACCATGCTTCTGATCCAGCCTGTGGAAAGCTTATGAATGCTTTTGATGTGGTCCGAATCCATAAGTTTGGGGAACTGGACGAGAATGCTGACACCACGGATGCGGCAAAGCTGCCGTCCTTTAAGGCGATGCAGGAGTTTGCCGCAGGGCAGGATGCGGTCAAGGCCACACTTGCAAGGGAGAGGGAAAATTCCGCAAGGCTTGATTTTGCCGGAGAGGATGACTGGCAGTCGCAATTGGAATATAACCGCAGGGGCGAGGTGGTTAACAGCTTAAAAAACCTCCTGCTCATTATTTCCAACGATCCGAAGTTAAAAGGCATCCGCTTCAACCAGCTGGCGGACAACATGGAGATAACCGGGGAACTGCCGTGGGAGCATCCCAGCAAGTTCTGGAGAGATGCAGATGATGCACAGCTTGTTTCTTATATTGACTTGAATTATGGAAATTTTTCGGTAAGGAACTACGACATTGCGGTCACAAAAGTTACGGATGACAGGAGCTACCATCCGATCCGCGATTTCCTTGATGCACTCCCGGAATGGGACGGCGTGGAGAGGGTGGACACGCTGCTTTCCGTATATCTCGGCGCTGCGGATACTCCCTATGTCCGTGCCGTGACACGAAAAACGCTTGTGGCAGCGATAGCCCGTGTGATGAATCCGGGCATCAAGTTTGATACGATGCTTGTGCTGTCGGGACCGCAGGGCAAGGGAAAATCCACGCTCATTGCAAAGCTGTGCGGGGAGTGGTTCAACGATTCCCTGCTGCTGTCGGATGCAAAGGACAAGACGGCGGCGGAGAAGCTGCAGGGCTACTGGATCCTCGAAATTGGGGAACTGGCAGGAATGAAAAAGACGGACATCGAGACTCTGCGGGGTTTCCTTTCCAGACAGAACGATATCTATAGGGCTGCTTTCGGAAGGAGAGCAACGCCGCATCCGAGGCAGTGCGTGTTCATCGGCACGACTAATGCAGAAACTTACCTCCGTGACATTACAGGGAACAGAAGGTTCTGGCCGGTAAAAACGCCGGGAAGCACGGATAAGCAGTCGTGGGATATCACGCAGGATGAGGTCTGCCAGATCTGGGCGGAGGCGCTTATCTATTATGGCAGGAAGGAGCCCTTGTATCTGCCGAGGGAGCTTGAGACGATTGCTGTTAGGGAACAGCAGGATGCGATGGAATCGGATGACAGGGAAGGCATCGTAATATCTTATCTGGAAACCCTGCTCCCGGAGAAGTGGGACACCATGAGCATTTATGAACGCAGGAATTTTCTGGACGGATCGGAGTTTGGCTCAAGTGGTCTTGTGGGAGTCAGGCGCAGGGAGAGGGTGTGTGCGATGGAAATCTGGTGCGAGTGCTTCGGCAGGGAGCGCGGCAACTTAAAAAGGCAGGATACCAACGAGATCATCGCCATACTGCAGAATATCGGCGGCTGGAAGAGGAATCCCGGAAAAATCCGTTTTCCGATTTACGGTGTGGTAAGGGGATTTGTCCGGGATGAGGAAGGAGAGGCGGCTGCAGAATAGGCAGTTTTTAAGGCAACAGCATGGCAGTCAGCAACGGAAACAGCATGTTGCCCGTTGCCACGGATTTTACAAAAACGGAAAAACTGGCAACTTTGCGAAAGCTAGATTTGATGGGCTGTTAAGCCGTGTGGTTGCTTATGTTGCCTATAAATATATGTATTGTGAAAATATATAAAATGCGGATGCGTATGGCACACGAAACGCATGTTTACGCTTATACGCGCGTAAATTGGATTTTTGGCAACAAGGAGGAATTTATGGGATATTCGGAAAAGCAGATAGAGCAGACATTAGTCCGTGAAGTAAAAAAGCGGGGCGGCATCGCACCAAAGTGGGTGTCTCCCGGATTTGATGGGGTGCCTGACCGCATTGTATTGTTCGGGGATGGACTGACAGCTTTCGTGGAACTTAAGGCTCCGGGGAAAAAACTGCGTCCGCTTCAGGAACGGAGAAAGAAGCAGCTTGAAGCAATGGGATTTAAGGTTTACTGCATTGACAGCATTAACATGATTGGAGGGATTCTTGATGAAATACAGACCACATGAATATCAGAGCTACGCCACGGATTTTATATTAAACCATCCCGTGTGTGCCTTGATGCTGGACATGGGACTCGGAAAGACGGTCATCACGCTTACAGCATTATGGATTCTGCTTTATGACTGCTTCAGCGTCAGGAAGGTTCTGGTGATCGCACCAAAGCGGGTGGCAGAGGATACTTGGAGCAGGGAATTTAAGAAATGGGATCATTTTGCCGGGCTTACGATTTCAAAAGTTCTCGGTACGGAGAAGCAGAGGAAGGCAGCACTTTCGGCGGATGCGGACATCTATATCACAAACCGTGAAAATGCCAGCTGGCTGTGTGAAAACTATGAATGGGATTTTGACATGATAGTCATTGATGAACTGTCATCCTTTAAATCCAGCAAGGCACAGAGGTTCAAGTCGCTGATGAAGGTAAGGTCGAAGGCGGCAAGGATTGTCGGTCTGACCGGGACCCCGGCGCCGAACGGACTCCTTGACCTATGGCCGCAGATGAAGCTGCTTGATATGGGAAAGAGGCTCGGGAGATTTATTGGTGCGTATAGGGAGCAGTTCTTTCTCCCGGATAAAAGGAACGGGGCAATCATCTATTCGTACAAGCCAAAGAAGGATGCAGAAGAAAAAATCTACCGTCTGATTTCTGACATATGTGTTTCCATGAAGGCTGTCGATTACCTTCCGATGCCGGAGTACATCTCATCCAGCGTGGAAGTGGAAATGAATGAGAAGGAGCAGAAAATGTATGATTCGATGGAAGGTGAGATGGTGCTTTCGGTGGGAAATGAGGAACTGGATGCCGCGAATGCGGCGGCTTTAAGCAGCAAACTGCTGCAGATGGCAAACGGCGCTGTGTATGGGGAGGACAAGAAAGTGATTCATATCCATGACAGGAAGCTGGATGCGCTGGAGGATCTGATTGAGGCGGCGAACGGAAAGCCTGTGCTGGTGGCGTACTGGTTCAAACATGACAGGGAGAGAATCCGGGAGAGGTTTCAGGTGAGGGACATAGATACACAGAAGGACATTGAAGACTGGAACGGCGGGAAAATCCCCATTGCGCTGATCCACCCGGCGGGTGCCGGACACGGATTAAACATACAGGACGGCGGTTCAACCATTATCTGGTTCGGGCTGACGTGGTCGTTGGAACTGTACCAGCAGACGAATGCAAGGCTCTGGCGGCAGGGGCAGAAGAACACCGTGGTTGTGGAGCATATCATCACGAAGGGGACGGTAGACGAAGATGTCATCCGGGCGCTGGAAAGAAAGGAGGCCGGACAGTCGGCGCTGATCGAGGCTGTCAGGGCAAGGATCGGAGGTAAAGGATGAAAGCGGAAACGATGATGAAGGAATACAGGCAGATGAAAATGGAATTACAGGTAACCAAGATGCAGCTTTCGAGGTTTCAGGGTGTTTCGGAAAATGAAGTCATATCCTCGATGACATTTTCGCACCCGGACGATTCGGACAGGGTACAGACAAGCACCCTGTCTGACAAGACGGCAAAGACGGCGTTAAATTACAGGAAAGTGATGGAGCGGGAGAATGACGAGTGGTACAGTTTTCTCCTGAAGCGTTGCCGGAAGCTGTCGGACGAGATTGCATTTTTTGAGGAGTGCGTGCAAGGGCTTTCCGGAAGCCTTCCGGAAATCGTTATGAATTTATTGGAGGATGGTGCGACTTGGGACGAGATTGCCGCAAGGCATCATGTCAGCAGGAGAACGGTCGGAAATTATCGGAAGATGGCGCTAAAGGAACTGAATGTCATGTATGAGTTGCGCGAGAGCTGTACTGTCGATTATATGTTAAGCTGAAGGAGGAGAGATGGATGTGCATGAGAGGAGACATATATTATATCGATTTTGGGGAGGAGGATGGCACACATAAACAAAGGGGAGTCCGCCCGGCTGTCATAGTGAGCAATAACAGGAACAACGAGAGTTCCCCAGTGGTTACGGTGGTCCCGCTTACATCGAAAATAAAAAAGAAAAGGCATCTGCCTACCCATGTGCAGATACATAAGAAGTACAGCGGCGGCCTTTCCCGTGATTCGATGGCACTTGCGGAGCAGCTTGAAACGGTTGACAAATCCTGTCTGAAGGAAAAAATCGGTAAGATCACGAACGATGTGGTAATGGAGGCATTGACGGTTGCCGTCATGATACAGACAGGGGCCTATGACGAATATAATTAAAACGGAGGGCGGCTATTAACCGTCCTCTTCAATTTTTGAGAATATGATTTTTTTATCAGCTGTTACCTCGAAATGGAGTATATCTCCGTCTTTGATATCGAGTTCTTCCCTGAGCCATTTGGCGAGAAAAATATTTCCGTTATTATATACGGATGTTTCATCGGAGCGGAGATTCTCTCTTGTAACGCCGGGAATTAAGCCATTGTCAATGGCATTATAGATGGTATTGTGCGTTATCGCGGCATTCGGTATGTCGCCAGAGCGTTTTTGAAGCTCGGCGGCTATTTTCTTCGGGCTCAGCTTATCCTTTAAAATGTAGTCTGCTATAATCTGGGCTAATTCAGGATTTATGGACAGTTTTGCTTCTTTTCCTGAGTGGGACAAGTTTTCCTGATACCGATTTTCAGAATCTTCTGGACTGTAGACGCCATCCACTGTTCCCCGCTTGATTTCACGATAAATGGCTGAACGGTGGAAACCAAGCGTGTCAGCAATTGTCTGGACAGGAGTTTTGCTTTCAAGCATGTTTTTCAGCCGGCATCTCTGTTCATAGGATAAATGATTGAATGTTCTTGGCAATGTGACCACCCCGCTTTGGCATGTGATATTATTATTTTAATACGAAAAGTTTTGTCCGTAAATATGAAAACAAAAAAGCCGGATGAATTATTCCGACTTTCCTTCGATAAGGTATTCATAAGAAACACCGAATATTTGTTTCAGGGCAAGCAGCTCCAAATCTGTCACATATCTCTTATTTGTTTCAATCCGTGTAATCACGTTTTTGTCTATGTCATATCCGGCAAGCTGAAGTGCCTGCGCCAAGTCCCTCTGCGAGAGATTATGCTGTTTCCTTAATTCTATAAGGCGTCTGCCGATGAGGTTCTTATCGCCATTGGAATTCCGTGGCTTTGGCATTCTGAAACACCTCCCATTGTCAAATTTTGTCGAATGATTTGTCTCACTTTTTGCACCAACAGTATTGATTTTACTTTGTTTGAATGATAGAATCGGTTGTAAAAGTGAGACAAAGGAGAAATTGATTTATGGATAAAGAACTGATATACCAACTTATGAACGGAGAGGTGGCTTTGACGGATATTGATATTCTTGAGAAAATAGAGATTGTGGATGAATTTTCCGGGGAGCGGGAATGCGGAAAATTGTATGAACGTGTATATAATGCGAGACTGCGGCTTGCGGAAAGACTGGATAATGATGAAGATGAGGATGTAGAGGAAATCATCAACTGCATGGAAGGCATTGCACGTATCCTTTCCCTGAAAATGTTTGATTATGGCATGGAGGCACGAAATGTTTGATGAGGTCATTGGCTGGGTATTTTTGATTTTTATGGCGGCGATGTATTTAGGCGGTATTGTGATGTGGATTTATATCGGATATTACAAGATCAAGTGTTGGAAAATATCGGGATGCAAAAATGAGAACTGCAGGAACAGAGGTCACTGTGAAAAAACAGCGTGGACAGAGAATGAAGTGCGGCAGATACAGGAACTGATAGACAGGCTTAAGAATTAGAGGGGATTATCCCTTTATTGCCGATTTGTATTTGCACTAATGTTGCACTACATTTGCACTTCCTCTGCAAAATTATTTGTGGTAGTCTATAATCGGCAGAATTGGATGGAGGCTTTGAGCCTCCTTTTTTGATGCCCTGCGGCGGATGGCTTTCCAATCCTTTCACAGCCGCCGCAGCTACATACCGGGGAAGGAGGTAACGGTTATGCCGATGAGACCGAATGTGCCGTGCGGACATCCCGGATGCCCGAAGTTGGTACCGTATGGCAGCAAGTTCTGCGAGGAACACGAAGCACAGCACCGTGGAGACAGACCGGGTGCTGACAAGCGTGGGTACAGCAGGAGATGGCAGAAGGCTAGGCTTCAGTATCTCCGGCAGCATCCGTACTGTGTGTGTTGCATGAAGGAAGGGAAGATGGTGGAAGCAGCGGTCGTTGACCATATAAGACCGCACCGTGGAGACAAAGTTCTCTTCTGGGATAAAAACAACTGGCAGAGCCTCTGTAAACCGTGCCATGATAAAAAGACATGGAACGAGGATGCAAACCCAGAGTACCGATTCTGATGACGGGGCGGGGGGAGCTTAATCTCTGTAAGTCCTCCGGCTGAAGACCGAGGCCCCCCTTTACGTGAATTTTCGCAGAATTAAACAGGGGGGATATTCCGGGCAGGGTGTGGTTTTCGCAAAATGTAACCGAAACCCGATACCCGGCAGAGATTATCTTTTGCCGGAAAATAATGAAAAAGCCTATTTTTAAGGAGCCGAAACAGCGTAAAAAACGCAGTTTTTGGCTCTTTTATGTGTGCCGAAAGGAGTGGAGAAAGGATGACGGATGCACAGGCAAAACAGATTGTGGAGATGCGCCTTAAGGGCGTGGGATACAAATCAATAGGAACGGTGGTCGGACTTTCCCGTGACATTGTGAGGAATTACTGCAAGAGCCATAACCTGACGGGATATGCTTCGGTACTCACAAAAAATGTGAGGCTTCGGATAGAGCAGGGTGAGGCGTGCCTTTACTGCGGGGGAAGCATCATGCAGCCGAAAACGGGCAGGCCAAAAAAGTTCTGCTCAGAGAAGTGCAGGAGAGAATGGTGGAAGCAGCACCCGGAAGCTGTAAAGAAGAGTAGGGAAGCCAGCTACGAGCTGGTCTGCGGAAACTGCGGGAGACGGTTTATCTCCTATGGGAATAAGAACAGGAAATTCTGCAGCCATGACTGCTATATCAAATACAGATTTTGGAGGGACGGGGAAGATGAAATTTGAGAAACATAAAATAAAAGAACTCATTCCGGCGGCATATAATCCGAGAAAGAAGCTGAAGCCGGGTGATAAGGAATATGAGAAAATCAAAAATTCCATAACGGAGTTTGGCTACGTGGAACCTGTTATTGTGAATTCAGACATGACGATTATCGGCGGACACCAGAGAGTTACGGTGCTTTCCGATTTGGGCTTTGATGAGATTGACTGCATCGTGATTGACATTGACAAGACCAAAGAGAAGGCACTCAATGTGGCACTCAATAAGATAACGGGCGAATGGAACAAGGAACTTCTGGCAGAACTCATCAAAGATTTGGAGAACAGCAGCTTTGATGTCGGCATTACAGGCTTTGAGCCGCCTGAAATCGAGCAGCTTTTTAATTCCGTCCATGACAGGAAAATCAAGGAAGATGATTTTGATGTGGATGCGGAACTGAAAAAGCCGTGTGTCGCAAAGGCGGGGGATGTCTGGCTGCTCTGCAGACACCGTGTCATATGCGGCGATTCCATAAAGCCGGAGACATACGATATTTTAATGGACGGGAAGCGTGCCAATATGGTGCTGACCGATCCGCCTTACAATGTGAATGTGGAAGAGACTGCCGGGAAGATAAAAAATGACAACATGGCGCCGGAGGATTTTTATAAATTCCTTTTTGCTGCCTTTGTAAATATGGAGCAGTCGATGGAGCAGGATGCTTCCATTTATGTGTTCCACGCCGACACGGAAGGGCTTAATTTCAGGAAGGCATTTCAGGATGCGGGATTTTACCTGTCCGGGTGCTGCATCTGGAAGAAGAATGCGCTGGTGCTTGGGAGAAGTCCGTACCAATGGATGCATGAGCCGTGCCTGTTCGGCTGGAAGAAAGGCGGGAAGCACCAGTGGTATTCCGACAGGAAGCAGACAACCGTATGGGAGTATGACCGTCCGAAATCCTCCAAGGAGCATCCGACCATGAAGCCGGTGGCGCTGATGGCGTACCCGATTCAGAATTCGTGTATGTCCAACTGCATCGTGCTTGATCCGTTCCTCGGCTCCGGCTCCACCCTTATGGCGTGTGAGCAGACAGGACGCATCTGTTACGGCATAGAGCTTGAGGAGAAGTTCGTTGATGTCATCGTAAACAGATACATTGAACAGCGGGGAAGCACGGACGGAATCAGCGTAATCCGTGACGGGGCAGAAGTAAAATATACGGAACTTTTTAAGGGAGGTGGCTGTAATGAAGCAGATGACCTTCCTTGATTTATGTTCGGGCATCGGCGGTTTCCGGCTCGGACTTGAAACCGCCGGGCATAAATGCATCGGCTACTGTGAATATGACAAGTTTGCGAGGGCATCGTATGAGGCCATGTATGATACGGAAGGAGAGTGGAAAGCAGATGACGTCACAAAACTTAAACCCGGAGACGTCCCATATGCGGACATCTGGTGTTTCGGATTCCCCTGCCAAGACATCTCCGTTGCGGGAAAACAGCGGGGACTGGTCGGAAAAAGAAGTGGGATTTATTTTAACATTATTGACCTCATCAAAGGCAAAAAAGAAATTGATAAGCCCGCATACCTTCTTGTTGAGAACGTTAAGAACCTGTTATCGATTAATTCAGGATTCGACTTTGCTGCCGTTCTGTCTGAAATGGACGAAGCAGGGTATGACTGTCGGTGGCAGGTGCTTAATTCGAAAGACTTCGGAGTCCCCCAGAACAGGGAGCGCGTGTTCATTATCGCAAATCTTAGAAGCAGAGGTAGACGAGAAATATTACCTTTCAGCGGAGAAAACGCAGCAGCTCTTAACCAGCTTGTAGGAGGGATGCAGGGATACCGTGTGTATGGGACGGACGGGATATCCGCTACGCTTGTCGGCAATGCAGGGGGCGTGGGTGCAAAGACGGGGCTTTACCTTGTCGGCTACAACAGGAATGACGGCGTGGTGGGAAAAAGGGAGAATGCCGGAGCCATTGCGGCAAGCGACTACCGTGGCATCAACCGAAACCAGACCACCAATGCGGTTGTGGAAGGAGATAAGGAGTACCGTTTCATTGACCAGTGCAACCATTCCCCGAAGGTCACGGATACGGCGCGCTGCCTGACCGCAAGGTATACGGCGGGGATGACCAACCATACGGCGATGAATTCTGCAGTGCTTGAGGTCCGTCCCGTGCTTACTCCGGAGAGAATGGAGAAACGGCAGAACGGAAGGCGGATGAAGGAAGACGGCGAGCCCATGTTCACGCTTACCTCACAGGACCGCCACGGTGTGTTTCTTGGCGAAAAATCCGATCCGTCACTTAAAGTGAGAAACGGTACAAAACAGGGATACGATGAAGCCCATGTTGGCGACGGCATCAGCCTTGCCTATCCTGAAAGCCCCACAAGGCGTGGAAGGGTAGGAAAAGGATGTTCGCAGACGCTGGACTGTTCCGGGCAGATGGGTACGATCGGGAAGTGCGGCCGCATCCGAAGGTTGACTCCGAGGGAGTGCTTCCGGCTGCAGGGATTCCCCGAAGAACTGTTTGACAGGGCGGCTTCGGTTAATTCGGATGCACAGCTCTATAAACAGGCAGGAAATGCAGTAACGGCAACGGTGGCATATGCCGTGGCAATGGCACTGCCGGAGTCCAGAGATTAAGTGGAAAATATGGAAAAATAACTGGATATAATGTGCTTTCAGAGGTAATATGCTTACTACCAAAAGAAAAGGAGGCACAGATTATGGAGATTAGAACAGCATCAACAGACAGAAAAGCCATCGCAAAAGCCATTGCAGGGTTTTTCGGAGAACAGTCGGTCTACCTCGGGCCGCCCACATTCGGTTACAGGATCGGCGGCTTTACGGTAGACAGGGAAGGGATCATCCACACGGAGGATGAGCAGAAGGGGGAGGAAGTCGTGCAGATGCTTCAGGAAAACGGATTTATGGAAGACGAGGAATCAGAGGGAACAGGGGCAATGGAGATAAAGATTCCGCTTGAAGGGTTCGGACCGCAGGGAATCATAAATCTCTTAAACCTCATACATTCCAAGCAGTATCTTATAAACAAAGCTGTCAGGAATGAGGGGTTCAAAGCGGCGGATGCACTCATCACGGAATTGGAAAGCGCGCAGTTTGCCACTGCAGAAGAAGCGGTTTCTTTCATAACGGGGTATGGGGATTACGGCAGGGGTTTTTCCTTCCAAGACGGGTGCATCATTTTTTCGGGATTCCCATACAGCACGGAACCGGCAAAAGTCAGTGCTTATACTGAATTCGCAGCGGCGGTAGTGAAACAGGCGAAGGAACAGAAAAGGATTTCCGCAAAGGAGACCATAGAGGAAAATGAAAAATATTATATGAGAGTCTGGCTTGTCCGGCTCGGGTTTGACGGAAAAGATGCCAAAGAGACGAGGAAAGTGCTGCTTGAGAATCTTAAAGGACACACAGCTTTCAGGACGGATGACGACAGGGTAAAATGGCAGGAAGCACAGGCAAGGAGAAAAGCGGAAAGGGAGGCGGAGTGATATGATTTTTCCAAAGCAGGAGATTGTTGATAAAATTAAAGTACAGTATCCGCCGGGTACCAGAGTCCGCCTTGTCCGGCTCGAAGATCCATATAGGAATATCCCCGCAGGAACGGAAGGAACAGTAAGCGTTGTGGACGATACCGGGACCATCCACGTCGATTGGGATGGAGAGGGAAGGCTTGGGATTGTATATGGTGAGGATGCGTGTGAGAAACTTTCCCCGGAAGGGGAATGATTATGGGCAGGGCTACCTGTGAAAGGATGGAAAATATGGATATAGTTAATGAACGTTTCAGAAAGTTCAGAGAAATGCTGGGGGTTTCCGTGAAGGAATTAGCAGAGAAGACCAAGATAAAACCGCAGAGGATTAGGGATATTGAACGCGGGAAAGTGAAGGTCAGGACAGGTGATGTGACAGCACTGATGGACGTTTACGGGATCAGCGCAGATTATCTGGTCGGAAGTGACATGATGCCTCATCCTATTTTTAAGGATAGGAAGGAGGCGGCTTTCTGGAAAGGAATGTCGCAGCTTCCCAAAGAGGAACTGGCAAAGGTAGTTCAGGCTATTGAGGAGCATGCTGGGGCTTCATAACATACACAATATATCATGGTGATATTTGTCAGATTTATGGCGGGAAATAACTGGATAATATGTGTCTTCAGAGTGATATAGAGACAGGGATTTCGGTCTGGACAGCAGACCGATCATGGATGCCCTGAAGAAAAGCGGAAAGGGGAGCTGCCATGAAGGATAATATTTTTCGGATAAGGAAATGCCCGAAATGCGGATGCATCTACCACAATGCCCCTGCACTTTCGAGGGTGGATGGCAGAACCGCCATCTGCCCCGACTGCGGAACGAGGGAGGCATTGGAAAGCATCGGTGTGGGAGCGGAGGAACAGGAGCAGATTATTGAAACCATTCACCGATGCTATGCAGGGTAATGTACACAATTGATTTTCGGGTAATTTGTGTACATTATAGCACAGATATAACTGGATATATCCCCGGTTTAGAGCGAATATGTACCTACCAAAAGAAAAGGAGGCACACATTCATGAACAACATTTTTGCAGAGGATATCAAAAAGGAACAGGAAATAAAGGCAAACTACAATGCGGCAGCCACCGAGGAAGAAAGGGAAACGGCAAGGAAAGCATACCAAATGTGGAAAGCAACGGTGATTGAGAAAGGCGAGGAATACGGCAGGATTTACAGATTCTTAAGCGAGGCGGCAGAGAGGGGCAACGAATACATTGCCATCAGCGAGTGCCACGATTACAGGGATGAGAAAACACTGATAGAGCTTTTCAGAAAATACGGGATTGAGAAGTTCATTTTTGCATCAGGATGGAGCAGCGCGGTTGACAGTGCATGGATATTTACACAGAACGGATGCACGATTGAGGGCATGACCGAATACAACACACAGGGCAGGGCTTGGGGAAGCGATGAATTCGAGAAGAAACACGGTTACCTTTTTAAAGTAAATTAAGTAAAAAGCATAAGAAAGGATAAAAGGCTTCTTCGGAGGTCTTTTTACGTATCATTTTTACGGAGGAGGTGAGGGGCAATGGCACAGAGAGGGAGAAAGCCGAAGCCGACAGCGGTCAAGGTGCTTGAAGGGAATCCGGGGAAGAGGGCGATTAACACGGCCGAGCCGAAGCCTGAAAAGAAGGCTCCCCGTTGTCCCACATGGCTTGAGGAAGAAGCAAAAAAGGAATGGAAGCGGATGGCGAAACAGCTGGAGCATCTTGGTATTCTTACTGAGATTGATATGGCGGCTTTTGCAGGATACTGTCAAGCATATGCCCGGTGGAAGGAGGCAGAAGAATTTATCACGCAGCACGGAACGATTGTCAAGACACCAAGCGGATACTGGCAGCAGGTTCCACAGGTTTCCATTGCGCAGACCTATCTTAAGATTATGAATAAATTCTGTGAGCAGTTTGGACTTACTCCATCTGCGAGAAGCCGTATTGTTTCTGACAGCGGCAAAGATGAGCAGAGTGACGAGATGGAACTTCTGCTGGTGAAAGGCGGTGGCTCATGATGTTTGATAAGGCAAAAGCGGATCATGCAGTAAACTTTATCAACTGCCTGAAGCATACAAAGGGAAAGTGGCGGGGCGTTCCATTCGAACTTCTACCGTGGCAGGATAAAATTATCCGTAATCTTTACGGTACGGTCAAGGAAAACGGGTACAGGCAGTATAATACTTGTTATTGCGAGATACCGAAGAAAAACGGCAAGTCAGAACTGGCAGCTGCGGTTGCACTCTACATGACCTGTGGCGATGGAGAGTGGGGTGCAGAGGTTTACGGCTGTGCATCAGACAGGCAGCAGGCTTCTATCGTATTTGATGTTGCGGTAGATATGGTGGAGCAGTGTCCGGCGCTGAAAAAAAGAATCAAGCCGGTCATGTCGGTCAAGCGGCTCGTGTATAAACCGACCAACAGCTTCTATCAAGTGCTTTCAGCGGAGGCATACACGAAGCATGGGCTTAATGTCCATGCGGTAATTTTTGATGAACTCCATGCACAGCCGAACCGGGAACTGTTCGATGTCATGACAAAAGGCTCCGGCGATGCACGGACACAGCCGTTGTTCTTTCTGATAACAACGGCGGGGAATGACAGGAATTCGGTGTGTTTCGAGCAGCATCAGAAAGCCTTGGATATCATTGAGGGCAGGAAGACAGATCCGACCTTCTATCCCGTTATTTATGGGGCAGCGGATGAAGATGACTGGTCGAGCGAGGAGGTATGGCATAAAGCTAATCCGTCACTCGGAAGCACGATTGATATAGAAAAAGTACGGAATGCTTATATCAGTGCAAAGGAGAATGCTGCGGAGGAGAACATTTTCCGGCAGCTGCGCCTGAACCAATGGGTAAAGCAGAGTACGAGATGGATGCAGATGGACAAATGGGATGCGTGTGCATTCCCGGTGGATGAGGGGGAGCTGCTTGGAAGGGAGTGCTACGGCGGACTTGACCTTTCAAGTTCCACGGATATTACAGCATTCGTGCTTGTATTCCCTCCGAGAGGCGATACGGAAAAATATATGATTCTTCCGTACTGCTGGATTCCCGAGGATAATATGCGTCTGAGGGTAAGGCGTGACCACGTCCCATATGATGTGTGGGTGGCAGAGGGGTGTCTGCTTACCACGGAAGGGAATGTCATCCATTACGGTTACATCGAGAACTTTATTGAGGAACTTGGAACGAAATACCATATCATGGAGATAGCGTTTGACCGATGGGGTGCGACACAGATGGTGCAGGACTTGGAGGGTATGGGTTTTACAGTAGTGCCTTTCGGTCAGGGTTATAAAGATATGAGCCCTCCGACAAAGGAACTGATGAAGCTGACACTGGAAGAGAGGATTGCCCACGGAGGGCATAAGGTTCTCCGATGGATGATGGATAATGTATTTGTAAGAAATGACCCTGCAGGGAATATCAAGATGGATAAGGAAAAATCTACGGAGAAAATCGATGCTGCCGTAGCAACGGTCATGGCTCTTGACAGGGCAATACGGAATCAGGGAGGAGAAGGCAGCGTATATGATGACCGTGGAATTTTAATATTTTAATAGTATGGGAGTTGTGATATCATTTTCTTAAAGACTATATTTAAGGGAGTGGCAGAATGGGTGATGATGCAGAATTTTACATGGGGATGCTTGAAGAAGAAAGATTTTATGAACAGGCATTAAGAGATTCGTATTGGGATGATGAATATGAGGAAGATATATTTAATGTACTGTATTTGGTAGACGGGGATAACCATGTTTATGAGGGACTGGACGGTTTGGATAAAATCGGTACTTTTGGTAAAGTATTAGTTTTTGTTTCACAGCCCGGGCTGAGGGATAATCTGCGAAGGAAGTATGGCGGGAAAATTAACATTATCATGGTTAATCCCGGAGAGAATGCCGTTGATAACAGGATCAAGGCGATTCTGGGAAATAAAGTAAAGAACAGGAAAACTTACCAGAAAATATATGTTATAAGCCAAGATAAGGGATATAAAGCCCTCGTGGAAAGATATCAGAGAAAATATGGATTGTCTGCCGGATATCTGGCTTTGAGGAAAGCAATAAAATACTGTTAGTGCGGGTTCAGTATAAGAGCATCTCGGTTTGAGGTGCTTTTTTTGTACCATTTTGGGAGGTGTCTATGGGAATAAAGAGTTTATTTGGTTTTGGACAGGCGAGGGATAAACCCGTGGATTCTGTGGGAAGCGGATATTCGTTCTTTTTTGGCAGGACTACAAGCGGCAAACCTGTAAATGAAAGGACTGCAATGCAGACCACGGCGGTGTATGCGTGTGTCAGGATTCTTGCGGAGGCGGTTGCGCAGTTGCCCCTTCATGTATATGAGTACAGGGATGATGGCGGAAAAGAGCTGGTGCATGGACATCCGCTGTATTATCTCCTGCATGATGAGCCGAACCCGGAGATGACTTCCTTTGTGTTCAGGGAAACACTGATGAGCCATCTCCTGATCTGGGGAAATGCCTATGCACAGATAATCAGGGACGGAGCAGGGCGGGTACTCGGGCTGTATCCGCTTCTGCCGGACAAGATGGAAGTGGAGAGGGACGAACACGGCAGGATTTATTATATCTATACGAGGAGCAGTGAAGAGAATCCGAATTTCAAGGGAAACGGGCAGTATCTGCTGAAGCATGATGATGTGCTTCATATTCCCGGACTTGGATTTGACGGTCTTATCGGATATTCTCCGATTGCAATGGCCAAGAATGCTGTGGGCATGTCGATTGCCTGTGAGGAGTATGGTGCCAGTTTTTTTGCCAATGGTGCAAATCCCGGCGGTGTGCTTGAACATCCGGGTGTGCTGAAAGACCCGTCAAAGGTCAGGGAATCGTGGAATGCTGTGTACCGGGGAACGAACAATGCCCACAAGATTGCGGTGCTTGAGGAGGGAATGAAATACCAGCAGATAGGGATTCCACCGGAAGAAGCACAGTTTTTGGAGACAAGGAAGTTTCAGATTAATGAGATAGCAAGGCTTTATCGGATTCCCCCGCATATGGTCGGGGATTTGGAAAAGTCGAGTTTTTCCAATATTGAGCAGCAGTCCTTGGAATTCGTGAAATATACACTGGATCCGTGGGTGGTGCGGCTGGAACAGTCGATGCAGAAGGCACTCCTGCTCCCGGGGGAGAAAGGGAAATATTTCATAAAATTCAATCTGGACGGGCTTTTACGGGGCGACTATGAAAGCCGGATGAAAGGCTATTCTGTCGGAAGGCAGAACGGATGGTTCTCTGCCAATGACATCCGGGAGATGGAGAACATGAATCCGATTCCCGAAGAGGAGGGCGGCAACCTGTATCTGATCAATGGCAGCATGACCAAGTTAAAAGATGCGGGAGTATTTGCCGCAGACACACAGACAGTAGGAGGACAGGAGCAGACAGAGACGGGAAAGGAAAGCAAAAACCGAAGAAAGAGAGGCAGACAGGAATGAAACGGAAGTTTTGGAACTGGGTAAAAAATGAGGGCGTTCCCGATACGGAGAGGACGCTCTTTTTAAATGGGGAAATTTCTGATGAAACATGGTATGGGGATGAAGTAACCCCGAAGCTGTTCAAGGATGAGCTGAATGCCGGGCAGGGGAACATCACTGTCTGGATCAATTCCCCGGGCGGGGATGTGTTCGCGGCGGCGCAAATCTATAACATGCTCCGTGACTATAAGGGACAGGTAACCGTCAAGATTGACGGGCTGGCGGCTTCGGCAGCATCCGTGATTGCGATGGCAGGGGATACGGTCGTTGTGTCGCCCGTTGCAATGATGATGATCCATAATCCGGCAACCATAGCGTTTGGTGAAGCGAGGGATATGGAGAAGGCAATCGGTATGTTAAACGAGGTTAAGGAGTCCATCCTGAATGCCTACGAGCAGAAGACGGGGCTTAACCGTGTGAAGCTGTCCCATATGATGGACGATGAAACTTGGTTTAATGCCAAGAAAGCGGTGGAACTTGGGTTTGCTGACAGGATTCTCTTTGGCGGGGAGGAAGATTCCGCGAAGCCTGAAAAGCCGCCGGAGGAAAGCGGAGAAGGGCAGGATGGGAAAGGCGGGGAGAAAAACGGGGATGGCAGGGAAAAGGAAACTGCATTCCGGCAGGATTCCCTTTTGTATTCCCAAAAAGCCGTGAGTGATTCGTTCCTTTCCAAAGTGGCAGAGGAAAAAACAGTACCCATCAATCAGTTAGACAAGAGACTGAGTCTCTTGAAATATTAGGAGGGCAACCATTATGAGTAAGATTTTAGAACTGAAAGAGAAACGCGCAAAGGCATGGGAGGCGGCGAAGGCGTTCCTTGACAGCAAAAGAAACGAGTCTGGGCTTCTGCCTGCAGAGGATGCGGAAACCTATGACCGCATGGAGGCGGATGTGGTCAGCTTGGGAAAGGAGATTGACCGTCTGGAAAGACAGGCGCTTATTGATGCGGAGCTTGCAAAGGCAACTTCTACGCCGATTGTCGGGAAGCCGGATACAGGCATGGACGGAGAGGAGAAGAAAGGAAGGGCTTCGGAGGAGTACAGGAGGGCATTCTGGAACGGCATGAGAAACAAACTTTCTTATGACGTCCAGAATGCCCTTTCCATCGGCACGGATTCCGAGGGCGGCTACCTTGTGCCGGACGAGTACGAGAAGAAGCTGGTGGAGGCACTTGAGGATGAAGTGTTTTTCCGCAGCCTTGCAACGGTGATCAGGACGGCAAGCGGTGACCGCAAGATCCCGATTGTCACTTCTAAGGGAGAAGCGGCATGGATTGATGAGGGCGGACAGTTCCCCGAGAGCGATGACAGCTTCGGGCAGACATCGATCAGCGCCTATAAGCTGGCTACGATGATCAAGGTTTCCGATGAACTCCTGAATGATTCCGTATTCAGTATTGAGCAGTATATTTCAAAGGAGTTCGGAAGAAGAATCGGGACAAAGGAAGAGGAGGCGTTTTTTGTCGGTGACGGAAAGGGCAAACCGACAGGCCTTTTCGATACTGCCGCCGGGGCAGAAACGGGAGTGACTGCGACCAGTACCAATATCACGTTTGATGATGTGATGGATCTGTATTACAGCCTCCGCGCGCCTTACCGCAATAAGGCGGTATGGCTGCTAAATGATTCCACCGTCAAGGCAATCCGCAAGCTGAAGGATGGGAACGGGAATTATATCTGGCAGCCTTCCGTAAGGGAGGGGGAGCCGGACAGGATTTTGAACCGTCCTTACCGCACATCCATTTATGTGCCGGAGATTGCTGCGGGAAACCGTGTCATGGCATTTGGTGACTACAGCCATTACTGGATTGCTGACCGTCAGGGCAGGAGCTTCAAGAGGCTTAACGAATTGTTTGCAACCACGGGACAGGTCGGCTTTCTTGCGTCTGAGCGTGTGGACGGCAAGCTGATTCTTTCCGAGGCGGTCAAGACGCTTGATATTAAGGCGAAAACGTCCTGATAAATATGGGGCATCCCGGTCAGGGATGCCTTCTCTGAAAAGGAGACATCTGTATGATTGTTACGCTTGCAAAAATGAAAAAATATCTCCGTGTGGATTACCCGGATGATAACGGCCTGATAAGAACGCTTATCCGGACTGCGGAAAAGATGTGTCAGGATATCCTGCGGGCGGACAGTATGGACGGTTTCGCAGAAAATGAGACGGTACGGACAGCGGTCATGTATGCGGCAGCGTACCTATATGAACACAGGGAGGAAGCGGAACATGGGGAACTGATGCTGACACTCCGGGCAATGCTCGGCGGACTGCGTGGGGAGGTGTTCTGATGATAAGCATGATGGGGGAACGCATCATCATCCAGAAAAGTACGGCAGGAAATGACAAACATGGAAACCGTATCCTTGCGTGGGAGGATTATTACAGGTGTTATGCCTATGTGAACGGGCTGTCCGGGAATGAATATTGGGCGGCGGCACAGACAAATTCACAGGATGAGATTGTGTTTTCCGTGCGGTACTGCAGGAAGCTGTCGGTATTGGACTCGGAACATTACAGAATTATTTTCCGGGATAAGATTTACAATATTTCTTTTGTGGATAATGTGCAGTATCGGAATAAAATGCTGAAGATCAGGACAGCGGGGACAGGGAGGCAGCAGTATGCGGAGAACGGGCGTTAACAGTATGGCAGACGATATCATGAAAGGGCTTCTGGAATATGCGGATGCCTCTTCAGAGATGATAAAGAAAGCCGTAAAGGAGACCGGGGAGACGGTAAAGGAAGATATCTCTGCCCATGCCCCGAAGCGGACGGGAAAATATAAAAAGAGTTTTACTGTTACCAAACTGGATGAAAATTCAGCCGGGATGACCGTGGCGGTACACAGCAAAAACCGATACCAGCTGACGCACCTGTTGGAAAAGGGTCATGCGAAAAGGGGCGGAGGCAGGGCTGCAGCCATCCCGCACATTGAGCCGGCTGAGCAGAGGGGCATAAAACAGTTGCGTGAAATGGTAGAGAGGGGGCTGTCGAAATGACACATCAGGAAGTGATGGAAATGATGGCTGAGACGGGGATTCCTTTTGCATATCATCATTTTGCGGAAGGGGAGTCCCCGGAGCCGCCTTTTGCGGTGTTCCTTTATCCGAGAGCTGATAATTTTTCGGCAGACGGCAAGCCGTATTTTAAGATAAACCATCTGGATATTGAGGTTTATACCGATTTGAAGGATGTAAAACTGGAAACAAGAATTGAAGCTGTGCTTGAGGGGCATGGCATTTTTTATGCCAAAAGCGAGGTATGGATTGAGACGGAAAATCTGTACGAGGTGCTTTATGAAATGGAGGTATGATCATGAACGGCAAGAAAAACAAAGTAAAATTCAATATCTGCAATGTCCATTATGCGGCGATTACGGCTGCGGAGGACGGAACGGTATCGTATGCCGCGCCTGTGCCGATGCCGGGCGCAGTATCCATCAGCCTTGATCCGACAGGCGAGCCGGAGAGCTTTTATGCCGATGGCATTGAGTATTATGTAATCAATAACAATCAAGGGTATGACGGTGATCTGGAACTGGCGATGATCCCGGAAAGTTTCCGCGCGGATATTCTGAAAGAGGAGGCGGATTCCAACCATGTGCTTGTGGAGAACGCCAACAGCGAGACAGGCAGTTTTGCCCTGCTGTTTGAGTTTGACGGCGATGTCCGTAAAATCCGCCATGTTATGTATAACTGTTCCGCTTCCCGTCCGACCATTGCTTCCAAGACCAATGAGGAGGACAAGGAGGTGCAGACGGAAAAGCTGACCATCAAGGCAAGGCCGCTGGCAAGCGGGTATGTCAAGGCAAAGACCGGGGATGCCACAACGGAGGAAGTCTACACTAACTGGTACAGCGAGGTATACCAGCCGTCACAGGCGGCAGCTGCCCCGGCTTTCCGTGCAGCCAAGAAACAGACAGCAGCATCAGATGAAAATAAAGAGTCATAGGAGGAAGGAAAGAATGAGCATTATAAAAGATATTGAAATTGACGGGCAGATGGTAAAATTTAAGGCATCTGCGGCGATCCCCCGCATTTACCGCCTGAAATTCCAAAGGGATATCTATAAGGATCTGAACAGTCTTGAGAAAAGCATCGGCAGTGAGGAAGAAGACGGATCGAACCTCGACCTGTTTTCACTTGAAATGTTTGAGAACATCGCTTTTGTTATGGCGAAACACGCAACCCCTGAAATCCCGGATACGACGGAGGAGTGGCTCGATAATTTTAATACCTTTTCCATTTATCAGGTTCTTCCGCAGCTGATTGAATTATGGGGGCTGAATGTCCAGACAGACGTAGAGGCTAAAAAAAACTTCGTCCGACAGAGCGTGAAATGACAACGCCATTGTTCCTCCTGCGGTGTGTCCAGTTAGGACTTTCGATGGCGGATTTGGAGTTATTGTCGATAGGACTCATCAATGATATGTATGCGGAGAGTGTGAATGACGGATATAAATATGCCACGATTGCCACACAGGAGGATATGGACAGATTCTGAACATGGCAGTGAAAATCATCCGTCAGATAAAACGATATATGGTACCCATATAGACAGAATATTTTTTAAAGGGGCAGGGATGTCCTTTTTTTGCTGTGCAAAAAGGAGGCGGGAAGTTTGGGAAACAGCAGGATACAGGGGATAACGGTAGAAATCGGGGGAGATACGTCAAAACTGACCGTAGCCTTAAAAAGCGTAAACAGTGAAATCCGCACTACGCAGTCGCAGCTCAGGGATGTGGAGAGGCTGTTAAAACTTGATCCCGGCAATACGGAACTGCTGTCCCAAAAGCACAGGCTTCTTGCACAGGCGGTTGAGGAAACGAAGAATAAATTATCGCAGCTAAAAGAAGCAAGCAGACAGGCGAATGAACAGCTGGAAAAGGGGGCTATTACACAGGACCAGTATGACGGGCTGCAGAGGGAAATCGCAGAAACGGAACAGAAACTGAAACAGCTGGAAACACAGGCGGCGCGTTCTGGTGTGGCATTACAGAAACTTGCGGCAACGGGGGAGAAGATGAAAACCCTCGGTGACGGCATTTCCAATGCCGGGACAAAGCTGATGCCTGTGACAGGCATGGTTGCAGGGCTTGGGACGGCGGCGGTAAAGACGGCAGCAGACTTTGATTCTGCCATGAGTCAGGTGGCAGCGGTTTCCGGGGCAACGGGGAGTGACTTCGATGCCCTCCGGGATAAGGCAAGGGAGATGGGCGCAAAGACCAAGTTCTCCGCATCTGAAGCAGCAGAGGCCATGAACTACATGGCAATGGCAGGGTGGAAAACCTCGGATATGCTCTCTGGCATTGAGGGAATCATGAATCTTGCGGCGGCATCCGGGGAAGACCTTGCAACTACATCGGATATTGTTACGGATGCCCTGACCGCATTTGGGCTGACAGCTGCGGATTCCGGGCATTTTGCGGATATCCTTGCGGCGGCAAGCAGTAATGCCAATACCAATGTATCCATGATGGGTGAAACCTTCAAATACTGTGCGCCCATAGCCGGGGCATTGGGATTTTCGGCAGAGGATACGGCGGCAGCCATCGGGCTGATGGGGAATGCGGGAATTAAATCCACACAGGCTGGCACGGCACTCCGCACCATTATGAACAACCTTGCCGGGGAAGTGAAGATATGCGGAGGAAACATCGGTGAGGTAACTATTGCGACCACCAATGCGGATGGGAGCATGAGGAACTTAAGCGATATCCTTGCAGATTGCAGGGGCGCATTTTCAAGACTGTCGGAATCCGAGAAAGCAGCGGCGGCAGAAACCCTTGTGGGAAAAAATGCCATGTCCGGCTTCCTTGCCCTCATGAATGCCGCTCCTGCGGATATTGAGAAGGTTACAGGAGCTATTGCGGCCTGTGACGGAAAGTCTGCGGAGATGGCGGCTACCATGCAGGATAACCTTGCCGGGCAGCTTACCATCCTAAAAAGCCAGCTGCAGGAGCTTGCCATTTCCTTTGGTGAAATCCTCATGCCAGCCATCCGCCAGATCGTCACATGGGTGCAGGGGTTTGTGGATAAGCTGAACAGCCTTGATGAAGGGCAGAAAAAGACCATAGCGACTATCGCGTTGGTGGTGGCGGCAACTGCCCCTGTCCTTATTATCGTTGGAAAAATCATCAGCGCCATCGGGACGGTCTTAAGCATCCTTCCGGCAATCGGCTCTGCTATCCATGTGGTGACAGGTGCTTTTGGCGCACTGAATGCGGTGATGCTTGCCAATCCCATTGCGCTGGTCATTGCGGCAGTGGCGGCGCTGATAGCCGTATTTGTGCTGCTCTGGAATAACTGCGAGGGATTCCGGGAGTTTTGGATTAACCTATGGAATACCATAAAGGATGCGACCGAGGCTATATGGAATGCGCTGAAGGATTTCTTTTCTGCTGTATGGAATGGCATAAAGGGTGTGGCGGAGACCATCTGGGGAGGCATCAAGGACTTCTTTTCAAACCTGTGGGAAGGGATAAAGAATATATTTTCCACGGTGCTGGATGATATCAAGAATTTGATCGTGGCACGGTTTGAGTTTTTTAAGACCATCATCACTACCGTTTTAAATGTGATACATACTGTGGTTTCCACAGTATGGAAGGCGATTCAGTCTGTAATCGAGACTGTCACCAATGCCATCGGTTCTTTCCTGTCTTCAGCATGGGAGGGAATCAAAAATACAGTCATTTCCGTGATGGAAGCGATAAAGAACGCAGTTTCGGCGGCATGGGAAGCAATAAAAGGCGCGGTATCTTCAGCGCTTGAGGCAATCAAAAATGTGGTCACCTCCGCATGGAACGCCATCAAGGATGCAGTCACCTCCGTGATGGATGCAATCAAATCAGCTATTATTGCGGCATGGGAGACCATAAAGTCCGCTGTATCTTCCTGCATTGAGACAATCAAGAGTGTGGCCATTGCCGCATGGGAAACGATAAAGAGCGCGGTCATTTCCATTATGGCGGCGATCAAGTCCGCCATTACCGCAGCGTGGGAAGTCATCAAATCCGCAGTCAGTTCCGTGCTGAATGCGATAAAAGAAGTAATCACTTCCGTCTGGAATGCCATTAAATCTACGGTCATCAGTATCATGGGCGGCATTAAGGATGCAGTGGTGAATGTATTCAACAGCCTGTTATCCGGCATCAAAAATGCCATGAGTGGGATTACGAATGCAGTAAAAAGCGGATTTGAAGGGGCAATCAACTTTATCAAAGGTCTGCCCGGTCAGGCATTACAGTGGGGCAAGGATATCATCGGCGGGCTGATTGACGGTATCAAATCAAAGATCAGCAGCCTTGTGGACAGTGTGAAGGATGTGGCGGGGACGATAGCGGACTTTCTGCACTTTTCCGAGCCGGATAAAGGACCGCTGTCCAACTTCCACACATTCATGCCGGACATGATTGACCTTCTGGGGAAGGGCATTGAAGGAAATCTTTATAAGCTGGCAGCACCGATGAATGAATTAGCGGGGATGCTTGTGCCGGGAAACAGCATGGAGACGGGTGGCAGTAATCCATCCGGCTCTGGCAGCATGGTAAAACTGGATGCCGTGATGGCGCTTCTTACAAAATATCTGCCCATGATGGCAAGAAGCCAGATAGTCCTTGATTCCGGTGCACTGGTCGGAGAACTGGCAGATGACATCAACAGGCAGCTTGGAAAGGCGTATGTATGATAAGGCAGTTTAAATTAGTTAACGGAAGGGGCGAATCTTGGGATCTGAACGGGAAACGCTCCTTCTTCCATACGGTCAGCGGCTTCGGATATGAGGACAGCACACGGTATGAACAGATAGGGACTTCTTTTTATGCCCTTGACGGGATATTTTCGCAGGGGCAGATGGAAGGGCACATTTTCTTCTCTGAGCCGGGGGCTTATTCCCATTACCGGGAATTCGCGCGGTTTGCCCGTGTGATGCCGTTGACGCTTGTCTACCAGACAGATGAGACATTCCGCATTCAGGTGCGGCTGACAAGGCTTGAAAAAAGCGAAAAGGTGAACGGGGGCATCGGGCTTGACTGCCCGGTATGCTTTACGGCGGAGGGAATGTTCTACCGTATCGTCAGCCGTTATGGGGACACGGTCATGATAGGCGGGAAAATTTACGATTATAGTTATCCGTATACTTATGCGGATGAATCGTTCAATACGGTTTTAATGGACTCTGACAGCAATGAGGATAGCCCCTGCAGGATAACCATTTTCGGGCCGTGTCTCAATCCCGTGTGGAAGCATTACGTGGAGAACGGGCTGTATGCTACGGGTGCCTATACAGGCAGCATCCCGTCGGACCATAAGTTGGTCATTGACACTACGCAGATCCCGTACAGCATAACGGAAAGGGGAGCGATGGATGAACTGGTGGCAGACAGATACCAGATGTGTGATTTCGGGACGGAGAGGTTTTTCCACCTCCAAAGGGGTGCAAACCGCATTTCCGTCATCCATGAGGGCATCAATACGCTGAAAGTCATGGTAGAAGGGAGGATCAGCTATGAAACCGTATAACGTGGAGATTTTTACCCCTGCGTTCAAACTGGTGGGATGCACTAATGTGCAGGATATTGTTTATAAAGAGGATTATCTTTCGCAGGATGTAAACAGCATAACCGTGTTCCCGGTGCATGGGGTGCGAAAACAGGATTATATCCGCATCAGCAGGGGCGGCACGGAGTATGCGGGCATCATTACGGAAATTGCCTATGGGACGGACAAATCCAAGTTACAGCAGACAATTTCTTATAAGCCTTTTGTTGAAATGCTTTCCACGGGCTATCTGTTTGATGTTGACAGGCAGAGGCAGGGAAGTTTTGAAGAGTTCATTGCGGGGGCGGTCAGGGAGCTGTTTATCGAAAATCCTGACACAAAGCAGAATGTGCCGGGACTCCGGGTAGAGGCGGTATCCGTCACTTATGACTGGTATCTCCATATTACTCCGGCAGACAAAGGCGGGCATTACAATATCGTGAATCTGTTGGATTCCGTCATTATTCCTGCCCTGCAGAAATACGGCATACAGGTCAGAACCCGGTTGGATATCCAGAACCGGGAGATCGTGATGGAGATAGGGCATCTGGGGGACGGTGTATTTGTGATAGAGGCTGATCTGCCAAACATCATAAAGAAAAATATTGTCATTAAACAGGTCAGTGCGGATGTGAACAAACTGGTGCTTTATGATCCGCGCAGCGGTTACAGGGACAGCATTATCTATTACCTTCATTCGGATCTGGGTTATGACACGAGGGATGCAGACAGGATTACCCCGGTGGTATGCACCATGAAGGCTTTACAGCTGGAGGAGGGTGCATCTTTCGCATCAGCGGCGCAGAATGAGGCTGCAAATGTGTTTGCGGGGCTGTCGTATTCCAATCTTATAGAGCTGACCATGAGTAGCGGGGACTGTCTGGTACACCCTGAGGGGATGGAGTTTGGACAGGTAGTACGCATTATTTCGGATGGGATATCCTATCTGAGCATTCTGACAGGGAAAGAAATGGGAAAAGAGGCCAGACTGATATTCGGGACGGTAAGGCTTGACCTGACAAAAATTTTAAGGAGGGACGGAAATGGCCGGTAATATTGTACTCAAAACATATAAGGGAGGCACGGTGACGCCGCAGAATGATGCCATCATGCATGAGACCGCTATTCCCATGAATGGAATCTTTAAGGGCTGCAATATTTCTTATGCAAGAGGGAACGTCCTGCGGGTATCACAGGGCTTTGGGCTGTTGAAGGGACGGTTTTTTGAGATATACGACTGTGAAGTGGATGTCCGGCTTGCCGAAAAGGATGAAAGGCTCTATGGGAGGCTTTATGTCCACATGGATCTGTCTAATGCGGATGAGCCAATCCAGCTCCTTACTGTGGCAGACGGGGAACTGCCCGGAATGGAGGCGGACGCTGATGTGAACTATAATAATTCCGTTTATGATATGGAACTTGCCACCTTCCGTGTAACATCCTCGGAAATCAGCCAGCTTGAGATGACCTTTCAGAAGATTGGCAATGGAAGCGGAGACGGCATCGGTGGTGGCAGCGGACGGGAGAATGTTTCCCGTTCTGCGGAATACAGCGTCGGAGATATGACGAGATGTGCCAATGCGCCCGGATGGGCGATGCTTGTCTGTATCCAAGCCGGGGAAACCGCCATGACTGTGCCTTCTGGCTATGCGAGGATTGAAAAGGCTGGGGATACCGTGGTGGACGGAACCTGTGTGTTTCAGGCAAGAAACATCATGGAAGAACTGGATGAAGTGCAGAGTGGTATTGGAGATATGCAGGGAAACATTGATGACATTTTTTCACGTTTGGACAGTTCGGAGGGGATTATTACAAAGCTGATGAGCCTTGAGGATTATGCGGCGTTGGAAGACTACAGCGATATCACCATGTACTACTGCTATTATGCTTCCAATCCGGGGAAGATAGTCAGGATTTATCTGGGGGCTAATAAGGCTTATTCTGACGGCGTGGACGTGACTTACCAGACAGACATGGGAGAAAGCATAACCCGCCATGTGGACGATAATGAGGATGCCTTGCTTTCTGTACCAAAGGCATTTAAGGAAGGATATTCGTTTGCGGGGTGGAGAATGGACACAGAGGCAGACGGAAAGGTGCTGGAATCCTGCATTGTAGAAGGAGAAGAGGATTTTACATTATATGCAGTGTTTAAGAGAAATATAGAGATTGCCATGTATCCGAACGGCGGTACGCTGAAGGACGGGAAGAAGGAAAGCACTCTGTCTGCGGAATGCTTTTATAATAATGGCAATATCCACGGCACGGAGGTCAGTATTCCGGAATGCCCTTATGAGAGGGAGGATATGTCTTTCTGCGGATGGAGCAGCGGCGGGGATATCCATAAACCCGGAGAAAAAGGGAGGTTTAATGATGATGCCTTTCTTGTGCCGGAATGGATTGATACAGTCTATGATTTTCCTTATACGGCTAATTATGTTCCATTTACTATTCCTGCAGATGGCATTTATGAATTTGAAGTTTGGGGAGCCGCGGGGGCAGATGCCGTAAGCAAAGATAAAAAGACCGGGAAGGGGGGGGGTCTGGGTGGCCATGCCAAAGGCTATAGGGAAATGGCTAAAGGAACCCGAATTTATATTTATAATGGCGGGAAACCTGCTTCGGCCAATTATTCAGGGGTTAATGGGGGAGGCAGCGGATATACGTACTCAAACTCAAGCGATGGATACGGGGCAGGAGGCGGCGGTGCCACAAGCATAACTACAAGGTCAGGTTCGCTTGGCTCGTCAAACAGCAGCTCGAAGGCGAACAATTATAAAAATCGGAAAGAGGAAATTCTGATTGTGGCTGGCGGCGGCGGAGGTGGTGGTGTAACTTCCAGTGGGGAAGAAAAACAGGGCGGTGACGGTGGCGGCGAAAGGGGTGGCGATGGTTCCGGCGGGGCATTGGGAGGCAGACAGATTTCTACAGGAAGTTACGAAGATGACAATTTTGGATGCGCACCGTCTTATTCAGGAAGCAGTCACAGCTATTCAGGAGGAGGCGGCGGTTATTTTGGCGGCAACTATGGTATGAGCGGGCAGTCAGGGGCAGGAGGATCGGGATATGTAGGAGGCGTGGCTGCATTTACCTATAATAAGAAATATTATCCGACCACCAACGAAGCCGGGATCAATGACGGGAATGGGTATTCCTTTATCCGTTATGTGGAGTGCGTGTAACAAAATATCAGATGGAAGGGCAGATGCGGAAGCGTGTTTGCTTTTTTCATACAAAAAATTAAAGGAGGAATGCAGTATGAAGGAATTCTGGAACACAATTCAACTTATTTTCACAATGATAGGGGGATGGCTCGGCTGGTTCCTCGGGGGCTGCGACGGCCTGCTGTATGCGCTCATCGCATTCGTGATGGCGGATTACATCACGGGTGTGATGTGCGCTGTGGCAGACAAGAAGCTGTCCAGTGAGGTGGGCTTTAGAGGCATCGCAAAGAAGGTGCTGATTTTTCTGCTGGTAGGGATTGCAAACATTCTTGATGGACAGGTGATTGGAAATGGCAGCGTGCTTCGGACGGCGGTTATTTTTTTCTATATTTCCAATGAGGGTGTGAGCCTTCTGGAAAATGCAGGACATCTTGGACTGCCGATTCCCAAACAGATGAAGGAGATTTTAAAGCAGCTTCATGACAGGGCTGACGGAGAGGAGAAAGAAAAGTGAAACTGGCAGAATCTATCATGACAAACAATCCCTGCTACAAAAAGGGAGAAAAGATTACAGTCAAAGGGCTGATGCTTCATTCGGTGGGCTGTCCGCAGCCGGATGCATCAGCCTTTATCAGTTCATGGAACAGGGAAAGCCATAACACCTCATGCGTTCATGGATTTATTGACGGAAATGATGGAACAGTTTATCAGACGCTTCCGTGGAATCACAGAGGCTGGCATGGAGGAGGCAGCAGCAACAATACCCATATCGGAATAGAAATGTGTGAGCCGTCCGGCATCAAATATACGGGCGGATCTTCTTTTGTCTGCTCCAATCCGGCAGAAGCCAAAGCCGTGGCGGAGAGAACCTATAAAGCGGCAGTGGAACTGTTTGCTATGCTCTGTGGGAAGTTCTCCTTAAATCCGCTCGGTGATGGCGTTATCGTGTCCCATGCAGAGGGGCATAAGAGGGGGATTGCATCCAACCACGGAGATCCGGAGCATTTTTGGAGACAGCTTGGCATGGAATATACGATGGACGGTTTCCGAAAAGATGTAAAGGGGGTAATGAACGGTATTTCAAACGCCAAGGAGGATGGCATGACCGCTGTCATGGGAACGGCTGTGGCTACAGCGGCGCAGATGAAAAAGTATCTCCTTTCCGTTAATCCGAATGCGGTATCCTATGCCGGGCTTGCAGACATTTATATTTTCGAGGGAGAGGCAGAAGGTGTCAGGGGCGATGTGGCTTTTGCACAGTCATGCCTTGAAACGGGGAACTTTACTTTTAAGGGAGATGTGAAGGCGGGGCAGAATAATTTCGCAGGGCTTGGGGCAACTGGCGGCGGTGCGAGAGGGAATTCTTTTGAGACGCCGCAGTTTGGAATCAGGGCGCAGATCCAACATCTGAAGGCTTATGCTTCGGCAGATGGTCTTGCCAATGTGTGCGTAGACACGAGATTTCAGTATGTGGAAAGAGGATGTGCGCCTTATGTGGAATGGCTCGGTCAGAAAGAGAATCCGACAGGGAAAGGCTGGGCAGCCGGAGTAGACTATGGAAGAAAGATATGTAATATTCTGGCGAAGATTATCGGGACAGCAGCAGACACTCCAAAAACAGAAACGAAGCCGGAGCAGAAGGAAGTCTGGTACCGTGTCAGAAAGACATGGACAGATGCAGGATCACAGCTTGGAGCATACCACAGTCTTGCCAATGCGAAAAAATGTGTGGACGAACACAGAGGATATTTTGTATTTGATGAAAGCGGCACTGCAATTTATGGCAGAAAGACAGAGCAAAAATCCGTGGAGACACTTGCCAGAGAAGTCATTCAGGGAAAGTGGGGCAATGGTGCAGAACGGGAACAGAGACTGACGGCAGCAGGATATGATTATTCTGCGGTGCAGAAATGTGTTAATGAAATTTTGAAATTAAGTAGAAATTACAACATCCAGCTGATATAATTTTAAGTGGAAGCTATTGGAACTTTTTGAAATCTTATCGGACTGAATGAAAGGGGTGCAATATGGAGAACTTGGATATTGAAATGGAACAGCAGGAAATCCCCAATTTTATATTTCCACGGCTGATCGAATGGATGAGGGCGCACGGTCAGAGCGATAAGGATATTGTCAACTGCATCATGTATATTTGCAGTGAGAATGAAAATCAGCAGGAGGACTTGTAAAAAAACCATTTATATGGTAAATTTAGTGGGTAAATACATTGCATAAGTGCAGTTTTACAATGTACTGAATCAGCTTGATTTGCAGACCATGCTGTAATTGAAAGCTGCGGCATGCATTGGAACTGTCAGAAAGCTTGGCAGTGTATAGTGTTTTGTAAACCCCGGAAACTATCAAGGGACAGAAATCATGGGTGATTCTTTGAGATAGTAATGATAAACCTTCGGTGCGTAAATTATTGTTTCCCGGCTTTACACCATAACTTACTTCAGATATATGCAAGGCATATGTCTGGGTTGCTATGTGTGTAAAGCCCAATAACTGACCTATGAGCCTGTACATACATAGTGTATAGGTTTTTATTTTGGTCAGGATTGGAGGTGACGGGAAATGAAAATATGCAGGAAAAACGCTCTGAAGCTGTGGGAGATGTGTTACGGATTAGCCGTATATGCAGAGGATTTTCATGGAAACTTGATGTGCAGGGACGGATATGGGAATCCTGATTTCTATATTTACGAAAACGGAGAGAGGGTTTACTGCGGATGGAATCTGCACCACATACTGCCGAGGGCATTCGGCGGCAGCAACGCAGCCGTCAATCTGCTCTGCACGAACATTGCGACTAATGAAGAAGCAGGGGACAGGATTACATTTTGGATAGACGGCAGTCTGTATCAGGTGCGGAAAGCAGAAGGTTTCGGTTACAGGATTGTAGAATTGGAGGCAGGGTATGAGTAGCATATTTGATATGGAAGATGGGGATTTTCTCATGAAAATGTCGGATAACATGATGATGGATTCCGAAGGGCATCTGATGCAGTCCTTTGGAAACAGTATGGCTATGGACATGGAGACGGGAGAAATGCATATGACAATGGGCGGCTCTGGCAGCCGGTTTGGTGAGGATGATGATTAAAAGCTGATGTTTAGAAATGAATTACACTGCTGCTTTTAGGGCAGTACACAGGCTCGGATGGGTAACACCGTCCGGGCTTTCTTTTTTGATTCAGTTACCAAGAAAAAGAAGATGAAAGGTGGCAGAAAACACTTGCTATTATGGGCTTTTAGAGTGATAAATGGTACTACCAAAACGGAGGAGGGAGAAAGCGTGCAGATAAACATTATCAAAGGAAGAAAACAGAGGCAGGGTAAAATAAAGGTATGCGCTTACTGCCGCGTTTCTACGGATGCGGAAGAACAGGAAAATTCACTTGAAAATCAGATAGCACATTATCGGGAATTGATACAATCAAATCCCGATTATGAATATGTCGGGGTTTATAGTGACTTTGCCATTTCAGGATTTAAAGAAAAGCGTCCCGGACTACAGCAGATGCTTTCCGATGCAAGGGCAGGAAAAATAGACCTGATATTAACAAAATCCATATCAAGATTTGCCAGAAACACCAGCATTGTTTTGGAAGCCACAAGAGAGCTTCGGGAACTGAATGTTGGTGTTTTCTTTGAATTGCAGAACATTAATACGCTCTCCTGCGAGGGGGAACTGATGATGACGATTGTTGCTGCTTTTGCACAAGCGGAGAGCGAGAGTGGGAGCATCGGAGCAAAAATGGTATACCGCAGGAAATATGAGCAGGGCATTCCGGTGCAGTACCTTGACCGCTCCTTCGGATTTACGAAAGATGAATATGGAAATTTTATCCCGGATGAAAATGAAGCAGAATGGGTAAGGAAGATATATGAGATGGCAGCAGACGGGTACACTCCTGCCGCAATCAAGCGTTTTCTGAATGAAAATGGGGTGCTGACGGCAACAGGAACTGCATGGCTGGATTCAACGGTTTTCAGGCTGATTGAAAATGAAATATACAAAGGCGATTACATGATGCATAAGCACTTCGTGAATGAGGAACGGAAATTGGTCAGGAACCGAGGGGAAGTAGATGCATGGTACATTGAGGATGACCATCTTGCGATTGTATCCCCAGATTTATGGCAGAAGGCACAGGACGTGATTGCCAGAAAGCGGGCGTATCTTGCAGAACCCTCTGTTGTTGCAGAGATGAGTGATGAAAACTATCCATACAGAATCAAACTGTTCTGTGCTGAATGTGGTCATCCGCTATATCCGAGGGTTTACAGTAACGGCAACCGTCTTAATTGGGGCTGCAGTGGAATGAAACGCTATGGGAAGGGATTCTGCGATGGTATCAATGTTCCAGATGGCATTGTCCGCACATGGGAGTTTGAAGATAACATTTATATTCGGCGGAGTGATGCAGGGAAGGGAATTAACGGATTTTCTTATTTAAAGGAATCCTCATGGAAGCGCAGACACAGGAAAAAGGTATTTAAATCTGATATGCCGAAAGCCACGGAGGAACATTATCCGTATATGAAGAGACTGCATTGTGGCATCTGTGGCTACAGGCTTACGAGACATACCAATCCTAAGAATGGAAATGTATTCTGGATATGCAGTGGGAACAAGCACAAAGGAAAAGATTTCTGTGGGGGAGTCAGGATTCCCGATCAGGTCGTCCGCACATGGGGAGATATTGACAAAGATATTTTTATAGGAAGGAAGGCAGATAAAGATGGCAAGAAGCGTTACGGTTATTCCGGCGAGAAACCGTCAAGAAGTTGGACGGGTGCTGACACCTGAAACAAAGATACGGGTGGCAGCATACTGTCGTGTATCAACAGATCAGGAAGACCAGATGCACAGTTTTGATGCACAGGTGGATTATTATACCAAGTATATCAATGAGAGGGAGAATTACGAGATGGCTGGAATATATGCGGACGAAGGCATATCCGGCACTAATGTACGCAAGCGCGAACAGTTTAGAAAAATGATAGAGGATTGCCAAGCAGGGAAGATAGACCTTGTGATAACAAAATCCATTAGCAGATTTGCACGGAATACGCAGGATTGTCTCCAGTATTCACGGATGCTTAAAAATATGGGAATAGGGATTGTTTTTGAAAAGGAAAATATCAATACCCTAGATTCCACAGGAGAACTGCTTTTCACGATCCTCAGTTCTTTGGCGCAGGATGAATCAAGGAACATTTCGGAAAACTGTAAATGGGGTATCCGCACTAAGTTCAAAAACGGGGAGATGCATTTAAACACCTATAAATTTCTCGGATATGATAAGGATGAAGAGGGGAAGCTCATTATCAACAAGGAACAGGCGAAAACGGTGGAGAGGATTTATAAAGAGTTCATATGGGGCAGAAATCCGCAGGAGATTGCGAAAGAATTGGAAGATGAAGGAGTACCGGGATGCTGCGGACAGACAAAATGGTATACCACAACAGTTATCGGAATTCTGAAAAATGAGAAGCACATGGGAGATGCCCTGCTTCAGAAAACTTATACCATTGATTTCCTTACAAAAAAACAGGTAAAAAATAATGGGGAGATTACTCAAGTCTATGTAAAGGACAGTCATAAGGGAATTATCGACAGGCAGACATGGGAAGCGGTGCAGGAGGAGTTTGAACGCAGAGAGAAGTTCATGAAAGAACATGGTCTTACAAAATACGTTTATGGGGCAGAATGCAACCCATTCACAAGCAGGGTATTCTGCGGGGAATGCGGTCACTCATACACAAAACATTCATGGAAGAGCCGAGGAGTGGAACAGTGGCAGTGTAAAAACCACCGCACAGACGGAAGGCTGACTTGCAGAAATGCGTTTGTGGACTGTTCCGATTTGGAAAAAGGGTTTGTAGTGGCTTTTAACAAAATTATAACTGATAAGGTCAATGTTGCAAAGTGGGAGAAAATGCGGACGGATGGTACACCACTTCAGCGGATAAGGGCAGAGCAGATGATTGGCATTGCCGCAGAGGGCGAAATAAAGAATTTTGTGCCGGAACTTGCCCAGCTTGTGACTATTTCAGTCACTGTGCATGAAGCAAGGGCATTTGAGTTTGAATTTATGGATGGCAGCAAAATAAAGGTATAGAAGAATATTGAGTAGGAGGTCTCCTTATGCTATAATTTGTGGCGTAAGGAGACCATTTTTTTGGTTACGGAGGAGGAAGAGAAATGTCACTTAGGGAAGAACAAAAATTGGATGATATGGCGCTTGATTTGCGTGCTTGCATTCAGGCGGCGGCATATACAGTCTATGCAGAACTTGCGGGCAATAAAAAACATTTATCGCAAAAAGAGTTTCATAAAAAATTTGTAGATAACTGGTCTGTTTTTTTTGATTTAGATTCAGAGGAGGAATAGGGAATGGGTTACATAGATGGAGAATACCATGTTGATGTAAGTCGTAGTAATCGGCTTTATGATGTGGGACGAATTGACCATGATGTATGGGAAACGCAGATTTTCGGATATATAATAATGGCGGCAAATGAGGATATGGACTTTGCAAAAGGGCAGGCTAAACGATTTGGTATATATTATAATATAGATTGGAATAGTGATCCGATTAAGTTTTTGAGAGATTGAATGTGTTGTTTCAAAAAGAGTTTTGATAATTGGCGGTTGCAGTGGCAGCCGCTTTTTTGAATGAGGGGATAGAGTCTATATTTACGCTATTTTATTTGTAGGGAAAGAGTTTAGATGTCCCTTAAGAGTTTCTTATCGGTGAAATAATACAGTGAAGAAACCGCAGAAAAACGGTACTTTTGGGATGATGGAGTGGTTTCAAATGGTGGTAAAATCTGTGTATGGCAAGGGAGATTTTATGACTGTGTCGCTCAGGGTAATGGAGAGGGGATATTACCATTTGGCAAAATAGATAAATATGGATTATGGTTATGGGGGTAAAAATTCTATCCCCCTTCGCACAGGGGGATAGAGAGGGAGGGGAAACAGGGGATATTTCAATAAATATGCTGATTAACGCTATTTTTTAGTTAGATAGAATACCCAGACGGGTCTGCATTTGTCGGTTATTGGAATGGGTTTTCATAAGCTTCTGCATAAAATGCGGGTTCCGGATACAGTTAACATCATTCTGTGTGCAGGGTTCATGTATTGTTATGGTACGATGACGGGCATGGGAATTTCCATTTTTCGGGCGTATATTATGTTTGTTATGCATCTTTTTGCAAAAATGATAGGAAGAACCTATGATTTATTGACTGCTCTGACTGTGGCGGCGCTTATGGCGCTTGTGCAGCAGCCGCTATATTTGCAGCATAGCGGGTTTCTCTTTTCCTTTGGCGCCATCTGCGGCATCGGAATCTTTCTGCCGGCGGCATCGGAGAATTTGTTTGGACGCGGCAGACTGGAGAAGATGGCAGTGTCCGGCGCCGCCATATCCATTGCCACGCTGCCGGTTTATCTTGGCTTTTATTATGAATTTCCGCCTTATTCGGTACTGTTGAATCTCCTTGTGATTCCCTGCATGACGTTTTTGCTGCTGGGCGGGCTGCTCAGTATGGGGCTTGCTGCGCTTTTTTTGCCTATGGGCGCTGTCACTGCGTATCCGGTGCATTTTATGTTGGAAATATATGAAAAGCTTTGCCACATAGGTCTTAGCCTTCCCGGCAGCAAGTGGATTACCGGTTGTCCGCAGCCGTGGCAGATTCTGCTGTTCTTCGGAATCTTAGCGGCATTACTTGTCTGGAACAGCCGGCTTCCGAAACTGTATTTCTGGCAGGGGGCAGCCTGTGCACTGCTTGTATTGACCATCAGGCTGCCAAAGGGTCTTGAGATTACGATGGTAGATGTGGGACAGGGAGACTGTATTTATCTGACGGAAGACAGTGGTATCCACATGCTGATTGACGGCGGAAGCTCGGACAACCAGAAGGTGGCCGACTACCAGATGACGCCCTATTTGAAACATGAAGGCGTATCGCATCTGGATGCCGTGGTAGTCACCCACCCAGACGGTGACCACGTAAGCGGTATCTGTACGCTGCTAAATGAGACGAAAACAAACGGTATTTCTATTGGAGTGCTCTATCTGCCCGATGTGGGAGCGGCGGGAAGAAATGAACAGTACCATGAACTTGAGTATCTTGCCATGCAAAGCGGCATACCGGTGTGTTATATCGGAAAAGGAGATATCCTGCAATGCGGAAAAGTTATGTTAACCTGCCTGCATCCGCAAAAAGGATGGAATATGGAAGACAGCAATGCATATTCCACCGTACTGTATCTTACTTACGGAACGTTTACGGCACTGTTTACAGGAGATTTGGAGGGGGAAGGAGAAAAAATGGTGTTGGAGGAAATAAGGAAGACAGAGAAAAAAGAAAATGGAGAGATAATAAGAAATATTGAGAATGCAGGGAGTATATGGAAGGAATCAGTTGACATAACTTTGCTAAAAGTCGCACACCACGGTTCCAGAAATTCCACAACAAAAGATTTTCTGGATACTGTCAATCCGCGCATTGCCTTGATTTCTGCAGGGCGGAATAACCGGTACGGGCATCCCCACGAGGAACTGTTAGAGAGGCTTGCAGAACGTGACTGCCTGATTTACCGGACGCAGGAAAGCGGTGCGATAACGGTGCGCGTAAACGGCGGAAAAGTGAAGGTGGAGGAGTATCTTGTGGACCGTAACAAGAAATGTGTGTTTGATGCATATAGAAATTGACGGATGTGTGCAGAATCTATATTATATAAAGAGGAATAAAAAAGAATATAAAACAGGGGAAACGGATTGTAAGACAAAAAAGCAGGCGCTTACACATGCAAAAGGGGAAAAGAAATGCAAAAGATACTGGTAGTTGACGATGCGGAGGTGAACCGGGAGATTCTCCGTGTCATGTTAGAGGACGATTACAATGTGGTCATGGCGGCGGACGGAGAAGAGGCGCTATTTATGCTGAAGAAGCAGCGGGAGGAGTTTTCGGCGGTGCTTTTAGATCTGCATATGCCGAAGAGGGATGGATTTGCTGTAATCTCGGATTTGAAAGCGCAGGGCTGGCTGCAGAAAATACCGGTGCTGATTATCAGCAGTGAACATGCTATTGAGGTCGAAAACAGGTGTCTGGAGATGGGAGTGTCTGATTTTATACATAAGCCCTTTGAAACCTCCATTGTGAAGAACAGAGTCAAGAATGCGATGCAGCTTTTTACATATAAAAACCAATTGGAACAGAAGGTTGAGGAGCAGGAGGAGACACTGGAAAAGCAGCACCAGATTATTGAGATGCAGGCGGAGAAGCTGCGTGAGACAGAGCCTTTTAACAGACTGATGATGGAGTACCGCGCCACGATTATGGAGGTGGAGACGCGTCTTAAGGTGCTCAATGAGGAGTTCTCCCAAGTGTATAACAGGAATCCTTTTGAATCCATCAAGAGCAGATTAAAGTCACCCACAAGCATTTATGCAAAGCTGGCGTATAAGGGATATCCGGTGACAGTGGAAAGCATCAGAGAGCATCTGACTGATGTCGCCGGTCTCAGGGTTATTTGTTCTTTCCCGGATGATATCTATCGGCTGGCGGACTTTTTGATTAAGCAGGACGATTTTATCCTGCTCAGAAAGAAGGACTATATCAGCAGCCCTAAGCCGAACGGGTATCGGAGTCTGCACTTGATATTGAGCGTGCCTATTTTTCTTTCCGACGAGAAAAAGTATATGAAGGCGGAGGTACAGTTTCGCACGATTGCCATGGATTTCTGGGCGAGCGTTGAGCATAAGCTGAAGTATAAGAAGGACGTGGAGGATACGGAGGAAATCGAAAGACAACTGCGTATTTGCGCGGATTCCATAGAGGCGCTGGATTATCAGATGCAGGATATCCGGAATAAGATTGATCGTTCCGTTATTGCAAAACATATCAATTGATTATTTGTGCAGGATACAATATACTGGATTTATGAAAAAATTATTGGAAGAAATACAATCTGGACAACTGAAACAGGTTTATATTTTGTACGGCGAAGAGGCATACCTGCGCAATCAGTATAAAGAGAAGCTGAAAAATGCACTGCTGGACGGTGGAGACGATATGAATTTCCACTATTTTGAGGGGAAGGACGTCAGAGTAGGCGAAGTGATTGACTTGGCGCAGACAATGCCCTTTCTGGCGGAGCGACGAGTGATCATGCTAGAAAACAGCGGGCTGTTTGCACATGGCGGAGAGGCGCTGGCGGAATATCTGACGGAAATATCACCGACATCTTACTTTGTGTTTGTGGAGTCTGCGGCAGATAAGCGCAGTAAGCTCTATAAGGCGGCGACGGCAAAGGGGCGCGCCATCGAGTTTAAGGCGCAGGACGAGACAACGCTGAAACGCTGGATACTTGGGTTTTTAAAAAAAGAGAACAAGAACATTACGGAGAGGGATTTGAACCTTTTTCTGGATAAAACAGGGTCTGATATGGAAAACATCCGGGGGGAACTTGAAAAGCTGCTCTGTTATTGTATGGAGAAAGACGTGATTACGGCGCAGGATATCGAGGCGGTCTGCACGAAGCAGGTGAGCAGCCAGATATTTGATATGATCAATGCGGTGGCGGAGAGACGGCAGAGGGTGGCAATGGATTTGTATTATGACCTTTTGACGCTTAAGGAACCGCCTATGCGGATACTGTTTCTGATTACGAGACAGTTTAATCTGCTCTTGCAGGTGAAAGAATTAAAAAACAAAGGCTTTGACGCAGGCGCCATCGGAGAGAAGGTGGGACTGGCGGGATTTATCGCCAGAAAATATGTGGCACAGGCGGCGAAATTTAAGGAGACCGATCTGCGCAGGGCATTGACGGATTGCGTGGAGGCGGAAGAGGCGGTTAAGACCGGCAGAATGAATGATGTGATGAGTGTGGAGCTTCTGATTGTCAAGTACAGTGCGGCTTCCTAGGACGCTGATACGTTTTTCTGGCTGACCGGACAAAATACAGTGCGCTGGAAGAAAACTGTTTGGGACAGTTTTTATGAGGGTAGATAGCAACGGAGGGGATACGAATGATAGAACTGATATTTATTATTATTGTGTGTACGATAGTGTATAAGAGGGTTCAGAATGCAAAGGGAAATGGCGGCGGTGCGCGGGGAAACGGTTCCCAGCCGAACACCACCGTCACCACGGCAAATCCGTCAGACAACCGGAGTCCGCAGACGTTTCAGAATCCGCAGAATCCTTATCCGCAAAATCCAAGACCGGGTTCTTTGGATGGAGCGAATCATAAAAAGGGCGTATTTACGCCGCATGGCATGACAAAAACGCCGGTACACAAAAGCGCGGCGCAACAGGCGATACAGGAGGCAAAGGAAGACGGACATTCCACGACGGCTTATCTGATGGAAAAGGCGGAAGCTGACGCCAGAGAACATGCGAAGGAGAAATATGAGGAGCAGAAGCGTTTATACGAGACGAGGGGCGGTCTGGCAGTGGCGCAGAGATATCTGGACGGAGAGAGGATTCCGAACGGCAAACGCTGTATCAACTGCGGCTACTGCGGTGCGGAGAATCTGATTCCGATGATACCGAAAACGCGGTACAGCTGCTATTTTTGCAGAGAGCCGCTGAACTAAGGACAGGCAGGGAGAGGAGAACATACAATGAAGATACGGATAGGAGACATCAGATTTCTTTTTCCGGAAGGAAAAGATAAGGCGCTGACCTTCAGCTATGACGATGCAAGGGATTATGACAGGCGTCTGGTCAGCATATTTGATAAATATCAGGTGAAGGCGACCTTTCACTTAAACAGCGGAACGCTTAATATGGATGGTTATGTCACGGCAGCGGAAGTGAAGGAACTTTATGTAAACCATGAAGTTGCCTGCCACGCGGTGTCGCATCCCTTTTTCAACCAATTGTCCAAGACACAGATGGTTGCGGAGATATACGAGGACAGACGGGCGTTGGAGCAATGCTGCGGTAAGCTTGTGCGGGGGATGTCTTATCCTTTCGGGGAATATAATGAGCAGATGATTCGGACCGCGTCGGATCTTGGCATTGTCTATAACCGCACGGTGGGCAGTACCATGGACTTTTCGCTGCCTGCAGATTTTATGAAATGGAATCCCACATGCCATCATATGCAGGTGACGGATGCCTTAATGGAGAATTTTTTAAATGCACCTGCATACCGCAATCTGTCGCTGTTTTACATATGGGGGCACAGCTATGAGTTTGAGGATGCGCATAACTGGGAGCATATCAGTGGAATCTGCGAGAAGCTTGGCGGCAGGGAAGATGTGTGGTATGCGACCAATATCGAGATTTATGAATATGTTGAGGCGATGCGCGCGATGGTCATGTCTGCGGATGGGGATTTGCTCTATAATCCTACGGCGGTCACGCTGTATCTTCGCGTTGGAGACAGGGTGGTGACTCTTTCGCCCGGCAGATGCCAGTCCCTTAATGAGTAGGGAACCCAATACAAGAAAAACGAACAAGAGAACCAATACCAAAGAATCTATATAAGCAGTTAGGTTGAAAATCAATACAAATAAAACAATATATTAGAAAGAAAAGAGGATACGAATATGGGTATGAATATCGTGTGTCTGGACTTGGAGGGCGTTCTGGTTCCCGAAATATGGATTGCGTTTGCAAAGGCGAGCGGTATTCCGGAGCTTCAAAGAACGACGAGGGACGAACCGGATTATGATAAGCTGATGAAATGGAGAATCGGTATATTGAAGGAGCATGGACTTGGCTTGAAAGAGATACAGGAGACGATTGCGACAATCGATCCGCTTCCCGGAGCAAAAGAATTTCTGGACGAGCTGCGCAGTATCACGCAGGTCATCATTATCAGCGATACTTTCACGCAGTTTGCGGGACCTTTGATGAAGAAGCTCGGTTATCCGACCATCTTCTGCAATTCATTGGAAGTGGCGTCTGACGGTGAGATTACGGGCTTTAAGATGCGTATTGAGAATTCAAAGCTGACAACAGTCAAAGCATTGCAGTCCATCGGCTACGATACGATTGCCAGTGGGGACAGCCATAACGATATGGGGATGATCAAGGCAAGCAAGGCAGGATTTTTATTCAAGAGCACAGAGCAGATTAAGAAGGACAATCCGCAGATTCCGGCATATGAAACTTATGAAGAGCTGATGACGGCAATTAAGGGAGCGCTTGTGGAGTAAGAGGCGGCAGCGGAAAGATTATGAAAGTGTTAAAGAAAATTCTTTTGGTACCGGTGGTCTTGATGGGACTTTTGTGTATTCTGATTGTTGTATGCGCCGTCAGACCGGATGTTACGGACAGAATCAAAGAAATTCTATATCACGGGGACAATCAGGCTGTGACGGCAGAACCATCCGCACAGCCTGAAAGCGGTTATCTCACGGATACAGCGGCAAAGAGCATTGTCTATTTTCCGGAGGACGGGGATGCAGGCACGGCAGAGGCGGCGGACATTCATGGAGAAAGTGTGGAAAAAGAGCCGGATGCGCAGGGGTTAGCGGAAGGTATGAACGATAGTGTATCGGGATATATTGCGCCTGACGAGTCCGGAATCGTGATACCGGACAGTGTATCCGGAAAGAACGGATACCGGCAGATACAGGACGAGGCGCAGCAGATTGACGATGCGGCGGCGGGAGATATCGAGAGTCGTCTGGATGTCGGGTATACGGGTGACGGATTGGATTTTGACGCGGTCTTTTATCCTTATTATGCGATGTTGGACGAGAAAGAGAAGCATATTTATCGCCAGATTTATGCCAATGCCAACGCGCTGAATCCGGTATTTATGCCAGTCGAGGAGATTTCGTCGTCGGGGCTTAGGGATATTTTTGCCGCCGTGTACAATGACCATCCAGAATTGTTCTGGATGGAGACGGCATATGCATGTAAATATAAACGGTCGGGACAGTGTGTGGAGATTGATTTGGAATTTAACCGCACGGCGGAGGAACTGGACAGTGCGAAAGCCGTATTTGACGCGCAGGTGAATGCAGTCGTTTCGCAGGTACAGAATCTGCCGGATTCGTATACGAAGGAGAAGGCGGTTCATGATGTGCTTCTGGAGAGAATTTCTTATCATGCGGGCGCCGAGATGAATCAGAGCGCATACAGTGCGCTGGTGAACGGAGAAACGGTCTGTGCAGGTTATTCCCGTGCCTTTCAGTATATTTTGCAGCAGCTTGGCATTCCGTGTTATTATTGTACCGGATATGCGGGAGAGAGCCATGCATGGAATATTGTTGCGCTGGACGATGGCTATTACAATGTGGATACCACATGGGATGATACGGAAGGCGCAAACTATGACTTTTTTAACAAATCCGATGCGGAGTATGCGAGCAGCCATATCAGGAAGGAGATGTCGGTATATCTTCCGCCGTGCAACGGACAGATGTACCGGACGCCGGAGCAGAAACAGGACGGGGAACAGATACCGGACGGAGAACAGATAGCAGACGGAGAACAGATACCAGACGGGAAAGACGGAATGCGCAGTATTGCGGATACGGGGCTTTCCTCAGACCGGGTGTTTGCAGATATGGGTGCATACTGTGCGGACTGCTATCAGCAGATTACGTCAAACGGCAGGGGACACTATACGTTTACTAACGCGATTACAGGAGAGCAGTTGTTTGAAGAGTGGAAAAGGGCTTATGAATCTGAAGGATACCGACAGGCATACATGGAGGAAGCGATGACAGCGGCAGGAGCAGGCAGATGTACGATGACGCTGGGTATAGAAAAATTGCAGGATGACATTTATCTGATCACCCATGAGGTGACGCTGACGGATTAGGCGGCATGGGGTGGTAGACAAGGCAGAGAGCGAAGTGTTTTGCTCTCTGTCTTTTTTTTTCTGGAATAAAAATTACGCCAAGGAGCGGAAGAATGTGAAGCATTCTTCATTGAAGTCCGTTTTATGGGACATATGGTTTGTTATGATTACATCACATTGAGAAGGGATTGAAACAGAGACGGAGATAAATGTTCAATCGCGAAAGCTGTATCTGAGTGCCGGAGATTAACAACATACTATGAGGGAGCGGCACGGAAATGGAGGGAATGATGAAGAGAGGATTTGGGATTGTTACGGTTTTACTTGTACTTGTTATCCTTTTCTGCGTGAAAGGAACCGTGATGAGTAAGGAGAAGCACGAGCGTGCAGAGTACAATCACTATTATGCGGCGCTGGAACAGGATTATCTGGCGAAGACGAGAGCGCTGCTTTTAGAAGAAGGGTTTACGGACTGTGGGATTAATCTGACGAGAGTGACTTATGAAGACGGAGGAAGAGAATATACTGTGCGGCTTTATCACAGGCGGTTTGACAGGCTGACGGAAGAAGAATTATACAGGCTTAAGTACAGATTGTCTGATGTGGAGTTTCATGACGAAGGATGCAGTTTTCGTTATGAACTGCAAAGTACTTGACAGAACAGAACATACGTTTTATAGTATTTGTACAGAACATACGTTCCATACAAATGAATTTTACCATTTCATAAAGAGAAAGGAATGACATTTTCCTTATTTGGGATTATACTATTAAAAGTGAAAACCATTGCCTATGCCTGCTCAGGCAGGCTGTTTGAAGCAGATTGGAGTATAGAATGAGAACGAATCCCAAACCACAGGAGATGTACAGACATTTTAAAGGAAATATTTATCAGATTCGCTGTCTTGCGAAGCACAGTGAAACGGGAGAGACGATGGTAGTCTATCAGGCGATGTATGATACCTTCCAGATATATGTGCGTCCGCTTGCGATGTTTATGGAAGAGGTGGATCATCTCAAATACCCTGATGTCAGGCAGAAATACCGTTTTGAATTATTGCAGGATATGCAGGACATGGAGATGGCAGAGCCGGTACAGAAGCCGATACAGGGGCATGAACCGGAGGAAGATGCCGCAAAGCCGATGGCTATTTGTGAAGAAAAGTCTATGGAAGAGCCGCATGGTCCTGAGAGAGACTGCCCGCAGACCCCGCTTTACGAGCAGACAGCAGAATCGGAAGAGCAGATGCAAATCGATCCTCTGGTGATGGAATTTCTGGATGCGGATACTTATGAGCAGAAATTAAATGTTCTGGCTGCGCTTCGACACAGGATTACCGACGAGATGATTAACACGATGGCGGTTGCCGTTGATCTGGAGATTAAGGACGGTAATATAGAAGAGCGGTACGAAGAACTGAAGAACTGTCTGCTTACATTTGAAAAGTATGAGTGCAATAGACTGCGCTGAGAATATGCGCAGAAGGTAAGAAGGCATGGGATCATTTCCAGAGAATCGTTGAGGCGTCGCAAGACGCCATGATTTGCGGCAGGAGGTGGCTTATGGCTTACGATTTGGAGAACAGGCTGGTAGTGGGGGTGTCGTCCAGAGCGTTGTTTGATTTGACGTATGAGAATACGATATATGAATCGGATGGAGTGGAGGCATATTGCAGATATCAGATAGAACATGAGAATGATATACTTCGACCGGGACCGGGGTTTCCGCTGATTAAAGCGCTGCTTAATCTGAATCATTTACCGGACAAAGAGGGAAGCGTAGAAGTGATTATTATGTCAAGAAACAGTCCGGATTCTTCTCTCAGGGTATTCAAGGCGATAGAATATTACGGCTTGAATATTACAAGAGCCGTGCTGGCAAGCGGCGCTTCGCTTGCGCCTTATTTGTCGGCATTTAAGACGGATTTGTTCCTGTCGGCATATGAGGATGATGTACAAAGCGCCATAGATTCCAATATTGCGGCGGGCATCATCTGTACGGACGGACTGCACACCTACGACTGTGAACATCAAATCAGACAGATACGCATTGCATTTGACGGAGACGCGGTGCTTTTTTCGGATGAATCGGAGCGGATTTTTCAGGAACACGGACTGGAAGCTTTCGAGGAGAATGAGAGACGCAATGCGAACAATCCGTTGAAGGCGGGACCGTTTGCAAAATTTTTGAAGACACTGTCGGAATTGCAGAAGGATTTTGCAGCGCAGGAAGCGCCAATCAGGACGGCACTCGTGACAACAAGATGCGCACCGGCGCACGAGAGAGTTATCCGTACCCTGCGTGCGTGGAATGTACGTATTGACGAGGTGTTTTTCTTGGGAGGCGTTCGCAAGAAGGATGTGCTTCAGGCATTTGGCGCGCATATTTTCTTTGATGACCAGTCGGTGCATACGGGTCCGGCATCGGAGGTTGTACCGGCTGCAAGGGTGCCTTATAAGAAGAAAGTACCCGATGATGGGGTGGAGGATGACCCGGACAGCAGTTGATATTATGATGGGTAACGGGATGGATACACGATATGAAATATAATGAGATAATTCCGGCAATATTTATGGAAAGACCGAATCGTTTTATCGCTTATGTGCAGATTGAAGGCGAACGGACGAAGGTACATGTGAAGAATACCGGAAGATGCAGGGAACTGTTGCGGGAACAGGCGCGGGTTTACCTAGAAAGGAGCGGTCATGCAAACCGGTCTACCGCCTACGATCTGGTAGCGGTGGAGAAGGATGGCAGACTGGTGAATATTGATTCCAGTGCACCCAATAAAGTGGTGGGAGAGTGGCTTGAGAAGGGCGGATTGTATCGGGATATCAATCTGGTGCGTCCGGAGACGACGTTTGGCAATTCCAGATTTGATTTTTATGTAGAGAGCGCTTCCGGTGCCAAGGCGTACATTGAAGTGAAGGGCGTAACGCTTGAAAAGAATCAGACGGCGCTTTTTCCGGATGCGCCTTCCGAACGTGCCGTAAAGCATCTGGAAGAGCTGATTCTGGCTCGCAGGCAGGGGTATGATGCGTATCTTATTTTTGTCGTCCAGATGAAAGGTGTCAGCCGGGTGGAACCGAACCGTGAAACCCAGCCGGAATTTTGTGCGGCATTACAGAAGGCGAGGAATGCGGGGGTGCATTTGCTCGCCTATGACTGCAGGGTAGAGGAGGACGGTCTTGAGATGGACGAGGAGCTTACGGTGGTGGCAGACAGTCTGGATTTGATTGCAAAGCCGCTGCTTGCATGGTATGATTCCGTCAGAAGAATCCTTCCGTGGAGAGAGGATCCTACACCATATCATGTATGGCTTTCGGAGATTATGCTGCAGCAGACGAGAGTAGAGGCGGTCAAGCCGTATTATGACCGGTTTTTACAAAGACTGCCGGATATAGAGAGCCTTGCCGCGGTGGAGGAGGAAGAACTTCTTAAACTGTGGGAAGGACTCGGATATTATAACAGGGCGAGAAATTTGAAGAAATCCGCGATGCAGATTGTCTTACAGTATGGCGGTGAGATGCCGGAGGAATATGAGCAGCTTATAGAACTGACAGGAATTGGAAGTTATACCGCAGGCGCCATTGCTTCCATAGCCTTTGGGAAACCGGTTCCGGCGGTGGATGGCAACGTTTTGCGGATACTGGCAAGACTGCGCGCTGATGACAGGGATATCGCGGATGCCAAGGTCAGAAAATCTGTGGAAGAAGAGCTTTATGCCGTCATGCCGAAAGACCGGCCGGGGGATTTTAATCAGGCGTTGATGGAGCTGGGAGCAACGGTCTGCGTTCCGAACGGCAGTCCGAAGTGTGAGCGATGTCCGTGGGAGAACTTATGTCTTGCAAAGAAACAGGACAGAATGACGGAGTATCCGAAGAAAAGTGCAAAAAAGCCGCGGAGTATCGAGAAGAAGACTGTTTTACTGATACAGTACGGGCAGAGTATTGCTCTCGCCAAAAGACCTTCCAAGGGACTTCTGGCAGGTATGTACGAATTTCCGACGATGGAAGGGCATCAGGGAGAAAAACAGGTGATTGCATATTTGAAGAGACTGGGCGTGATGCCTTTAAGAATCCGGAAGCTTGCGCCTGCCAGACATATTTTTACCCATAAGGAATGGCATATGACGGGATACCATGTCCGGGTGGACGAGCTGACGGGCATGGGTGAATATGTGTTTGTCGATCCGGTGGAAATTAAGGACAAGTATCCGGTACCGTCCGCCTATGCTGCCTATATGAAGCTTATATAAGAGGTTAGGTTGAAAAATCATGAGATGCCTTTGATAGAATGGAATAGCTGAATTGGATTCAGAGAAGAAGATTGTGTGTATTGAGGAGGTCATTATGAAGTTATTATCGGTGGCAGTACCAAGCTACAACTCAGAAGCATATATGAAGAAGTGTATCGACTCTCTGCTGGTGGGCGGGGAGGACGTGGAAATTTTGATTGTGGATGACGGGTCTACGGACAGAACGGGAACCATAGCGGATGAGTATGCGAAACGGTATCCGTCAATCGTCAAGGCAGTTCATAAGGAGAACGGAGGACACGGCTCGGCAGTTAATGCAGGTTTAGAGTGTGCAAGCGGTCTGTATTTCAAGGTGGTGGACAGCGATGACTGGGTGAAGGAGAGCGCTTATTTCAAGATTCTGGAAGTGCTGCGGGATATTACGGCAGGAGAATCCACGCTCGATATGCTGATTAGCAATTTTGTCTATGAGAAAGAGGGCGAAGCGAAGCATAAGGTCATGAAATACCGCCATGCGCTTCCTCAGGACAGGATTTTTACATGGAATGAGGTGAAGCATTTCCATAAAGGACAGTATATACTGATGCATTCAGTAATCTTTCGGACGAGGCTGTTGCGGGAATGCGGTCTGAAGCTGCCGGAAAAGACCTTTTATGTAGATAATATTTTTGTGTTTGAGCCGTTACCGTTTGTGAGGAATATGTACTATCTGGATGTAAATTTCTACAGATATTATATTGGACGCGAAGGACAGTCGGTCAATGAGGATATTATGATATCCAGAGTGGACCAGCAGATTAAGGTCAATAAAATTATGGTGGATTATTTGTCCGGGAATATGGACAAAATATGTGCAAAGCGCAAATTAAAGAATTATATGATGAATTATCTGGAGATTATAACGGTAATATCTTCAATCCTTCTGATTCGTTCCGGCACGGAGGAAAATCTTGAGAAGAAACAGGAACTGTGGAAATATATCAAAAAGAAGGACATGCGTCTGTACATGCGCCTGCGGTACGGTGTGCTTGGCAGCTCCATGAATCTTCCGGGTAAGGGCGGCAGAAAGATTTCCGTAGAAGGATATAAAATCTGCCGCAGATTCTATAAATTTAATTAACTGATTTCCGGTTTTCTCTTATGGCGGTTCTGCAGGCTGTGGTAAAAGTGGAGCAGCATATCGGAACGATATACAACGCCATACATGACCGTCGCCATAATAAAAGCGGTAAGCACATCAAATGCGGAATGCTGTTTGATGAACATGGTTGACATAATAATTGAAATGCATAGGATAAAGGAACCGATGCGTATTCCTTTATGGTTTTGTAAATGACGGCTTTTCATAACGGCGATATGGCATCCGATGGAATTATATACATGAATGCTCGGCCATAGGTTGGTTGGCGTGTCCGCTTTGTAGAGGGCAGCCACCAGATGTGTGAATACATTGTCACGGGGCATGACATAAGGTCTTAAATGGTGTCCGTTCGGCCACAGGGTGGATACCAGAAGGAACACGGTCATGCCGGTGAATAAAAATGTACAGGTTCTGAAATAGTCGTCTTTGTCACGGAAGAAAAAGTACATAACGACGACTGCCACATAGGCAAACCAGAGCATATATGGAATGACAAATATCTCGCAGAACGGGATATGGTCGTCGAGCGCCACATGAATTATCCGGTAATGGCTTGTGACGGTTTTTTCCAGATGACCAAACCATGCCATGTAAATGATACCGTAAATCAGTAACGGTATCGCGTGTTTGTATTTTGACAACATATTTTTCATGATAATCCTCATTTCAGCGCACACTTTCGTTTCAGCTTTGCCGGAACAGCGCATTGACGAGTTTGTGTCAAATGCACGCAGACACAAACCGTGTTACAAACTGATATATGCCGTGCTTGTCACGGATATTCCGTTCATAGATGTAATCATAGCAGATTAGATGAAAAAGTCAAAATAAGATTTTCCTAAATATTTCTTAATTTTTCATGAAAAAATATCCATTATGTTCAAAGAAAAATATATGATGTTGGGGCAAAATAAGCTTTTGGTAAGCTTAAGATGGCAGATTGTAAAAGTTCACTTTGACCCTAACAGCATTATATTAGGAAATGAAGCCGCCTCTTAAGGCAGGAAATGCTAATCTGGTCCGACTTTAGATAAACCTCGCCGTCTGTGTGGACCCATAGAGGAATCGAGGTTTTGACACGCACAGAAGAAGCCGTGTAGTGGTTAATCCGTGGGAACATATAGTGTTTTCCCCAAAATGCCGTCGGAAGAGCAATCAGAATGAGGAGCTTCGGGAGATTGCCGACTACGCACAAATCAAGAAGACCGTCGCCGTTGTCCGCCTGAGGACAGAAACAGAATCCACCGCCTTCGTAGGGGTGAATCATGAAAGCGCTAAAAAGGAATTTCGGTATGTGGATGGTCTGACCGCCATCCAGACAGATGTCGCAGGCAACGGCTTTAGCGGTAATAAGCTGTTTTAAGGCGATGCCGAGATAAGTCAGTTTTCCGAGTTTAAATCGATTCAGCGTATCTTTGATAGAGGAAGAGAGCGCTTCTTCGCAGACGGCTGCATCAAAACCGATGCCGCTGCTGACAATGAAATACCGGCTGCTGTGCTCAAGACGTTTGTGGAGCCGTGACACTACCTGCGTATCGCTTTCGTATGTAAGAATGCCCAAATCCAGCATACGGGAATGGGTTCCGTCAAGAATTTGTGTCAGCAGTTCGACCGGGTCGCGGCTTAACTTCAAAGCTCTGGCAAGGTCATTGCTGGAACCGGTGGGTATATAGCCGACATTCACCATGTCAAAATCTGAAATGCCTTGCAAGGCTTCATTGAGCGTGCCGTCTCCGCCTAACAGGATGAGGTTGACAGGCTTTCCGCCGGCGGAAATTTGGGAAGTGATTTCTGCGGTTAACTGTGTTACATGTCCGATATGGGTCGAGAGGTAAGCCTGATAGGAGACTTTTCGGTCTTTCAGAACGGGCTCCAAGGATTTCCAGATGGTCAGACCTTTGCCGGATTTAGATGTCGGATTGATAATAATATGGTACATGTATATTCCCCTCCAAAGACAGGTGTTGTCATATGTAGATTTCATAAAGATTTTGTCTGCAGTTAGTATAACATGAGGAAGGCGGTTGTGGCAAACGGACATTGTTCCCGCGAACTCTTAGTTGCGTCATGAACGTTGCCTGTGGTATACTAAAACCACTTTTATGCAAGATGACTCAAACTATAGTGAATTGAAGAAAGGCAGGAACGAGGAATGTATTCATTGGATGAAGTAAGGATGGTAGATCCCGAGATAGCGCAGGCTATCGAAGCGGAGCAGCAACGTCAGAATTCCCATATTGAACTGATTGCCTCCGAGAACTGGGTGAGCAAGGCGGTTATGGCAGCGATGGGCAGCCCGCTGACGAACAAGTATGCGGAGGGATATCCGGGTAAGCGGTATTACGGCGGCTGCGAGTGTGTGGATGTAGTTGAGGATTTGGCAAGAGACAGGGCAAAGGAGCTTTTTGGCTGCGAGTATGTCAATGTACAGCCGCATTCCGGTGCGCAGGCGAATATGGCGGTATTTTTTGCGGTGATGGAGCCGGGAGATACCTTTATGGGTATGAACTTAGACCATGGCGGACATCTTTCCCACGGATCACCGGTTAACATGTCAGGAAAATATTTTAAGTGTGTCCCTTATGGTGTGAACGATGACGGATTCCTTGATTATGATAATGTACGTAAGATTGCATTGGAATGCAGACCGAAAATGATTGTGGCGGGCGCTTCTGCATATGCAAGAACGATTGATTTCAAGAAATTCAGGGAGATTGCAGACGAAGTAGGCGCCGTGCTGATGGTTGATATCGCGCATATCGCAGGTCTTGTTGCGGCAGGGTTGCATCCGAGTCCGATTCCATATGCCCATGTGACAACGACGACAACACATAAGACGCTTCGCGGACCGCGTGGCGGCATGATTATGTCCAGTCAGGAAATAGCGGATAAATATAATTTCAATAAGGCGATTTTCCCAGGGATTCAGGGCGGCCCGCTGATGCATGTGATTGCAGCGAAGGCTGTCTGCTTTAAAGAGGCTCTTGATCCGGCATTTAAGAAATACCAGCAGGGTGTTGTGGATAATGCGCAGGCGCTCTGTAAAGGTTTACAGAACAGAGATGTTAAGATTGTATCGGGCGGCACGGACAATCATCTGATGCTGGTTGACCTGACCACATATGACCTTACTGGTAAAGCAGTGGAGAAGCTTTTGGATGAGGCGCATATCACAGCTAATAAGAATACGATTCCAAACGATCCGAAGTCTCCGTTTGTTACAAGTGGTATCCGTCTTGGAACACCGGCGGCGACTTCCCGCGGACTCAATACGGAGGATATGGATAAGGTGGCGGAAGCTATTTCCATTGTCATCAAGGAAGGCGAAGATGGAATCGGGAAGGCAAGCGCAATCGTTAAGACTTTGACGGACAAGTATCCTCTTATTTAGAATTTTTAGATTGTATGGCATGATATCATAGAACACAGAAAAATATTATAAAATGTAGAAAAAAGTTCCGGATAACTTCCGGGACTTTTTTGATATGACCGCTGTATACGTCTTCAATATTTTATAAGTCTTCTGCATTCCGCATATTTTATATGTTGCATATATCTTATATATTCCACTATAAATATTCATAATATTGACATCTGTTCGACCTCTTTGTTAAAATAGTAGCATGGGTTGACTATTTGATTGGACACAGGGGGAAATGATTATGTATCATTGCCATATGCACTTGTATTTAGCGGGATGTCGTAAGGAAACAGCAAAGATAATAAAGGCGATGGAGCCCTTTGAACGATTTACGCATACATTTATGGAGAGTGAGGGCATAGATGAGGTATCAGCGGCGAAGGCGGATGTCATCTGGCTGGGACTGCAGGGGATGGATGCAAGGGAAGCTGTGCAGACGATGATACACGTTAAGCGCAAAGAGGCAGATCTGATTGTGTTTGCAGACAGAAGTCAGATTGCGCTTCTTACGAACGAATTGTCGGAAATTAAAGATATATGGACGATGCCGATGGAAGAAGAAGAGCTTAGGTTCCGCATCTTAAGATGGCAGCAGAGCTGTAAGAGGAGTATGGATTGCTGGCAGGCAAACCATTATCTTGAGGCGGCGATTGATAACAGTCCGAATCTGATTTGGTTTAAAAACACGGAAGGCGTGCATCTGAAAGTAAATAACAGCTTCTGTGAGGCGGTCAACAAGACCAAAGAACAGGTGCAGGGACAGAGACATGCTTACATATGGAATGTGGACGAGGATGACCCGGCATGTATTGAGTCAGAAGAGAAAGTTATGAGTACCCGCAAAACATGCATAGCGGAAGAGGAGATTCAGGTGGGCGACGAGCGCAGGACGCTTATTACTTTTAAGTCACCCCTATATGACCTTGATGAGAGCGTGATGGGGACGGTAGGCATAGCGATTGACGTGACAAGAGAGCGCGAGTACGAGCAGGAGGTGGCGCGCAAGACTCATACGCTCGAAACGATTTTTGAGAGTATCGACTGCGGTGTTCTGTGTCATTCGCTGGACGGCGCGCGTATTTTGAGCGTCAACGATGTGGCGCTTAAGATTCTGGGCTGTGATTCCAAGGAAGAGCTGCTTGAAAAGGGATTTGACATGATTGCCTCCTCGGTCATGGATGAAGATAAAGAGACGCTTCAAAAAAAGATTGAAGAGTTGAAGAATGAAGGGGACAGTACAAGCGTGGAATACCGCGTGAAGCATAGGGACGGTAAAATCCTGCATGTTATGGGAAATGTGAAGCTGCTTGAGGAAAACGGGGAGCTTTTCTACCAGCGGTTCCTGTTAGACTGTACCGAGCAGAGGATACGGGAGAAGAGGAATGCAAGACATCAGATGGAACTGGTGCAGGCGCTGACGATAGATTACAGTCTGGTGTGCTTTTTTGACCTTGACGCGGGCATTGGGAATGCGCTTCGAAACGATGATTATGACGGCAGTATGTTCGGCGTTATCTTCAGTGGAGATATTGTATTTAAAGACAGTATGGAGCGGTATGCGAAGGAATTTGTATGTGAGGAGGACCGGGAAGGTTTTCGGCAAAGTTGTACGCAGGAGCGGATCAGAACGGAACTGCGGGACAAGAAATCTTACTGCGTCAGATACCGGATTGTCCGTGACGGTGTGATAGAATATTATGAAGTGAAAATCGTGCGCGTTGGAATCTGGGAAGGGCATTACGGCGTGGTGCTCGGCTTCCACAGTGTAGACGAGTCAACCCGCAGCGAGATGGAACAGAAGGGGATGCTTAAGGATGCTCTTTCACAGGCGAATAAGGCAAGTCAGGCAAAGAGTGTGTTTTTGTCTAACATGTCCCATGATATCCGTACACCGATGAATGCCATCGTCGGATTCACGTCACTGGCAATTACACATATTGACAGACAGGAGCAGGTAAAGGAATATTTAGAGAAAATTATGACTTCCGGCAACCACCTTCTTAACCTGATTTAACCGCAGCTTATCACAATAAATTTCTTCATTCAGCACATCTACCGTATCGATATACATTTCGAGCTGTTTGGCACGGACATCGTGCATGGTCTTTGCAATATTTTGCAGGCAGATATCCGTGCCAAACAGCTCGAAATGTATATCGATACGGTAGATGTGCTGAATGAAGAAATTTATTGTGATAAGCTGCGGTTAAATCAGGTGCTGTTGAATCTGTTGAGTAACTCTGTGAAGTATACGGAGCCGGGTGGAAGCATCAGTATCCGCATTACGGAAGAAGCCGGAGCTGACGGATTTGCGAAGTATGTATTCAATGTCAGGGATACCGGTATCGGAATGAGCCCGGAGTTTGTGGAACACATTTTCGAGCCCTTTGAGAGAGAGGAAAATTCCACCATCAGCGGCATACAGGGAACAGGGCTGGGAATGGCGATTACCAAGAATATTGTTGATTTGATGGGCGGCGATATTGAGGTGAAGAGTAAACAGGGAGAAGGTTCTGAGTTCACTGTTTCGTTTGTGTTCCGGCTGCATGAAGAGGAAGAAAAAGAAATCGAACTGCCGGCATTAAAAAACAGCAGGGCTTTGGTGGTTGATAAGGATAGGAATAGTTGCGAGAGCGTAGCACATATGCTCACACAGCTTGGTATGCGTGCGGAGTGGGTGGTATCGGAAGATGAAGTGGTGGAGTGTGTACGGGATGCCGCTGCAGATAAGGATGCCTACAAGGTCTATGTGATAGACTGGATGATGGCGAAGATGAATGGAATTGAAATTGCGCGCAGGATACGGAAAGAGACGGGGCAGGACGCGCTGATTCTCATTTTGACGGCATATGACTGGGTAGATATAGAGGAGGAAGCGAGAGAAGCCGGCGTCGATGCTTTCTGCAGCAAGCCGCTATTTATTTCGGAAATCAAACAATGTCTGCATCATGTGCTTTGTGGAAACGGGCAGGTAGTGGAATCGCATGAGGACAAACTGGGTAAACTGAAAGGCGGACGTATTTTGCTGGCGGAGGATGTGGAACTGAATCAGGAAATTGCAGTAGAGATTCTTGGAGATGCGGGCTTTACCACAGAGGTTGCGGACAACGGTAAAATTGCGGTGGAAATGTTAGAGAAATCGGAACCGGGATATTATCAGCTGATTCTGATGGACATCCAGATGCCGGAGATGAACGGTTACGAAGCGACCAGAGTGATTCGGGGACTGGATAATAAAGAACTGGCTTCGATACCGATTCTTGCAATGTCGGCAAATGCTTTTGAGGAAGATAAGCAGGAAGCATTGAAGAGCGGTATGAACGGTCATATTGCGAAACCGATTGATATTGACAGTATGTTTGCGACTTTAAGAAGCGTGCTGGGCAGTTAGAGAGGCAGCGGAAAAGGGATGGTGTTTGCAGATTACAGTACGAGGACGGTTCTGGCTGTAGATGATGATGTACAGAATCTGAAGGTTATCAGGCATTTGCTTAAGAGGAGCGGGGTGAAGCTTGAGACGGCGGAAAGCGGTATAGAAGCGGTGAAGGTATGTGCCCGGAAGAAATTTGATTTGATTTTATTAGACCATATGATGCCTGACCCGGATGGGATTGAGACATTGCATCTGCTCAGAGAGGATATGCTGGGGCAGAACCGGGACACAAAGGTAATCGCCTTGACAGCCAATGCGGAAGAAGAAAGGGAGATGTATCTTGCGGAAGGATTTGACGGGTATTTGCTAAAGCCTGTCAAGATAGAGCGGTTGGAGGATATTTTTTCACGTTATATGGAACCTTCGCATTGTGCCGGCGCGGTTTGCTATACTGGCGCAGTTCTTGATGCGGAAACGGTCAAAAGTACAGAGGAGACCGGAGATACAAGGGCAGCATTGAAAGTGGAGCAGCAGGGCGCAGAAGAGCTGATGCGCTGCTTGGAGCAAAACGGCATCCGTGCATTGGACGGACTGAAGTATTCAGATGGAGATATCATGTTTTATAGAAATCTGTGTGCTGTTTTTGTAAAAGATTTTCCGGTTAAGAGACAGAAACTGGACCATATCGTAAACAATCTTGCGGCAGACAGCGGAAAACAGTGGAATGCATTGGTGTCGGTTTCTCATGGCTTGAAAGGCGAGGCGAGAGGAATTGGTGCGGATAAGCTGGGAGAGCTGTTCTATAAGCTGGAATTGTCGGGAAGGGGAAGAGAAAAAAATAAAACCGAAGAATTATATCCCACAGTCATAGGAGAGTGGCTGCGGGTAACTGACATAATATCGACTGTAATTTAATTAGCGGGAGATGCTTTTGCGCCATTGTTCTATGGCGGAGAGTGTTTCCCGTTGCTTTTTGAGCGGAATCTGCACAATCGAGCCGTCAGACATCAGCAGGTCGTTTTCCGCCTGTCCTGTCACATAGTGCAGATTCACCAGATAGCTCCTTCCTATCGGAAGAAAATCATCGGTGCCGCGAAGCAGCTCAACAATACGGGTAAGATTATCGGAAAAAGAAACCGTGCCGCTAATTGTGTGCAGGACGACGGTATGGCGACCTGTTTCAAAGTAGACAATATCCGTGTAGGGGACGGAATATTGTCTTTTTCTTATGGTGTAAGTAAAATTCCGGTTTATCATGTTAAAAAGATGACCGCATCTTTTCATTGCGTTCATAAAATGATTGTGGTCATAGGGTTTTTGAAGATAATACAGGGCGTTCACTTCATAGCTGTCCATAGCGTGTTCCGTGGAAGAAGTGGTGAAGATGATTCCGCCCGTGTAGCCCATGCGCCGCAGTGTTCTGGCACTCTCTATACCGTCTGAACCATCCATATAGATATCGAGAAAAACAAGGTCGGGCTTTGCAAAACGGCGGCAAGGTGGCATCATGAGCGTTATGATGGGACAGGATATCCGGACAGGCTGCGGGGAGAGGAGATACCGGAAATGGCAAGGATTATAGGTGTTGCGGATGCATATGATGCCATGACCTCCAAGCGCAGCTATCGGGATATCATGCCGCAGGAAAAGGTAAGATGTGAGATAGCAAAGGGCAGCGGAAGTCAGTTTGACCCGCGTTATGCCTCTATTATGCTGCAGATGATCGATGAGGATACGGAATATCAGATGCATGAGTCATAACGGACATACTGAGGGAAGGGTATGGATTGCCATGGAGTCCCTCAACACGGTGATGGAGGAGAGTAGTTTAAATATCCTTACAAATGCCGTATCGCCGTGTGCGGCAGAGAAATATCTGAAAGGAGTCTGAGTGTATGAGGGGAAAAGAGGAGGAGACGTGCAGAGATGTAAAGGATGTTTCGGAGTCGATATACATTCCTGCCGGCAGGGCGGTATGCCTTGTGTTTGCAGTTGTGGGAGCGGCATTTACCATCATCAACATTGGAGTGAATAACATGATGATGGTATATATTAACGGTGCGCTTTTTGCTTTGATGAGCATCGCCTATCTGTCGATCATAAGAAACCATTCTTTGAAGATTGCGATTCCGATTATCTGTGTGGTGGTGTTTTTTACGGAGACAAATTATCTGATTACCGGAGGAGAAGACGGATTTAGTATTCTGTGGATACTGCTTGTACCGCCCATCGCAATTTATATGATGCCGCTTAGGAAGGCTTTTGCCGCTTCCGCCGGCGTCTGGCTGATTGCGGCAGCCGGATTGTGGTCGCCGCTTAATCAGTACTGCTATGATTACACCCGGACGTTTGAAATTCGTTTTCCGCTGTTGTATATGGCGGAGATTGCAGTAGCGCTTATGATTAAGAAGAAAATGGCGCAGGTTGAACATAGGAGAGACGAGCTTCTTAGACTGAATATACATTATAAGGAGGAGGCGCTGCAGGCGAGCCGTGCAAAAAGCGATTTTCTTGCGAGTATGTCCCATGAAATCCGTACGCCTATTAATGTAGTGCTGGGGATGAATGAGATGATTCTGAGAGAAAGTACGCAGGAAACTATTTTACAGTATGCTGCGAATGTGGATGCTTCCGGTAAGTTCTTATTATCACTGGTCAATGATATTCTGGATATTTCCAAGATTGAGTCCGGTAAGATGGAGCTTATCTGTAGCGATTATACATTGAGTTCCCTTCTCAATGACGTATTACAGATGGCGTATACGCGTGCCGAGGAAAAACTGATTCGGATTGTAGTGCAGGTCAGTCCGGACATACCGGATAAGTTGTATGGAGACGGGATAAAGATATGTCAGGTACTTACCAATCTTGTGACAAATGCAATCAAGTACACGGATGCAGGGGGAAGTGTGACACTGAATGCAGCAGGGGAATATGAGGATGAGGAATATTTTCTATTGACTATAGGAGTCAAAGACACGGGGAAAGGGATTCGCAAGGCGGATATACCGAAGCTTTTTGATTCTTTTATTAGGGTGGATGAAAAATCAAACCGGTCGATTGAGGGAACTGGGCTGGGGCTTGCTATTTCTAACAGTTATGTAGGGATGATGGAGGGGAAGCTACAAGTGGAAAGCGAGTACGGTCAAGGTTCCTATTTTTATTTTACGATCAGGCAGAAAGTGGTGGATAGCAAAATAATTGGCAATTTTGGGTATAAACAAGGAAGCGGTTGTCGTGAAATATTGGTTCTAAGACAGAAATTTGTTGCGCCGGAGGCTAAGATTCTGGTGGTAGACGACAATGAAATGAACCGGGCTGTCGTGAGGAGACTTTTAAAAAGAACCTGTGTGCAGATGGACTTTGCGGATAGCGGAGCAAAATGTTTACAGCAGATGGAAGGCAATCTGTATGATGTGGTTTTGTTAGACCATATGATGCCGGATATGGACGGGATAGAGACACTGCGGCATATCAGACAGAGATATCCGGAAAACCGAACAAAGGTGATTGCTTTGACGGCGAATGCTATATCCGGAGCAAAACAGATGTATCTGGAAAATGGATTCGATGATTATGTGACGAAACCGATTGATGGAAAAAATCTGGAAAAACTGTTGATGCAGTATTTGCCGGAGGATAAAGTCATTACCGAGGGGATGGAAGAGCACATACAGGATAATGTGCATGACGAGAAGAAAGATGCGCAGGAAGATACGGGTTTTATGCTGGAGGAGCTTCGGGAGTGGAAGAAGGCAGTTCCTGAATTAGATATCCTGACAGGTATGGAATACAGTATGGAAGATAAAGATTTTTATTTGGAAATGCTGCAGATGTACGTGGATATGCCTAAACTTGGGAAGTTGAATCAGTATTATCAGAAGCTTGAGGAACATCTTAGGGATTACCGGGTGGCGGTCCATGCGTTGAAAAGCACATCGTTAAACATCGGTCTGGTGCGCCTCTCGGAGGAGGCAAAGCAACTGGAGCTTGCCGCAAGGCGGGAGGACTGTGCGTATATCCGGCTCTTCCACGAAAAAACGATGTTGCTTTATGATGGCTGCATGAGTAAAATCCAAAAGCAGCTAGAAAATACAGCTAGGGAAAATATTTCACAATTTTAGCTTGCCATGATTGTACAGTTGTGCTAAAATATCCCTCGGTGACAAACATATGTCTTTGCTACGAAGACAGAGAGGCGTTGGTGTGGTATGAAGGAGACGACCGGATACTATGTAGTGAAACAGAAAGCCATTCCGGAAGTTTTGTTGAAGGTTGTGGAAGCAAAAAGGCTGGTGGAATCCGGCAAAGCTTTGTCCGTTCAAGAGGCGGTGGACGAAGTGGGAATCAGCCGCAGTTCTTTCTATAAATATAAGGACGATATTTTTCCATTTCATGACAATGCACAGGGAACGACGATCACACTTACTTTTCAGATGGATGATGAGACGGGACTTTTGTCTGACGTACTCAAAATCGTGGCGGACTGCGGAGCCAATATATTGACGATACATCAGAGTATTCCGATTAGCGGGGTGGCGTCTTTAAGCTTAAGCGTGCAGGTTCTGCCCACAACAGGCGATGTATCTCAGATGATTGAGGCAATGGAGGCAAAGCCGGGCGTCCATCATGTCAAGATTTTGGCAAAGGATTAAGGGATAAAGAGAGGACAGCATTATGATTCATGTAGCGGTATTAGGATACGGCACGGTAGGAAGCGGTGTCGTGGAAGTAATCGAGACGAACAAAAAGGACATCAACAAAAGGGCGGCGACGGAGCTGAATATTAAATATATTCTGGATTTGCGGGATTTTCCGGGCGACCCTTATGAGAATAAAGTGGTGCATGACTATGAGATGATTTTAAATGACCCGGAGGTTATGGTCATCTGCGAGACGATGGGCGGTATCAATCCGGCGTATGATTTTTCCAAGAGGGCGCTGCTTGCCGGTAAGAGTGTGTGTACGTCCAATAAGGAGCTGGTGGCAAATCACGGACCGGAGTTGATTCGTATTGCCAAAGAGCATCACTGCAATTATCTGTTTGAGGCGAGCGTAGGCGGCGGTATTCCGATTATCCGTCCGTTAAACTATTCGCTGACGGCGGAGAAGATTGATTCTATTACGGGTATCTTAAACGGAACGACCAACTATATTCTGACGAAGATGGATAAGGAAGGCGCGGATTTTGAGGAAGTCTTAAAAGAAGCGCAGGAAAAAGGTTACGCAGAGAGAAATCCGGAGGCGGATGTGGAAGGATATGACGCCTGCCGTAAAATAGCCATTCTTTCTTCGCTGATGTGCGGTAAGAACGTGAAATATGAAGAAATCTATACGGAAGGCATCACAAAGATTTCGGCGGCGGACTTTAAGTATGCGAAACAGATGAACAAGTCCGTGAAGCTGCTTGCCATGAGCAGGGACACGAAGGATGGTTTCTTTGCAATGGTGGCGCCGTTTATGATTTCAAAAGAGCACCCCCTTTATTGCGTGAATGATGTGTTTAACGCAATCTATGTGCACGGGAATATGCTGGGCGATTCCATGTATTACGGACGCGGTGCAGGAAAACTTCCAACTGCCAGTGCGGTGGTGTCTGATGTGGTGGACTGCGCGAGACATCAGGGCAAGACAGTCATGTGCTTCTGGGAAAATGAAGACGTGAAGGTTGCCAATATCGAGAATGACAAAGGGAAGTTTTTTGTCAGGGTTGATGCCGGTAAGAGGGATGCAGCGATGGAAACATTCGGCGCGCTGGCGGAGATTAGTGCAGGTATCGAGTCAGAGTTTGCTTTTATGACGCAGGTCATGACGGAAAAAGAATTTAACGAAAAGATAGAGAAGCTTGGCGGCTGCATCAACAGAATCAGGATTTTGAGCGCGTAAAATGCGGGCGGACAGCATATAGGAATAAGAAGAGGAGATTGTCAGAGTAGTACGATATTCTGACAAGGAGGAGTAAGATGAAAAAAGTAGTGAAATTTGGAGGCAGTTCTTTGGCGAGCGCCGAGCAGTTTAGAAAAGTAGGAGAAATTATCCATGCCGATAAGGAGCGTACCTTCGTCGTTCCTTCCGCTCCGGGAAAACGTGATGCAGACGACACAAAGGTAACGGATATGCTTTACGCCTGTTATGATCTGGCGGAACAGGGAGAAGATTTTAAGAACAATCTGCAGGCGATCAAAGACAGATATCAGGAAATCATTGACGGTCTTTCCTTAAAGCTTTCCTTGGATGATGAATTTAAGGTGATTGGGAAAAACTTTAAAGAGAAGGCAGGTTCTGATTACGCGGCGTCCCGCGGAGAGTTCTTAAACGGCATCATTATGGCGAATTATCTCGGATACGAGTTTGTGGATGCAGCGGAAGTCATCCGGTTTGCAGATGACGGAGAGTTTGATGCGGAAGTCACGAATGAGAAATTAAGAGCAAGGCTGAAGGATGTAAAGGCAGCGGTCATTCCGGGATTTTACGGGGCGTATGCCGACGGACGGGTCAAGACCTTTTCCAGAGGCGGTTCCGATATCACAGGTTCCATTGTTGCCAGAGCCGTAAAGGCGAATGTATATGAAAACTGGACAGATGTTTCGGGATTTCTGGTTGCAGACCCGCGCATCATTTATAAACCGGAAGGAATCGAAACGATTACCTATAAGGAATTGAGGGAGTTAGCATATATGGGCGCTTCGGTGCTTCATGAGGATGCAATCTTTCCGGTCAGGAGAGAGGGGATCCCCATCAATATACGGAATACGAATAAGCCGGATGACAACGGTACATGGATTGTGGAGAGTACCTGCCAGAAGTCAAAATATGTCATTACGGGAATTGCCGGCAAAAAGGGTTTCTGTGCGGTCAACATTGATAAGGACATGATGAACTCCGAGATTGGATTTGGGCGTAAGGTACTGCAGGCGTTCGAGGAAAATGGCATTTCCTTCGAACATGTACCGTCCGGTATCGATACGATGACGGTGTTTGTCCATCAGGACGAGTTTATGCATAAAGAGCAGCAGGTGGTGTCGGCAATCCACAGGCTGGCGGATCCCGACCACATTGATATCGAAGGAGATTTCGCGCTGATTGCGGTGGTGGGACGCGGTATGAAATCGACCCGCGGTACAGCCGGCAGAATTTTCTCCGCGCTGGCGCATGCAAATGTCAATGTCAAGATGATTGACCAAGGTTCCAGCGAGTTAAATATTATCATCGGTGTTGCCAATTCGGATTTCGAGACGGCTATCAAGGCGATTTACGATATTTTTGTGAGGATTCAGATTTAATTAAGAAAACGGCGCAGCGACAGGCTGCGCCGTTTATTCTGTCTGGGAAAGCTGTAAATTAGAGCGCTGGATTAGTAACCGAGTGATTCTCCCACAAGATATACTTTAATTCTTCCGGTATGTCCGCTTCTTCTTGTGATGACAATCTGGTTGCAGAAGCATTCGGGCGCGAGGCAGTTGTGGCATGTGCCCGTCGCAGCACACGGAATGTTCTTATTAAGGCGTATGGCGTTGGCGGGAGAGGCAATGTTGCGTACTCTGGCGATACCGCTTTCTATATCGGTGGCAACTTTATTCATGCCGACTACGAGAATGACATGGCTTGGTCCTTGAATCAGACAGGCAACGCGGTTGCCGTTGCCGTCAATGTTAATCAGTTCGCCCTCTAAAGTGATGGCATTGCTGCTCATCAGATAGTAATCGGCAAGAACGGTCTTGGCATAGAGTGCGCGGGATTCCTCCGGTGTCTTGGCGGCAAAGCGGTCAATTAACTCATAATCACCGTTATGTATTGCCTCCATCAATCCGCATTCCTTGATGCTTTCACTGCCGCCCCAGCCGATGGCAGAGCCGGCAGGCATTGCCTCTAAGATGGCTTGGGTGCACTCCGCCGCTGTCTCGAAATAGAATCCCTCCATGTTGCGCTTGGCGAGATTTTTGATAATGGTATCAGCCTGTTTTGCCATTGCAGTTAATTTGTGTGACATAATAGCCCTCCGTTTCGATTTGATATGGTTGTTTATGTTGTTAACTGGTTACGATAGAACATGCGGTTTTATAATTTTATAAGATTCGGGTGTCCAAAGGTGTTTCAAAAATCTTGTCTAGGCATTTTGCACAAAATGCTCACGCAGTCATCTTGCGTAGGAGAATGAGATTTTCTTAATATTCCATTTGGTATCCAGCAATTTACGGACATGGATGTCCGTAAAAGCCTGTTTCGAGCCCGGATGGCGAGTAAAGGGCGGTTGCGTCCGTTCATCATCCATTTATCGGAATATATAGAAAATCCGTTCGACGGAGCCGATACAAGAGAGCAATTTGTGCAAAATGCCATGCCAATTTGTGAAAAGCACCTTTTGACACCCGAATCTTTATGATGTTTAGGTCAAAATGAACTTTTTACAACATACTACTTGCAGATTGCACAAAATGCTCACGCAGTTGTTTTGTGAAGGAGATTGTGATTTTCTTCCTATTCCGTTCAGTATCCAGCATTTTGCGGACACGGATGTCCGCAAAAGCCCGAAACGAGCCCGGATGGCTCATGGAGGGCGGATGCGTCTGACAGTCAATGTCTTGCCGGAATAGGTTAGAAAATCCATTCGACGAAACCAACACAAGAGAGCAATTTGTGCAATCTGCCATCTCAATTTACTAAAAGTTCATTTTGACCCCAACATCATCTTTATAATGAAGAAAGAAGAAGGAACATTCATTTGTATCGCTTCACAGATTTTTTGTTTACGACAGCCACCGATGAAAAAAGACATAGTCAGAATACTAATTCTGTTTTTTTAAAATTTTGTTTCAGCCACCTCCTCGTGATTGAAAAATTTAATTTTCAATCTTTTTCCCCAGCTCAATCATTTTAGGTTCTGTAATACAAACGATTATATCATTTTGGAGAAAGTAATTGCAATCTGCCATCTCAATTTACCCAAAATTCATTTCGACCTCCAACATCATAGAATTATAAAGAGCATTCATAATCAATGTATATTGTTTTTCAATTGGAATAAAAATGGAATTAACTGTAAAATATATAAAAAAACTCTTAAAATGAGATAATTTGTATAAAAATAAAATAAAATGAAAAAATATTAAAAAATTTCAAGAAATGTGTTGACAAATAAAAATCGCGTGCTATAATAAAGACATAAACAAAACAAATTCACATAGATATCCTAAAGAAAAGGAGGTACGGTCCACCGAAAGCATAATTTAAAACCAGTTAAAGTACAAATGAATAAGGAACCAATGACAAAGCAACGGAAACGTAGTCGAGTACATGAGAAAAAGTAACGAATCACAGAAGAGAAAAGAATAAGACGTTACAGTATATGCATACGAAGGAGAAATGGAAAGAATACGGAAGAAAAAACGGAGGTATGGACCATTGGATAGTGTAGTATAGAAGCGGGTATTGATTCTCAAAGGAATTGGTACCCGCTTCGCTATGTGTAAAAAAGATAATGATGTTTGCCCATATCAGTATGCGGAAGACGATAAAGAAATATTCTTAAATAGACGAAAAAGTGAAAATGAGGTAGCATATTTCCCCCAAATAGGTTATAGTATAATTGCCAGATACTATATGTTGTATGTGGTCACACAACAGGAGGAGTGATATGGGAAAATTATTTCGTAGAAAAAACAAGTATTCGGATGAAGAGTTTGAAGATGATGATATGCTTGAAGAAGATGAATTAGAAGATGATGATTCGGATGATGACATGGACGACGAAGATGATATAGATGAAGAAGATGGCGAAGACGATGACTCGGATGAAGAGGAAGACGACGAAGACGATGATTCGGATGAAGAGGAAGATGACTCGGATGAAGAGGAAGATGACTCGGACGAAGAGGAAGACGACGAAGACGATGATTCGGATGAAGAGGAAGATGACGAAGGCGATGATTCGGATGAAGAGGAAGATGACGAAGGCGATGATTCGGATGAAGAGGAAGACGACGAAGACGATGATTCGGATGAAGAGGAAGATGACGAGGACGATGATTCAGACGAAGAGGATGATGAAGAAGATCGTCGCGCATATCGTCGGAAGAGACGAATCCGTAATCAAATTATTTCATATTCGGTTGTCGCAGTGGTTCTGGCTGCAATTGTTGCCGGCGGAGTGTCCGTTGGAAAAAGTATAGCAGCAGTCGTGAGAGAGAAAAAGCTTGCCGAAGAACAGATAAAGCTTGCAGAGGAGCAGGAAGCGCAGGCGGCGCATGAGGTAGTAATCGACGCGCCGGAGCCAATGGTGGAGGAAGAACCGGAAGAGGATTATCTTGGTAAAATGGTAGAAGATGTGCTTGCGGACATGACATTGGAGGATAAAGTGGCGGGACTTTTTATAGTGACTCCGGAGGCATTGACCGGCGTGAATACTGCGACACAGGCAGGAGATGGAACGCAGGAAGCGTTGAATAAGTATGCAGTAGGCGGGTTGATATATTTTAGCCAGAATATTCTTGATAAAGAACAGATTACACAGATGCTTTCCAACACGGCAGCCAAGAGCAGGTATCCCGTTTTTTTAGCTGTAGATGAAGAAGGCGGTTCAGTCAGCAGGGTAGCAAACAGCGATATTGATGTGATTAATGTCGGTGATATGGCTGAAATTGGAGCCAGTGGTGATGGAGTACAGGCGTATGAGGCGGGAGTAAATATTGGTTCTTATTTAAAGGAACTGGGCTTTAATTTAGATTTTGCTCCGGTAGCTGATATTGCCGGCTCAGAGGACAGCGCGATAGGAAGCCGTTCTTTCGGTTCGGATGCGCAATTAGTTGGAGAGATGGTTGCCAATGCGGTTGGTGGAATTGAGAGTGTGGGAGTCAGTTCGTGCCTGAAGCACTTTCCGGGACTTGGTGATACGTCAGATGATACGCATGATGGCAGAGTTGAGATTACCAAGACATTAGATGAAATGAGACAATCCGATTTATTGCCTTTTAAGGCTGGAATTGATGCGGGTGCGGATTTTGTTATGGTAAGCCACGCCACGTTATCTTCTGTGGAAGGTGATGCAGTTCCGTCTAGCCTGTCTAGAACCGTCATGACGGATGTTTTGCGAAATGAGTTGGGATTTCAAGGAGTTATTATTACGGATGCATTGGATATGGGGGCTATCACCGAGTACTATACGACAGAGGAAACGGTGGTAATGGCGGTGCAGGCTGGTGCCGACATGCTTCTTATGCCGGATGACTTTGAGACAGCATATAATGCGCTTCTGGCTGCTGTGCAGGACGGTACAATATCCGAGGAGAGAGTCAACGAATCTTTGGAGCGGATTTATCGGATAAAGTATGCTGGAAAGCTGGAATGATGTGTGGCGGGAGAAAACTTGGCGGTTTAATAAACCGGCTTGTGAAATTGTCATAACAAATACTAAATTGTATATATATTTTAAAAAATTTAAAAAGATTATTGAATATAATAAAAAAGGCAAAAAATACAAATTTGTTATTGACAAAGCAAAATCCATATAGTATATTATTACTTGTCCGAGCGATACAGCAGTAAGAAGCCGGATAAGTGATATGCGCGAGTGGCTCAGTTGGTGGAGCACGACCTTGCCAAGGTCGGGGTCGCGGGTTCGAGTCCCGTCTCGCGCTCTGGTCTAAGAGATACCCAGAGGTTTTCTGGGTATTTTTTTGTTTACAGTTACATGAGATAAATATCAAGCGTTATTCAATCTTGATATGTGGTATTCATAAATCCTGTCAAGCCGTTTTTTGGCGTATTCATACATTTGGAAAACTTCCTTTGGGTCATCAGACACACAGATGCGGCAGAGGTTGCCCCTCAGCATATCCAGTTCGGAATGCACTTCAGATTCATTCATACAGATTTATCTCCTTCCAGTTTAAAATCAAGCCCCTTATGCATGTAGCCCAGCAGGGCGTTATAATTGTCCTTGTAGGTAAGGATATAGTTTCGTTCCGTGGTCACCATCTCGGAGTGTCCGAGCAGGTCGCTGATATAGCGTGTAGGCATCCCGGAAGCATGGAGCATAACACCATTATCATATAACATTTGTTCAGATGGCAGGACGTTCCTCCACACTAAGGACACGCTGGCATCCGGGATAACCGGGACCGAGATGCGTATACAGCCCGCCGACAGCAAGGCGCGGTGTGAACGAATAATATTTCTTGGTACGCTTCGCACATTCGCCGGTATGGAAATCCTCCCTGACAACCGTGTAGATATATTCCTTTTCCATACTTTCCAGCCCGTTCCTTTCCGCTGCTTGCTTTTTTCCATAGCCTCTGTTATCATAAACCTAAGTATCTCCACATACCGCAGGCGCCTTGATAGGGGTGTTAGGACGCCCTGCGGTGGAGAAAGAGTAATATAGAAATCTATAGAAGTCCATAGATATCTACTAAAAGATATCACATTAGCCAATAGATATCTATTTTAGTTGAGGTCTTTTATGGGAAAATACAAAAATAAATCATATCCACTATGAATTGATGATAAATTAATGAAGAAAGTAAAAATGATTGCAGAAGCTGAAGATAGACCAGTTACCAAGACTGGATGAACAGACACCGGTAAAAATTCATGCCGGCGTATCTTGCAATCAGTTTCTGCATATGCTATAATGCCGATAGGTAAAAGAGATATGGGTGAAATCGTGCACTTGATTCACCAAAACAAAACCCCCAGAGTGGCAGCTCTGAGGGTTTCTTGTTCCTTTACGGGGAACCAGTCCGAGGCTAGTCGTCATGTCCGTCACTGTCTAACCATTTGATGATGTAATGGCAGATCACACCACCCACGACAGTAACCAAAATAGATAAAAGCATATCGTGCACTTGTTTCACCCCCTTCCCGTTGCCGGTCTGGGTATGACAACAAGACAAGGATAACATATCTTGTCGGAAATGGCAAAAACTATGCATATTTTGTCAGATATGCACAAAAAGAGGATACTGACACCGGACAGATGAGCGGCATGAATAGGATATCTGTTGTGCATATTTACTGAATCTATGTCAGCAGCGCATCATAGTCATACGACCACTCTGGATTCTTTTCAGAGACAAGATTCCGCAGGCTGCTGCTCATCCGCGACACGGCATCATCAAAATGCTGCGTGATGATGTCGAAACTGCCGCCGTCTGCAATGATGACTCCGGCAATAGTCGGGAGGCACTGCCGGATCAGCCACCTCTTTTTCTCCTCAATTGTTTTATCTGCAGCTTCCACATACAGGCGCAGCCTGCCGACCATGCCCACAAACTTCTCCCAGAGGGGATGCGAAGAGCAGCGGGAGCGGTTGGAATCATCCTGTACAATAAGACGCACATAGTTATTCAGTATCTCCATGATGATTTCACCGAGTCCCTTACGCTGTATAAGGAAATCGGCGGCGATATTAGCGCGGTCGTTTTTAAGTTCAATTTCCCAGCGGACCCACGGTTCACTGGGCATGTCTTCCGGGGAAACCGCACGCTGGTTCTGTTCAAGCTGCTTGTCATATACCCGGAGCATGACTTCGCTCTGGCGGCTGCCAAAATAAACCGTATGCCCGGTGTCTTCCCTTGTAAACGTTGACTCACGTACATCACGGTATGTCCAGAATTTGCTGACAACATCCTGACGGTCAAGGAATCCGCACACATCATCGACAGTAAAGAAGTGCGCGCCGTGGTCATCTACAGCAAGGTCAAAACGTGTCAGCCAGCCGATACGCCTTACCTGCTGCAGGAATTCAATCATGATACTGTTATTGAGGTCGCTTAAACATACGGCGTCACTGCCGAAAGGCGTATCATATGTTATCGTATCTTTGAAATGGATTAAGAGGTCGGGGATGGCAGAGCCGCCAATAACGACATGGATCCCCATATCTTCATTGCCGTCTGATAGGATAGTCACTGGTGAACCTTCCAGACGGTACATCTTTTTGTAACCGTTCGCACCTCTGGAAAGCAGGAGAAAATCACTGGCAGGATAGCCGAGAAAGGCGATCATTTCAGATACATTCTGGATAATAGTAGAAGTGAATGCAATCCAGTCGATGGAAGCTGTGAGGGAATTGTCTAAATTTTCAGAATTTCCGTACATGGCACACCTTGTATTTAGTACCCCCGTATTACTATACCGGGGGTATACGTCCTTTCCGACCGGCACGAATTGTCAGAAAATTCAAGTCTGCAGATTTGGAATTAACAGACAATTATACGTGGACACGAGAGAATCATTCGAGTCCCGTCTCGCGCTCTTTTTAATGAAGCGGAAATACTTAAAATTCAAGCATTTTCGCTTCTCTTAATATCAATTGTTATTTAATCCGAATTTTTTCCAGTCTGAAATAGAAAATTCATGCTGGAGTATCTTGTAATCAGTTTCTGCATATGCTATAATGCCGTCAGACAAAACAGAGAACACAGTGTTTCTGACAATGTGGAACACCAAAATGAAACCCTCAGAGTTGCAGCTCTGAGGGTTTCTTGTTCCTTTGCGGGGAACAGACCGAGGCTAATTGTCATCTTTATCACTGTCTAACCGTTTGATGATGTAATGACAGATTGCACCACCCACGACAGCAACGATAACAGATGTTAAGAAATGTTTGAATTGTCAATAAATATTTAGCTCCGTGATGAGATGTCTCTCTATAATGGATGGGATGCGATTTCCTTTATGATGCAATCAGCCTGATATCATTTATTCTTTTCTTCCCAAAAAGTCCAATGAACCAGAGGCTTGAAGCCTATTTTTTCATAAAAGATATCACCGCCGCCGGTCATATGCGTAGCGCCTAAGGGTTTCAGTCTGCGGTAATGCTCTGAAAGCGCCGCAGCAGCCAGCCCTTTCTTTCGATACTTTGGAATCGTGCATAGTGGTTCCATATAAGCAAGGTGATTTTCCGGAGTCCACCACATACCCGCATAGCAGACATACTCTCCTTTTGCGTTTTCAATGACAACAGAATCTTCCGGACACATATGCGGTGACATTAACATATGGTATCCATGCTCGGCATCTTTGTTCCAAGCACCTTCTTCCTTTTCATGGTCAAAACCTTTCCAACAACACTCGGCTATTTTTTCGACCGAAAGATTTTCCGATTCCACAAAATGAAACCCATCCGGCAGAGGATAACTGAGTGGCTGTCCAAAATCAAAGACCTTTTCCACATAGTCTGAAGATTGTTGAAAGCCGATTTTTGCTGCCGCTGCTTTTACTGCATCCTGTCCATCAAAAATAACAAATCTTAGATTACCATCCACACGCGGCATAGATGAAACCGCATATGCAACCATCTCCTCCGCCAGTTCCTCATAACCCGGACGCAGGCTGAAATATACATCGCTGACAGGATTTTCATAAAAAACGAGACCTGCTATACGGTCAGTATCTTCCCAAAGTTTCCAACGATGTGTCCGTGTTTTGTCCATCCAATCACTGGAAAGCGCATACTCCAAAAATGGGGCGGGAACACCATTTCTCCAATCTTTCTCATATATTTCGATCATAAATTTATGAATCTTCATAAAATCACATAAAATCCTGAAGTTTCTTGACGTGATTTGAGCCATAAGCACAACCTCCCCACAAATGATATACGTTATTATAAAAAAATTATTATGTATAAGCAAGCAGGGAGAATGATTATAATCAATGTCACCATACAGAAGACGCCTGTTCATTCTTTTTTTATCGATATATTGCGCAGTAACGGTTCGCTTGGCATGGATGTGGGAAAGGGGTATAATCGGTGTATGGACCGAATTGGAATTTTGAGGTGATAAACAGTGGATAGTATTTTTAGCAGAGTTGAGAAAAATGTTGATGATCTTGTGAGAAACAATGCAGACTGGACGGCTTGTGCCACATATGAGCAGTTAAGGGATGCAAGGGAAGGAAAACTCAGATTAGATTTTTATGGAAAAAGTATCCCGATGGAATGGCTTAGTGACATTAAAGGGAAAAGGGTTTTGTGTCTTGCTGGCGCAGGAGGGCTGCAGGCACCGCTATTGGCGTGCGCAGGCGCAGATGTTTCGGTAATTGATATTTCGGACAAGATGCTGGAAAAGGATCGGGAGATTGCAAAAAGAGAAAAACTGAAAATCCGGATTGCGAAAGGCAATATGTGCAATCTTTCACAGTTTTGTGACGGTGAGTTTGATTATATTATAAATCCTCCGTCTTTGATGTATGTTCCAGAAATAAAAGTGGTGTTTCAAGAATGCTGTCGTGTATTAAAACAATACGGCACATTAATTATAATGGCGCCAAACCCGATCAATTATGTATGTGATTATATTACGGATGAAAAAGGGAACGGTTATTACAAGGCGGTGCATAAGATGCCGTTTTGTTCCTTGGACTATGATGATTCCGGATGGATTGAGTATGGACACACAATGGAGGAATACTTGGGCGGGCTGCTGGAATGTGGTTTTTGGATAAATGGATATATGGAATGTCAGATGGAGGATATTACGGAATTGTATTTTTTAGTAAGGGCAGTAAAAAGATAAATTTAAACTTGTCTGCTTATTCAGAACAAGTGCATTGGACGGAGGGCATGATATATATGCTGCAAATGGCAATATGTGATGATGAACAGTTTTATTGTGACAGAATAAAGAGCCTGCTGGAACAGTATCTGCGGAGAAATGAGCTTTCTTATGAAATACATGTTTTTTTGTCGGGAAAAGAATTTTTGGAATCGTGCGGGAATGGTCTTAAATTTGACATTGTATTTCTGGATATCAATATGGAGGAGCTGGATGGGATTCAGACGGCGGAGAGGATTCGCTCGTACCATAGCGACACTTATATTGTGTTTGTGACGGCTTTTATTGACTATGCGCTGGAAGGCTACAAGGTGAATGCGGTCCGTTATCTGATGAAAGATAATCTGGAGGGCGCCTTGCAGGAATGTATGCGGGCTATTTTGCAGAAAATGCAGGTCGCACAGGTGAGTTTTGCATTTTTGGAGGGAGAAAAGAGGCTGTATACGGACAATATTTTATTTGTTGAGAGCAGAGGGCATAAGTCGATTTTTCATTATATGGAGAACGGGGATACGGCATATCAGATTTATGACAAGCTGGATGCAATAGAAAAGAAATTGATAACATACGGTTTTTTGCGGATTCACAAAAGTTATCTTGTAAACATGAAGCATATCAGGCGGATTAGCAATTATATAGTGTTCCTTGATACGGGTGGAGAGCTTCCGGTTCCGCGTCCGAGGTTTCAAGCGGTGAAGGAAGCATTTGTGGCTTATAAGGGAGCACTGTGATGGGAGAGATGTTTTTACTTGTAATCAGAAGTATTGTTTTGTCATTTCTTATGGGAATGAGCTGTCAGATATTCTTTGAGACCGTTGCAAAAAGGCGGAGGATGAAGCATGAGTGGATTAGTCATACTGCGGCAATGGCGTTTACAGCAGGCTTTATGGTAATTGCCGTGACGAAGATTCCGCCCTATATTTTGCAGCCGGTACGGGTGATTATCGTTGTGTTTTTTGTGGCGCAGATTTATTTTCAGATGCATGTGATGAAGAATCTGATGTTATCGGTGGTCTTTTGCGGTATTTATTGGCTGGTATCGGCACTTTTTGTCTCTTTGGTTTACATAATTCCAGAAACGGGATACGAAGCGGTGAGCAGTATGATGGAGCCGGTGATAGACATCGGTTATCTATGTCTGATGTTCCTCTTTCGCTATTGGTCCGGCAGGCACATGCATACGTTGTCGGGGATGAAGTGGGGGAGAATCGGACTGGTTTCTACCATCGGTATCATGGTGAGTATCGCGCTTGGCATAGTGACGAACAGCGGCAGCATATGGGACGATTATGCGAGGCTTGCGGCGATTATGGGATTTGCGGCGGTTTATGTGCTGGGACTTTATTATATGCTCAGCATGTTGGAGAAGGAGTCTGAAATGCAAAATCTGCGGCAGATACATGAGCAGACAAAGAATCAGATGGAGTTATATCAGAGTATGAAGGAGCGTTATGAACAGCAGAGGCGTTTCTTTCATGATTACAAGAACCAGTTAAACTGCATTCAGGGGATGATTGAGAGCGGGCGGATAGGGGAGGCGGCGAAATACATATCTGACTTGAATGGAAGTCTTAGCGAGGGGCAGATGTGTGTGAATACAAACCATGTGGTGGTCAATGTGATGCTGAACCGGAAATATCAGGAGGCACGGGAGAGGGGAATCGTTATGGCAATCGTTTCCGGCGACTTGTCGCAGCTTACGATTTGCGAGGAAGATATCGTAACATTACTTGGCAACCTTCTGGACAATGCGATAGAAGGCTGTGAGAAGCTTGCGCAGAATAAGGTCATACAGTTTAAAATGTTGGTGGAAGAGCAACAGCTTGTTCTGGCAGTCCGTAATCCGGTAAAGGAACCTGTACGGATTAAGGATAACAGGATTGTAACGAGTAAGCGCAACAAAGCGATGCACGGTATCGGTCTGCTGAATGTGGATTCCGTGGTCAGAAAAAATAATGGGACCAGCGTATTAAAATGTGAGGACGGATGGTTTTCTTTTGCGGCAATGATACCGCTGGATGGAATGGATAAAAGCGGATAGAGTTCGGTGTCTTTTTTTGTTGTCTTACCGACGGTTCCTGTCATCCTTATTGTATGGTTAAAGCGCCGGAAATATAATACGGGTAAAGAGGAGACGGCGGATGCAGGATGTCTGCAAGTGCAGGAAGATGCAGATGAAGACAGAGTAATCCGCAGCCAACCGAAATGAAGGAAAGGATGATGAAAATGAGAACCATCAAAAAAGCAATAGGCATGAGGGCAGTACTTGGCAGTATCGTGTTAGCCGCAGGCATTTTCCTTAGCGCGTGCGGCGCAGAGGCAAAGGGCGTGGCGCGAGCCGGCAGTTTTTCGGCAAAGGAGGCGGCAGAATGCGCCATGGGGAGCATGAAGACGCTGGACTTGGAGCGGTTTAATGCATGTACGGATAATTATATACAGACGGAATATAACTGGTTAGGAGCGCCGGTGAGGAGTGAGTACCGCATGTTTAATGAACTGCTGCAGCCGGGGATAAAATTCGGCAAAGCCCGGAGCAAATATGAGTTCCATCAAGAGTTATATGAAAAAATGCTTGAGAATCTGGCATGGGAGGTGAAGAGCGTAGAGGAAGACGGCAATCAGGCGAAAATCACGATGGAGATTACCAACATTGATATGAACGGCGTCATGGGTGCGTATGAGATGGATATCTTGGAAAATATGCTGGCAGGCGAGGGGAGCGGTCTTGGTCAAATGTTGAAAGATTTCTCACAAATCTTTGATGAAAAAGGCGGTCTGATTGCAATCATAAATGAGTATGATAAAAGTAAAACCTGTACCTTTGAGGTGACTGCCACTGCATATAGCGAGGACGGCGCATGGATACTCCATCTTGACGAAGACCTGCTAAGTGCCTGCATGGGGAATATCAATGCAGAAGAATATTCTGAGGAGATGCAGCAGCAAATCAAGGAATTGGAGAGAATGCAGGATGAAAAACTGGACGAGTGGGAAGAGCAGTTTAGTGAAGGCGTGGAGAAGTGGGCGGACGGACTGTTTGGGGAGTGAAGGCGCAGGGCAGCGCTGTGTCGCCGGTGTGGATGAAGCCAAACTCATTTATTTTCCCTCAGCCGCTTTCCTTGTATGTAAAACTTCGATAATATGGATATTGTACTATTATTTTTGGAAATTATACAACTTTTTTTGCAGATAAGGGGATAAAATGCACTGCGGGAGAAATTGATTTCATCTGCTGTGAGCCATGGAAATACCCGCTTGTCTATCTGCACTCCAATGAGGAGGAGAAGATACTGGTTGCAGTGAACTTATCTAACTATGATACGGTATGCGACTGCCCGTATCATCCGGAGTCTGTTGTCTATACTTTGGGAGAAGCGGTGAAAGCCGCTTCATAAGAGTTGAAAAAATATTGCGCAGAGAATATAATATTTTTAGGAAATCATTCCGAATTATAAGTAAAAGGGAGGTTTCAGAAAAACAATGAAAAGAAGAACGATGGAGAATCGAAAGGGGCTTGCCATGGCGATGGCGGTCGGATTTGCCGCAGCGCTTGCACCGATGACGACGCATGCAGAGGAAGCAGGGAGTAACCAGACGCCGGTAACACCGACAGAGGGAGAACAGACACCGACAATACCGACAACGCCGACGGAGGGAGAACAGACACCGACAACACCGACAGAAGGGGAACAGACGCCGACAACGCCGACGGAGGGAGAAAAGACACCGACAACGCCGACGGAGGGAGAACAGACGCCGACAACGCCGACGGAGGGGGAACAGACGCCGACAACGCCGACGGAGGGAGAACAGACGCCGACAACGCCGACAGAGGGGGAACAGACACCAGTGACGCCGCCAGCAGAAGAGCCGGATGAAAAGACTGAGCTTGAGAAGGCGGAGGATGCTCTTGAAGATGCGAAGGAGAAGGAGAGCGACGCTAAGAAGGAGCTTGAGGATGCGGAAGAAGCGGAAGCAGAGGCGAAGAAGGATTTAGATGCCGCGCAGGATAAGCTTGACGAAGCAGAGGATAAGAAGGAACAAGCCGGACAGGACGCGAAGGATAAGTTTGCGGACGCCGTGACGGACGCCGAAAAAGAAGCGGGCACGGCACAGCAGGAAAAAGATGACGCTCAAAATGCTTATGATGATAAGGTGGCGGACGAGAACAATAAAGATATCATAGACGATCTGACAGATAAAGCCAATCAGGTTACCCAGGCAAATAAAGATTTGGAGGACGCGAAACAGCAAGAAGGAGGGGATTCCGATTCCGAACAGGCGATTCTGAATGCGCAGCAGGCGGCGGAGGAAGCGAGAAAGAAGGCGGAGGAGGCGGCAGCAGAGCGTGACGCCGCTCAGTCGCAGCTCGATCCGACCAACGAGAAAATCGAAGAGGCGAATGCGGAAGTAAAGGCTGCAGAAGCAGAGAAAACAGCGGCAGAGTCAGCAAAGCAGGAAGCGGAAGCCGCAGTGGAAGAAGCGCAGAGACAGCTTGAAGAGGCGAAGCAGGCTCTGGATGCAGCCGTCAACGGTTTAGACAACGAGGATATTAAAACGCAGTATAACGAAAAAGCCGAGGCGTTAAAGACGGCGCAGGAGGAACTTGAGAACTTGATTCAGGCGCTGGAGAGTGCAGAGAAGGCAGAGGATGCGGCAAGGCAGAGGCTTGCCGAGGCGATCGCAGCAAGGGAAGCAGCCGAAGAGGAACTGAACAGGAAACAGACGGAGAGCGACGATGCGGCAGACAGGTTGACGGCGGCGCAGGAGGAGAAAGACGCGGCAGACAGCGCCGTAGAGGCGGCGGAGAATGCAGAGCAGGCAATCGACGCGGTAGTGGGCGCTCTGGATGCGTTACAGACAACTCAGACCGATATGACGGATAAAACAAATGCCCTTGGCAATCTTACGCCGGAGGATGTTGAAGGAAATCCGGGTATCTTAGATGAGCTGAATGAGGCACAAAAGGATGCGGTGGAAGCTTACCTTGCGGCAAAGGAAGCATACGAAACGGCGTTATCCAAGTTCCGGGAAGCCATTGAAAACAACAAAGAAAGCGCGTCCTTACTAGAGGCGGCGAAATCACTCCTATTAGATGAAAACGCTTCTTTTGAGAAAAAACGCAGTGCGCTTGACGCTCTGAAACAGGTGCTTGGGCTGGAGAAAAAGAAGGAGACAGCGGCACAGAAGCAGGCGGCGCTTGAGAAGGCGCAGACAGCAGCGACAGAAGCGGCGGAGGCGCTTAAGACTGCACAAGATGAATTGAATACAAAGCTGCAGGCGGTAACCGATGCGGACACCGCGTTAAACGGCGTGGGCGGTCTGGCGGCGGCGACCGTCGAGGCGAAAACGGATGTTACCAATAAGGAGACGGAGGTTTCTGATGCAAAAGCCAGTCTGGATTCGTTTGTAGAGGGCTTAAGCGAAGACACGGACGGAAAGGTTGCCGCGTTGAAATCAGCATACGCTGGTGCGGGAGCGAAAGAAACCAGCTTGCAGGAAAAGAAGGCGCTTGCGGCAGCGGCGGCACAGGCATATGCAGAAGCCGAGCAAAATCTGACCGATAAGCAAGCTGTTCTTGCCGATTTGGAGGCGAAGCTGAGCTGGCTGGAAAAAGAAATAGCGGATGCCGAAAGCTTAGAAAAAGAGGCGGACACAGCAGATGCGGCGGTTGCGCAGCTTCGCAAGGATCATGCGGCGGTCGCAGATGCGATGGAAAGGGCAGACGCGGCAAAGAAGAATTACGACGACGCTGTTGCCGCCTTGGAGAGCACGGCGCAGTCGATTATGGATGCGCGCGAGACATTGAAGCAGAAGATAGAGGCGTTAGACATCGCAATGGATAAACTGCAGCGTGCAAGACGGCTTTCTTTCGAGCAGGCGCTTGAAAACGAGATTACCGACAAGGATTTTACATACCTCAACGAGTATACGCGGGCATATAAGGAAGCGCTCGCTGCGGTTTCGGATGCCGAAAATACGCTTGCCGGCAAGAGGGAGCAGTATACGCAGGCGGAGACTGCCAGAGAGGAAGCAAAGACGAAATGGGATAGAGCATACAGAGAGCTGCTGGTTGCACAGGCAGAGTACGATGCTTTACGTCCGGCTCCCGTAAAACCCGGAACCGTAAAACCGGGAATCGGAGAAACCGGCGCAACCAAGGCGGAGACCTTCACGCCATTCTGGATCGACGCCGTCGCTTCCGACGCACTCTCCTACGAGAATCCGACTTATTATGATTCCGGGCAATGGAGCGGCGCGAGTGACGCATCATATACCTATGCCGGTTTCCTTGAGGTGTGCAGAGACAGTATATTGGCGGCTAAGACCATAAGGCGCACCAGCCCCCATCTGGATCTTACTTTGCAAGGTTCGGAACTGACAATCGTAACCAAGACATGGATGAGCTTCGACCGGAAGGTTATCGATGCGCTCAGCAAGAGACCGGATTTGGCAGTTAATCTGAAATTTGCGTACAAAGGAAAATGGTATCAGCTTGTAATACCGGCGGGTTATGATCTCAAATCACTTTTAAATGAAGAAGGATATTGCGGATTCCTTTATCTGTACAGTATTTTCGGAGCAGGCGCGCAGGCGGTAACTGCAGCGGTATAATCCGGCATCATTATATAAAAAGAAATTAGGGACGGCGGGGAGAAGTTTTCCCCGCTGTTTTGCTGCGTGGAATGTCACATACGAGGTTAGCAATCCGGGGGTTGACGCGAAACGGTGCGAGGAGACGGCATGCCCGTATATTGCGTATTCTAACAGGGAACTGATTGGGACGGTGTTTTATAAAGGGAGCGCGGGATTAAGAGCATGCAGTAACGGCATGGGATGTGGATAACGGCACCATTTTGAGCGGAAATGTTTAAAAAGGCATTTGGCAGTCAAGGGCAGGCAATTGCAATCATTGACTATTTTAAAGCGGCTTAAATTTATTTCGTATAGATTATCTTCCGGCAGGTTTTGCCGGAATAGTGCAGTATTCCATGCGGGCAGATTTTTTTGAGGATAAGCTGATATTTTAGGTTTCATCCGGCTTTTGTCCGTCATGCGAAAACCATTTACATTCGGTCACGTCCATATTGGTAAAGGTTGCCTTAAAAGAGGAATCCTCCGGGCTGCACGCATAGATACCGAATTTTATTTCGTCTGCTGCGTCCCACATATGGCAGATTCTCATTTGTGAAAAGTGCATGCCGTCTTTGGAACACTCGATACAGAAATCGTCTTCCCGGCGGCTGAGGCGATACCACATGGATTTGACAGAAGCGTCAATGGCAGTTGTCGCCCAGTCGGAATATCCATGGTTTGTTACGACGCTGCCTAAATGCTGGAAATCTTCGTTTTCATATTCTATGGAACCTTTTAACCAGTTATCGCTGTTGAGATACATCACTACGCCGCATTGGTCAAACCGGTGCTTACTTTCAAATTCGGTTTTCACAAGAAAAGAAAAAAATTTATCACGGGTCTTTGTCTGTAAAACCGGCGCGTTATCGTTTCTAAAGTGATAATAAGTGCGCTGCCATAAATCGGTATGCGGCTTGGTGATTATTTCGATTGTATTCTCCTTTATGGAAAATTCTGCAGGCTCTCTTGTCCATTCCAATTTGCTTAAGTCAAACATTGCGTATGCCTCCGTGTACTCTTTTGCTGTTTGTAAAACACAACTGATTAAAGTATTCAACGGTATTATTCTACCATAAATATTTCTGTTGTAAAACACAATTTACTGTGTTAGTATTAGAACAAGATAACATATAAGAGGTCAGCCATGATTTGGAAAACGACGAATTTACAACTGAACAGAGGTTCTATTTTATTCCTTAACGGGGATAGTGCGCCTTTTTTTAGGAAGATTTGTCGTGAAACGGCTCCGCCGGTGTTGTACTGTCAATAGCCGGGAGTTTGCCGGGATAGTGGACAGACGGCAAAAATTTATAAAACAGGTACATTATCTCCTTGACGATGTGAAAAAAGCTCTTTGGAGCAACATTCAATATGTTAAGGAGATTTTATTATGCAAAAAATAAAAAAACAACTATCGAGATTATACCTTTCGTCTGTGCTGGGGAATCTGTCGCTGACGGGGGCGTGGGTGGCTATTCTTGCAGCAAGAGGCTACAGTCTGGTGGAGATTGGATTCGCGGAAACGATTTTCCATATCACGAGTCTGATTTTTGAGATTCCGTCGGGTGTTCTTGCCGATGTTTTCGGGAGAAAAAGGATGCTGATCGTCAGCAGTGTGATGCGGATGATTGGAAATGTGATTATGATTTTCTCCGGCAATCTTTTTATGGTATGCATGTCGATTGCGTTTCAGGCAGTCAGTTACAATTTTGCATCGGGTTCCGGGGATGCGCTTGCCTACGATTCACTCAAAGAGGTCGGGAGAGAGGAATATTATGAAAAATATGCATCGAACCAGTTGGTGATTTACCGTCTTTGCAGTGGTATTTCAACCATGTGCGCCGGCTTTGCGCTTTTGATTGGGTATCGGCTGGCGTACAGTACGGATGTGCTCATGTGCGCCGTGCAGATAGGCGTGCTCCTGTCGCTGTACGAGGAACGCAGATGCCATAGCGGCGCGGAAAGTGGGAGAGATGCGCAGAAAGTATCTGCTGTGCTTGGCTGGAAACTCGTAACATGTTTTATGACGAGCTTATCGTTCTTGAAAAGTGCAAAGAGGGCAGTTTTGTTGATGTTTTGCAATTCCTTTGTCGGAGCGGTAGATACTTTACTGCTGTTTTTCCTGCAGGCGAAACTGCCGGAGGCGGGTATGCCAAGCTGGGCGCTTGGTTTTGGTCTGTTTTTTATGGAAATGGGCGGGATAGCCGGAGCGAGGGCGATACTTTGCTGTGAGAGGCTGCGGTATCGGAGTGTGTTTGCAATCACGGCTTTTTTCGTGGTTGTAGGAGTGCTGCTGGAGCATTCGGGGATGTACATAGTCATGGCACTCGGCGGGTTTATCACGGCATTTTGTGATGATGCGCTTCAGGTGAGGACGAACACAATCTTGCAGGAGAGTTTCCCGTCCGAGCAGAGGGCAACGCTGATTTCCATAGAATCGTTCACGTTTTCCATAATCATGATGGTGTTGTCGCCGCTTGCAGGCATTTTATTTTCGTGTTGGTAAGCGGAAATGTCCGTAATCCTTCAGTGCTTCAGCTCTTGTGACGCAGGCTGCTGAGCCTGCGTCTGTTGTAGCAGGACACAGATGCTGTAATCCTTCAGTGCTTCAGCAAGAATTGCTTCGCAATTCTTGTGACGCAGGCTGCTGAGCCTGCGTCTGTTGTAGCATAAAGGCGAGTGTGGTAAAATATTTACATTGAGCAAATCGACAATCACTGTTTATAGAGGGATTAGTTATGTTGATAGAAACAGAAATAAAAAATACACCATTGGTATTTGAAACTGAACCGACCGTTTTTTCACCAAATGCCGTTGACATTGGCACATTATCGATGCTTTCATTGATTGATTTTTCCGAAAATGACAAAGTATTGGATTTAGGGTGTGGTTATGGTGTTGTGGGAATTTTGGCAGGTAAAAAAATTGGCGAACGGAATGTTGTTATGTGCGACATATCTGAAACCGCTGTAAACCTTGCGAAAAGAAACGCTGAATTAAATGATGTTTCTAATATTGAAATCAGAATAAGCAACGGATTAGAAAATATCATGGAGAATGATTTCACGCTTATATTATCTAATCCGCCGTACCATACAGATTTTTCAATTGCAAAACATTTTATTGAAACTGGCTTCAAAAAATTAAAGATTGGCGGGCGGATGGTAATGGTTACAAAACGCCTTGAATGGTATAAAAATAAACTGACATCTGTTTTTGGCGGCGTAAAAATACAAGAGCTTAATGGATACTATGTATTTATAGCCGAAAAAAGATGTGCATATATCAAAAAGAAAGAAAAAGTCAATAAATTATCGAAAAAGTTGCAACGAAAGAAATTATGTAAACTGAAACTTGAGGAGGGGAACAAAAATGACGATTGAACCAGTAAAAGAAGATGATGTGATAGAAGTTGCAAAAGTAATGATGTCAGCATATAAAGATGAGCCATGGAATGAAAAATGGACTTTAGCAAGAGCAAAATTAAGAGTGAATGCTATTTTGGGCAATTATAAGGGATTTGGTCTAAAAGCGTATGATGAGAATGGCATACAGGGCGCTCTTTTAGGCTTTGTTGATCCATATGCTGAAGATAGTGATTTTTATGTTTCTGAATTGTTTGTTAAGTCTGAAACAAAAAGAAAGGGGATTGGTTCTTTGTTATTACATGAATTATATCATTATTTACGGGAAGAAGGAATAGAAACAATTCAGCTTATGTCAATCGCATCTAATCAGCCATTCTATGAAAAAAATGGGATGCATAGGGATAGTGTGGGCGTGATGTATGCGAAAGTGAATCCGTAAGCAAAAAGACAGGAGAAAAAACCACAAGAGAAAAAGAAAACAGAAGATTGCTTATCAGCAAAGACATGGAAAAAGCATTACAGGCATTGGAGCAGGCAGATGAAATTGAAAGTATTTATAAAAAAGGATATAGGAATGATACTTTGTATTGTTTTTTTCTCAATATTTATGGTTATTTCAAATATTTTAAAGCCATATTTTGACGGAGCGTACTGGTATGTTGTAAGCAGCGTTCAAAGGATATTGTTTGGGATAATCGAACTATATATTTTTGTGAAAATATATAAAAAAGAAAAGTGGACTGATGTAATCCATTTCAAGAATTTCAAATATGGGTTTTTGGCAAGTATAGGTATGCTTCTTTATCTGCCATTTGAAGTAGTAACTTATTATATAATTGGTGCAAAAGAATGGCTCAATACAACAATTCCGATAGTGGTATCGTGCTTATTATTCCAACAAATCGCAACTGGTTTTTGGGAGGAACTGACATTCAGAGCTTTTGTTTGTGAGGGATACTATCAAAGGAATACTGCTACAGCCAAAAATCGTTTCGTTTATGCGTTTATTTCTTTGATGCTTTTTGGAATTGCTCATGTGATAGAATGTGATACATTAGCGGTTGCTGTCTACCGATTTATAACAACGGGCATATGGGGATTTGCCTTTGCCTCGCTATATTTGTATACACACAATATTTTAGTGTCTATGCTTATGCATTTTATCACTGATATATTTCTGAATGTTCCAATATTCGTTGCGGAATGGAACGATTCAATTGCATTAACTATCCTAGATAATTACATGCAGTTTGTTTTCTTAGGAATCATCTTCATTGCTGCGGTATATTTTTTGCAAAAAGAGCCTAAAAATTCAGTTAGCAGGAGCAAGTTTTAATTTCCGGGCGCCGCAACAGAAGAGAGGAATGTCAGGAACAGCAATTCCAGTCAAGCAAAAGCTTTCCGGCTTTTCTAAGTTCAGTAAAAAGAACAAAGAAGAAGTTAAGCGAAATAACAATGCAGAGGATGCAATATCTGATACGAACTTCAAGTTTCACGGCAAAAATCTGCCATATTCCAATGATGAGAAAAATAAATAGTATCCCCAGATATAGTTTTATGTCTGCCATGGCGCATCCTCCGCATATTGATAGATGTCTGTAAAACGCTTGCGTGTACTGTATCATATCTCTGATGCTGTAATCCTACAGTACTTCAGCAAGAATTACGCAGTAATTCTTGTAACGCAAGCCGCCGGGCTTGCGTTTATTGTATCATGGTTATTATGGCTGCGAGAAGATAGGTTAATGGACAGACCTAAGGAAAGAGTAAATGAATCATTCAAAAAATATAATTTATGCTATAATAATGCTGTAGCACTGCTATAAAAAAGATTAAGGATTTTTGTGATATCCACAATATTGATTTCAATGGATTAGTGGAACAGTGGACACAGACGGGAAAGGATTATCAATAATCAAGAATGAAATCTGTTTAAAGGAGTGATGCTGAATGATAGATATATACAGAGAAAAAAGATTCAAAAGATTGGATACTTCAAAATGATTTGTATTTCAATTTGAATACAGGTAATGAAGAAATGTCCCAAAACGAAATAAATCTTTTTCAGCAGGTGGATGAGGCTACGCTGACCCCGGATAAGCATATTGAGACAAAATATGGATTAGGCACAATCCGTAATTTGTCATCTGGATGTAAGACATTACTTAATATTGTAAAACATCCTGATAAAGTGGTGTGTGTAGAGGAATGTGGTCCAAATGTGCTTAAAATTATATTTACAATGGATAATATAAAGATTTATATGTCAAGACCAACGCTTGCAGATATTCCGGGCGATGCGAAAATCAGATTCAATGATTCAGATATAATGACTAGAAGCAAGGGATATAATGCTTGGTGGAGCAAGGAGTATGAAAGGAGAGAAGCAGATGATTTATAAGAATATCACATTCAAGGCGGATCCTTTTTCATACGATTTAGTGTTCGAGGATAGAATCACTCTCGTTGGTGGAGATAGTGGTACAGGTAAAACCGTTCTTTATGAAATGCTGGGAGACTTAAGATTAACTGACGAATATAAGGCAATAAAACTGTTTACTTATAAATCAGATAATCTATTAGAACAGGTAAAGCAGTGCAGAAATAGTTTCATTGTAATTGATAATGCAGATATTTTAATGAATGATGAAGTCAGGAGATTCGTTAATTTTGAATTTTCAAATCAATACATGCTTTTCTTAAGAAATTGTGATGGGCTTAATGTATCTGATAAGAGTTTTAAGGTGCTGAAACTCGATAGTAACAGGATAACACTGGAAGAGGAGTTGTGATATGAAATATTTATGGACAGAAGATACGGGTGCAGGACTTCACTTCTGGAAATTAGTTAGCCAGCTTTTCTTTGACAATGAACTTGCAATTGAAAGTAAAGAAAGCAATCAAGGTATATTGGATGCATTGTCAGATTTAAAGATGAAAAAAGATGATGAGTATTATATTGCATTTGATTATGTGTTTGACAATCAGGATATTCGCAATAAGTATCGTATGCTGAAATCAATAGCAGAAAAGTCAGAGGGGAAGATTATAATTCTGGATATGATTTGTTTTGAATATCTTATTCTTGCTTTTGACAGGATAGTAGCATGGACAGGCACTGGAAAGACAGATAAAAGCAAGATTCGTGAAGCAGTTTTGTCTGCAACCCAAAATCATAGAATCAACTTGTCAAAAATTAAAGACGAGACTACATTACAGTTTTTAGCTGATTTTAAGAAATATTCTACAGAACGGGTGATGAAATCATTGGTAAGCCGGGGCTTAGAGATGGAAGTGGTAAAATGCGGATGCTGATACAGTCAGAGGAGGTACAGAAAGTAATTGGTAAAATCATTATTTATAATTATTTATGTAAAAATTAAGAATTCCAGCTAAGGCTGGTTGTTATAAATGAAATATGGTAAAATTTTATAGGAAACGAGAGAAAGCAGAAAGGTATCTGTTAATATGGGAAAAACCATAAAAAATGTGGTATTCATCTTATTGCTTCTGACGTTGAGCACTTCCACTGCTTTTTTGGCGTACATACACTTTTTTGCATCGGAAGGGCAGGAGCTTTCGGGGGCGTGGAGGACAGAACTGGATATGTCGGAACGTGCAGCATTTACAGCTCTTAGCTGGCTGCAGGAGGCAGAAGCCGTTTCGGTATCTCTGGAAGAGATGGAAGCATATATGGATGAATTGACTATAGAGGTCAATATGACCTTTGAGCAGACCGGACACGACGGAGGAACGTTTCGGTGCAATGTCGTGCAGGAAAGCTATGATGCCTGCAGACAGAGGGCGTATGAAGGGTTTGCAGCGGCATTTCGGGAACTTTTGGTGAAGAGGCTTCAGATGGCAGGCTATACGGGCGGCACGGATGAGGAAGCTTTGGAGGCGCTTGTGACAGAGACGTTCGGGATGTCTACGGTTTCCTACCTGATGAGCTGCGCTCCGGCGCTGTTGCCTTCTTTGGAGGAGCTGCAGGCGTTATATGACGGCAGTGGGACTTATGAAGCGGCGGAGGGGATTCTGACCAGACAGTTTGATGCCGGCGGAGCGGTCAATGCGAAGGCGGAATCTTATATCCGGCAAGATTCTAATCTGATTCTGTCCGGGGAGGTCGGCACAGTTCCTGCAGAGCATAGTTCGGATGGCTATCCGGTGTTATACACTTTGGTACAGCCACAAAACTGAGCAGAAAAGGAGAATCTATGAAAGCGATTGTACACAACATCAGTTTTTTGCTCGTATCCGTTATGCTGTTATGCGCCCTCCTGCCGCTTAAGGCAGCCGCAGGTTATGAGATTCCCGGAGTCTGCCGGGTACAGACGGATGTCGGCGGCACATGCACGGTCAAAACTTTGGATTATGGTTACGATGACAATACCTATTATTCTCTGCGTGACACAGCGATGCTTCTTAAGGATACAGAGAAAGCTTTTTCGCTGGAAATTACGGACAATTCCGTTTCCTTGAAATTGGGAGAGGACTATATGCCTGTGGGTGTGGAAAACGAACCGTGGGAGGAGGAGGAAAACCCCAATCTTTCTTTGCGGAGAAACGAGTTTACAATCAATGAAGAGAAGGTATTTTATTATACGATGATTAGGAAGCTGCCTTCCGGTGATTACGACTGCTTCATGATGGCGGCGGATTTGGCGATGATTCTGGATATGAACATTACTGTTCCGGCGACAGATTCGTTACTGATTCATACGCAGGAGGGGTTTGACATTTCACCTGCGATGTTGGAAGAAGCCGGTTATTTTTATGGAGTAAACAGTGTGCTGGTAGGAGATGCAACGACCGGAGAAATCTACTATCAGTATCAGTCCGACATGTCCTATCCGATAGCCAGCACTTCCAAGTTGATGACCTGTCTGTTGACGATGGAGGCTGTTTCTGCGGGGCAGATTGGATTGGATGATTTGGTTACGGTTTCTGATGCCGCGCGGGCGCTGTCCGCTTCGGGGGACGGCGTGATTCCCTTGAAAGCCGGAGAGCAGATTGGCGTGCAGGAGCTTCTGGTGGGAACGCTTTTGCCTTCCAGCAATGAATGCGCCTTGTGTCTGGCGGAGGCTGTCGCCGGCTCGGAGGAAGCCTTCGTCGGGCTGATGAATCAGAAAGCGCAGGAGCTGGGACTTACCCAGACGGTGTTCTTTAACTGCAACGGACTACCCACGTACACGGAGGATTTCGTTCCGGCGAAGCGGCAGAACTGTATGAGTGCAGAAGATATGTTCCGGATGGTTTCGTATCTGTTAAGGGTCTATCCGCAGATTACGGACATCACTTCTCTGGAGGAGGCAACGTTAGAGTCCCTTGATTTTGAAGTGCGCAATAGCAATCCGCTTCTATATAATCTGCCGCAGGTGACCGGTCTTAAAACGGGAACGACCAACAAAGCGGGCGCCTGTCTTGTCACCTCTCTGACGGCGGATGGAGGAAATACAGAGCATGATCTGGTAGTGGTGGTTCTGGGCACAGAGGATTCCATCGAGAGAGGACGGGTATCGGGTCTGCTGGCGAGATATGCCTTGAAGGCTTTTGCCATGGGTACGGAATCTGGCACAGCAGAATGGAATCATGGGAAGCTGCCGACACACGCGGAGGCAGCTGTGAGTCAGATTATCCGGACGGCAAGAACACGTTAGGGGAGCAAAAAAACAAGCCGCAGGCAGCGGGCATAGAGAGTGAAGCGAAAAAGGGCGGGAGATTGCCTGTGGGAATAAATAGACGGGAAGACAGGAAGAGGGCGGCTTGGACAGGCTGGCAGATGCATCCGAATGATGATACAGAAGGGGAAGGGATATGGAAAGTAAGGGAAAACAATGTAGAATCACCAAAAGATTTTTTAAGTTATTTATTATGGGAATGTTGCTTTGTGTGATGGGCGTGGGAAAGGCAGGCATGAGGGCAAGCGCCAAAGAACAGTCTTTTGCCATTGATGCAAAACTGCTGCCGGGGAATCAGTCGGCTTATGAAGTACAGTTACAGATTGAAAATAAGGGGCAGGACTGGGAAGGAGAAGTGCGTCTTAGAATCACCGAGGACTATTATGGAGGCTTAAACGACTGTGCTTATGATACAAAACTGTCTCTGCCGCAGGGCAGTACGAAGCAGTTTGTGGTCAGGGTGCCAAAAGACAGCATAGAGCGCACAGACGGGATTGTGCAGGTGAATCTTTTATCAGAAAATGGGGATGTGGCGGCACGGCAGGAGTTTGGAAGGCTTTTGCAGGCAGAGGCGGACGCCCTTATTCTGGGGATTCTGAGTGATGAATATACATCGCTTACTTACCTTGATATGGGAGGAAGCGAATTTTATTATTATGGGGAGAGTTATCCGATTAAGCTGGAGGAACTGAATCAGGACAGTCTGGCAGATTCCTTGGATGGGTTAGACTTTCTGGTAATCGACAGCTATCATACAGACACTTTGCCGGACAAGGCAGTGGATGCCATCAGACAGTGGAGAGACGACGGAGGAATGCTGATTATCGGAACAGGGGAACATGCCGAGGCAGTACTGGGCGGCTTGGATGATTTGGGGATGCAGTGCGTCAGAGTCTATGAGCCGGGAGAAGGCATCTATGATGATAGGGATTATGTGGAACTATCGCAGGTTCACATGGCGGAACTTATGGATGTTGGCGGCGTTTATGAAAAGGCTTATGACACCTCCATACAGACATGTTCACAGGGAAGTGGCGCTGTCGGAATCCTGCCCTACTCACTGGCGGAGGTGGCAAAGGTGAACGCTGCCGGTGATTATGAACAACAAAAAAGCTATGTGGAAAGCATATTACAGCGGGTGAGCAGCTGTGCGGCGGCTCGTCATACAACGGGGACTTCTTCTAATTATAACAGTATGAATTATCTCACAGGAGTCAGCAGTTATCTGGGGAACGGTAACAACCGCTTAAAGTTTGGATGGCTGAAATTGATTGTGATTCTGTATGTTATTTTTATAGGACCGATTCTGTATCTGATTCTGCGTGTTGTAAAGAAAAGGGATTATTACTGGCTTGCTGTGCCGGCAACCACGCTTGTGGGAATCCTTCTGGTGTATTGGGCAGGAAGAGGATTTGAGGTGGTGAGCACCAATGTATATTCCGTGACGGTAGAGAAGCTTTCCGATAAGGGCAAGGCACGGACTTATCTGCGCTGCTATGATGCCGGGCATAAAGAATGGACGCTGCGTCTGGCAGAAGGGTATGCGTATGCCGGACCTTTGGACGACAGCAATTACAGAAGCGATGATGATAACTATTTCTACCGTATCCGGCAGGAGGGAGACAGGCTTTTCTTTGGCATGAATCCTTCTGTGGGCTTTGAAGACGGTTATTTTCAGGCGGGTATTGTCAAGGAACCGGTAAGCGGCGGGATTTCCAGCAATCTGCCCTATATTGGGAGACAGAGCTTCGTAGGAACGGTTACCAATGATACCGGACTGGATTTTGAATATTTTGCAGTGTGCAGAGGAGAGGATGTGTATGTTTACAAAAATCTTCCGGCAGGCGCACAGGTGAAGCTGGAAGATGTGGAAATCGTATATCGCAATGACGCCGGGTATTATGATGGCGTGACCGGCTATTGCTACAGTTTTTTGCAGGAGGTACAGTTTGGTGATTTGTCAAAAGATATAGATATTCTCTCGGCTCTGGGTATAGGGATTGTTTCCGCGTGTGCGGATCAAGAGCCGGATAAGACGGTTATCATCGGTGTGACCGAGGACTGGGGTAAAGCGGTAGACGATAAGTGCAGCGAGGTATCCTACGGATGCGTCTATGCGGTTCAATAGAGGAAAGGCTGAGAAAGGAGCAAGGTTCTTGATATGCTGTATATAAATAACCTGACAAAAAACTACGGTTCTTTTACGGCGGTTAATCAATTGTCGCTGCATATCCCGGCGGGGGATTTGTTTGGTTTCGTGGGACCAAACGGCGCGGGGAAGACGACGACGATACGGATCATCTGCGGGCTGCTTCGGGCAAGCAGCGGTTCGGTGCGAATCGGCGGTACGACGGCAGCGGTTGGAAGTAAAGAAATGAAAAGAATGATTGGTTATGTGCCCGATTTTTTTGGCGTATATGACAATCTGAGAGTGCGCGAATATATGGACATGTACGGTTCCATGTATGGAATGTATTCCCGGGATATCGCCAGACTGACGGATGATTTGCTGCAGCTTGTGAATCTTTCCGATAAAAAAGAGGTTTATGTGGACACGCTCTCCCGTGGAATGAAGCAGCGTCTCTGCGTGGCAAGGGCGTTACTTCATAATCCGAGTCTGTTGATTCTCGACGAGCCAAGCTCCGGGCTTGACCCCAGAGCCAGAGTGGAGATGAAGGAATTGCTGAAGAATCTTCATTCCATGGGAAAGACCATTGTAATCAGTTCCCATATTCTTTCGGAGCTTTCGGAGATGTGTAACAGTATCGGGATTATGAACCATGGACAACTGATTACGGCGGGCAGGATTGAGGATATCATGCAGCAGTTGTCGGGCGGAAAAAGGATACATATTCAAGTTGCATCCGGCATGGAGAATGCTGTGAGAATCATAAAGGAGCAGGCTGGTGTCAGGATAGAGTCTGTCAGGGAAAATGAGATTGTGATCTTATTTGGCGGCGCGGACGAGCAAATCAGTGCGCTGATTGGATATATGCTTCAAAATCAGGTTGTTCTCACGGGATTTTACAGGGAGGAAGGCAGTCTGGAATCCTTATTTATGCAGTTGACAGGAGGAGACGCACAATGAGATTGAAATGGAACCCTATCGTGAAGAAGGATTTGCAGGTAACCGCCCGCAGTATGCGCTTAAGCTGGGGCTTGTTTGCTTACGAAGCAGTGTTGACCATGACCTTTCTTATGGCATTGTCAATGATACAACGTGCAGGCAGCAGCTATTATAGCACAAGCAATGTCTATAGCCGGCTGATTTATTTGTTTCCGGCGCTTTGTGTTGCACAGGTGTGCATTGTTGCCTTGATTGTACCGATTATTACGGCGTCTGCAATTTCGGGTGAGAAAGAGCGGCAGACTTTCGATATTATGTTAACCACATGCATGTCGCCCTTTTCTATTGTATTAGGAAAGGTGATGTCTGCGGTGCTGCGGATTTTGTTCTTTGTGGCAGCCGGGATGCCGATTATGGCGCTGGCTTTTGTGGTCGGAGGACTGAGCTGGAGTTATCTGCTTTACTTTGTGCTTACCATTATCCTTCTGTCGTTACTTTCGGGCAGTATCGGGATTCTTTGTTCCGCCCTCTGCCGCAGGTCCATCACGGCGGTTATCTTATCCTATGCATTTTATTTTGTGGTTTATATACTGACGTTTTTCCCGATGGTGATAAGATTGTTTATAACGCAGGGGGATAACGGGGGAGAATCGCTGTTGTTTTTGCTGTTCAATCCGATTATTTTCTATGAGGAATTTTTTATGCAGCTGATGTCGGGTGAATCGCTTTTTGGTGGGGAAGCATTTCGTTTCTCACTGGATGAGGTGGGATTTGTGACGTATCATTTGGCACATGGCAAGGTATGGATGTTTGTTTCTGCGGGATGTATTTTTTTACTGTCTGTTCTGCTGCTGCTTGCGGCCGCATGGAAGGTGAATCCGATGCATTCTTCATCGGGCAGGAAACGTAAGAAAGGTTGAAAGAATTAGGAGCATGGGTATTGGTATGGAACAGAGAGAATTTCTGAAAATAATACATGCCTTCAGGCGCAGGATGAATCTTGCGGATTTCTTCAAAAAATCCGTTTTTGCGTTGAGTGTTGGCGCGGGAGTGGGGATTCTTTTTCAGGCGACGGCGCTCTTTGTGCCTTTTTATGATGCCAATTTCTATATGATACTGGCGTTTCTTTTCGCTGAGGCGTCAGTGATTGTGGCGATGCTTGTAAAGCGGACGACCATGGAGCAGGTTGCTCTTCGGATGGACGGCTTCGGATTTGAGGAACGGATTGTTACGGCGTATGAGCATCTTGGCAAAGAAGGCACATTCGTCGGGCTGCAGCGGGCGGATGCCCTAAGACAGTTGAGGGAGCATAAGGACAGGATTCGGATTCCTCTCATGCCGCCCATTCCGAAGATGGGATTGCTTTTACTTTTGCTTGTGGCTTCCGTGGGGCTTGCCCTGCTTCCTTCCGGAGCAAAGGACCGTGCGGCGCAGCTTCAAAGTATACGGGAGGAGGCGCATGAGAAAGAGGATGAAATAGAAGAAATCATGGAGGCATTGGAACAGCTTGCGCAGGAGGAGCTGACGGAAGAGCAGCAGGATGCGCTTCGTGAGATGACGGAGAGTCTTGCTTCTTCGCTTTCGGAGTATCAGCAGGCGGATTCCAAGCAGGCGCTGACCGCAGCATCCCAGAAGCTGAATTACAAATACGAAGATATGAGCAGCCGATTATCCGATATCATACAGGATTTGCAAGCCGGCGCAGGCGTTTCCGTAGTCTCGGCGGATGCAATGCAGGAAATGGCGGACAAGCTTAAGAATTTGAGTGACATGAGGCAGGCGAGGAACGACGGTTCCGGAACAGGACAGAGCGGCAGTGGAGACGGAAACGGACAGGGACAGAGCGGCAATGGAAATGGAAACGGACAGGGACAAGGCGGCAGTGGAGACGGAAACGGACAGGGACAAGACGGCAGCGGAGACGGAAACGGGCAGGGACAAGGCGGCAGCGGAGACGGAAACGGACAAGGACAGGGACAGGACGGCAAAGGAAACGGGCAAGGACAAAACGGGCAGGGTGACGGTTCCGGCGGCGGCAGGGGGGATGGCAGCAGCAGTGCGCCCCACGATTATGTCAGTATTCCGAATGCCATTGCAGACAGTGGAAATCTCACAGGAAATGTTGACAGCCATGATAACTCCGAATATTTTCGCGCCCAGAACGGTTTGAATTGGGAAGGGGAGCATACATCTTACGAAGCGGCGATTGGAAGTTATGAGCAGAATGCCTATGAAGGGATTGCGGCAGGACGGTATCCAAGCGGCATGGAGGATATCATAAAGGAGTATTTTTCAAGTTTTAATCAGTAGAGCAAGAAGACAGGGAGGCGACAGGGATATGGCTGAGTTAGACAGGAGCAGATTTGGAGAACCGGCATATATGGCACAGCGGGTTGCCGCATGTGAACGAGAGATACAGAAAGGAATTATCGGACAAAGACAGATTATCAGACAGGTTATGCTGGCGATGCTTACGGGAGGCAACGTACTTTTAGAGGGGATGCCGGGCTTAGGGAAGACCAGACTGGTCAGTACCATCGGTAAGGTTTTTGATTTGTCTTTTAAAAGAATCCAGTTTACTCCGGATTTGATGCCCAGCGATGTGACCGGGACGAACATTATTATCAAGAATGAACAGGGCAGTTCTTTTTCTTTTGAGCGGGGACCGGTGTTTGCCAATCTGATTCTGGCGGATGAGATTAACCGCGCCACGCCCAAAACGCAGTCGGCGTTGCTGGAGGCTATGCAGGAGCATACGGTGACGGTGGGAAATGTCAGTCATGTGCTGGCGGAACCTTTTTTTGTGCTGGCAACCCAGAATCCGATAGAGAATGAGGGAACCTATCCGCTGCCGGAGGCGCAGTTAGACCGATTTATGTTTAAGCTGTTGGTGCGCTTTCCGGGCAGGGAAGAGTTGAAAGGGATTGTTGCGCTCACGGAGGGAAACCGGGAGCCGGTTATCGAAAAAATGATGGATGGGGAGGGACTTCTGGCGGCAAGGGCGCTGGTCAGTCAGGTGCCGATTGCGGATGCGGTGATGGATTATCTGCTGGAAATCGTTATGGAGACGCATGTTCCGAATCCGCATATCAGAGAAGGGGCGAGTCCCAGAGCGGCACAGGCACTCATACGCGCGGCAAGGGCGAAGGCTTTTTTGGAAGGTCGTTTCAATGTTTCCTTTCAGGATGTGCGGGAAGTGGCATATCCGGTACTTCGCCATCGAATCATTCCGGGGTTTGATGCCATTAGCGCAGGAATTACCGAGGATGATATCATTACAAGGATTCTGGAAGCGAAAACGGCTATGACGGGCAGATAGGGGAAACGGGATGACGATGTTGGACGCTGCATTTTTTGAGAAGCTGTCAAGGCTTAAGCTTGCCATGGGACACAAATCTTCCATGAATCTGACTGGAAACCGTAAATCTACACAGAAGGGATCTTCCATGGAATTTTCGGATTTCAGGGAGTATATGCCGGGAGACGATATACGCCGCATTGACTGGAATGCCTATGGGCGTCTGGACAGATTTTATGTGAAGGAATATATGGAGGAAAAGGAAGCGGTGGTATCCATTTTAATTGATACCAGCGCCTCCATGGATTATGGTGCGAGGAAAAAGAGTGAACTTGCCTGTGAACTGGCGGCGGCGCTTGCCTATATAGGTTTACATAATATGGACCGTGTCATGCTCTATGACATGCGCAGGATGCATCAGCCTTTTGCAGCAGGGGGCGGGAAAAGGGCGTTGCCCCGGCTTACGGACTGGCTGAGGCAGCGCACCTTTGAGGGCGAGGCGGATATTGCGGAAGCGGTTTTGGGTCTTCCGGTGAAAGGGACGGGCGTGACCATCCTGCTCAGTGATTTTCTACAGGACCATTTTGTGGAGGGACAGGAGACACTGCGCAGGCTTTTGCATCTTCTGGATTACAGAAAGCAGAAAATCGTAGTGCTCCATGTACTGGCAAAAGAGGAACTGTGGGTAGAAATGACGGGGACACGGAATCTGATTGATATGGAGAATCAAAGTACCCTGCGGCTGACTCTGGATGACGGCAGTATCCGCGCCTATGAGAAATCCCTGCAGGAATTTACGGAGCGGATGCAGAGAGAATGCGTAAGGGCAGGGGCATTCTATGCGGTATGCAGTACAGGGACGGATATTTATCAATTGATTTTTCAGGATTTAAGGATGCTATATGATATTTGAAAATTTATGGCCGCTGGCTTTTCTGGCTGCGGTTCCGGTGATTATAATTTTATATCTGCTAAAACCGAAGGGGGAGGATTATCTGATATCTTCCAACCTTCTCTGGCAGAAGCTGTTGAAAAATGAGCAGTCTAAGACTTTTTTTGAGAAATTTGTCCACAATCTTCTTATGTATCTGCAGATTCTTGTCATATTATTGCTGGTAGTCGCGCTGATGTCGCCTTATATCAGGTCAGAGGGGCAAAGCGGCGGAAGAAAGATACTGCTGTTCGATACAAGCGGCAGTATGCAGCATATGACAGATGCGGGTATGACCCGTCTTGAGGAGGCGGTAGCACAGGCGGGCGATTATGTGAGGACGGCGGAGCATACCAGCATTTCCATTGTGACGGAGGATGCGCTGGGAGTAAGGGTTCTGGCAGTGGATATGACGGATACAGACAGGCTGCTTAGGACCCTGCAGGAAATTGCGTGCAGTGACAGCGGAGGCAGTCTTGTACAGGCGCAGGGAACTCTGGATGCGCTTGTCGGAGATGATGCGGCAAATGCGGCGGAGCTGCTCGTCTATACGGATGGTGCAGGCGCATCAGAATTTGATGAGCTCTACAGCAGTGCGGGGAAGGAGCTTTATGTATTTGGCGGGGCGTCTTCCAATGTGGCAAATGAATATACCGTATTCACGAAACGGGAAGACGGGCTTTATGATGTGATGGTGAGTGTGGTCAATTACAGCGACAGCAGCGTTACCTTTGACGTCAGTCTGTATGACGAAGGGGAGAATCTGATTGCGTTAAAACAGATGCAGCTTGGACCTTCAAAGAGTGACTATTGTTTGTTTGAGCAGGTGGAGTGGCAGGGACAGACGCTGAAGTCATGTATTGACGGGATTACATATGATGGGGGAGCAAGTGACAGTCTGACAGCGGACAATGTTTCGGAGGCGGTCAAGAGCACGGCAAATCAGGTGAAAGGACTGCTTGTCGGAGAAGGCAATATTTTTATCGAGAAGGCATATCTTGCCATTACGGGGGAGAGTATTGCCAAAGCGGCGACGGATACAATAGATGATAATAATGTGGTCATCTATGATGCGGGACAGATTCCAGAGACGGAAGGAAAGAACCGGCTGATTTTTGGCGATGCCGGCAAAGAAAACACAGGGACACTGGAAAATGTAGTGTTGACGATGAAGGACTGTGATCTGACTGCCGGTCTGTCCGGATTTACCATAGGAGTGAATACGGCGTTTTCCTTTACGCTTCCGGAAGGAGCGGAAAGCTTTCTGGAATACAATGGAAAATGTGCGGGTTATTACAGAGAACAGGATGGCGTAAAGGAAGTTGTGGTGGGCTTTGACCTGCGGGAGTCGGATTTCCCGCTGCGGGCGGAATTTCCGGTTTTTCTGTCGAATGTCATGGTTTATCTTACGGATACCTCATGGCTTGCGCAGAATGTTTATTATGCCGGGGAACAGATTGTCCTGCAGCCATGGGCAGAACCGGATGCAGTGATGTCTGACGGGCAGCCGGGTAAGGCTGGTCTGTATCAGGTGGGCAACGGGGAGCATGAGGAGACTTATGTGGTGCGGTTTCAGACTGTTACGGAGTCTGATGGAAGGCAGACCGCCGATTCTGTCGGCAGTACGGAAACGCTCAGGATACAAAAGGTGAAACGGGCGGCGAGGAATCTCTTTTTACTGCTTGCGCTGTTGTTTCTGCTCGTAGAATGGATTGTATATGTGCGGCAGATGCGCTATAGAGGAAGGTTTTATCTTATCCTGCGTGGCGCTGTGGCGGTGTGCGTGGCGCTGGCGCTTCTTGGGATACAGATACCGTTTGGAAACAGCCGGACTGCCACTGTTTTTGTGGTGGATTTCTCAGACAGCAATGCGCAGAACATCCAGTCGGCGGAAAAGTATTTGCAGTCTGCGATAGCGAAAATGCCTGCCGGCAATGCATACGGCATTGTGACCTTTGGAAAAAATGCGCTGGTGGAACAGTTTTTGACAGAGGAGGGGCACTACGGAGGTCTGCTGACGCTGCCGGAGAAGACGGCGACTAATTTTGAGGAGGCGGTATCCAAAGCGCTCACGATGATTCCGGGAGATTACAGCGGAAGACTGGTTGTACTTACGGACGGGAAACAGACCAGAGGCGACATAGGTCGCATGGGACAGGCTCTTTCTAAAGGCGAGGTGGAGTTTCTGACGCTGCTGTATGAGGATGAGGAGACCTCTGACGCCTATGTTGACAATGTGAGTCTGCCTTCGTATCTGCACCCCGGAGATAAATATGCCATTCATGTGCTGGTGGAGAGTAACTATGATACGGACGCGGTTATCGAGATATACCGTGGAAGTGTGCGGACAGCGTCAAACAGCGTGCACTTAAACAGGGGGAGCAACCGTTTTGTATTCAGTGCGCAGGTTGATGCAAAGACCGACAGCGGCTCCATGGAGAATCTTAGGGTACAGGTACGGGCGCCGGGGGATACTTGCGCGGAGAATGATTCGTATAGCGCCTATTCCGTAGTGGAAGCGGCGCCAAAGATTCTGCTTATTTCCGGGCAGGGTGTTGAAGTCTCGGCATTTGATTCCGTGCTGGATGCGGCAGGCTGTGATTATCATGTGGTTTCGGCGCTGAATGCACCGGATGATATCAAGGCAATGCTTGCCTATAAGGCAATGATTCTGGTAGACACGTATATCGACGATCTCCCCGAAGGTTTTCTGGACAATCTGGAGGCTTATGTGAAGGATTACGGGTGCGGCTTTATCTGCTGCGGCGGGGAGGACAGCTTTGCACTGGGCGGATATCGGAATACGGCGCTTGAGACAGTGCTCCCGGTAGATATGATGCCAAGGAGCCTGAATGAGATTCCATCCATGGCGATGGTTATGGTGGTCGATCATTCCGGCAGTATGATTGGTGAGGCTGCGGAATCCGGCGCAAGCAATCTGGATGTGGCAATTAAGGCGGCTGCTGTTGCCGTGGATAATCTGCGGGATTCCGACTATGTCGGCGTACTGACGTTTGACGATCAGTACGAGTGGCAGGTAGAGCTTACCGGGGCGGAGGATAAAGAAACCATCAAAGATGAGATTATGAAGATCGGCGCAGGCGGCGGGACGACCATTAAGCCGGCGCTTTTAGAGGCGTGCGAGACAATCTCTGACAGTGACGCATCCATTAAACATGTGGTGCTTCTGACAGACGGCATGGGGGAGACAGATAATTTTCAGGATGTAATCAATGCCTATACGGCGGAAGGAATCACGCTTTCTACGGTTGCCGTCGGAAGCCTTTCCGATACACAGCTGCTTGAGAAACTGGCAAAAGAGTGCGATGGCAGATATTACTATTCGGATTTGGCAAGCGATATTCCCAAAATTTTTGCCAGAGAAGTTTTTCTGGGAAGCGACAGTTATATCCAAAACGGTGTCTTTTCCTTGAAAGTGCGGCAGAGCCATGAACTGACCAAGAATCTTTTCATGGACGGATGGCCTGTAGTCTACGGATATATTGCGTCAACGCCTAAGACGGCATCCGTGCCGGTGATTGTATCTGCGGACAAAGAGAATCCGATTCTTACGGTATGGCAGTACGGACTGGGCAGAGCCGTTGCATGGAACAGCGATGTTACCGGGGAATGGAGCGGCGCTTTTGCGGGAGAAGAGGACTATGTCCAGATGTGGAAGCGGATTGTGGATTATTCCACCGGAAATGTTGATATGGGCGAAGACCGGGTGGATGTGGTGACGGCGGGCGAACAGACGGAAATCACTTATCAGACGGATGATTATAGGAGCGGGACGGAAGTTTTGGTGACGATGATTGACCCGGAGGGGAACACCGTGGAAGAAAAATTCCATGCCACAGCGCCGGGAGAATATAAGGCAGAGCTTCCAACGTCCCAGACGGGATTATATCATTTCAATATACGCCGCAGTGAAGACGGGGAGATGCAAAGTTATCTGACAACGGCAGCCGCAGTACAGTTCTCGGATGAGTATAAATTCGATGTAAATACGGATGCATATTTGAGGTTTGTGGAACAATATGGGCGGATTATCACGGAACAGGACAATGTTTTTACCCGGATTGCCACGGGAGCAAGGGAGCGGTATTCCCTGACGAACTGGCTGATTATCTTATCTGTTTGTCTGTTTGTCACGGATGTGGCGCTGCGCCGGTTCCGGATTGCGCCAAGGAAACTCCGCCTAAGGAGCGGAAAACAGGAAAACGGGGAAATGGTAGTGGAAAACAGGTTGCAGGATGCAGCCGGTGAAGCTATGATGGAGAAGGATTCTTTCAAGGAGTTGGGGAAAAAGGGAAAAGAATCCGGGAAACCAAAAAAGAATGGACAGTCTGAGCAGAACTTGGATACGTCCCAGCTTCTTAAGAAAAAGGAAGATAGGAAGATTTGAGGCGGACGCCTCGGACATTGTATGATGATAGAAACGGAGAGTATAGTTATGCATAATGAATTGACGAAGCAGGATATTAAGAAGATGGAGGAGGAAATCGAATACCGCAAGCTGGTGGTGCGAAAGGAGGCGCTGGAGGATGTTAAGACAGCGCGGGCGCACGGGGATCTGAGTGAGAATTTCGAGTATCATGCAGCGAAAAAGGTCAAGAACCAGAATGAGAGCCGCATCCGTTATCTGGAAAGGATGATCAAGACGGCGGTGATTGTCTCCGACGAATCGGCAGAAGACGAGGTGGGGATGAACAACACGGTGGAAGTATACTTCGAGGAAGATGACATGGTGGAGAAGTATAAGTTAGTCACCACGGTGCGAGGCAATTCCTTGGAAGGGCTTATCAGCACGGAGTCGCCTCTTGGCAAGGCGCTGCTTGGTCATAAGGTGGGAGACCGGGTTTACGTGGAAGTAAATCCCGGAAACGGATATTATGTGGTAGTAAAATCAATAGTAAATACGGTCGATGACGGGACGGATAAGTTGAGGAGCTTTTGAAAAAGCTCCTTAATTTGTGTGAAAGAGCTTTTCGGCTTGTGTTCGGTAATGATGCCGGACAAGTGTCATAATCGGGACAGCCTCCGCATATATCATACAAAACACTATTTGTACATGCAGTATGGTCTGATACAGCGTCTGCCTTTGCATGTATATGGGGTTGTGGCAGCGTCATGTGCAGTACAGACCGCACACGACGCTGCCGGATAATCACAATAGTGACTGGTGCAGGAGGAAAAGGCATGTATGAGATGAAGACGGCGGCGGAGGCGCTCCGGCTGCTTGAGACGGATAAGGAGAAGGGGCTGTTACGCAAAGAGGCGATGGAGCGCAAAGCAAAATACGGAGCGAACAGGCTCAAGGACCAAGAAAAGAAAAGCGTAGGGCAGATGATTTTAGAGCAGCTAAACGACCCGTTAATTCTGATTCTGGTAGTGGCAATGGCGATATCCCTTTTGCTGCACGAAGTGGGGGACGCGGTCATTATTATCACGGTTGTCGTTTTAAATGCAACAGTAGGGATTATTCAGGAGGGCAAAGCCGGTAAGGCAGTGGAGGCGCTTAAGAAAATATCTTCTCCGCAGGCGCATGTTCTGCGGGATGGAAAGCGTATGAAGATTCCGGCGGAAGACTTGGTTCAGGGGGATATTGTGTTGCTGGAAGCGGGCAATATGATTCCGGCAGATTTGCGATTAATTGAGTCACAGGGAATTTGCATAGAAGAGTCTACCCTAACAGGAGAGTCCGTTCCGGTAGAAAAGGACGCGTCCTATGTGGTGGAGACAGCGGGGGACAACAGTCATGCCAATATGGCGTATATGTCTACCTATATGACGAAAGGACGCGGGAAGGGCGTAGTGGTTGCCACCGGTATGGAAACCAGAATCGGACATATTGCGGATATGCTGCATACCGGCAGGGAAAAGATGACGCCGTTACAGGTGAAGCTTGGAGAACTAGGCAAGATATTAAGCCTTCTGGCGGTAGGAATCTGTGTGGTTCTGTTTATCGTGGCAGTGCTGCAGAAGAGAGACGTAGGAGAAATGCTTCTTACTTCCGTATCGCTGGCGGTGGCGGCTGTACCGGAAGGGCTTCCGGCAATCGTGACCATTGTGCTTGCGCTGAGTGTTTCCCGCATGGTGCGCGCCAAGACAATCGTGCGCAAACTGTCTTCTGTGGAAACCTTGGGGGCAGTGGAGGTGGTCTGTTCCGACAAGACGGGGACGTTGACGCAGAATAAAATGACGGTGACGGAATGTTATCTGGAAGGGAGGCTGATTACCGGAGAGAGGCTGCAGGAGTTTTTTAGGACGGTCATAGACGGACAGAATGCGGACTCGGAAAGGGCGCATTTCATGCGAGGCTGCATTTTGTGCAACGACGGCGTTTTGTCACAGGAGGAAAGGATTGGCGATCCCACAGAGCTTGCGCTTCTCTATATGGCGCAGGACTGTGGTGTGCAGATAGAGAAAATCAGGCAGAATTATCCCCGCATTGAGGAGAAAGGCTTTGATTCGGAGCGCAAGATGATGACCACGGTACACCGGGACGGCGGTATGCTTACTGCCTATTCCAAGGGGGCGGCGGAGCGTATTCTGGAAAAATGCGACCGGATATACAGACAGGGTCAGCTATGTGCGTTGACAGCACCGGACAGGGATGCGATCACCGGTGTGCAGAAGCGTCTGATGGGAGAAGGACGGCGCGTGCTGGCGCTGGCAATGGAGACAAACGGCAGTATGCAGGAGAAGAACATGGTTTTCTTGGGGCTGCTTAGTATGCAGGATCCCGTCAGACCGGAGGCGGTACAGGCGGTAGCGGACTTTGAGCAGGCGGGTGTTTCAACCGTCATGATTACGGGGGACCATCCCGACACGGCATATTCGATTGCCAGAGAGCTGGGGATTGCCGAAAGCCCGAAACAGTGTATGACGGGCAGGGAATTGGATCAGTTAAAGGATAACGGGTTTTTGCAAAGATTAGAGGATGTGAAAGTGTTTGCCAGAGTGACGCCCGAACACAAGGTGAGAATTGTGGAGGGGTATCGGACCCTCGGCAAGACGGTGGCGATGACGGGAGACGGCGTCAATGATGCACCGTCCCTGCAGGCGGCGGATATCGGAATCGCAATGGGGCAAAACGGAACGGATGTGGCGCGCGGCGCGGCGGATTTTGTGCTGATGGATGACAATTTTGCCACCATCCATCTGGCAATCCGGGAGGGAAGGGGCATCTATGAGAATATCAGAAAATCGGTGCTTTTTCTGCTCTCTTCCAATCTGGGTGAAATCATGACGATGCTTTTGACAATCATGGCAGGGCTGCCAAGCCCCTTAAAGGCGAGCTTTATTCTGTGGATTAATCTGATTACGGACTCGCTTCCGGCGCTTGCCTTGGGCGTGGATGATAATGAAGGCGAGAGTCTGATGCGTGAGAAGCCCCGCAGACGCGGAGAATCGCTTTTTGCAAAAGGCGGGCTTATGTGCGTCATCTGTTACGGACTGGTGATTGGTGGCGTGAGCCTTGCGGCGTTTTTGAAGGTTCCTTACGACCGCATCGTGGCGGAGGGACTTCCGGTCAGTTTACATAATGTCGTAGAAGGGCTGAGGATATCAACAGTGCTGGCAAAGGCGCAGACGCATGCGTTCATGGTGCTTGGCATCAGTCAGCTGTTCCACGCCATCGGTATGCGGGATGTGAACCGTTCGGTGTTTAAGATGAATCACAGAAACAATCCGTATATGATTGGTGCGGCGGCGATTGGAATTGCGCTGCAGATAGCGGTGACGGAAATCACGCCGCTTATCCGGCTGTTTGGGACGGTGCGGCTGGGGCTTGCGGAATGGTTACAGTTGATTGCATTGTCTACCACACCGCTCATTGTACACGAACTGCTTGTGTTAGCCGGAAAAGGCAGAAAACAGGAGTCATCTGTAAAATCAGCAAATGAAAAGAACGGAATCATAAAAGAGCCTGCACTGCCAATAGAAGCAGGAACAAACCGCTAAGCCATGATAAATCTACGTGAAGTACGGAGGAAATCAGATGTCCGAGACCATATCCGAACGTGAAGAGAAGCAGATTGAAAAGCGAAGCTGATAAAAAGAGCAGGACAGGAGAAATCGGTTCCGCACAAAAAGCCATGCCGGCAAGCACGCTGTCTAAAGAAAGCGCCAGTGACAGAAGAAGCGCTTCTTTCGGAGTAAGAAGATGCAAGTCTTCCTGATTGGCGTCTTCCGGTGACAGATAGATGGTAAAGATGATATTAATCTGCTTGATTTTACAGCCCCAGTTTCTTGAGAGACTGGGGTATTTGTGTGCCAAAAGACGTATAAGGCTCTCTGAAAGTTTGCTGAGTCCTAAGATTGCTAATAACGTAAAGGAGAGAAAAGGCAGGGCAGTCTGTGGCAGAAAACCTAAAATATGAGAACCGATGCGATTGGCGGCAGTGATGAAGACGGCAGGCACACAGACGAGGATGAGAAAAGAGAAGGGTCTGATATGAACCCGCTGGGTGCCGTAAGTCAGTCCGGCGGTCAAAGAGTCGATGGATACGGCAGTCAGAAAGAGAAAAAGCGCCGCATAGGCAGAAGGCATGACACAGTCACCTCATTTTGACATTTTATATGATATATAGTATGGAAAAAAGAGACGGAGTTGCTGAATTTTATTTACGCACAATTTAAAAAATGGTATGATAATAATATATTTATATTTTTGGGTGAAAACGTCTATACAGGAAGTATCTGTGCACAGATTTCTTTAGGAGGGCTTCTTATGGAACTTATGTTTATCGGTGCTGACCATGAGGTTACGGGCAGTTGTCATTACCTGCGTGTCGGGGAGAAGAATATCTTAGTAGATTATGGTATGGAACAGGGAACGAATGTATTTGAGAATTGTGAATTACCGGTGGATCCGGCGTTGATAGATTATGTCTTTTTGACACATGCGCATGTAGACCATTCCGGATTGCTGCCGCTGTTATATGCCAGAGGTTTTCGGGGAAATATTTATGCAACGGAGGCTACCAGTGATTTGTGCAGTATTATGCTGCGGGACTGTGCGCACATCCAGATGCATGAGGCGGAGTGGAAGAACCGTAAGGCGAAAAGAAGCGCGGACAATGCAGTGATTGAACCGCTCTATAAGATGGAAGAAGCGGATGGGGCAATCAGACGGCTTGTACCCTGCCCCTATGAAAGCGTCGTTACTGTCTGTGAAGACGTGAAGATAAGGTTTACAGATATCGGACATCTGCTTGGTTCCGCCAGCATCGAAGTGTGGGCGACGGAAGATGGCGTGACGAAGAAGATTGTCTTTTCCGGCGACATCGGCAACAGTGACCAACCATTGATTAAGAATCCGAGGCTGACGAAGGAAGCTGACTATGTGGTGATGGAATCCACTTACGGAGACAGGCTGCACAGCACGCAGAAGCCGGATTACATAGGAGAGCTTACAAAAATCCTGCAGACCACTTTTGATAAGGGCGGGAATGTTGTGATTCCTTCTTTTGCAGTTGGCAGAACACAGGAGATGCTCTATTTCCTGCGTCAGATTAAGGCTGACAGACTGGTGAAGGGACATGAGGATTTTCCGGTCTATGTGGATAGTCCGCTGGCTGTGGAGGCGACCGGTATTTTCCAGAAGAACGAGCATGACTGTTTTGACGAGGCATCCATGGAGTTAGTCAGACAGGGTATCAATCCCATAGCGTTTCCGGGACTTCGTCTGGCGATTACCAGTGATGAATCGAAGGCGATCAACTTTGAGACCGGTCCGAAGGTTATCATCTCTGCCTCCGGTATGTGCGAGGCGGGACGAATCCGGCATCATCTGAAGCATAATTTATGGCGTCCGGAGTGTACGATTCTGTTTGTCGGATATCAGGCGGTGGGAACGCTGGGCAGGCATATTGTGGATGGCGCCAAGGAAGTGAAGCTTTTTGGAGAGCAGATTGAAATCCGAGCGCAGATTATGAAATTAATCGGTATGAGCGGACATGCGGACAAGAATGGGCTGCTTGACTGGATTAACGGGTTTGAGAGCAGGCTGCAGAAGGTGTTTGTCGTACACGGTGAGGACAGCGTCTGCAAGATGTTTACGGAATGTCTGAAAGTGGAGCATAAGATAGAAGCCTATGCGCCTTACAGTGGCACGAGGTTTGATTTGATAGACGGTACGTTTATTTACGAGGCTGCACCGGTTACGGTGAAGAAGAAAATGCGCGGTATTTCCGACGTCTTTGCAAGGCTGCTCGCCAGTGGGCAGAGGCTTATCGCCGTTATCCATAAGAACGAAGGCGGGACGAACAAGGATTTGGCGAAGTTTGCGGACCAGATTAATTCGCTGTGCGATAAGTGGGATAGAACATGAAGTGAGGAGATTGGAGAGGGATAAATAAATCATGAGTTTGGCGGACCACATTTTTATCAATATGTGTAAGGATATTCTGGAGAACGGGACGAGTACCGAGGGGGAGAAGGTAAGACCGCATTGGGCGGACGGTACGGCAGCGTATACGGTGAAGAAGTTCGGTGTGGTCAACAGGTACGATTTGTCGAAGGAATTTCCGATTATGACCCTGCGCAGGACCGCTTTAAAGAGCGCAACGGACGAGATGCTGTGGATATGGCAGCAGAAATCCAATAACGTGCATGACCTGCACAGTCATATCTGGGATGAATGGGCGGATGCGGACGGCTCCATCGGCAAGGCATACGGCTATCAGATGGGAGTGAAGCATCAGTACAAGGAAGGCATGATGGATCAGGTGGACAGGGTCATTTATGACTTGAAAAATAATCCGTTCAGCCGCCGTATTATGACGAACATCTATGTGCATCAGGATTTGCATGAGATGAACCTGTATCCGTGCGCCTACAGCATGACATTTAATGTGACGCAGAAGAAGGGACATGACCGGTTGACCTTAAATGCAGTCTTAAACCAGCGCTCGCAGGATGTGCTTACTGCAAATAACTGGAATGTGGTGCAGTATGCGGTATTGGTGCACATGCTGGCGCAGGTGTGTGAGATGGAAGCAGGTGAACTGGTTCATGTGATTGCGGACGCACATATTTATGACAGGCACATTCCTATCATTGAGGAATTGATTACAAGACCGGTTTACGATGCGCCGGCATTCTGGCTGAATCCGGAAGTAAAAGATTTCTATCAGTTTACCAGAAACGACGTGAGGGTGGAGAATTACGTGACAGGACCGCAGGTAGAGAATATCCCGGTAGCGATATAGGAATGATATAAGGAGTCTATATATGAATTTGATTGTAGCAGTAGATAACAACTGGGCAATTGGCTGTAGGAACAGCCTGCTCGTCAGTATTCCGGCAGACCATAAATTTTTCCGGCAGGAAACAACGGGCAAGGTGGTGGTTCTTGGAAGAAAAACGCTGGAGACCTTTCCACAGGGGATGCCCTTAAAGAACCGGACGAATATCATATTGTCCACAAACCCCAATTATAAGGTGAAGGATGCAGTTGTTGTGCACAGTAAGGAAGAGCTTCTGCAGAAGCTGAGGGAATATCCGGATGAGGATGTCTACATCATCGGCGGAGAGAGTGTTTACCGTATGATGCTTCCTTACTGTGATGTGGCGCATGTGACAAAGATTGACCATGTTTATGAGGCGGATGCCTATTTCCCGAATCTGGACGAAAGCGACGAGTGGGAAGTCACGGCGGACAGTGAAGAGCAGACATACTTTGATATCGCCTATGAGTTTATAAAATATGAGCGCAAAAAGGGTTCCGGTAATCAGGGCGGACATCCGGCGGGACTGTGAAGATGATAGGCGACAGAAGCCGGAGCGTCAGGGGAATAGGAATAAGGAAGGGAATATATTATGGGGAATGAGATGGAACAGGTAACGGTATCAAGTAAGATAGAGCAGGTATCCACTCTGCTTCAGGCGAAGGAGGAACTTGAGCGGAAGAATGTGGAGCTGGAAGAGGCAATTAACGCGGCAAAGAAAGCGGACAGCGCCAGAGATATTTTTCTGGCGAATATGTCCCATGAACTGCGGACGCCGATTAACACAATTCTGGGACTGAATGAGCTGATTATCCGGGAAAGTCAGGACGAGGCGATTAAGGAATATGCACTGGATATCAGACAGGCAGGCAGTGTTCTGCTTACTCTGGTCAGCGATATTTTAGATTTCACGAAGCTGGAAGCAGGGCAGATGGGGCTGATGGAGGGAATTTACGACATTAGTTCGCTTCTAAATGACTTGATAAACGGCATCTCTTTGCAGCTTCGCAAGAAGAAGCTGGAGCTTGAGCTAGATATTGCAAAAGATATTCCATATAAGCTGTCGGGCGATGAGATTCATATCAGGCAGGTGATTTCTAATCTGCTTTCTAATGCGGTGAAGTATACCGAAAAAGGCAAGATAACGCTGCACCTTGGCTGGAAACATGTATCAGAGGATGAGATTGCGCTGGATATTTATGTAAAAGATACGGGAGTTGGCATTCAAAAGTCGGATTTGCCGAAGCTGTTCGGGGTATTCCAGCAGATGGACTCGACGGTCAGAGGCAAGAAGGACAGAACCGGTCTGGGACTTGCCATTACGAACCGCTTAGTGACAATGATGGGCGGGAAACTGGAGGTGCAGAGTACATACGGGAAGGGCTCCCAGTTTTCATTTTCCATTGTGCAGAAGGTCATAGACGATAAGCCGCTGGGGGATTTTGAGAAGCAGTACAATGAGAGTCTGCACAGCACAGAGAACTATAACCAGAAATTCATAGCGCCCATGGGAAGAATTCTGATTGTTGACGATAATGCAATGAATCTTGCGGTGGCGCAGGGACTGCTGAAGCAGACAAGATTACAGATTGACGTTGCGGGCAGTGGTGAGGAGTGTCTGGAGCTGATTAAGCGTAAGACCTATCATTTAATTTGTCTGGATCATATGATGCCGGTTATGGACGGCGTTGAGACATTACATGCCATCAGAGCGTTAAAGGATAATCCGTCTGCAAGCATTCCGGTGATTGCGTTGACGGCAAATGCGGTGGCAGGCGCAAGAGAATTCTATCTCAAAGAAGGATTTCAGGATTATCTTACGAAACCAATCGACGCGGATAAGTTTGAGAATATGCTGATTGAGTACTTGCCGGACAATGTCGTTTATTTGACAAAGAACCAGAATATGGAGAGAAATTACGAACGCGAGGCGGCGGAGATGGCTTTGGATATCAAAGAAAGCCAGCTCTATATCATTGGTTTTAATATCCGGAACGGGCTAAAATACATGGGCGGGGATAAAGCATTATACAGCAAAGTGCTTCATGACTTCCACTTAATCTTACAGGAGAAGGAGGAGGCGCTGCGGAACTTCTTAAAGAAGGGGGACATGCCGGGCTATGCGATTATTGTTCATTCGTTAAAGGGCAATGCGCGCAATGTGGGCGCCGACGGTCTTGCCGATGAAGCATTTGAATTAGAGAAGATGAGTAAGGCGGGACGGCTTGAGGATGTGGAAGTACGCTCACCAATCCTTTTCAATATGATGAAGAACATGCGCACCAGCTTAAAAGTGTATCTGGATCAGGAAGCGGAAGAAAACGGGGAGATGGAAGAGACAGAAAGTAAGCCCCAAAAGCAGGGAAATCTGAGGATTACGGATGATGATTGGAAGAAGGCGCTGCGGGAGCTCACCGAACGTCTGGATGATTTCGACGGCGACAGCGTCAATGAGAAGATTGAGGAGCTTAAGAAATATGATCGTCCGGAGTCGGATAAGAAGATGCTTCGTCTGTGTGAGAAGGCAGTGAAGGATTACGCATATGACATTGCGCTCGAAGTGGTCAATGCGGTGTTGTGATATCTTGACTTTTAAGGATAATGGTATAATATTAATAAGGAATATCAGTGTTTTAGATGGGGAAAAGGAGTGAGGAGAAGATGGAAAAAAAGAACATTGACTGGGCAAATCTCGGTTTTGGCTATCAGGAGACAGACAAAAGATTTGTGGCGAATTATAAGGATGGAGCATGGGATGAAGGAGCGCTTGTATCGGACGCGAAAGTTGTAATCAATGAGTGTGCCGGTGTACTGCAGTATGCACAGACATGCTTCGAGGGAATGAAAGCGTATACGACGGAGGATGGTCATATCGTGACTTTCCGCCCGGATTTGAATGCACAGCGTATGGAAGATACCTGCAAAAGACTGGAGATGCCGGTATTCCCTAAGGAGCGCTTTGTACAGGCTGTGGTGGATACGGTTGCGGCAAATGAAGCGTATGTGCCTCCGTACGGTTCCGGAGCAACATTATATATCCGTCCGTACATGTTTGCCAGTTCTGCCGTAATCGGTGTAAAACCGGCGGACGAGTACCAGTTCAGAGTGTTTACGACACCGGTTGGTCCGTATTTTAAAGGTGGAGTGAAGCCCCTGACTATCAAAGTGAGTGATTTTGACAGAGCGGCGCCGCATGGAACGGGGCATATTAAGGCAGGACTCAATTATGCCATGAGTCTTCATGCGATTGTGACGGCGCATGCGGAAGGGTACGACGAGAATATGTATCTGGATGCGGCTACCAGAACGAATGTGGAAGAGACAGGCGGTGCGAATTTCTTGTTTGTGACGAAAGACAATAAGGTTGTGACACCGAAGTCAGACAGCATTCTTCCATCTATTACGAGGCGTTCCCTGATGGTGGTTGCCAAGGACTATCTTGGTCTGGAAGTGGAAGAGCGGGAGATTCCTTTTGAGGAAGTGAAAGAGTTTGCAGAGTGCGGTCTGTGCGGTACGGCTGCAGTGATTTCTCCGGTGGGCAAGATTGTAGACCACGGCAACGAAATTGCATTCCCCAGCGGTATGAGTCAGATGGGACCGGTTACGCAGAAACTATATGACACGTTAACGGGGATTCAGATGGGACGCATCGAGGCGCCTGCAGGCTGGATTCATGTGATTAAGTAATTGCGAGCAAAGAGGGATTAGGTTGAAATGCCTGAGGCATACAATTTAATCCCTTTTGTAAGTGGACGAAACCGTCCTCGATTTGCTATCCGGGTTCATGACAGGATAATTTGTGCTGGAGCGTCACAAATTGTTTTGACGGCAGGCGGAAATAAAAGTATTCCTTCGGAATGGAGATTATCATGAAAAAAGAGATACAGGAGAAATATCCATACTTATATGAGACGCATCTTCATACTTCGGAGTCCAGCGCCTGCGCAAGAAGTACGGGCAGTGAGATGGCGAGGGCGTGTAAGGAGTACGGTTACAGCGGAATTTTTGTGACGGACCATAACTGGGGCGGAAATACGGCGATAGACAGGAATCTTACATGGGAAAAATGGGTGGATGCGTTTGCATTGGGATATGAACAGGCAAAGGCGGAAGGAAACAGGATTGGTCTTGATGTGTTTTTTGGATATGAAGCAGGATATCAAGGGACGGAGTTTTTGATTTACGGGATTGACCCGGCATGGATGCGTGCTACACCGCAGATTCTTGAGGCTTCTGTGGAAGAGCAGTATAGGCTTGTTCATGAGGCGGGAGGCATGGTGATACATGCCCATCCGTTCAGAGAAGAGGCGTATATTCCGGAGGTCCGGCTGTATCCGGATTGGGTAGACGGGGTGGAAGCCGTCAATGCCACACATTCCCATTCAAAAAGCGGCGGGCATAACAATCCGGATTTTGACGCGAAAGCGGTAGAGTATGCACAAAAACACGCCCTTCCGATGTGCGCGGGCTCAGATATCCACGGAACAAATCTGTTTGGCGGCGGAATTGCGTTCAGACACAGGCTGGTATCGGCGAAGGATTATATTCATGCCATTTGTTCGGGAGAGGATTATGTACTGACAAACGGGGAATTATGGTATGATAAATTGGGAAATGTCATACAATAAGAAAAGAAGGAAGCCGAAGATATGATGGTAAAAATATGGAGAAAATTGGCAGGAATCATGCTGGCGGCGGGGATGATCTGCGTGAGTATGACAGGCTGCGGCGATAAGAATATCGGCACGAAGGTAGTTCTTACGACCGGATTTGAGAAGGATGAAGTGTTTCGGATTGAGACAAGCACATGCTTTCTCCCGGAGATTATGGTGTATCTGACCAATATCCAGAACCGATATGAGAGTGTGTATGGGACAGAGATATGGAATACGAATGTGGACGGTGTGACGCTTGAACAGAATGTCAAGGATATTGCGCTGGCACAGATTGCACGCATTAAGACGATGAATCTGATGGCAGGACGCTATGAAGTGGAACTAAGCGACGAGGAGCAGGCGCAGGTAGAAAATGCGGCGAATGCTTATTACAGTTCACTGAATGCGACAGAGATTGAAAAGATGGGTGTGTCGGAGAAAACAATAAGCAAGCTGTATACGGAATTTGCCTTGGCGGAAAAGGTTTATCAGTATACGATCAAAGACATTAATCCGGAAATCAGTGATGACGAAGCCCGCACCATTACGGTGCAGCATATTCTGATTAAGACGTATGCCTTAGACGGCACCGGTAAGAAGATAGAGTATACGGAGCAGGCGAAAAAAAATGCGTATGACGAGGCGTGCGAGGTGCTGGAGCTGGCGAGGGAGGGAGAAGACTTCGATGAGCTCATCAGGCGCTACAGCGAAGATGAACAGGCGACGTATTCTTTTGGTAAAGGGGAAATGGAAGAAGCCTTTGAGACGGCGGCATTTAACCTTGGAAAAGATGAAATCAGCGATATCGTGGAGACGGAATTTGGTTATCATATCATCAAATGTCTCAATACCTTCAATAAGGATGAGACAGATGCAAATAAGATAAAAATCGTGGATCAGAGACGGGCGGAGGCATTTGGGCAGGAGTATGACGCTTACGTGGCGACGCTTACGAGAAATTTAAATGAAGAGCTGTGGGACGGTGTAGGGTTTATACACGATGAAGAAGTGCAGACAATGAGTTTTTTTGACGTGTATGCGGATTACTTTGGGAAGTAGAAGACGAGTTTAGAAAAAGTTTAGAATTGTGCAAATGCGCGTAAAATGGGAATAAAATGATAATTACTAGCACTCAATCATGTTGAGTGCTAATTTTTTCTTGACTTCTTATTTTATGCGTATTAAACTATCCACTAGATAGTAAATCCAATGTATGTGGGTTTACATAATGTTTAATAAGCAAAGGAAAGATTCTGTGCGGCAAGAGGTGGCAGCAGTGTCGAAGACATTTATAATGAAGAAAGGAAAGTGGTAAAATGGCAGCAAAACATGGTAATTTATCAATCAACAGCGATAATATTTTTCCGATTATCAAGAAGTGGTTGTATTCCGACCACGACATCTTTTTTAGGGAGTTGATTTCTAACGGATGCGATGCGATCACGAAATTAAAGAAGCTTGATATGATGGGCGAGTATGCTTTGGCGGACGATTACAAGGCGAAGATACAGGTGATTGTCAATCCGGAAGAGAAGACGCTTAAGTTTATTGATAACGGTATCGGTATGACAGCGGCGGAAGTGGAAGAGTATATTAACCAGATTGCTTTTTCGGGAGCGACGGACTTCATTGAGAAGTATAAGGACAAGGCAAATGAAGACCAGATTATCGGGCATTTTGGTCTTGGCTTCTATTCTGCATTTATGGTGGCGGATGAAGTGCATATTGATACGTTGTCCTATCAGGACGGTGCGCAGGCAGTACACTGGGAATGTGACGGCGGCACAGAGTTCGATATGGAGGAAGGAAGCAGAACACAAGTCGGTACGGAGATTACACTTTATATCAATGAGGACTGCTTAGAGTTCTGTAACGAGTATAAGGCAAAAGAAGTTATTAAGAAATACTGCTCCTTCATGCCGACGGAGATTTATATTTCCAAGGCGAATAATACGGATACCCAGACTATTAAGGCAGATGAAAAGCTGGATACCGATGAAGTGGTAGAGGAGATTCCGAAGGAGAAGGAAGAGGATGAGCAGAAATTAAAGATTAAGAAGCGTCCCGAACTGCTCAATGAGACACAGCCGCTCTGGACGAAGCATCCCAATGAGTGCACGAAGGAAGAATATCTGGAGTTTTACCGCAAGGTATTTCAGGACTATAAGGAGCCGTTGTTCTGGATTCACCTGAATATGGACTATCCTTTCAACATGAAGGGCATCCTTTACTTCCCGAAGATTAATATGGAGTATGAGTCGATTGAAGGCACAATCAAATTATATAACAATCAGGTGTTTATCGCGGATAATATCAAGGAAGTCATTCCGGAGTTCCTGCTCTTGTTAAAGGGTGTGATAGACTGTCCGGATTTGCCGCTTAACGTATCGCGAAGCGCATTGCAGAATGATGGCTTTGTGAAAAAAATCAGCGAGTACATTACAAAGAAGGTTGCGGATAAGCTGTCCGGTATGTGTAAGACCGAGAAAGAGGAGTATGAGAAATATTGGGATGACATCAGTCCCTTCATCAAGTTCGGCTGCCTGAAGGATGATAAGTTCTGTGAAAAGATGACGGATTATATCCTTTTCAAGAATCTGGACGGCGAATACATGACGCTGCCGGAATGTCTGGAAGTCAATAAAATCGACCCGGATGAGGCGGAAGAATCGACAGGCACAGAGAAAGAGGCGGCTGCTGAAGGCGCAAATGACGGGGAGACAGAAGCTGTGGCTGCGGAAGAGAACGGTGAGAACGCAGAAGCGGCGGCTGTAGAAGAGAACGGTGAAAACACAGACGCTGATGAAGCCGAGAAGGTGGAAGGTGAAGTCGTCGATGAAAACGGCGAGGCTGTGGAGGCGGAAGAGGAGAAGAAAGAGAAAGTCATTTACTATGTGACGGACGAGAAACAGCAGAGCCAGTATATCAATATGTTCAAGGCGGCTAAGATGGACGCGGTTGTATTGACGCACAATATTGACCAGCCTTTCGTGTCGCAGCTTGAAGCTAAGAACGAAGGCATTAAGTTCCAGAGAATAGACGCTGACCTGACCGATGTGTTTAAGGCTAAGACCTCCAAGAAGGCGGAGAAGGAGATGGAAGAGCAGGCGGAGTCCGTGGCGAAGCTGATGAAGAAGGTGCTCAAGAAGGACGCTATCAAAGTAAAGATTGAGAAGCTGAAAAACAAGAAGATTTCTTCCATGATTACGTTGTCCGAGGAAACGCGCAGGATGCAGGATATGATGAAGATGTATTCCATGCCGGGAATGGATATGGGGGCGTTCGGCAAGGAAGGCGAGACGCTGATTCTGAATGCGAATCATCCGTTAGTACAGTATGTACTGGACAATCAGGAGGGTGAGAATGTGAAGATGATTTGCGAGCAGCTCTATGACTTGGCATTGCTGCAACAGGCGCCGCTTGAGCCGGAAGCAATGACAAAGTTCGTGGCAAGAAGCAATGAGATTATGATGCTGTTGACAAAATAGTTATGTAAACCGATTGAAAGTAAGATAAGAAAAGGGATGAATTGTGCCGTGAGGGCGGGTTCATCCCTTTTTTGTGTGTCACAGACAAAAATAAACCCCCTGCTATGCAGGGGAGGGAAAATTGTTTAACTATTTATTGTCGCATCTTGCAAAACGCTGTCGCTATGGTAGAATATGTATGGGTGTTACCAAAACGGGTAGCGGTTCGCCTTTTGCCAAAATGAGTACATTTTGAGAACTTCCAGTACCGGAGGAGGGGATACATATGGAAAATAAAGTGAAAGGTATGCACTATTGGTGTTCGGAATTATTTTGGAACTTGTCGGTATTGTAGTGACGGTTATCAGCATCATTGTCACTGTGATCAGTATCTGGCAGACCAGAAGAAATAAAAGACATCAAAAAAGCAACCGCACCGACCAAAGTTAGGTTGCATTTTTGAACTTCATTAACTGAGGCGAACCGTTGCTTCACGGTAACACCTTTTTCTATAAAATATGTTAACACTTATCGGCACTTTCGTCAACAAATTTTTCCTTTTGAGACAATATGTAGTGTCTGCTGATTAAGCCGTTTGCAAGTTGCCCCAGCCAGCAGATATCATATT